>NZ_JAKZAL010000054.1 GCF_022538115.1 Cognataquiflexum rubidum | reverse complement strand
TCCCGATAGCTATCCATAGCCGTCAAGCTAACAAAAATAGAAACAGCTAGGAAGATATTGAAAAGGGTGTAGTATTCCCTTGGAATACTTAGTGTTCTTTTCCATATTTATATAAGATTTAGTGTACTAATAAGGCAGGTTATTCAATGAACGGTTGGGTTTCCCTGCCTTATTTTCTTTAATTTAAGTATATTTAGGAGAAGAACAAAGCTGAAAATCAACAATTTATCGATAAATACCTTGATAAATTCAAGTCTTTTTTCGAAGATTCATTCGATACAGATTCCCTAAACAAGCTTGCCAGAAGCCATCAGTTCGTGCAGAGGAAATCTGTTCTGGACGGGAAAAGATTTCTTGAACTGCTTCTTTTTTCAGAACGGGACACCAAGCTTCAAAGCCTTGAGGATATAGCCCTTGATTTTTCGCAGTATTATGGAACCCATATTTCCAAACAGGCCATTCAGGAACGGTTCAATGATTCTGCAGTCCGTTTCATATCCGCAGTCCTTCAAGACCAGCTGGGTAAAAAAGCAACCGCTGTCTTAACAGCCGAAAATGCCTACAGGTTTGACAAAATACTCATCAAAGATTCCACAAGGTTTAAATTGCCCAAGAGGTTCAGAGAGGATTTTAAGGGACACGGTGGCTTTGGGGTTGACTCACAGATAAGCATCCAGTTCGAATATGACCTGATAGCAGGAGGTGTTGCTGACCTGAACATCACCCCTGCCAACAGAAATGACCAAAAGGATTCCAAGGAAAGCCTGGATAGGATAGAACCGAACTGCCTGTATATTAGGGATCTTGCCTATGTGAGTCAGGAATATATCGACCGGATCGGCCAAAACCATTCATATTATGTAAACAGGCTCAATACAAGATGGACCGTTCTGGATAGCGAGAAGAAGCCATTGGACTTTGTGAAAATCGAAAAGAAACTAAGTAAA
Source organism: Cognataquiflexum rubidum (assembly GCF_022538115.1). Lineage (GTDB taxonomy): Bacteria > Bacteroidota > Bacteroidia > Cytophagales > Cyclobacteriaceae > Cognataquiflexum > Cognataquiflexum rubidum. Next base: position 646 of record NZ_JAKZAL010000054.1, on the reverse strand, counting down.
AATGGATTCAGATGGATTGAAATCGATGTATTGATAGAAAAAGGCAAAAAACTGCTGCCTTCACGGTTGATATTGGAAAAGGTCAGTGAGCAGACCTACAGGGAAAGGATAAGGAAGGCTGAAAGGGCCGCAAAAAGCAAAGGGTACTCCCTCTCAGATGATTACAGGGCCAAAACAAGACTCAACATGATCATCACCAATTTACCAAAGGGGTGGGCAAACGCAGAACAGGTACGGAAGACCTACAGTCTGAGGTGGCAGATAGAGCTGATATTCAAAACGTGGAAGTCACAGATGAAACTTAATAGGGTCAAACCTGTAAGAATCCAAAGATTTAAATGCCAGCTTATAGCCAAAATGATATGGATAATGATAAACCGCAGGTTTTTGGCGGCAATAGAAGACCTAAGTGAAAAAGGAGAAAAGCCTATAAAACTCAGCGAATGGAAGTTTTTCAAAACTGTGATGAGACTTTCCAACGAAATGAGAAAGGCCGTATTTTATAGTGAAAACCTGGAAACCTGGCTGGTAAACCTGTTTGAAACTGCAAAGAAGAAATGCAGGGCAGAAACCAAAAAAGGCAAAAACAACCATCTTGAAATTCTAAATTTCTTCTTAGCTTGACGCTTATGGATAGCTATCGGGA
>NZ_JAKZAL010000053.1 GCF_022538115.1 Cognataquiflexum rubidum | reverse complement strand
CCTGTTTTGTGCGGGTATGTTTTAGGTGTAAATTAAGTAGTTGAAATATAGCTATTTATTTGTCTTGATTTTGTGATTTTGGGTGTCTCGGTCTATTTTTAGATCATGTTTGTGAGACGGAAGAAGAATTCAAGTGGTAGTTTCAGTGTTCAGATTATCCAGAAAGTTGGCAGGATCAATAAAGTGGTCAAGTCAATCGGAAGTTCCTTTGATGAAACGGAATTGGATATTCTTGAACGTCAGGCCAAGCTTGAGATTGAGAGAATACAAGGTCAGACTTTTCTGTTTTCAAATGACCGGGACAGCAGCTTAAAATCCATTCTCTCGAATGTGGTCAACAACGAGATTGAATTAGTAGGTCCGGACTACATACTAGGAAGAATTTATGAGTCAATGGGTTATCATAAGATCGGAATCGATGATCTATTTAGGGACTTGGTTATGTCCAGACTGGTTTATCCCGGCTCCAAGTTAAAAACAGTTGATTACCTGTCCAGATTCAAAAACAAGGAAGTCAGTGTTTATTCCATCTATCGGTATATGGATAAGATCCATAAAGAGTTCAAAGAGGATGTAGAGAGAATAACATTCAATCACTTTGAGAAGATTCTGGGAGGGCATATCGGCATTGTGTTCTATGACGTGACCACATTATACTTTGAGGCTCCGGATGAAGATGATCTGCGGAAAATCGGTTATTCAAAAGATGGCAAGCATCAGCACCCCCAGATCAAACTGGGGCTGTTGGTCGGTCCGCAGGGCTACCCGCTTGGATATGATATTTTTGAAGGCAGTACGTATGAGGGATATACCCTGATACCTGTTCTGGAAAATATCCAAAAGAAGTTTTCCATCGGTAAACCTATAGTAATTGCAGATGCAGGCCTACTGTCCAGCGCCAATATCAAAGCACTCATCAGTCACGGTTACAGGTTTGTACTGGGCGGTAAAATCAGGAACGAAAGCAAAGAGATCAAAGATGCAATCCAGAAACTGGAAATAACCGAAGACAATCCCGGAGAAGTGAAAAAAGACGGTTATAGACTGGTTGTAAGCTTTTCTGAAAAGAGATTGAAGAAAGATGCCCACAACAGGAAAAAGGGGCTTGAAAAGCTCGAGAAAAAGGTAAAAAATGGGAAAATCGACAAAAGCAGTATCAATAACAGGGGATATAACAAGTACCTCAAACTTGAATCAGAAATCAAAGTAGCTATCGATTATACCAAATATCAACTGGATGCCAGATGGGATGGACTGAAAGGATATCTTACAAATACTGATATGAAATCCAAGGAGGTTATTGCTGCATACGGGAACTTGTGGCAAATAGAAAAGGCTTTCCGGATCAGCAAGACAGACATCAGAATACGGCCAATCTACCACCGAATACCGGAAAGAATACAAACACATATCTGTATCTGTTTTGTGTCTTATGCTGTATTCAAAGAACTGGAAAGACTTCTCAAAAACCGAAAAGTATCATTTTCTGCAAACAGAGCTATCGAGCTTACCAAAAACATGTATCAGATAAGGGTATTCCTTCCTGATTCTAAAACCTATACAACAGTACCACTCAAACCAACTCAGGAACAACAGGAACTAATATCAGCTATCATGAAAAATTAGCTTGGGTGTCCCATCGCACAAAACAGGA
>NZ_JAKZAL010000052.1 GCF_022538115.1 Cognataquiflexum rubidum | reverse complement strand
AGAGATCCTTCTCCCGTACAGCTGTCGGGATCCGCAAGCTCCGGTTCAGGATGACGGTCTCCAACCCGATAACGCGAAGCAGACATCCCGACAACGCGAAGCAGACAACTTGATAACTTTTTCTCCCTGATTTCCCCAAAAAATACAAGATAACATAACTTAGAAAAGGTCAATTCTATAAAAAATAATACAATAAAAATTGCCGAAACAGGTAGATTTTAGCCCCATTCCCGTTACCCTTCCCTTACCCTTCCGTTACCCTTCCGTTACACCCTCCTTACCCATTCGTTACCTTTTGACCAATTTCCAAGAAACCATATCATTATTCCGATATTTTTTGACTTTGTACTTTTCCAATATTAAAATCCCGATACACGCTAGGATCGATCGGCTTTGGACTCATTCATACTGCCTACTCCAATACCTAACCAGAATCCGCCGTGGACTATCGACTGTGGTCGGTGGACTTTTTACAAAACCCGCAGAATCCGCAGAAACTGCACTTTTCCTCAAAATCCGCAATATCCGCAGGATCCGCAGATTGTTTTTTATTCCATTCCAGGCCTCCCCACATTTGACCATGTTTCATTTAAACCAAATAAAAAATGGGAAAGCAATCAAGTGCATTCAAACTCGAAGGTAACATAGGAGGCTTGTCCTTCTACAAAACCAGGGATGGCCACATGGCCAGAGAAAAAGGAGGCGTCTCCAAAGACAGGATCATGAACGATCCCAAATACGCAAGGACCAGGGAAAACCTGAAAGAGTTTTCCGAAAATGCCAGGACTGTAAAGATGGTCAAGGATACCATCAGACCGGCAATCCTTAGAATTGCGGACTCAAGGCTGCATAACAGGTTGATCAGGGAGATGATGAAAGTCCTCAGAACTGATCCTGTCAACGGCAGGGGAAAGCGACTTGTTGGGGAAGGAGATTGGAACCTGCTCAAAGGTTTTGAGATCAATTCCAGTGCAGTCCTATCCGGCTCAATCAAGACAGAAATCACGGTGACCAACAGCCCTACAGAATGGGGATTTTCCATCAATTCTTTCCTGCCGGTGGATTTCCTTTCCATTCCCTTGGGAGCTACGCATTTCAGATTGATGGCTGCAGGGGCATCATTTGATTTCCAGGCAGGGACCAAAAGTTTCTTACTTAATGCAGGAGCAAACCTTCCCTTGGAGGAACTCACAGGTGCGATTTCTGTGACCATTCCCAAAGCAGGTTTACCCGAACCAAACAAGCTGTTTATCATGGGGATTGAATTCCTGCAGGTTGTCAACGGGCAAGACTACGCCTTCAACAGCGAGGAGCACAATGCCGCGGCAATCGTCACCGTGGAAAAAGCCTAAGGCCATGAAACTGCTCTTGAAAAGGGAGTATGGGAAGCACTTGACTAGGGGTACTGTTTTCCTGAATGGCAAGGTCCTTTGCAAAACCCTGGAACCATCGCTTTTACATGCCTCAAATCCATGTAGAGAAGGTCTTTTCAGATTGGACTTCGATTGCGACGAGGACAGCGGTTGGTACCTGTATTTTGAAGCAGAAGACAGGCGGATAAAGATCAAGGATAATTCGGCAACAGGTTTCAGGGATAACATAGTCCCCGTCACCTGTTTCAAAAAAAGCATACCAAAATTCACCCGCCTCGCATGCAGGAAGCTGACAGACAAGCTGCTGCAATGCATGGAAGAAGGAGAGGAGGTATGGCTGGAGATCTACAGTGAGTTCAAACCTTCAAAACAGAAACGATGGAAATTGAATCCGCAGAATACCTTGCAGGGGCAGGAGGCGTAATTTCATTGATGCTTTCGATCATCGCCTACCTGTTGAAGTTCCTCTTGCAGGACTTCAGGGCACTGCAACAAAACCTCCATGAGGTCCAGACGAGGTACCAGTTGATGGAAGTAGCCCTGCAGACCATGTCCAA
>NZ_JAKZAL010000051.1 GCF_022538115.1 Cognataquiflexum rubidum | reverse complement strand
CCATAAGTTCATTGACATGTTGAGCAGAGAATGCAACAGAGTGTGTGTTTAACCTTAGGGATAAATACACGGAGACTGCATACATCCTTAGCAAAAGGGGGATGTGTGTAAAGAGTAAGTGAACAAGGGCGCACGGGGGATGCCTAGGCTCTCAGAGGCGAAGAAGGACGTGCCAAGCTGCGAAAAGCCGCGGGGACCTGCAAGGGGGCTTGATCCGCGGATGTCCGAATGGGGCAACCCATCCACAGTGATGTGGATATTCCGAAAAGGAAGGCGAACGTGGGGAACTGAAACATCTAAGTACCCACAGGAAGAGAAAACAACAGTGATTCCGTGAGTAGTGGCGAGCGAAAGCGGAACAGCCCAAACCGTGCATGTTACGGCATGCGCGGGGTTATAGGACCTGCATAAGGACGATGAATGTGACCGGAACACAGTGGGAACTGTGGCCGCAGAGGGTGAGAGCCCCGTACGGGAAGCATGATTTGTCTGGCGGGTATCCTGAGTAGGCCGGGACAGGAGAAATCCCGGTTGAATTTGCCGGCACCATCCGGTAAGGCTAAATACTCCTGAGAGACCGATAGTGAACAAGTACCGTGAGGGAAAGGTGAAAAGTACCGTGAATAACGGGGTGAAATAGAACCTGAAACCGTGCGCTTACAAGCGGTCGGAGTCCCGCGATGGGATGACGGCGTGCCTTTTGCATAATGAGCCTACGAGTTACTCCTCACTGGCGAGGTTAAGTGCATGGATGCACGCAGCCGGAGCGAAAGCGAGTCTGAACAGGGCGCTGAGTCAGTGGGGGTAGACGCGAAACTTTGTGATCTACCCATGGACAGGTTGAAGGTACGGTAAAACGTACTGGAGGACCGAACCGATAAGCGTTGAAAAGCTTCCGGATGATCTGTGGGTAGGGGTGAAAGGCCAATCAAACTGAGAAATAGCTCGTACTCCCCGAAATGTTTTTAGGAACAGCGTCGTGGATTGTATGGCGGAGGTAGAGCTACCGATAGGACTAGGGGGAGTCATATCCTACCAAATCCTGACGAACTCCGAATGCCGTCATACAGAAGCGGCAGTGAGGGCTTGGGTGCTAAGGTCCGAGTCCGAGAGGGAAAGAACCCAGACCTACCGCTAAGGTCCCAAAATTTACACTAAGTTGAACAAAGGTGGTCCAGCTGCTTTGACAGCCAGGAGGTTAGCTTGGAAGCAGCTATTCCTTTAAAGAGTGCGTAACAGCTCACTGGTCGAGCGGCAGGGCGTCGATAATAAACGGGCATCAAGTGTAATACCGAAGCGTAGGATTGATATTTATATCGATGGTAGGGGAGCATTCCAGCGGCGGTGAATGTGCATGGCGATGTGCACTGGAGCTTCTGGAAAAGCAAATGTAGGCATAAGTAACGATAATGCGGGTGGGAAACCCGCACACCGATAGACCAAGGTTTCCTGATCAATGCTAATCAGATCAGGGTCAGTCGGGACCTAAGGCGAACCCGAAAGGGGCAGCCGATGGACAACAGGTCAATATTCCTGTACCGCGCGTATGATGAAAGCGACGGAGGGGTGTACCCGGTGCGCACTGACGGAATAGTGCGTTGAACCACATGAGAGTGTGGGATAGTACACGGAGGCTCCGGCCGAAGTGACAATCCGGGGAAGCAACTTCCAAGAAAAGCGAATACGCGTGCCCGTACCGCAAACCGACACAGGTGGTCAAGGAGAGGATCCTGAGGTGCTCGAGTGAATCATGGCTAAGGAACTCGGCAAAATGGCCCTGTAACTTCGGGAGAAGGGGCGCCTACCCCCACTTCGGTGGGGGAGGCCGCAGTGAAAAGGCCCAGGCGACTGTTTAGCAAAAACACATGGCTTTGCGAACTCGAAAGAGGAAGTATAAGGCCTGACACCTGCCCGGTGCCGGAAGGTTAAGAGGGGAGCTCAGCGCAAGCGAAGGTTTGAATCGAAGCCCCGGTAAACGGCGGCCGTAACTATAACGGTCCTAAGGTAGCGAAATTCCTTGTCGGGTAAGTTCCGACCTGCACGAATGGTGTAACGATCTGGGCGCTGTCTCAGCCATGAGCTCGGTGAAATTGTAGTCACGGTGAAGATGCCGTGTACCCGCAACGGGACGGAAAGACCCCATGAACCTTTACTGCAGCTTAGCATTGGTACCGGGTAAACGATGTGTAGGATAGGCGGGAGGCTGTGAAGTGGCGTCGCCAGGCGTTGTGGAGCCGTTGTTGAAATACCGCCCTTTGTTTGCTTGGTATCTAACCCCGCAGAAGCGGGAGACATTGCTTGGTGGGTAGTTTGACTGGGGTGGTCGCCTCCAAAAGGATAACGGAGGCTTCCAAAGGTTCCCTCAGCACGCTTGGTAACCGTGCGCGGAGTGCAATAGCATAAGGGAGCTTGACTGTAAGGCCGACAAGCCGAGCAGGGTGGAAACACGGGTATAGTGATCCGGCGGTACAGCATGGAATGGCCGTCGCTCAAAGGATAAAAGGTACTCTGGGGATAACAGGCTGATCTCCCCCAAGAGCTCATATCGACGGGGAGGTTTGGCACCTCGATGTCGGCTCGTCACATCCTGGGGCTGGAGAAGGTCCCAAGGGTTCGGCTGTTCGCCGATTAAAGTGGCACGCGAGCTGGGTTCAGAACGTCGTGAGACAGTTCGGTCCCTATCTGTTGCGGGCGTGGGAAGTTTGAGGAGCGCTGACCTTAGTACGAGAGGACCGGGTTGGACTGACCGCTGGTGTACCGGTTGTGGTGCCAACTGCACCGCCGGGTAGCTACGTCGGGAAGAGATAAGCGCTGAAAGCATCTAAGTGCGAAACTCCCTCCAAGATGAGACTTCCAAACAGGGCCGTCAGAGACGATGACGTCGATAGGCTGCAGGTGCAAAGTCAGTAATGACAAAGCCGAGCAGTACTAATAGCCCGAAAACTTGCTTCAGGTCAGCCCTGTTGCATTCTCTGCAAGACATATCATCCCGATAGCTATCGGGACAAGTACGAAGGCCGAAGGCTGAAGTACGAAGGAAAGAACATAAGAAATCAAGGGTAAAAGGCAAAAGAGACGGGCGAGATGAAACAATACTTCATCCTTCCTCCCTCCGCCTTCATCCTTCACAGTCTAGGCGGCCCAGCGCAGGGGTCCCACCTCTTCCCATCCCGAACAGAGAAGTTAAGCCCTGCAGCGCCGATGGTACTGGGGTTACACCCGGGAGAGTAGGCCGCCGCCACATTATTCA
>NZ_JAKZAL010000050.1 GCF_022538115.1 Cognataquiflexum rubidum | reverse complement strand
ATCTTTAACAAATAACGATTGTCACTAGCTGTCACTTTATATTTATTTGGCCACTGGTATCATTGCGGATATACATATTTAATAATATAATCAAAAAGGTTACCCAAGTAAAGGGTAACCTTTTTGGTTTTAAATATTAATGGCACATGTTGAGTATCAATTCCAAAATTTAAGTGCGAGAGATCTCTAGGAAAAAATTAGCTAATTACTTTTTTCCTTGTCAACATTGGACTGGATTCGAAAAAAACCTACCTTCTGAAAGGCAGGAGATATCTCCTTTCTTGAAGACCCATTTTACTTTTTGTGAAATAAAATCCAATATTTAATTCCTTAGCTTTACAAAAAACTCTATCCTGCCTTCCCTATGTTTGGAATTATCGTCTTTCTACCGGGCCTTTAAATTATTCGTTTCACTTTAATTCAGGAATTTTTATAAAAAATGTGTGTATGCAATAAATTGGATACAATAGTAAAGAAAAAAAGAAGTTGAAGCATTGTCTTGTTCTACCATAGAAAAATCATCCCTTTCTTATTAAGACATCGATGTTTGGTAAAATTAACAGCAAAAGTTTGCCTCTTAAACAGGAGCTCAATGGATGCGTGGAAGAAAATAACCAAGACTGTAAGGTTTGTGATATTTCGAAGCAATCCCTGCTTAGGCAATAACATCAAAGAAACCAGCAGGAAGTCAAGGAGCAACAAAGTACCCCAAACAAAAGGTGAGACGGTGGTTTTCTCAAGATTGCCCTAATGATTCCTGTGTTGATCCCTCCTCCTTCCGTATTGGACATTTTTTTCTTTTTAAATTCTGTTTGTTTCATGAATTTTCCTAAAAAATGAAACAGAAAGTGATTAGAATTCCAGACAATTTTCAAATGAAACCGCTTCATAGAAACATAAAAATTGTGCAGCCTAGAAGCAAATCTTCCATCAGAATCCTTAGTGAATGCTGTCCTTACCATCACCACTTTTTTACTGCGGGAAGTCGGAACCCTAATAATTATTAACGATCCTAGATCAGGGAATTCAGTAGACCTGAATAAAGAAACACTGAAAACCTAAAAGGCTAATGGTCAGAAGAAAACAGGATTGCTATCCGGCAGGGTGTAAGAAACCTAAACCAGAAGTGTGGCGACAAATCGCCTACCTTTTTTGTTTACAGGTATTCCATCACTTTTTCTACTGGTATACCATGGAAGCGGGCGTATTCATCAATAGTGACCAACTGGTGGTCCTCTTTACTGAAAAAAGCCTTAATCTTTTTGAGCAAACCATAAGCGTATGTTTTGCTTCTTCCTGTGATTTTCATGATATCCTTTGCATAAATGAAACTACGTTCTCTTCTTGCCATACTCATGTTGGTTCAGACATAAGTTACAAAAACCGGGGAAGGGAAGTCTGATAGGCCCTTCTGGTAGCATAAGGTCAATGACCATAAAATCTGTGGGTGAATAGGTCATTTCACGTTGTTTTTCACATAAACTAATGTTAACATAAGTTTAATTTTATTTTAACACAAATGTTTTTCAAAATATTTTAGACATCTATAGTTGACTGTCTAAGAAATCAGGGATCGCTTTGACCCCTGATTAATTTTAAATGAAATAATTCAATCCGGTAATTCCGGTTTCCTTTTGGTTTTTTTCATCAACCCATTCAATTTGGTCCGGATGGATACCTGCTCAGAAATCATCCCGTTGCAGGTGTTTCTCAGTTCGCTATAGTCCTTTTTGAACTGCTTCATTTCCTGGGAAATGGAACTCAGGTGGTAAGTGATTATCGTGAGTAAAAGGGAGATGATCCCTTCCATCATCGGCTGCATCTCTAATCCATCCATGAGAGTTCAAACTGCACAAGGTTTAAAGCTGCATCGGGAAAGCTTCTGATTTCGAGGATGACATCCTCTTTCTGGTCCATGATGGAGTACACCAATTCTTTAAACTTTTCAAAAGCATGACGGGACTGTGATCCCCTTCCTTCTCCAAGGATTTTAGAAACCGGAGTGATTGTGGTGGCTGCTCCAACTTTCGGAGCCTGCGGCAGGATTCTGACCAATCCCCTGCCTGAAACGTCCCTGATTATTAGGTGCCAACCGTGTTCTTCAGAATATTCCCTTTCCAAAGGGTATGACCCTTCAGGAATGCAGGAATCAGGATTGTTTCTCCGCCATGCAGATTCAACGGTATGGAAAAATTTTTAATCCGTCGATCCTAATGGTTCCATTGGTACCACCTGGCCAATATTCGCGTTCGAGGTGTAGCAGCATGGACCTATTCGATAAAGATGATTTTTGCCGAATTGTGTGTTTTGTCATTCAATGGATACATTCCTCCATTGACCACCTGCAAATACTCCACCCCGATCGCATAGACCTGTATGGTCCCGGCAATGATAATCTTTGGGATGGAAATCTGAAACCCGACCAAAGGCTGCTGGTTGATTTCAATATCCCCAGATGAAACCAAGTTGGTCTCATAAGTACCCTCTGCCAGATTCATCGCAGTACCTACCAAAAACATCCTGGCATGTGAAGCTCCCATGGGCTTTGCCAGCTTGGTACCCGGAATAAACTCAGGAAATGCCACGCTTAGGTCGGTTGGTGTAGATACCAGGGTATGCTGTACAAACACAGATGTACTCCAAAGAGAGTTGACGTTGAAGTGGAAGCCATTGATCAGGTTAAGGTCGCCCAAACCGAATTCCCTCTCCCCTCTCGGGCTTACGAGGTCGGATTTGATCACTTTCATTGCAAGGGCATAGAGCCTGTTGTGGGTTCTGAGGTCCCTTGACCTGAGGGTGATTTCCCTGAAAGCATTTTTCAAAAGCTGTGAGGCTGCAGCAGCCTTTGCAAATTCAGCGAGGTTTTCCCGAGTCCTCTGGAAATTGGGATCATTGAGGATCCTAGATTTGCTGATTCCTCCTTTTTGTCTTGCAAAGGAACCGTTTGCGCCTTTGCAAAAGGTAACATCTCCGATGGTGCCTTCTAACTTTAAGAAACTGGATTGTCTTGCCATTTTGTGTTATGGTTTATGTGAAACATACTCAAAACTGAAACTAAGCCTGCTCAAATCATAACGAAAGTGTACTATACGGAAAAAAAGGAAAGTTAGGAAAATAGGGATGTTTTTTTGGTTAGAAAATGTCTGGTTCGGGTTGTCAGGTTGTCGAGTTTTCGAGCTGGAAGGTTGGAAAGGTTGTAATAGTTGTTGTGGTTGTCGGAATTTCGGATTGTCAAGTTAGGTCTGTGAAAGGCGGAGGATTTGGACAAGCAAAGGATGAGAGGGGGGGGTAAGCTCGCACTATCCCTTACTTTGGTACTACTCTGATACTACTTTGCTACTACTTTGGTAGGGCTTTGCTCCTACTCGGAAGGATGGAAGAATGGATGGGTTGTAGTGGTATTGGTTGTTATAATGGTTTCATGGTTGTCAAGTTTTCAGGTTGTCAAGTTTTCAGGTTGTCAGGTTTCTATGTTAAATTCCTAGCAAATCGGTTAATATTTCTTCTTTTCTATTTAAATTGGTTAGTATCAGACAAAGCG
>NZ_JAKZAL010000004.1 GCF_022538115.1 Cognataquiflexum rubidum | reverse complement strand
GCGGAAACTATACTTACAATTTCCCATCAAATTAGCCAAAACCATATTCAATTTCACACTTCATTTTATTCTATAAAAATGTTACCCCTTCGGGGTTTTTTCACGCTGACAACCAAAAAAGATGCTAGACACAAGATCCAAGACTAAAAAATTGGCACAAGAATCAAGACTAAAAAATAGACACAAGATACAAGACATAAGATTCAAGACTTTCAAAAATAGAAACAAGATCTGTGTTCATTTTTTTTATCTGTGGTTAAAAAAACTAGATCTGTTTTGGCGGAAACTATACTTACAATTTCCCATCAAATTAGCCAAAACCATATTCAATTTCACACTTCATTTTATTCTATAAAAATGTTACCCCTTCGGGGTTTTTTCACGCTGACAACCAAAAAAGATGCTAGACACAAGATCCAAGACTAAAAAATTGGCACAAGAATCAAGACTAAAAAATAGACACAAGATACAAGACATAAGATTCAAGACTTTCAAAAATAGAAACAAGATCTGTGTTCATTTTTTTTATCTGTGGTTAAAAAAACTAGATCTGTTTTGGCGGAAACTATACTTACAATTTCCCATCAAATTAGCCAAAACCATATTCAATCTCACACTTCATTGTATTCTATAAATATGTTACCCCTTCGGGGTTTTTTCACGCTGACAACCAAAAAAGATGCAAGACACAAGAATAAAAATAGACACAAGACACAAGATTTGATTCCCCAACAACAATTAGAACAACTACAACAACTACAACCTCTACAACATAAATATTGATTGAGATTCTTCGCTTCACTCAGAATGACGGCCCCCAACCTGACAACGCGCAGCAGACAACAATTGCAACCATTAAAACAATTACAACCACTACAACAATTACAACTTTTTAAACCCCATACTCACCGAATTGATACAATACCGAATGCCGCCTTTGTCTTTTGGGCCGTCGGGGAAACGGTGACCGAGGTGTCCGCCGCATTTGCCGCAGAGGATTTCTTCCCGGATCATGCCATGCGTATAATCCATGTGCACGTCGATGGCATCAGGTCGGAAAGGTTCGGTGAAGGACGGCCACCCGCACCCGCTGTCATACTTGGCTGAGGAATGAAAAATCTCATTGCCACAGGCTTGGCATTCATAAATGCCGGTTTCCTTGTTGAGGTAGTACTGTCCCATGAAGGGTCTTTCAGTTCCTTTTTCTCTCAAAACATGGTAGGCTTGAGGATCAAGTTCCTGCTTCCATTCGGTTTCGGATTTTGTGATGGGGTAGGATTTTGTTGGTTTGGATTTCATTTCAATTTTAGGTTAGGTTATCAAGTTGTCTAGTTTTCAGGTTGTCAAGTTGTTATTAAGTAGTTCCGGTTTTCCAGTTTTTTTCGACATAATCTAGAAATTTAAATATCATGATACCTAGTAAATCATATTCTTGAATTAAAGTTTCACCTTCACTTTCAAATTGTGGATATAAAGTCTTTATTTTTATTAAGTGGTTGCGACATTCCAAAGTACTTGGGTGAGAATAGGCCAAAAATTTAATAAAATCCATTTTGTACCTCCTTCTCCCATAACCTTCAACAATATTTGAATTAATAGAGTCAGAGGATCGTCTCAACTGACTTCCCAGCTCATACTTTTCATAATTTGGTAAATTCAAACTGAACTTGTGCGTTCTAAAGAACAAATCCATTGACCTGTTATAAATTTCTAAGTCTTGATAACTTTTCATTTCACTATCAAAAAAGGTTGAACAAGAATTTTCAGTTTCTAGAATATAGGGAATTTCACTTTGCATTACACTAAAAGATACAGAATACTTTTATGGAAGACACCAAATCTATTTAATATGGGCACAGCAGATTGCTTGTCCAATAAGAAGCAGAAAACCTGACAACGCGAAGCTGACAACCTGATAACAAGACAAACCAAAACCTGACAACGTGAAGGTGACAACCTGATAACAAGACAACCCGAAAACCCGACAACGCGCAGCAGACAACTGGACAACCCAGTAACTTGACAACGCGCAGCAGACAACTTTTTTAAGGCTTCACCACCAACCTTCTTCCACCCCCTTTGATCACCTTCTCATTCATCAGCATCGGGCGGTATTTGCCGGTGGCGTAGAGGACGGCTTGGTCGGCGTAGTGGGGACTGAATAGGTTGCCGCTCTGACCGGTGGGAAGGATGGATTCTGAGGCTTCTACGTCTGCAAAATCTATGATGATTCGCATGGCAGGACCGACATTGACTTTGTAGATGCCATCAGGATTGAGGGTAAATGGTAGTTTGTTAACCGATTCCTCATTGGCGGTGACAGCCGGGGCTTTGACGTTGAAGATTTTGTCCAAAGGTTTTTTGGCACCGAGAGGGTGGGGGTGTTCCAGGATGACGACCTTTTCCCAAAGCCATTTTTCACTGTCTGTTCCCAGCTGTTCGCTGAGTTCTGAGATGGTTTTGCCCAAGGCGATTTTGACGATTTCGGCCTTGCTTTCCTTAGCTTCGGTTTTATTATTGTCCCACCATGGAGAATTATCGGTTCTGATCAATGTCGGCACACTTCGGATGTACATGAAAGTCTTGATGAAATTTTGGAAATCATCTTCCCCAAGTTCATCCGCCATCATGCCATGGAGGGTATGGTACAGCCATTTGTAGTAAAAAGTAGGAGCTATGGATTCCAAGTCATGGCTGCCGTTCCAGTTTTCGATGGCCTGTTGGGCAGGTTCAAAACCTTTAAATGCGGCTAAGTCTACCACTGCCAACATACTTTTAGCATTGATGGGGTGGTTTTCATTAATGGCTTCCAATTGGAGTGCTTTGATACTTTCTTGCGTCCAATCGTTTCGGGAAGTGACGGTTTTGGAGATTCTGTCCCAACGGTCGCCTGGATAATAGTATCCCGGGAAGAAAGTCCCGTTGGAAAGGGTATCCGGTTGGTTATTGGCGGAAGCTACAAAACCTGATGCAGGATTGATGCTCATGGGATTTTGCTCAAATGGGATCCATCCTGTCGGTTCGTCGGTAGCGTTACTGCCATCCAAGAAGATTTTGCTGTTGACATGGCTAGGTCGGATGGGCAATTTGGCGGTGGCCCACCAAGCGATGTTTCCGGCCTTGTCGCCATACATCACATTGAGTCCGGGCGCGTGAATCATGCGGACAGCAGCTTCGGTTTCCTGAATGTTTTTGGCCCTTGCCATCTTCCAGGTCGCCTCCAAAGCAACTGTCGGCTCGAGTACATACACCCACCATGAAGCCACAGGATTTTGAGTCAGTTTGCCGATTTCGGGAAGGACCTCGTTCATGATTGGCCCATGGATGGATTCTTTGACTTCAAAAATAACAGACTCAGCATCTTTGACATGGATGGTTTCTGTTCTTGACTTCAATGGTCTGAATTCCGCTCCGTAAATGGTTTCGTTGGGATTGTTGGGATTGAGTTTTTCTTCAAAGAAATCCTGGTCGTCATTTTCAAACATCGTCAGTCCGATACTGTGATCGCGAGTATGACCTACCAAGCCAAATGGCATTCCTGCGAGATGGTTGCCGTAATAGCTGAAACCCGGATATTCGAGATGCGCTTCATACCATACCGATGGCTGGGCAAAACCAATGTGGGTATCATTGCAGAACAGTACTTCACCTGAAGCCGTCCTGCTTCCCGAAATCACCCATGAGTTGCTGCCTTCCAACAAGGGAACAGGAAGCTTTTCCAACATGGCAGAAAGGGAATTTTCTATGACAAGGTCTGAGGTGATGGAATCTCTTTTGGGGTAATTGTTGGGGATGACATGGTGCTCCGGCAATGTATGGACTGATACCATTTTCATGTACTCAGGACCCAAAGTGCGGGCCATTTTGGTAACCAAAGGGTCTGTTTTCATCGCCATGGCAAAAGTAAAGGACATATATCCCGTGATGGCGTGGATGTCATTGATGGTGAATTCCCTCGGTTCTGATCCCAAGAGCGTATATTCAATGGGGATTTTTCCATGTTGGATAAAATGATTTACGCCTTCGATGTAGGCTTCGGTAGCGGATTTCCATTCTGAATTTCCTGCTTTGTTCCACTCTTCGGTACTCCAAGCGGCATGTTTGGGAATGCCCAAAGTCCTGAAAAATTTATCCACTTCCACCAAATCGGCACCTAGGAGTTCCGCCAAAGTACCTGTGCCTACCCTGCGCATCATTTCCATCTGAAAAAGCCTGTCCTGTGCATGGACATAGCCCAAGGAGCGGTAGGCATCTTCGGCATTGGCTGCATAGATATGGGGAACGCCAAAATCATCAAAATAGACTTCCGCTTCCGCAGACATGGAAGGCATGTTGATTTCGCCGTTATATTTTGGTTTGAAGCTGAGCTTGACTGCCTGATATCCGACAAAAAGCAATACGAACAGAACGATTAGGGCGATGAGGAATTTTTTCATGGGTTATTTTTGGGTGGGGAATTTTTCAAGAGGGATTAAATGTAAATATATCTCAAGGAAGACACAAGATGCAAGACACAAGAAGCAAGACTTGGAAACTCAAAAAAAGATTCAAGAATTCGAACCCCAATAGAAAAAGGCCAATACTAATGATAATTGAGATTCTTCGCTACACCATCAATGACAGATTTCGAGGCCGTCACCCTGAGTGAAGCGAAGGGTCTCATGTAAATATGGAGATCCTTCACCTCCGCAAGCTACGGTTCAGGATGACGTGAATCTTTTGGTCGTCACCCTGAGTGAAGCGAAGGGTCTCTTTATTCTGAGATCTTTCATCCTCGTACCTCGGATTCAAGATGACGCACCAACCGTCATTCCTTTTCTGAACATTTTAAAATGTTGGGGACTCAGGATGACGGAAACCCAACCCGACAACGCGCAGCTGGCAACTCGAAAACGCGACAACTTGACAACCCAACAACAATTACAACCACTACAACCCTCAACTCCCCCCCTCAATCGCCTCCAAAATCACCCCACAGGCTTTTTCTATTTCTTCCTCAGTAATGATCAGAGGCGGTGCTATCCGCATGGCATCATCGCAGAAAAGGAACCAATCGGTAATGACTCCGTTTTCAATTGCCCTGTCGATGATTGGTTTTAAGACTTCGAAAGATTCAAATTCTACAGCCATCATCAGCCCTTTGTTGCGGATGGATCTGATTTTGGGATGAACAAGCAGTTTTTTGAAGAGATTTGCTTTTCGCTCCACCTGTTCCAAAAGCTTTTCTTCCTGAATAACTTTAATCGTTGCCAATGAGGCGGCTGCAGAAACAGGATGCCCGCCGAAAGTCGTTATATGACCAAGCAAAGGGTTGTTTTTGAATGTGCCCATCACGTCTTTGTTGGCAATGAAAGCACCGATTGGCATGCCTCCGCCCATTCCTTTGGCACATACCAATATATCCGGAACTATCCCAAAATGCTCAAATGCCCAAAACTTGCCTGTTCTCCCAAAACCCGCCTGTATCTCATCCAAAATCAATAAGGTGCCGGTCTCGTTACATTTTTTTCGTAAGGCCTGAAAATAATCAGAACAGGCTACCATGATTCCGGCTTCGCCCTGTATGGTCTCCACGATGAAGGCTGCGGTATCTTCTGTGATTTCATTGAGTTGCTGAAAACTTCCATAAACCACATTTTTGATTCCCGGTAAGAGAGGCCGGTAAGCCCTTTTGAAAATTTCATTGCCCCCGACAGAAAGAGAACCATGGGAAGAACCGTGGTAAGCATTGACGCAGGAGATGATTTCGCGGCGGTTAGTATATCGCTTCGCCAATTTCAGTGCGCCTTCCACTGCTTCACTTCCTGAGTTGACAAAATAGACATTGTCAAGGTGGGAGGGTAAGGTTTCACAAAGTGCTTTAGCCAATTGAACCTGAGGACTTTGTACATATTCTCCATAAACCATCAGGTGAAGGTATTTGTCCAATTGATTTCGGATCGCTTCGAGGACTTTTGGATGGCGGTGACCGACATTGCTGACGCCGATTCCCGAAATCAGGTCCATATATTCTTTTCCCTCCGGCCCAAACATGTAGATACCTTCTGCCTTTTCGATTTCGATCATCAAAGGAAAGTCAGTAGTCTGAGCGAGGTGAGAGAGGAAAAGTTGGCGGTTATTCATTTTTTAAGATACAAGACGTAAGACACAAGATGCAAGACTTAGAGCCGAGAATCAAGAAACGAGAAAATTGAACCAGGTACTAAGTACCAAGTACAATGAACCAAGTAAGAACTCCTAAACTTGAGAATCTGACCACGCGAAGCAGGCAACATTTTCATAGAACCAAGAACCAAGTACAATGAACCAAGGAAGAACTCCTAAATTTGAGAACATGACAACGCGAAGCAGACAACATTTTCATTGAACCATGTACCAAGTACAATGAACCAAGTAAGGTCAACCAAACTTGACGACATGAGAACTTGACAACGCGAAGCAGACAACATTTTAATTGAACCAAGTACCAAGTACAATGAACCAAGTAAGGTCAACCAAACTTGACAACCCGAGAACCTGACAACGCGAAGCAGACAACATTTTCATTGAACCAAGTACTAAGTACAATGAACCAAGTAAGAACTCCTAAACTTGAGAACCTGACAACGCGAAGCAGACAACAACTATAACAATTACAACAATTACAACCATTATAACCCCTACAACCCCTACAACCATTACAACCACTAACTCCTAAACCTAAAGAAAATCCCTAACGGCAAGTTCTTTTTAAATCTATCCACAAGGTATAACTCACCGTGCTCGGCATTGTTGACTTCCCGGAAGTTGGACTTGACAAGGTTGGCGGCAATCATTGAACTGAAGCTGAGTGAATACATATTCAGGATGAGGAAGTGATGCTCAGGGTCTAGAAGCTCTGCACAAAGTTTAAGCATTTCATTGATCTGCTCTTCCAAGATCCATTTTTCTCCATCCGGACCACGTCCATATGCCGGCGGGTCAAGGATAATTCCATGGTATTTGTTTCCCCGACGAACTTCTCTTCTAATAAATTTCATCGCATCGTCCACAATCCAACGGATTCCATCCTGACCGGAAGATTCCATATTGTGTTTGGACCAAGTGACGACCTGCTTGACAGAATCCAGGTGTGTGACATCTGCACCGCAGGCTTTGGCAGCAACAGATGAAGCTCCTGTGTAAGCAAATAGATTGAGAACTTTGGGAGTTTTTAATGGAAAGTTATTCAGTGTACCAGATATATAATCCCAATTGACCGCCTGTTCGGGAAAAAGTCCGATATGTTTGAAGGAAGTCATGGCAAGATTGAGCTTCATTTTCAGTCCGTCAGGATTTTTGTAGCTCACCTGCCAATTGTGTGGAATCTTCTTCAGTTCATTCCATTGCCCTTTTTCGGGATTGTTTTTTTCCTTTGCAAAATGCGCATGCGCCATTTCCCTCCATTCTTTTTCATCCAGACTTTTGTCCCAAATAGCCTGTGGTTCAGGTCGACTGAGGATAAAATCTCCAAACCTTTCCAGTTTTTCAAATCCACCGGTATCAATCAGTTCATAATCTTCCCAATGCTGCGGGGAGAGAGAGAGGATGGTTTCTTTCATTCTGCAAAAGTAATTATATAATCGGAGAGCGGAAGTATTTTATAATTGGGAATAGTTTAGTTAATTTAGATTGTTTTACATCCAAAATTAACCATCATGAAGCGTTTCACAACTTTCCTTTTAATGCTTATTCTTGGTTTGGGTTATATACCTTTTGCAAAAAGTCAGACCGTTCCTTCCTTAAATAATCAGTACCAACAATATCTTGGCACTTTTAGAATCAATCCCAAGAGTGACGGATTGAAGGGAACACCATTTTTATTTGATACACCACCTTTAGGAAAAATAGCCTTGGATGGTGGAAAAGATTACAGTGAGATTCCATTCAATATTCTATTGGAAAAGAACGAAGTCTATATTCAGCCAGGTGGGGAAGATTCAGAGCCATTGCTATTGCGTAACTGGAAATGGATAGAGATTCCGGGAGAAGAGGTAAGAAATTTCAGAATGGAATATCTGCAAGGCAAACCTCAGGTGGTCGAGATCCTTTTTGAAAAAGAAGGAGAAAAATTTATTGCTTCCCATAAGAAGACATTGGTCAGGCCAAGCAGTCAGCGGGATGGTTATTCAGGTCCCCAATACGACACCTTTCGTCATGATATTAAGTACTTTATCCTCAAGGGAATGCAGGCCACAGAAATCAAAACAAACAGTGCAGGATTGAAAGAATGGGCAGGAAACCGCAATGACGAATTGAAGGAATTTATGAAAGAAAAAAAACTTAATCCAGACAATCCTTTGGATATGAAAAAAATGATTACATTTTTGGTAAAATAGTCCTATAATCAGGCATAAATATACTTATGAGGTCATTTCCGGCATCCAGACTAATTCAGATTTTAACTCTTGTTTTGGTTATTTCTTGTTCTCCTGACGAAATAACAGACTTGGAGCCGGTTCAAGGCTTGGAAGTTTTTTCCTTTGCCCAAACCCAACTTGTGGAGGATCAGTATATTGTCGTTTTGAAGGAGGATTTTATTTCAGGAAGGCTGATTGACGGGGATGTGAATTTCAATGATGCGCTGATGAGAAGAGAGGCAGTGGATTTATTGTCGAAATATCGTATTTCCGCCACCAATCTTGAAAGGGTTTATTCTTCCGTACTCAACGGATTTTGTGCCATCATCGATAAGGATAAACTAGAGGAAATCAAAAACGATCCGAGGGTAAAATATGTCGAACAGGATCGCAAGGGAAGGCTCGGGGAACTATCAGAAAAGTTACCTGTCAAGGGGGAAACTGATATCGTCAGTACCCAAGTTATTCCTTGGGGTATAAAAAGGGTTGGAGGACCTTTCACTTACAATGGAAAAAATTGTGTCTTCGTAATCGATACAGGAATTCAATTAGACCATCCTGATCTTAATGTTGCCAAGAACAAAGCATTTGACGCTTATTCTGATAATTCCGAAAAATGCGGAAATGATGAACATGGCCACGGAACCCATGTTGCCGGTACCATTGGTGCCAAAGACAACCTTTTTGGGGTGGTGGGTGTGGCAGCTGGTGCTTCTTTGATTCCGGTAAAGATTTTTTTTGGTCGATTTGCAGACTATACTTACTCAGGAATGCTAGCCGGGATTGACTATGTAGGAAAAGTAGGAAAGAAAGGCGACGTTGCAAATCTGAGTTTTGGTGGGTTTGATAGGAGTAGGGCGGTAGATGATGCGGTATTGAATGCTTCCAACAGCAAAGGGATATGGATGGTCATTGCTGCAGGTAATT
This sequence comes from Cognataquiflexum rubidum, assembly GCF_022538115.1. Taxonomy (GTDB): domain Bacteria; phylum Bacteroidota; class Bacteroidia; order Cytophagales; family Cyclobacteriaceae; genus Cognataquiflexum; species Cognataquiflexum rubidum. The sequence continues at coordinate 305,601 of NZ_JAKZAL010000004.1, read as the reverse complement.
CCAGACTTCCAGCTACGTCATTTAGCCCTGCCCGGGTCAATGGTGACTACACCATTACTGTATCCGCCATCGATGCCTTAGATAGGCTTGCATGGTTTTCCCATTACGGGGTACCTATCAAGTTTGCTGCGCCGGGCGTCAATGTGTTTTCCACTACTTTAGGAGGGAAATACAGGTATGAAACAGGAACTTCAATGGCCGCGCCGCATGTGTCAGGCTTGCGGTTATTGGGTGATATTCAGTCCAATGGAAATGCGCTCAATTACCCGATATCACCCTCTGACCCGATTGCATTTAGGAAGATAGGGAAATGATGATATTATAGATTTGGTAGTTCATATTTTTTTCTTAATATTATTGCTCTTAAGATCACCGGAAAACAATTTTTCTTAATGAAAAAATTACATGTATTTATTTTACTTTTTTGCTCCTTGTCGTGGAATATTTATGCCCAAGTCAATGAGATTGACAGTCTGAACCAACTTCTTTCTAACCAGGTATCCCGGGAAGAAAGGGTAAGTGCACTGAATCTCCTTACTTTTTTGACCAGAGAAAAAGACTTGCAGCAAGCTTTGGTTTGGGGACAAAGAGCTGAAGAATTGGCTCTTGAGCTCAATGACAGTCTCCAAATCACCAAGGCGAAAGGTAATTTGGGTTGGATTTATTTCCGCCTTGGAGTTTGGGACAAGGCTTTCAGATATTCCAAAGACTCCTATATGATTGCTTTGGCGCAAAATTACAGAACCGAACTTGGGATGGCTTTGAACAACCTAGGTTCTTTGTATTACCGGCAGGAAAATTATGATGAGGCAATCAAAAACTTTAAAGAAGCCTATAAATATGGCAAAGAAGAAAATGAACCCTATCTCATTATCCGCAGCCTTAATAACCTTTCTCTCAATTATACCCTGAAAGGAGAATTGGATTCAGCCTATGTTTTTGCCAAGGAAGCAATTGAGTCCAATGAGAAATTTGAAGAAAAATATTTCATCGCATTTACCCACCGGGTGATCGGAGATATCCATCTGGGTAGGGGAGAAGTGGACCAAGCGATCCAAAGTTATGAGCAATCACTTAAAATCTCTAGCCCAGGGCAGATCAAAACCTCCGAGGCTTCAGTTTTGCACCGATTGGGAAATGCCTATTTTATCAAAGGGAATACTTCCAAAGCAATTGACTATTTGGACCGTGGACTTAAAATTTCAAAAGAAAACGGTTTTTTGGATGAATTGGTAGAAACCTATAAGACATATGCCAAAATTTACGATGCCAAAGGAAATATCCCTTTGGCTTTTAAATACCAAAAAGCCTTTAATGAACTGAATGCAGAAAGAGAAGCCGCCTCCAACAAAGAGAGGATGGAATTGCTTCAGGCAAAATTTGAGGTGGAAAAATCAGATGCCGAGATAAACTTTCTTAGGGTAGAAAACGCAATGAAGGAACTTGAAATTAAAAGTTTCAAGAAAATATGGATTATGTTCGCAGTTTTTACGGTGTTTTCAATAGGACTTTTGTTTTGGATGAGTATCATTTTCAAAAAGAAACAGGAAGCCAATAAGCGACTTCAGGTAAAGCGGGCAATTCTTGAAGAACAAAAGAAAGAATTGCAGAAGAAATCCGTTGAACTGACTGAATCCAACAGGAGTAAAAATAGGATTCTTTCCATTTTGGGACATGATCTGAAGAGCCCTGTTGCACAGTTAAAAGGAGTTTTGGACTTGCTCCATTCTCAAGAACTCAGCAAAGAAGAATTTGATGGGATTTCACATATCCTCAAAAGGAATGTGGACGGGCTTTATGAAAATATTGACAATATCCTCAGTTGGTCAAAATCCCAAATGGAAGGATTTAAAGTGCAATTGCTTCCAACCAATATCAAAAAAGTCATCAGACCATGTCTGGAACTGCTCCAGTACCAAGCCAATTCCAAGGAAATAAGTATTACCACCAATATCATCGAAGAAATCGCCCTGGTTGATCAGGACTTGCTCCAGTTGATTATCCGAAATCTCCTGAGTAATGCCATCAAATTTTCCAACAAGGGTTCAAACATTGACATTTATTCCCAAAAAGAGGGGGAGTTTATTAAACTTGTTATCCGGGATTATGGTTTGGGCATGAGCGAAATCCAATTGGATACCATTCTCAACCAACAGGTTTCGTTGTTGGAATCAAGCGTGGGGACTGACAAAGAAAAAGGGACAGGGCTTGGGTTGAACCTTTGTAAGGAATTTTTAGGATTGATGGGTGGGGCATTGATGCTTGAAAGCAAAAAAGGTGAAGGTACCACAGCCATCTTGTTGTTGCAGAGTGTCACTGTCAATAAAGCGCAACAAGTGGTTTGAAAACCAATTCCTCATGTTTTACGGTTGTTGCTACCAAGTTCAAATCCTCGAGGATCTCCATAGTTTTTTGAAGTGAATTTTTAGAAATGCTGTTGTTTTGAGCCCATGTTGTTTGATCCAACCAAGCTTCAATATCTTCCTTTTTGATTTTGTATTTTTCACTTAACAAAGAAGGATAATCTGTTCTTTTGAGAAGGTCTTTTGATTCTTGGTAAACCATATCCCTTAGGTCTCCGATAATTTTAGCATTCGTGTCCAAAACATAGGGATTTGCTACCAAGACAAAACATGGCCAAGGCGTAGGTATTTCTCCTATGCGTTTGAATATTCCAAGGTCAACAAATGGTTTTGTTGTGAATTTTTCCCAAAGAAAAAGCTTATGGATTTCATCCTGCAAAGCTTCTTTGGCTCCGTCCAGATCCCCGACCACTTCAAAATCATGGCTTGTCAGATCCCAACCTTCCCTTTTTGCCAATAAAAATGCCATCAGGTGAGAGCCTGAACCAAACCTGCTGATGACAAATTCCCCATGTCCGAGTTCTGAGATATCATTGACTTCGGATTTTACTGAACCGTGAATTCCCCAGATCAAGGGAGACTCCACATGGTACCCGATAATCAAAGCAGGATTGCCTTCAATTTTATCTTTGATAAAACTTTCGGTCAAAACAATGGCCAAGTCTGTTGTTCCTTCCCTGAGCGATTTGTTCATGGCACCCGATCCCTTGGGCTCATCAATCCATTCCAATTGAATACCTTTGGTCAAAAACGGCTGTCTTTCAATAACCTGTAACCAAGGGTAATTAAAGTGCTCGGGAACTCCGGTAATGGTTAATTTTTTCATTTTTCTCTATTTGGGTCAAACAAAAATACCGCTATTTTTTGATAGCGGTATTGCATTCTTATCATTTTAAATCCGGCTTAGGTGTCATGCGTGGCGTTTCGGTTGGTGATGAAGAGGTTGCTCAATCCCGCAACTATCAGGGAACATCCGGCCAAAACCATGGTATAGATTACTTCTTCTCCAAACAATAGCTTATACATAAAATTGATGCCTCCAAGGGCAGCAACGATTTGTGGAATCACAATGAACATGTTGAAAATTCCCATATACACGCCCATTTGCTTGGGATTGACGGCACTCGACAGCATGGCATATGGCATAGACAAGATACTTGCCCAAGCGATCCCCACCAAAGCGAAGCAAAGGTGAAGCATCCAAGGTTCGGAGATATAGTAAATCATGATAAAGCCCACTCCTCCAGCCATCAAACTGACCATGTGAAGCAACTTTCTGTTGATTTTGATTTTGCTTGTCACAAAGGCAAGTATCAATGCAAAAAACATAGAGACCAAACCATATGTCCCGAGGTAATTCCCCACACTGTCCGCTGCATCATTGTAGACTTGGGAGGTGGTATCCGTTGCTTTGAAGATATGTTCGGTGATAGCAGGTGTCGCAAAACTCCACATGGTAAAAAAAGCAAACCAGGAGAAAAACTGGACAATGCCCAATTGCTTCATGACTTTAGGCATTCCTGAAATGTTTTTAAAGATCTCTTTAAACCCATTCAAAAAACCCTTACTCTCTTCATTTTCTTTTTTGAGGGCTTCAAGGTCTTCAGGGGGATATTCATCCGTTGTCAGGATGGTATATAATATGGAACCAAAAAGGACCACCGCGCCAATAGCGAAGGCAAATTTGACAGAATCAGGGACCACGCCGGGTTCGGCAGTATTCGGAACCCCAATCTGTGTCATAAACCAAGGAAGGTTACTCGCCACCCAAGTTCCAATGCCAATAATCAGCGTCTGTACCACAAATCCATAAGAGCGCTGACTATCAGGAAGCTTGTCTGCTACCAAAGCCCTGAAAGGCTCCATACTGATATTGATAGAAGCGTCAAGAATCCACAGCGCACCTGCCGCCATCCATAATGCTGAAGAATAGGGGGCAAAAAACAGGGCGATGGTACTTAAAACCGCTCCAATGAGAAAGAATGGTTTCCTTCTACCAAACCGTGGGTGCCAAGTTCTATCGCTCAGGTACCCGACAATGGGTTGCACAAGCAAGCCTGTGAGCGGTGCAGCTATCCACAACATGGGAATGGCATCTTTTTCTGCGCCTAAGGTTTGGAAAATCCGTGACATAAATCCCCCCTGTAGGGCAAATCCAAATTGGATCCCCAAAAACCCGAAACTCATGTTCCAGATCTGCCAAAAACTGAGCCTTGGCTTTTTATCTATTGCTTGCATTATTTTGGGTTGAAATCTTAGAATTTATTGTGACTGTGAAGCGATTATCAAATTACTATTTCAAAAGCTTCGGTAATGTTTTCAAAAGTTACAGTTGAAACATCGGTGATTTCAAGATACGGGTGACTGTTTTCCGGTAATGGATCGAATTCGGTCAGTTTTTCCAAGAAGGAAAAATCTGACTTTTCTACTTGTTCTACTTTTCCGTTGATATTGACAGACTTAATCTTCAATCCATGAAAATAAACCTTAATTTTTTTGAACTTACTTTCGAAGTTACCCTCCGAGTTTGCAAATGAAAGATTCCCCGCTTGCGTATCCCAAGTGATTTCGCGCTTGAGGAAATCCCCTTTTTTATAATCAGGACTGATGCCGTCATCTTCATAATGTAAGTAGGTGGAAGCCTTGTTTCCTGCATACACATGGATACTGAGGATCCCATCATGGGCCTGACCCGTATGGGACACATCTGATTGGAATGCCAAAACAGCACCTGCTTTAACAAAGACAGGAAGGTAATTCAAAGGACAGTCTTTGTAAATAATCTGATTGCCTTTATACTTTTGATTGTCAAACAAATAATACCAATCCCCTTCAGGAAGATAAACCTTGGTAATCTCCTTGTAACTTTCTACCGGAGCGATCAAAAGGCTATCACAAAAAAGGTATTGGTTTTCAAATGCACTTTCAAAAATGTACTTGTCATGTGGATATTCTACAGCAAGGCTTTTGGCTATGGGAAGTCCTGTTTGGGTACTTTTGTAAAAACTGCTGTAAATGGTAGGAAGCATCCTGTAGCGCAGTTTCATGTAGTTTCTGGAAATCTCCTCCACTTCTTCCCCAAAGGCCCAAGGTTCGGCATCATTGCTGTTGATCATGGAATGAGCCCTGTATAATGGCGCAAAGGTGGCAATGGTCATCCACCTTGCAAAAAGGGATTTGGTGGATTCACCGGCAAAACCGCCAACATCATATCCTGAATAGGCAACACCACTCAGTCCAAGGCTGTTGACCAACCTGATACCTGCCATCATGTGTTCTTCGCTGGCAACATTATCGCCTGTCCAAGCAGCTGCGTAGCGTTGGATTCCAGAAAAACCGGATCTTGTCAATACAAAAGGTCTTTCCTCGGGTCTTTGCAATTCACATCCTTCTTTGGCACTTCGGGCCATTTGGAACCCATAAATATTTCTTGCTTTTCTATGGCTTACATTTTCGCCTTCGAAATCAAAATTGATCAGATTGGGTGTAAACTGACCCCAAGAAGCGGGTTCATTCATGTCTGTCCAATAGCCATCGACGCCGGCTTCTTCATAAAAAGCCATTTTTTCAGCCCACCATTGCCTTGTTTCAGCTTTGGTAAAATCAGGGAAGGCACACCAACCCGGCCAAACCTGTCCCTCATAAACTTCATTGTCGGGATATTTTACAAACAAATCCTTTTCCAGGCCTTCATCATATGGGAAATATCCTTTTTGTGATTTAATCCCCGGATCCATAATGACGACAACCTTAAACCCTTTTTCTTTGAGGGCTTTGATCATGGATTTTGGGTCTGAAAATTTTTCATTGTCAAAAGTGAAGACCTTATATTTTTCCATGTGGTGGATATCAAGGTAAATGACATCTGCAGGCATGTCTTTATCCCTAAAAGTCTTGGCCAAAGTCAAAACTTCAGAATCCGGGTAATAGGAATACCGACATTGCTGAAAACCCAAAGACCACAAAGGTGGCATTTCCATTTTTCCGGTCAATTCTGTGTAGGAACCGATGATTTTTGAGACCGAATCATCATGGAAAAAATAATAATCCATATCCCCGTCATCCGCCGAGTAATAGATAAATCGGTTGTTGGATGCCCCAAAGTTGAAGACAGACTTGTGCGTGTTGTCAAAGAATATTCCGTAAGTCAGGCCACTATGTATACCGATGTAAAAAGGAATGCTCATGTATAAGGGGTCATCCCCGATTCCGTAGGCAAAATAATCGGTATTCCAATTGGTAAATGCCCTGCCGGACCGATCAAGATGTCCGGTTTTTTCGCCTAAGCCAACGAACCTTTCTTTGGGCTGTACTTTCTTATAATTGCTCACTTCGGTACCCAGCCAAGATACAGCAAATGCAGGATCGTCTTGGTTGATGACCTCACCTGAAGGAGTCAGGAAGGTCAGGAAAAATGGATGTAGGTTTACGGAAACATGGATTTTGGATGTTTTGATCCATATTTTTCCATTTTCCTCCACTATTTCCGTCTGTCTTTCTTCAGGACTGGAAATTACACTGTATGGGTTAGGTGAAAATTTGGATTGTCTGCTGACCTGAACCCTGATAGTATCCTCTTTGTATACAGTGATTTCAAAGTTTGAATTGGCGGTATTCCCATAGATTCCATCTGATTTTTTATTCCATGAAAGAACGTTTCCTATGGCCTGATTTTGGGAGGAATTGGAAATTTTGGTGGCTGAAGGCATTTTTGAATTTCGTATTAATGTTGATTGCCTGAGATTTTGATCCAAGTGAAATGAAGTCGGGGGACTAATTTATGATATAAAGTGAAAGGATAAAATTTTTTGCTTATCCCCACAATCCAAATAAACCATGCAGGAATTCAAAAAAAGCCCTATTTTGATTTTTTTGACATGTTCAAACGATTGCACAAAAAAAAACCGAGAATTGAAAAAAATCAGACTTTAACAGATGATTTCCTGATCAATAATTCTGTATCCAAGACTATGTTTAGAGGAGAAGAATCCATATTGGTTTTTTTGTTTATCAGGTCAAGCAGAATTTTTGTGGCTGTTTCGCCAATCTGAAAGCCAGGTTGTGCCACTGTGGAAAGAGGTGGATCAATCATGGAAGAGAATTGCCAGTTTGAAAATCCGACTACTCCGACATCCTCCGGGATTCTGAGGTTGAGGGCTTTTAGTGCCATCATTGCACCTGCTGCTACGATATCATGGTGTGCAAAGATCGCATCAGGCCTGTTTTCCTTATTTTTGAACAACTCAATTGTGATCAGAATGCTTTCTTTTTCAGTCCCGTAAGGACACTCGACAATCCACTCAGGTTTGACCTTGATTCCCGAATCTTTCAATGCATCGAGATATCCTTCTTTCCGCTGTTTGCTTATGGTTAGGTTATCAGGCCCTGAAAGGTGTACAATTCTTTTGAAACCTTGGTCTATCAGGTGTTTTACTGCTTTGTAGGCTCCCTGGTAGTCATTGACGGTCACATTGATGGTGTTTTCCAAATCCGGGATCCTGTCAAAAAATACGATGGGAAACTCCAGTTCTATCATTTTTTTGAAATGGTCAAAGTTGGTTGTTTCCCGCGAAAAGCTTACTAAAACTCCGTCTATCTGATTGGAAAGCATTGTTTCCACACTGCTTTTTTCTCTGTTGAATTTTTCATTGGTCTGACAAAGAATGACATTATAGCCGTTGGCAAAAGCGACCTCTTCCACACCGCTGATTACGGTTGAAAAGAAAAAATGAACCACTTCAGGAATAATGACGCCAATGGTAAAAGACTTGCTTTTCCTGAGACTTAAGGCTACTGCATTTGGCCTATAATTCAACTTGTCAGCCAGTTCCTTTACCTTCCTTTTTGTTTCATCACTTATCCCCGGATAATCTTTCAAAGCTCTCGAAACTGTGGAGGTAGATACATTCAGTTCTTTGGCAATGTCTTTGATGGTGGCTTGGCCTAGCTTCATGAAAATTAGATTTTTCTAAGAATTTAAATATATAAGTTTTTGGGTGATTAAGTACCTTCAGGAAGGGATAATTTTTTTATTTTTTCTTTTAAAAATTTAGAATTTTTAATTTTCATAAAAGTAAGAAAAAATTGTGCAATCGTTTGCGGTTACGTTTGCACTATCATTTCAAAAAAAAATCAATACCGAATGTTTGTTTTGCCATTTTTCATTGTGTAATATTTGATAACTGAATCATTGAGGGTGTTTTTACATTCAACTGTAATCATGCTCATAATATGATTTAAGGATTATAAAATTGAATTTAATTAATCCAAATTTGAAACAGTAAATACCAAAAACAAATCCTTATGAAAGTATTATCAAAATTAGTCTGGGTTGCATTCATCCTCCCTTTAATCCTGTGGTCTTGCAGCCCTGTAGATGATCCTGCAATTATCCCACAAACGCCATCTACATTAACTAGTCCGGCAGCAGGTTCAAAAATTGTCCTCACCGAAGCGGATAAAGCAGACACTCTATTTTTCCAGGCATCTATCCCTGATTTTGGTGTTCCGGGAAATTACACCTACGCCCTTGAAATGGCTAAAGGCGGTACCAATTTTGCAAAAGTGGTTGCATTGGGTAGTTCCACAACACCAACAGTAAAAGTTGCAGTTGGTGAAATGAATAAACTATTAATTACCGAAGGACTTGCTCCGGATGTGGCCGGAAATGTTGATTTCCGTTTCAAAACAACGATCGATAGGAGTTTAAGTCCTCTGGTAGGTGGTGCTACCACACTATCAGTAACTCCTTACAAAGATGCGGTAGTTCTTAAAAATTTATTTATTGTAGGAAACGCGGCACCTCCGTCATGGAATAACGATAACAACAACCCTCCATTGTTCCGTGATCCTGTCAATAAAGATCTTTATGTATACACAGGCTTTTTTGCCGTGGGTGAATTTAAAGTCCTAGAGAAATTAGGTCAATGGCAGCCACAATGGGGTAAAAATGGTGATACAGGTATTGCCGACTCGAGTGGTGGCACAGATCCTGCGGCTTGGGCAATTTCAACTGCTGGACATTATGTATTTACCATGAACCTTGCTACAAAAACCTATACTTTGGTTCCTTTTACCGGTGCTGCTGATGTGTACTACCCAACTGTTGGAATTATCGGAAGTTCAACTGCCGGAGGTTGGGATAACAGTACTGCAATGACGAACATTAATTTTGACAAGCATCTTTGGTATACTACTGCCACTGTAACAACTGGTGAAATCAAATTTAGAGCGAATAATGCTTGGACAATTAACTGGGGTGCATTGACTCCAATATCCGGAAAAGCAGAATTAGGAAGTTCTAGCAACATTCCAATTGAAGCCGGCAAATACAAAATGTGGTTCAACTCCCTTGATGGAAGATATATATTTATTAAAGAGTAATAGAAATTTCCTCTTTATAAAAAGGCTACTTTAAGGGTAGCCTTTTTATTTATTTATTATTTCCAAAATCTAATTTGATTAAATTCATACAATGAAAATTAAAATCCTAATCCCGATATTTTTTTTATTGAGCCTGAGCTATGGTTTTTCCCAAGTAACCACACAACCTACTTTTCCCCGTGCCGATCAAAAGATCAAAATCATTTACGATGCCACCAAAGGAACCACAGGACTCAAGGACATTGATCCTGTCTATATCCATATTGGTGCGGTTGTAGCAGGACCGACTTCGACAACTTGGGCCATTGTGCCCTTTGCTTGGGGGACTGCCGATCCAAATGCGAGAATGGTCAAAACTGCTCCCAATATTTGGGAATGGGAATTTACTCCCAACGAATTTTTCAAGCCTACAGCCAGTCAGACGATATATAGACTTGGAATGGTATTTAGAAATGCCACTGGTTCGTTGGAAGGAAAAAACGATACCAATGGGGATTTTTTTGTTGACCTCAGTCAAGGCTTTGAAGTTACCTTTACCAATCCGACTTCCTCCAAATTATTGGAATTGGGAGAATCTCAGGAAATAAGGATTGCGGCCTCAGACATAGCAGATTTAAGCTTAGAAATAAACGGAACAGCGGTGGCTTCAGCACCTGCTGCTGAGAATCTCACTTACACTTTCCAGGCCACTACCGAGGGAGCATTCAAGGTAGTTGCCAAAGCTACAAAAACAGGGGAGGAGGATACTTCTGAAATTACCCTGACTGTAGTGGGGCCGAGCCCACAAGCGCCTCTTCCGGCAGGGGCTAAAAAAGGCATCAATTATATTTCGGATACCGAGGCAATTTTGGTTTTGGAAGCACCGCTTAAGAAAAATGTCTTCTTGATTGGAGATTTCAACAATTGGGAGGTACTTCCACAATTTCAGATGAACCAAACCCCTGACAAAGAATTGTTTTGGTACAGGTTGACAGGGTTGGTTCCGAAGCAAGAGTACATTTTCCAGTATTTGGTAGATGGAGATATTAGGATAGGTGATCCTTACGCAGATAAAGTTTCGGACCCATTTCTCGACGATGAGATCATTGCCCAAAACAGATACCCCGGATTGAAACCATATCCCAAAGGAAAAACTGAATTCCAGGCCACTTTTCTTCAGACAGCTCAGGACCAATACCAATGGAAATACCTGAACTATGAAAAACCGGCAATGGAAGAATTGGTGGTTTATGAACTTTTGGTCAGGGATTTTGATGACAGAAGGACTTTCAAAGCTGTGGTGGATAGACTTGATTATTTGGCAAGTTTGGGGATAAATGCCCTTGAATTGATGCCCATCAAAGAATTTGAAGGAAACCTGTCTTGGGGTTATAATCCCTCTTTCTTTTTTGCGGTAGACAAATTTTATGGTCCAAAGAACCATTTGAAAGAACTGATTGACGAAGCCCACAAAAGAGGAATGGTTGTCATATTGGATATGGTTCTTAACCATGCTTTCGGGCAGAGTCCTTTTGTAAGGCTATACAATGATGGAGATTATGGCGCGCCTACTTTGGACAACCCGTGGCTCAACAGGGTGGCAAAGCATCCTTTCAATGTAGGTTATGACTTTAACCATGAAAGCCCTTATACCAAAGCTTTTGTGGATTCGGTCAATAATTATTGGCTTACAGAATACAAAGTGGATGGCTTCAGGTTTGATCTGAGCAAAGGTTTTACCCAAGTCAATTCAGGGGACAACGTCAGTTTCTTTGGGGAATATGATCCTTCAAGGATCAGTATCTGGAAGAATATTTATGATCAGATCAAGAAAAACCACCCTGATGCGTATGTCATTTTGGAGCATTTTGCAGACAATACTGAAGAGAAAGAATTGTCCAACTACGGAATGATGTTTTGGGGAAATATGAATTTTGACTTTAGGGATATTGCTAAAGGGAATTCAAGAAATTTTGATTGGGGCTACTACCAAACAAGAGGCTGGAATAACAATACATTGGTGGGGTATATGGAAAGTCATGATGAAGAAAGGACCATGTGGGAATCATTGACCTGGGGTCAGACATCGCCAGTGAATATCAGGCAACTAAGCAATGCCGTGAATAGAAACCAACTGATGGCTGCATTTTTCTTCTCCATTCCGGGTCCAAAGATGATGTGGCAATTTGAGGAATTTGGCTATGATGTTGAACTGAATAACGACAGATTGGGCATCAAACCGACTAAATGGCAATACTTAGACGATCCGGAAAGACAGCGCCTCCTCAATATGTACAAGGCAATGATGGAGCTGAAAAGTACAAACAATGCCTTTAACAAACCCCAAAATGCAACTTTAGAGCTGACACAGCCTTTGAAAAGTATCAAATTGACAGATGGGGATTTTAGAATGGTGCTCTATGGAAACTTTGGGTTGACTGATATAAACAATGCTACCATCACATTCCCATCGACGGGCACCTGGTATAATTTCTTCACAGAGGAAGAAATCGTCCTAACCGGAACTTCAAGGACTTTCAGAATAAGGGCGAATGAGTTCTTAATGTTCACCAACAAAAAGCTTCCTCTGCCTGAAGGAGAGATTTTACAGGATCCGATTCTATCCATCAACCCGGAGATCGGAAATCCTTCAGAGTTTAAAATTTATCCGGTTCCTGCATCAGACAGGTTGACTGTCGTAATTCCCGCATCTATGAACAAGGTAAATTTCAGGATAATGGATGTGACCGGAAAAGTCTTGCAAGAGGATGAAAATTTGGGTCAGGATGAGAATTTGCAGGTAGACATACAAGATTTTACAGCAGGTATTTATATCTTTGAAATCAGTGATAACCGTCAAGTTTTTAGAAAGCGGTTTATAAAGAAATAATCAACCTATTTTAAATCAACATGAAATTCAAACCAGGAGTCAAGTACGGAGAAGAACTCAAGGACCTATTGTCGTATGCAAAAGAAAGTGAATTTGCAATGCCTGCGGTCAATGTCATCAACACCAGCACAGTAAATGCGGTCATTGAAACGGCTAAAAAAGTCAATTCTCCCGTAATCATACAATTTTCAAATGGAGGCGGTCAGTTTTTTGCCGGAAAAGGATTAGGAAATCAAAACCAGATCGGAGCGATTCAAGGTTCCATTTCAGGTGCATTGCATGTGCACAGAATGGCTGAAGCTTATGGTGTTCCTGTTGTATTGCACACCGACCATTGTGCCAAGAAATTGCTTCCTTGGATTGATGGTCTTTTGGAAGAGGGAAAAGCTTATTATGCAGCTTACAAAAAGCCTCTATATAGCTCTCATATGTTGGATTTATCCGAGGAGCCTGTCAAAGAAAACATTGAAATTTCTGTGGAATATTTCAAGAAATTTAAAAAGCTTGAAATGGGAATTGAGATTGAATTGGGTGTGACCGGTGGTGAAGAAGACGGCGTCGACAACTCAGACGTGGACAGCTCTAAATTGTATACCCAACCTGAAGAAGTTGCGTATGCTTACGAGCACCTCAAAGAAGTGGATGATTTGTTTACGATTGCAGCGGCATTCGGCAATGTTCACGGTGTATATAAGCCGGGAAATGTCTCTTTGAAGCCTGTCATTTTGAAAAATTCCCAGGATTATATCAATAAAAAATACGGAACAACAGGTAAGCCGTTGTTTTTTGTTTTCCATGGAGGTTCAGGTTCAACAGAAGCCGAAATCAGAGAAGCCAACAGCTACGGTTCTGTCAAAATGAACATTGACACAGATCAGCAGTGGGCATTCTGGGAAGGCATCAAAAATTACTACAAAGGAAATGAAGGATATCTCCAGTCGCAATTAGGTAATCCTGAAGGACCTGACAGTCCAAACAAGAAATACTATGATCCAAGAGTCTGGTTGAGAAAAGGGGAAGAAACATTCATGAAAAGATTGGAACTTGCTTTTGAAATGCTCAATGCTATCAACAGAAACTAACTCTATATATTAAAAACCTTGAAAAAGTCACTGTAGGTGACTTTTTCTATTTTAAAGATTACCCTATGAAAATAAATTCAATCCAAGTCGTTCTATTGATTTTGACATTAGCAGCTTCATCCTGCTTGGGCAGGAAAGAAAAGAAAATTGAAAACCACTGGCCTAAGTCGGGGATTACTTATGAGATATTTATCCAGTCGTTTTATGATTCAAACGGAGATGGAATAGGGGATATCAATGGTGTAAAGAAGAAATTGGACCATGTCAAGGAATTGGGTGCAAATGCCATTTGGTTTATGCCCATCATGGCCTCTCCGAGTTATCATAAATATGATGTAACAGATTACAAAAGCATCCACCCGGATTATGGGACAATGGAGGATTTTAAGGCGTTTTTGGATGAAGCCCACAAGAATGACATCAAAGTGGTGATTGATATGATCATCAACCACACAAGCAACAAGCACCCGTGGTTTTTGGAATCCCAAAAAGGGAGAGACAATCCCTTCCGCGATTACTACGTGTGGGCGCAAAAGGATACCATTGCAGATTATATCAACAAGAAAACCATCACTTTGGACAGTGACAACGTCAAGCAATGGCATGACCCTGGTATGGGAGAGGATTATTATTATGGATTTTTTTATGGAGGTATGCCTGACCTTAATTTTGACAATCCAAAAGTCCGGGAAGAAATATATGAAATCGGGAGGTTTTGGCTGGAAGAAGTAGGAGTGGACGGGTTTAGACTGGATGCTGCCAAGCATATCTTTCCGGATGACAGGCCTTCGGACAACCATGCTTTTTGGAAGGAATTCAGGGATAAAATGACGGCCATCAAGTCGGATGTTTACCTGGTCGGGGAGGTTTATGACAAAAAGGAAATAGTCGCTCCTTATTTGCCCGGATTGCCTGCTTTGTTCAACTTCGATTTCCATTATACCTTGATTGAATCTTACAAAAAAGAAGATGGAATGTTGCTTGCCAAAAAGCAAAAAGAGGTTTTGGACTTTTACAACGGGATTACGGAAGAATTTATCGACGCGACTTTTTCCTCCAATCATGACCAACCAAGGTTGCTCAATTCGTTGGATGAAAATCCAAGGAAGTTGAAGCAGGCCATCAATATCCTTATGACCATGCCGGGTGCACCCTATTTATACTATGGAGAAGAAATCGGTATGCTGGGCAAAAAGCCCGATGAGAATATCAGAGAACCTTTTCTGTGGGACATGAAAGCCAATGATAAGGGACGGACATCATGGATGGTGCCGACTTATTCGAAAGATGATGTGGTGACACCGCTTGCGATTCAAAAGTCAATGAGCACGAGTTATTTCAACCACTATAAGGAAATCATCCAACTCCGCAACAGCAACAGGGCTTTGGCTTTGGGAAGTCTGGAGTTGTACGAAGGCGAACTTCCTTCTCCTTTGATGGCTTTCTTTAGGACACATGATGACCAAGAAGTATTCGTTGTACACAATCTAAGTGGTGCTGTTATTCAAATCGATGCCCCGGAAGAATTCCAAACAGTGATTTATTCCTTTGGTGAGGCCAAAAAAGACGGAAATAAAATCACCCTGCCTGGTTTTAGCAGTTTGGTTTTGGAGCTTTATTGATAGTAAAAACCAAGTGGGCTTTTGAGCAGAAATGTATGGTTTGAATGAAAAAAGGGCTTGCTCCATAATTTTGGAGCAAGCCCTTTTTGTTCTTTAGAAGAAGGGTTATTTCTTCTCTTTGGTCTTTGGAACGATAATTCCATCTTTAATCATTTTATCTACTACTACATAAGCAAATTCTTGGGCAGCTTTGTCAATACTTGCAGGATTGGTTGTTTCAGATTGGGCAGACCACACCAAAGCTTGGGTTCCTAAATCATAAAGGTTGATTTCAATGTAAAAGTTTTTGTCTGTGGCATAATAGCCGGGAGAATAACTGGTAGGTCCGTACATCCCATAATAGCCTCCAAATCTTCCATAACCGCCCCCATAATACATCGGACTGTAGGAGGTAGTGCCCGGGACATATCGGGTCTCATTGGTCTGATCGATGATGGCAATCGTCATGATACCGTCTCTTCCGCTTTTTTTGATTTCTTGGACGACTTGATCTCTGTTCTGTTCAGTAAATACGAGTCCCGGTTTTACAAGCTCTAGGTTACTGATTGCCTGAACGCCTTTTTGGATCAATAGCTCATCAATATCATCTTCGATGGTTTTTTTGGTAACATAGTTGTCTCCGATCAATGCAGCAACAAAAAGGTTGGAATAGCCGGCAGTTTCTGCATCAGGGCTTTTCCAAGAACCCAATATTTTGGTAGATGGCGAGCAAGCAGCAAGTGCTCCAGCTAGGACCATCAAAAGGGTAAATGATTTTAAAATTCGGGTTTTCATAATGTAGGTTTTTGGTTTTTTATAATGACAATTTATTTGCTTGTAATCTGTTTCCTATATAAATATAACTTATGGCGCGTTAAAATTAAATGATTTTTGAGGGGTTATAGCAATTTTATTTTGTTGAATTCGAAGGAAGAAATTTTATTTTTTCTCTTCTTGATTGAATCTGCGGTAGGTTTTTTACCGGCAAGGAAAAGAAGGAAACGCAAAATCGGTTTGAAGATTTTTTACCACTTACGCAGAGAGCACTGAAGAATTGAATAGGTTGAGAAAAACCCCCAAAGAGGTTCAACCTTGAATAGCTCTGGTTTCAACCCGGGGATAAGAAAAATGAACGATGAGATAATAACCCAAAGAGTTGGCATATTTATATAAAATAAAAGCGATTGATTTATGGTCAACCCTGAAGGCCTGCCTGCCGCCAGGTTGAATAAATCAGTGAATGGTGGGATAGAATTTGATTTCATGAATTGACCTTCCCTGTTTTTGGCTAAATCCCAATTTCTCTATTTGATTACACTAGGCTAAAAACCGGAATCGTGGGTTTCGTTTCCTATCCCGAGTGGCGTTCCTTACTCGGGGCTACCCATATTTGACCACTGCGTCGTCTGCCGCCGCCGCCAATGTTTGTGTCAAAAATATTCCATAATCTTAACCGCAATGAGCGCTAAGGTTCTGCAAAGGGGCGCAATGAACCTGGCTTCTTGGTTCTTATTTCTTGCATCTTTTTCTCTTTTTTTCCGCAACCTTCAGTGGTATATAATTTTCTCGACGTATGGCCGGTGTGTTCGTTGAGTGGCTGAATTTTTTTATATTTCTGAATCAGAAAGTCAAAATCGGTAGCGTTCACCTTAATCTTATTTCATGAAATTTCGACTCCTTTTATGCGCTGCCTTTTTATTGTTTTTTTGGACAAAAAATGAGGCTCAAACTGAAGAAAAATCTCAAAAAGAAACCAAAAGCGGCATTCAAGTGGCCGCCTATGATGGCATCATTGTGGCAGGATTTGTCGATGGGGGAGGTTATACCAATTTTACGGGACCAAATATCAACATGACGCGAGGGGATTCAAGGTTTATCCTAAGTGCACTGCCTTCATTACGCTATAAGAAAGACAATTCCACCCCCAAAAATGCTTTTGTTACACCCACATTGGGGATTGGATTTACCTACAGCTATAAGCTTTTTGCTGTTCAGATCCCCTTATTTTACAATTCCAAAACTGCTGTGGAAGATGGCAAGTGGCATGTTGGTATTGGCCTTGGGATGAGGCTGAATTATATCAACCACTCAAAGGCAAAAAACCCAAAATAGCCCTTCAACTTCAATACTCATTGATTTGTAAAAACCCTGTTCCCAAGTTTTAATCTCTAGCTTATAATCAGGTTTGAACATGGTTCTTTAAAAAAAGCTTTACGCTGTAAATGTTGAGTTTTGATTTTATACAACTATCTCTTTTTCAAATACTTTACAATTCTTATAACCTCCCGGTCAAAGGGAAAGTTTTTAGGCACTTTGGGACAGAATATGATGCATTTCGTCCAAAGGCGTTTGATATCAAACAAATAATCCAGTAAATTCTCCCAGTACTTACCCCTAAACCATGACTTCGATATGATCAAGAAGATTTTGCTCGGTATTCTGACAGTTCTCTTTGTTGTGGCAGGAGCTTTTGTCTCTTACGTACTGCTTTCTTGGAACAAAATCTACGATATTCCCTATCCCGAACTTCAGGTCAGCAGCGACTCCACGGTGATTGCAAGAGGAAAATACCTTGTTCACGGTCCGGCCCATTGTTCCAACTGCCATGTGTCGAGCTTTGAAGACATGGTATCCGCGGATCAGGGAAAAGAGATACCGCTCAAAGGTGGCGCCCCTTTCCCGTTGGGGCCACTTGGGACTTTGTATATTCCCAATTTGACTCCTGATCCCAATACAGGAATAGGTAGGTATAATGATGGCCAACTTTTTAGGATGATGCGTCATGTGGTAAAGCCTGACGGGACGGCCTCCCTTTCGATATTGATGCCATTTTGGAACATGGCTGATGAGGACCTTGTCGCAGTTGTATCTTATCTGCGGAGCATGGAACCTGCGGAAAATCAGGTTCAAGAGTCTGAATGGTCTTTTATGGGCAAGGCAATCAAGGTTTTTGCATCCTCCTTTCATCCGGTTGAAAATCCTACACCGCCTTCCTATGCGCCGCCTATGGCCGCAACAGTGGAAAGGGGCGAATATCTTGCCCGATATGTGGCCAACTGCGTGGGATGCCATACAAGACGGGACCCAATGACATTTGAAGCGTTGAGTCCTGAATATTCCGGTGGGTTTGAATTCGAACCTTTTCCTGAATTTCATAAATACATTGGTGAAGATCCCGAATTATGGACCAGAAGTCCCAATATCACTCCCCACCCAAACAGTGCACTTTCCAAATTCAAAACAGTGGAGGAATGGAAGACACGATTTAGACAGGGAAGGATCATCAAGATTTCTCCCATGCATTGGGGTCCGTTTTCAAGGATGACTGACCCGGACCTTGAGGCACTTTATATTTACCTTAACAGTCTGGAACCGGTAGAAAACGACGTTACAGAGACGGTTTTTAAGAAATAGGCGGCAAGTAAAGGAGAGGGTAATCAGAACCATTATTCTAAATTCCCTTTTCTAACCAAAAAAATGAGATCTAAAATTCTCCAAGTCTTCGTCAATATTTCACTAGTCAAATTTCAACCCATTTTCATCGCAACAGGATCCCAAAGGATTGGTTTTTGCAAATCGATACTCAGGTTGCAGGCAAGGGAAGGGGCTGCCGCCCGTAATCCGAAGGAGGCATCCTCCAAGATGGGAGTTCCTGATCGGATTCCGTTGAAAAATGATATCAGATGGTCTAATCGGTCGTCATAACCTTTTGGAGCGTTGAAATTCACTTCTTTTCCCATTTCATAACCTCCCTCCCCATTGCCATAGGTCTCTTTGTACAACTTTTTGAAATCCGCTTTTTGTTTGGCTGAAAAGCTGTTAAAGGAATCATAACCTCCAAATCCCGGTTCTGCATGTCTTTTGATCGTACTGACTTTAAAGTCATTCCATCCAATATCAATGACACCTTCAGTGCCATACACTTTGAGTCCAAATCCCCCTTTGCCTTCACCGTCTGCAAGGTTCACTCTGGTATAAACCTGAAATGACCCATGTTTCTCATTTTTAGGATAATCCATTAGGGCATTGAGGATGTCATAGGCATCTCTGCCATCTTTCCAATATTTCAATTCCCCGATGCTGTAGATTTTATTTGGACCATAAGAATCAGTGATGGTATGGATGCTTGTCAGCAAATGCACAATCAGGTCACCTGCAGCGCCTGTCCCATAGTCCTTGTAATTTCTCCATCTGAAGAATCGCTTGGCATCAAAATCAGTTTTGGGGGCTTGGCCCAAAAAGGTATCAAAATCTACAGTAGCAGGGGAGGCGTCGGTGGGAATGGAGTATTGCCACGCGCCACGTGCATCCGAGCGGTCGCAGAAAGCCTGGACATAGGTAAGTTCACCGATCATCCCGCTTTGAAGGATTTTTCTTGCTTCCAAAATGGCCACAGAACTTGCCCTTTGGCTCCCTACCTGAAACACTTTTCCGGTTGCTTTTTGGGTATCGATGATGGCATGTCCCTGGGTGATTTGTTGGATCATGGGTTTCTCGCAATAGACATGCTTCCCAGCTTTCATGGCATCTACAGCCATACGCTCGTGCCAATGGTCCGGGGTGCATATCAAGACCGCATCAATTTCAGGCCTTGCCAATAATTCCCTATAATCCCTTGTGGTATAGAAATCCTTCCCCCATTTTTCTTTGGCGTATTCCAGTCTGCCTGTATACAAATCGCATGCACCGATCAATTCGACCCCATCCACCAAAAGTGCCGTATCCGTGTCATAGTGGCCGATGATGCCTGCACCGATCAAACCGATCCTGATTTTATCATTGGCACTGACTTTCATATTGGATCTTAGCTCAATTGATTTGGCATTCGCCTCATTTTGTAATCCCGTACCCAATCCTGCTAAGGCCAAAGACCCGCCGACCTTTTTCAAAAAATCCCTGCGTTGATTTCCCATTTTTATTTCTATCTAAATTGATTTTTCTAATGACTTTAATTCCTACATGCGTAGATTATTCAAATAACCCAATAACCAATAAACCTACCCATCGACACGATCAGTTACCTAAATCAAATAACCAAATAACCATTAACCAAATAACCAACCCTTCGACAAGCTCAGGGACCTTCAACAATTAACCAAATAACCAATTAACCAAATTGTCACCTCATCACAATCTCCCCGGTTTCTTTATTCTTCAATATCAGCTTTCTGTCCCCATTGGGAAGGATTTCTTCTTTGATAAACCAATGAAGGGCATCATGCTCCTGGTATACGGAAGGTTTGATCAAGCCTCTTTTTCCCCTCCAAACAGGAAGTTGGACCGGTTCCCAAAGTTTTGTTTTGGCTGACTTGTACGCAGCATCAATGATGGCATTGACCACGTAGCCGTCGTAAAAAGTTTCACGCGGTTGGACCCCTTTTTCGAATGCGTCAAACATGTCGTTGAACATATTGGGATAGCCTAATTCGTGGGCTTCGTCACCAACCGGAAACTGCCATCCTGAAGACGATTCTGCCTTTTCTGCTACATAATCATTTCCCGCACCACTAGTGAACATCTCAAATCCTGTCCTCAAGAAGGAATTGATCCAAATCGTGCCTTCCGTTCCCATCACTTCATCCCGCAAATCCATTCCTCCTCGAAATGTCCATGAAACTTCAAATTGGCCAATCGCCCCATTTTCATATTTGACCAGACCGATGGCGTGGTCCTCTGCATCAATGGGTTTGACTTGGGTATCTGCCCAACACATTACTTCCACAGGCAAAACAGCTTTTCCGATAAAATTCCTTGAAATCTCCACACAGTGACATCCCAAATCGAGAATGGCACCTCCACCGGCTTTTTCGATATCCCAAAACCAGTCTGAATGTGGGCCGGGGTGAGTTTCCCTTGACTTGGCCCAAAGCACTCTGCCTATTGCCCCCGATTCCACGCTTTTGACAGACTTGAGAAATTTGGGTGTGTAACAAAGGTCTTCTAAGTAACCTCCAAAGACCCCTGCTTCCTCACATGCCAAAGTCATCCGGAGTGCCTCCTCGGCATTTCTTCCCAAGGGTTTGGTACAAAGCACCGGTTTTTTGTGTTTGACACAAAGCATGACCGCTTCTTCGTGGACATAGTTTGGCAGGGCGATGACGACAATATCGGTTTCAGGATGGGTAATAGCTGCCTCCATATCGGTGGTAGTATGGGGGACATTATAGTCCTTGGCAAATCTCAATGCAGTTTCTTCCTTTCGTGCATAAACGACTTTTACCTGGTCTTTTCCCCTTCTTCCTATCAGAGAATCTGCATAAAAGCGACCGATAAAACCTCCTCCGAGAATACAAATGTTTACCATGTTTTAGCTGTTAAAGAGTTTGTTGATTGCTGCGTAATTGATTTTGTGCGCCTCGACAACGCTGTTGTTTTGGACGGTATTTTCTTCCAGACATTGCTCGATCACCAAATGGGCATTGATTCCCATTTTCTTGACTTCCTGCGCAAACCTGACATAATCTATATCACCTTCGGGTTGAAAAGTGTCAGTCCAGATTCCGTTTTGGGATTGTCTGAGGTGAAAAGATACAATTCTGTTACCGTACATTTTGAGCGTATCAAAAACCGCAACCTGTGAATTTCCCGAGCCCCGATAGATCCAATGAACATCCATGCAAAAGCCTAGGTTTTCGGGTGAAGTATTTTGGAGTACATGGTGAAATTCCCTTGCTCCGGCCTGCAACTCGACATCATGGGTATGGTAGGCCAACTTGATCCCCATATTCTTGAGGGATTTTCCAAGCTTATCCAAATGGCTACTTTGACATAGGAGTTGGCTGTCATTTTTGAGTTGTCCGCTTCCCCAACTTATCGGGTTGGGATTGGTCACGATGATTTTGGTACCCAATGGCTTGGCCTTTTGGGCTATTTCTAGAATTTGCGCAGTTGATCTTTGGGCGAGATCTTCTTCATGCATCAGGCTGCCGACATAGATGGATGGCAGCTTAATCCGGTATTTTTCCAAAAATGGAATCAATTCCTGGAGATGGGCGGCATCACTGATGGAAGGCTCAAATGCCGGAATTTTGGTTTTGGCAAATTCTGCCAAACAAGCATCCCAATCCTTTCCCCATTCTCTACCTTCACGGTTGTAAAAAGTGATCCAATTGTATTCATTGGCAGAAATAGGTAGGTTTTCTTCCCTTTCCAACAAAAGTTTTTGGCTGGAAAACAGTACAGCCAATCCGGGCAACATTCCTACAAAGTTTCGGCGGTTCATTGGGTTTGGGTTTGCGCAAGTTGTAATTTTGAATATACCAAAAAATGGTTTGGTCCACAAACAGCAATAGTGCAACCGGTTATGTCAAAAAATGGGATAAGAAAAAATAAACCAAATTCGTATCATTGCTTCAATGGAAAAATTCCTTGTTACTCAATAATTATTTCCAAAACCAAAATTCTGATTCCATGCAAAAAGTCAATCTCTCAGAAAAATTTTCTCTCTTTCAGGATTATTGGAATCCAAGGATTGCCGGTGAACTCAATGGGCAGCAGGTCAAGCTCGTCAAATTCAAAGGAGAGTTTGTCTGGCACAAACATGACCACGAAGACGAACTGTTTTTTGTCGTCTCAGGTAGTTTCAGAATGGAACTTAGGGACAAAGTTATTTTCCTTCAGGAAGGAGAATTTTTGGTTGTTCCCAAAGGGGTTGAACACCGGCCTGTAGCAGAGGAAGAAGTATCTATGATGCTCTTTGAACCTGCCGCTACTTTGAATACAGGAGATGCAAAAAGTGACTTGACAAAAGAAACGTTGGAAAAGATTTGATTTTAGTTATTTCGTTTTTTTAGGATTAAGTATATGCGCAATGATGGCAGTATATTTATTAACAGATATAAATCATGGATGGAAACCAAAATGTCCGGTACATCCCTGCCCGACGGCAGGCGGGGGTCTTCCGACTTCCGTCTTCCAACCCGTTTGTAAAAGAATATTGGCATACTGTCAAAGAAGCGGATACCAATTTTCTATTTAAACCTTCAATCCCATAAAACCACCGTCGATATTGAAATTGCTTCCTGTGATGAAGGATGCTTCATCCGAACCTAAGTAGTAGACCAAGCCTGCGATCTCTTCGGGAGTTCCCATCCTGCCTATTGGTTGGGTGGCGGCCAATTTGGCAAACATTTCTTTTTCCTGTCCCGGGTAGTTTTTTGCCAAAAAACCATCTACGAAGGGTGTATGAACCCGACCGGGAGAGATGGAATTGCATCGGATATTGTGACTCACATAATCCCGTGCGATAGAAAGTGTCATGGAATATACCGCGCCTTTGGTCATGGAATACGCAAATCGATCCGGAATACCTATGATTGCTGCGACAGAACACATGTTGATGATACAGCCGCCTCCATTTGCTTTGAGTTTGGGAATGGCAGCCTGACTACAGGTGAATACACCTTTTGCATTGACTTGAAATACCTTTTCAAAATCTTCTTCACTTGTATTTTCCAAGTTTCCAATATGAGAGATTCCTGCGTTGTTGACCAACACGTCGATTTTTTCAGGCAATCTTTCGAAAGTCTTTTTGACCTCCTCTAATTTTGAAACATCGGCTTGGAGGAAAGTAATTTTATGGCCTTTTTCAAGAAGTTCTTTTTCAACTTCATTTCCCAAGGGTTCATTATAATCAAGGAAATACACGTTGTTTCCTTTTGAAGCAAAAAGCTGGGTGATAGCCAAGCCTATTCCACTTGCCCCACCGGTGATAATGATGTTTTTCATGAGCTAAATATAAGAATGTGATTCGAAATAAGTAACCTGTGGTGGGGTGGGGGAGAGGCTATTTTGAAGTTGGTGGGTTGTGATTCTCCTTTTTCTTCAAGCTCAAAATGTAAATAATTGAAGTCATCTTTCGGAAGGGCAACTATTTTAAAATAGAAAGCAACAGGTGATATGGGTTAGGTTTTTCGTATCAACTGGCATCAGTTATTAAAATGCAGTTATAGGTATTAGTTAATTATATCCAAAACATATCAAAATATCGATATTTTGAACAAAATACAGTCAGAATAAGCAAAAAAACAGTAAGATTGCAAATTGATTAATGTGGAATTTAAATCTTCGTAAGAACCCCAAAATTCAACATGAAAGCAAAATTACTTGAGCGAAGGAAGCCTTTTGACAAATCCTTTATCTCTGCCATCCACAACTACCCGCATTTTCTCAATATCTGGCATTACCATCCCGAGCTGGAATTGGTATGTATGGTCAAGAGCACGGGGACGCGCTTTGTAGGCGACAGTATTCTTCCCTTTTCTGAAGGAGAATTGGTTTTGATAGGAGAGAATGTGCCCCACATGTGGCAAAATGACAAGCCGTATTTTGAGAAAGAAAGTGGCCTGACTGCAGAATCCATCACGCTGCATTTCAGAAAGGATTTTGCCGGAGAAGGTTCACTGGATATTCCTGAAATGATCCAAATAAAATCACTCTTTGAAAGGGCTTCACAAGGAATACTCTTCACAGGAACTCTGAAGGAATCAGCCAAAGAGAAAATGCTCGCCATTCATCATGCGGAAGGTTTCCAAAGGTGGGTGGGATTGATGCAACTGCTTCAAGAGCTTTCTGAAGAAACCGATTTTAGGTATTTGTCTTCAAAGGGTTTCCAACATCCAAAGGAAAAAAACGGTGATAGCAGGATCGATAAAGTGTATTCATTTACCTTCAACAATTTTCATAGAAACATCACGTTGGAAGAGGTGGCGGACCTCGCCAATCTCAATCCAACGGCATTTTGCAGGTTTTTTAAGAAAAATACCAAGAAGAACTATTCCAAATTCCTAAATGAAATCAGAATAGGGTATGCCTGTAAGTTGCTTTTGGAAGAGAAGATGAATATTTCGGAAATAGGCTATGAATCAGGGTTTAACAACCTGTCTAATTTTAACAGACAATTCAAGTCTTCCATGGGTTTGTCACCCACTGAGTACCTTGCCAAACACCAACCTTAATTAAAGTATTACTTTAATTGAATTACACTAACTAATTGGCATAAAATTTGGTATAGTTTCTCTCCCGAGATAATTACAAACCAAATAGCCATGAGAAAGAAATTAAGCAGTTACATTTTTTTGATTTTCATTTTATTGGGATCCTGTATGACGGGTTCGGAAGATGAGGATCTCAGCCCGGTTTATGAAGATTATCTTGTCCTGATGGCTATCGATGAAAGCAGCATCGACAATGGAAATGAACCAAACAACTTTTCTGAAACAGATGTCAATGATCAGATTGCAGCTGTGGGCCAAAGAACACAACTGAAATTTTTTAAGGATAATGTGGGTAAGACAATTGATCTACATACAGGACAGGTGGGTGATGAAGGCTGGTTTGCTCTAAAGAATATTCCAAATAGATGGGTCAATGCCGGACCTTCTGACAATGGTGCCAAGAATTACCTCACTCCCGGTCCGGGATTGGGTGCTCCCAATATTGACAATGACCGGGAAGTGCTATTGGATGAAATACCTTTGGTGACTCCTATGAGGGCTACGGGATTGAAAATGCTAGTGGGTTCCAAAGTTTTGGCTGTGGTTTATGACGGTGACATAAATGTTAACTATTCGCCATTGGAAGGCAATCTTCAGGGAGCCAATCTTGGATTGGTTGCATTTGAGGTAATTGAAATAAAAACAAACACAGCCGGAAGCGATTCAGATTTACCTGTAGTAACCATTAAAATATTAAATGTAGATTCCATCAGTCAGTTTGGAATTGTTCTTTTTTCAAACGCACCAGAACCACAGTCCTCTTCTGTACCAAAAGATACCAACCCACCCGCCTCGGGAGATTTACCGGTTTTTGTGTTGGCAAATTGACTTTTGAATTTCCATTTATTCTAATTTTTCAATTCCGGTTTTGAGTTTCTTTGCAAAAAAACTTGCTTCGTAGCC
Organism: Cognataquiflexum rubidum; assembly: GCF_022538115.1. GTDB lineage: Bacteria > Bacteroidota > Bacteroidia > Cytophagales > Cyclobacteriaceae > Cognataquiflexum > Cognataquiflexum rubidum. The sequence goes on along the minus strand of NZ_JAKZAL010000004.1, from coordinate 279,405 downwards.
AAATGATATTGAAAGGTGAATGATGATAGCCGTCCACAGATTTCCAAAGTAGACTACCATCAAGCATAAGATAACCCCGAATAAAATGCTTCCCAACGCTTCTTTTTGTCCGCCTAAAATATGGAGGAGTGCGTAAAAAAAGACATTAATACCGATTGCTACAGGTATGGAAAATATAGAAGTCAAATCATCCAAAAAATAACCTCTAAACCATATTTCATAGGAAATTAGAAAAAGAAAGCGGATGACAAAATAAAGTAAAATGACAACAAGGGATGGATTTGGTTGAAGATTACCAGAATTAACATCCAACTTTTTTGATTGTGATCTACCCGCTAAGAATGCCAAAGTAGAAAGTCCAAAAACCAAAAGCAATTGGATTGAACTGACTGAATTTTCATCAGAGGCAAAAAGTAAAGAAAGGCTGTGCTGTGACAGGATTGTTGGAACCACTGCCCAAACCATAATCCCCCAAGTCAAGAGAAAAAACTGAAGGCTATTGTATTTGGCCCAGCCATTTTGAGAAAAGAACCTGAGGCTATTTTTTCTAAATGCCCACCAACTCACTAAAAACATGCTCAAAAAAGCAAATCCGTGGTAAACGAATCCTAGGCTTGGCACGTCCATCCTTTTTTAATTGGTTTTAGAGGAAAACTATATTTCCGGATTTCACAGATTCATCACAGGCGAAGGCAATCCTTAGGCTATTGATGGCATCTTCCAAATGATCAGTCAGGTCAATGTTTTGCTGGATAGCCTTAAGGAAATACTGTTGCTCCCGGTCACAAAGCCCTTGATGATCAGGTTCATCCGTCATATCGATCCAAAAATCTTTTTTTGTAAAATGATTTTTTTTATCTAAATCAGCATGATGGACTTTGATGCTTTCGGTTTTGGTATGGGAATCCACATTGTCTGATTTCCCGGCTGACCCAGCAGATTTTGCTACGATTGATACTGCTCCTTTTGGGCCAAAGACATCCTTGATAAAAAAGGCATTGTCGGAAATCATTGGCCCCCAACCTGCCTCATACCATCCTACTGAACCATCCTCAAACCTGATCTGAAGTTGGCCATAATTGTAATTGTCAAGGGGTATTTCATCAGATAACCTTGCCCCGATAGCAGATACAGAAACTGGCTTTGACCGGGTCATTTGGCACATCACATCAATATAATGCACGCCACAATCCACAATCGGACTCAAACTTTTCATGAGATTTTTATGCACATCCCACATGTAACCATGGCTTTGCTGGTTGAGGTTCATCCGCATGACTAGAGGTTTGCCGAGTTTATGTGCTTCTTGTATAAATCTCTCCCAAGAAGGATGATGTCTCAAAATATAACCTACAACCACTTTTTTATTGGCTTTTTTGGAAGCGTCTATGATTCGTTGTGAACCTTCTACCGTGTCGGCCAATGGTTTTTCGATAAAGACATGGCAACCACTTTCCAAAGCTTTGATGGCCATTTCCTCATGCGTATCGGGATAGGTAGAAATGCACACCGCATCCGGTTTCGATTTGTTCAGAGCCAATTCAAAATCATCGAATAAGGCATATTTACTTCCTAATTTCTCATTCAGTCTGAGTTTACTTTCTCCTCTTGCCACAAGGCCACAGATTTCAAATTCAGGCATATTGTGATAGGAGGTGGCATGGGAAGCTCCCATATTTCCACAACCAACTACAAGGATTCTTATTGGTGTCGACATTTTTTATCCTTCGTTAATTATTCTGAATTATTTCAATATGTATGTATGCTTTTTGCCACAAACCATGTAAAACCCGGATTGAAAATCCATTGCAGTGGCTATGGACTGTCGACAGTGGTCTATGGACTGATTATCTGCAGTTTAAATCATTATTTTTGGGATAATAGCAAAGTAGCGGATAATCATATATTTCAATTTCCCTTAGCAAATACCTCCTTAATGGCCTCCAAATAATCAAATCCATGACCTTCGGTAGGTTCGATATAATTGCCTTCAAGGTATTCATTCCAACAGCATATCATCACCGTGTTTCCGTTTGATGCCCTGTATTTTTCTGAAAATTTCTGAGCTTCAAGAAGTTTATCCCTGAATGTTGATTTCGTGCTGTGGACATTGTCTTTGATTGGCTCGCTCGGGAATCCTGTTTGTTGCGGCCATGTACCTCCCATCGGTCTCATGTCCCAACCCATGGCCACAGGAATTTGGTATTCAAAATTGGGATCATTTTTGAACATCTCAGACCATTTTTCCCAATGACTTCTGTAAGTAGACCGCATGTCACCGAAGCTTTTATTATCCCTTTCCATAAAAGTATGGTAAAGATATGCCGTCATTCCCTCAAATCCCATTCCCTTCAATCTGGGTACATAATTTTGAAAAAGCAGTTTGTTGGTATAACTTCCACCTCTCCAGGGCTCCTTCGCATTCACTGCTACCCATTTGGTCGGAAGTGCATATAGTTTTTCTCTTTGAGCCATGGCTCCTGCGGCTGCAGCGATGAATTTTATTCCTTTGTATCCTGCTTTTTGTGCTAAATTTTTGGACCTGTCAAGCAATTCCTTCATGGTAATGCCATAGAAAGCAGCCCTTGATTCCAGATCTTGTGGAAAATAGAGATACACTATCGGTCTTCCCGTTTCATCCTTGAGATAATCTTTTCTGCCAAAATATTTGTCAATCCATAGTTGGGTGATTTTATCATGGACTTTGAGAAAAAGTTGCTTATCTGGAATCTCTCCCGGATAATTCCTTCCGGCTGCAAGGCTTTCTGGAGACCCAAGATCCAGCCAAAGCCTCCACCTGTCTTCACTGTCATCTACCCAATTGATGGCCCATTTCATTTGTTTGTCTTCGGGTAATTTTTCATTCTCACTCAACAAAACAGTCAATTGTTCATTCCATTGTTCGATTCCAGGAACTTCGACACGGCCATCTCTTGCGGGATCTGTTTTCCATCCTGCCGGATAGTAAGTATCTGCCTGTGGTGCAAAATTCAAATGGTAATAATAATGCCTTCCAAAGAACCAATTGAAAGCAAAAAAATCAATACCATAGCTTTTCATATATTCCAGCTGCTTTTTGGCAACTTCAGGATCATTTCTTTTGTAAAAACCCTTGAGACTAGAGTGCGGTTTCCTTTCCAAAAATGGGCCCTCGTAAGGATAGCTTGCATTGTAAATTCGGCCTTTTGGGCCCCAAATAGCAGTATTGTTTGTGTGACCACAGTTCTCATTTCCAGTTAGGCAAGACCAAAAACTATCAATGTCATTGTTTGGATCTGCTGAAAGATTCCACGACGGCATAAAATAAACACCGACCAAAGTTCTTTTTTCTGCCTTGAAGTTTTCAAGATTGATGTTTCCCACAGGACTTTTAGCAAAAGAATTTGAAGTGGAAAGCTGGGAAGTGGCAATATAGTCTGAATCCAATGCACCGGTTTGGAAGGCTGTTTTTTTGGAAGAACAGTTATCAGGACCAAACATGAAAAGGGACAAAATAAAAAGGTAGAGCAGGAATTTCATCATGATTATCATGTTGGGTTAAGGATAACCTAAAATTAAAAAAACCGTGATGGAAAAGCCACCACGGTTTCAAATTTTTACGCTTTATATTTTATTTATGTGTATCCGTTTTATTACACTTAACCAAATAAATTATGGTTGGGGAACAATTAGCGGTTCTGTGGACAATGGACTGTCGTCCGTGGACGAATATCCGCATTCGATAAAGTCTCCAAAAGCCCAACGTGCAACATTGCGGATATTCATATTTTATTTTCTTGCGATAGCTTTTTTGGCTGCCTTCACAATATTTTCTGCATTCAAACCATATTTTTCCAATAATTGAGTGGGCGTACCTGATTCTCCAAAGGAATCCAATACTCCGATATATTCTAGCGGAGCAGGGTTGTTTCTTGCCAAAGACTGTGCAATGCTATCTCCCAAGCCACCGTTGATCTGATGTTCTTCTGCGGATACAGCACATCCTGTTTTGGCAATGGAAGCCAACACTGCCGCTTCATCAAAAGGCTTGATGGTGTGGATATTGATCACTTCTGCATAGATGCCTTCTTCGCGGAGCATGGCTTCTGCCACGACAGCTTCCCAAACCAAATGTCCTGTTGCGAAGATGGTTACATCTTTACCTTCGATCATTTTCCATGCTTTACCGATTTCGAATTTTTGGTCTGCCGGTGTGAAAATTGGCCAAACAGGACGTCCAAATCTCAAATATGCGGGACCGACATGGTCTACCAAGGCTAAAGTTGCGGCTTTGGTTTGATTGTAATCGCATGGATTGATGACAGTCATATGCGGCAACATGCGCATCATGCCCACATCTTCCAAAATTTGGTGTGTTGCTCCGTCTTCTCCCAAAGTCAAGCCTGCATGAGAGGCACATATTTTGACGTTTTTGTCGGAATAAGCCACAGATTGCCTGATCTGATCATAAACCCTTCCTGTGGAAAAGTTGGCAAAAGTACCCGTAAAAGGAATTTTTCCTCCAATAGCCATACCTGCAGCCAAACCTATCATGTTTGCTTCAGCGATACCTACCTGAAAAAATCTTTCAGGAAATTCTTTTTGAAAGGCTCCCATTTTCAATGATCCGATCAGGTCAGCACAAAGTCCTACGACATTTGGATTATTACGTCCTGCTTCCAACAATCCGTCACCGAATCCTGAGCGGGTATCTTTTTTATCCGTGTAGGTATATTTTAAGTCTAAGGTCTTTTCCATTTTAATAGTCTCCTAAAGTTTCTTCCAATTGTCCCAAAGCATTTTCAAGTTCAGCATCACTCGGTGCCACACCATGCCATTTGTGAGTGCCTACCATGAAGTCTACTCCGTAACCCATTTCGGTATACAGGAGAATCATCACAGGTTTTCCTTTTCCGGTAAGTCCTCTTGCTTTAGCCAGACCATTTACTACTGATTCTATATCGTTTCCTTTTTTTACTTCGATCACATCCCATCCAAATGCTTCCCATTTTGCTTTCAGATTCTTCAGATCCATTACCTTGAGTGTTGGTCCATCTATCTGTTGCCCGTTATAGTCAATGGCCGCAATCAGGTTGTCTACTTTGTGGTGCGCAGCGTACATGCCGGCTTCCCAAATCTGACCTTCCTGTTGCTCGCCGTCACCCATCATCACATAGACAAGCTTGTCGTCCTCATCAATTTTTTTGGCTTGGGCAACACCGATGGCTACAGAAAGTCCCTGTCCCAATGAACCGGAAGCGATTCTGATTCCCGGAAGTCCCTCATGAGTAGCCGGATGCCCCTGAAGCCGTGAATTCAATTTCCTGAATGTCTCCAATTCCTCTGTGCTGAAGTATCCGCTTCTGGCCAATACACTGTACCAAAGTGCAGAAACGTGCCCATTGGAAAGAAAGAACATGTCTTCACCCTTGCCATCCATCTTGAATTTGCTGTCGTGCGTCATCTCATTGAAATAGAGCGCAACAAAATATTCAGTGAGGCCTAAGGCAGCGCCAGGGTGTCCTGACTGTACGGCATGAACCATACGGAGGCAATCCCTTCTAACTTGAGAACAGATTTGTTTGAGTTGATCGATAGATTGTTTTTCCATTAGTTGGAATTATTTGAGTATTTGATTGGTATGGTTTTTAGTATCTACTTTTTCGATTATTTCTGTCAAAATCCCATTTTCATCTATGACAAAAGTGGTTCTTGCAGTTCCCATATACTTTCTGCCATACATGGATTTTTCTACCCAGGTACCGTATGCTTCATGGACTGTGAGGTCTTCATCAGCAATGAGCGGGAAGGGGAGATTTTGTTTTTCGATAAATTTGAGGTGGGATTTTTCAGAATCTGAACTTACTCCAATCACGATAAAACCTGCTTTTTGCAATGCTTCATAATTGTCTCTGAGGTTGCAGGCTTGTGCCGTACATCCCGGGGTGGCATCTTTTGGATAAAAATAAAGGACGACTTTTCTTCCTTTGAAGTCGGAAAGTTTGATGATGTTTCCGTTTTGGTCTTTGGCTTCAAAACTTGGCGCCGGATTTCCTACTGCTAATGACATAATGGTTTTTGTTTAAAGTTGAAGATTGATTAAAGTTTGGTGGTATAGCGTTTTTCATTCCCTGCCATATCCCTTACTATCAATAGAACTTCTCCTTTGAATGGTTGTTTATCTAATTTTTCGGACCAGATCACACTTTGTTTGTGTTCATACCTCATGAGTATCCATTTTCCGTCAACGTAAGCTTCAAAATCTTTGATACCGGATTTATTATCTTTGATCACAAATCTCAACTCTGAGGCATTGACCCTGACCGGGGCAATTGTAGGAGCGGACCTATCGACGTCCAGAACAAAAGTACCAAAATTTCTGGTTTTGAATCTGATATCTTCTGATTCCCATTCACCACCAACGAAGGATTTTCGTCCATTATCTGCCTGAAAATAGACATGGGTGTTTTTTTTGTCTCCTATATATCCGGTATTTCTGATAAGTACTTCCATGTTGCTTTGAAGGTATTCAGAAGGACTGTTGATTCTGATGGATGGCCCATTGCCATTTTTTTTCCTTTCTATGCGGAGAAATAGATCATCCAAAAGTGTGTTTTCTGAAAATTTGATTTCGACATCATTATTGGCAAAAGAGATTTCTTCGCCAAAGGGAATTTTGACAAGGACACCGGGTTTAATGATTTCTGTACAAAGGTCTACCGAGTCAGGAACGCCATAGCGCATATCCCAAAGGTAGTTTCTTCGGCCATCTTGGATATAGGCAGGAGGGATTTCCATTTCAAGACTGTTTACAAAAACCTTGGCCAAAGTACCCCATTCTGAACCGGCAGTCTGAATGACCATCACTTCCTTATTGAATGATATATTGGTAGTCTTATTTGCAGAAATGGCCTGGCTTCCTATCTGAGTTTTTGCATCTTCTCCCTCGACCTGCAGACTTAGAACCCGGGCATTGCCGAAGTAGTCTTTCATCGTGACTTTTAGCTGCTTTTTCTCCCCTGTTTTGGCAGAGATAGCGCCGGCAGTCAGGGAATCCGGTTCGTATATCTTGAGTTGATTGTTGGGATACTGGTAGAGTCTGATAAACCTGTTTTGGTACATATGACTCAAAAAGAACCTCCCTTTATTGAAGTCGACATGGTCAACATTGATACGGTAAAGCGGTTTTTCGTTTTCGAGCATTTCTATGACCGGAATCCCAAAAATATTATTGACACCGTCCATTTTATCCACCGCATAGATTTCTACACCAACCCGTCCAGTAATTTTTACAGGTTGGTGAAGAATATACCTTCCGCCTTCGATGATGGGGGTAAATTCTTGTCTTTGGTATCGGCCATTGACCCTAGCATCAGAATCGAGTGGGCTTAGGGCGATTTTGTATAAAACCGGAGGTGTTTTGTCCACTACTTCTTTGAACCTAAAAATAAATGGGTCTATGGCACGGTCAAGGCTATCTCTGATTTCGAAATGTAAGTGCGGTCCGCCTGAACTCCCTGTATTGCCACCATTTCCTATGATTTCCCCTTTTTTGATGGGGAGGAATTCAGGATCAGGAAATACTTCCAATTCGTTTTTCTGGGCAAAGTACATCTCCTTCCGCATGAATTCCATGATCTTGGGAGAGAGATTCCGAAGATGGGCATAGACGGAAGATTGGCCGTTGGTATGCTTGAGGTAGATGATATTGCCATAGCCAAAGGAAGAAATTTTGATCCTGTACACGTATCCATCAGATATGGCGAGGATGGGTTCTCCATCGACACCGCCGATTTTGACATCTATTCCCGAATGGAAATGGTTGGGACGGATCTCACTGAAATTTCCTGATAGGAGATTTCTGCTTCCGGGCTTGACCGGAAAAAGGTATTCCTGGGCATGGAGGAGGAAAGGAAAAAATAAAAATAAAATGAGGAGGTATTTACTTGACTTCAAAATCCAATAGCTTTTTGTCTTCTATAAACGCTTCTAACCTATCTCCAACAGAGACTTTTCCAACCCCCGCAGGAGTTCCTGTAAAGATGAGGTCCCCTTTTTTCAAGGTGAAAAATTGGGACACATATTCAATGATTACAGCAAAATCAAACAACATCGTGGAAGTATTTCCTTTTTGCCTCAACTCCCCATTGATATGGAGGTGAAAATTGATATCTGCAAAATTTTTGAACTCCGACACAGGTAAAAATTCCCCGATGGGAGCGGATCCGTTAAAAGCTTTGGCGATTTCCCAAGGAAGTCCTTTTGCTTTGCATTTATCCTGCAGGTCTCTTGCAGTGAAGTCAATCCCGATCCCGATTTCATCAAAGTACCGGTCAGCAAATTTTTTTTGGATATGTTTGCCTTCCTTACACACCTTCAAAACCAATTCTACTTCATGGTGGATATTTCCCGAAAAGTCAGGATGGTAGAAGGGAGCGTTGTTTTTGAGAACGGCTGTATCAGGCTTCAGGAATACGACAGGGGCGGAGGGGCGTTCGTTTTTCAGTTCCTCGATATGTTCCGCGTAGTTTCTTCCGATGGCAATAATCTTCATAAGGGAAGGGGAATTTTGACTAGGGCAAAGAAAGGGATTTTTTGTGGAAAGACATAGGGGTATTATCCAGGAGGCTGACCCTTAAGCTGGTAAAATTGGTGTTTTTTTTAATTTAAAAAAGCCTATAGTTCAAAACCTTCAACCAAAATGGAAAGAGCCCTAAAGGTCAGACTTGATTTTATTAAGGAACTTAAATCAGGACTAAGAATGATTAGTGGGTTGAAAAATATTTACTGCCTCCAAATACTCACAGAAGAGTTTTTTCTTATTTCCGACATCCAATTTCAATGATTAACCTTTTGGAAAGAATAGGTAACCTTTGCATCTACCCATTCATTTGTGGAATGGTCAAACAGTCTTTGTGAAGTCACCAATTCCACATAGTTATTTCCAAGATTGGTTTTTAGAGTTTCAATGACAATTTCCTCATGGATTTGCTCTGGAAACTCAAATTGATAGGGATATGTATTCCAAGATAAAGTAAGTGCTCCATTACTTTCTTTGTCGACTCTTCTTCCATTCTGATAAAACTCTAAGTAAACTTTGTTTTCAAATTCAAAATGATGGGGAAGCCTAAGAATGACTTGAGAAAAATTAACGTTAAAATATTCAGGGCTATAGAGATTTAGAAAAGTTAATCCTGAATATTCACCTTTACTTTCTAGTTGTGCGAGTAAATTCTCTGAAACATAACCATCTCCCGTGAGATCCAATGGTTGTTCAGCAATTATTGATTGTGGCAGATATTCACCAAAAATAGTTTCAGGATCTTCTTTTTCTGCACAAGAAATAAAAAGTAAACCAGTGAGTACGAAGCTGAGGATTTTCTTAATCATAGCAAAGTGGCGAAAGTTGAGTTTAAATTTCGTGAAAGCTTATAGTTTTTCCAAATTTAAACTAAACTTATTCTGATAAATTTTCGAGAAATTAATTGAAGAGAAAGGAAGGAATTTTGTCTCCGAAAAAAAGTGAGAAAATATATAGATTTACCGGACAAATTACGTTATCTTAGAGGACAAATTACGTGATATTGGAATGGAAAAGAAACCCTCAATTGTAAGCGAGCCCGCGGTGGCCTATTACAAAAAGTCCCGATTGTCTGCCCATGACATTTTGAATGTGGAATACGGAAGATTGGATGAGCCATTCCAAAGGGTGGATACTTTCCGTAAAGGCCTAAAAAAGAGATCCTTTGAGGGATTGAAAGAAATATCGGGTCTTGATAATAATACTTTGGCGGCAGCTTTGGCTGTCTCCGCTAAGACACTTCAGAGAAAAGATGTTTTTGATGTCGTTCAATCTGAAAAGATGTATGAATTGGCAGAGTTATATGCTTTGGGTACCAATTATTTTGGCAGTGAGGGTTTTAGGCGTTGGATGGAGAGGCCACTTTTTACCATTGGTAATAGAATTCCACTTGATCTTCTTGATGTTTCTGAAGGCCTTGATATTTTAAAGACCGAGATTATGCGCCTGCAGCACGGTATTGCTATTTGAGGATAGATGAAAGTTTACCGTATTGCTTTGAATCAATATTGCGATGTCAGTGGTGAAGGTGCCAAATTGTATGGAGGCAGGTGGAATTTTCAAGGTTTTCCGGCTTTATATGGGAGCGCATCCATTTCTTCTTCTTTGTTAGAAAGACTTACGATTGATTCCGAATTATTTTCTTCAGAAAGGTATGTGTTGTATTCGGTCATGGAGTTTGATGTTCCAGACAAAAGTGTATTTGTTCCGGACATGAATGAGTTACCGGAAGGGTGGGATGCAATACCACCTTTGAAAGTTTCTCAGGATTACGGAACTCAATTACTTCAAAGTGGAATCCTTTGTTTTGGTGTGCCTTCTATTGTCGATAAAACTTCACTCAACTTTGTGATCAATCCATTATCCCAAAATTTTCCTTCAGTTACTTTCCGGGTTTATCCTCTAAATTTAGATCTACGGATTATCCGTTAAAAAAGAAAAAAGGTCCAAGATTTGATCTTGAACCTTTCAAAGGAAGAATTTCATTTCTTCTTTTCATCAGTTTTTTTACCTGGTAACATCAGTTTGATTATAAAACCAAAGCCTATGATCAGGTGGAGAAGAATCAGAAACAGGATTATTTTTGTACCGAAGGTCATAACCTAATTTTAGAGATTGTACAACTTTCCAAAACCTCAGTTCCACTTTATTTTAGCATTAAAATCTAAAATCTTTCAATTGCTTTAATATCTCAATAAAGTACCCTAAATCTGATCGTACCAGGAATTTCTTTCATAGCTTCAATCATTTCAGGAGAATAAGCCTTATTGATATCAGAAATCACATATCCGATTTTTTCATTGGTCTTGAGGTATTGGCCTACAATGTTGATGTTGTAGCTGGCTAGGATTTGGTTGATTTTAGCCAAGACGCCTGGTTCGTTATGGTGGACATGGATCAACCTGTGGGCATCTTTTAAGAATGGCAATTGGATATTGGGGAAGTTTACTGAATTGTAAGTATTTCCTGTATTGATGTATTCCATGATTTTTCCCGGAACAAATCTGGCAATGTTTTGCTGGGCTTCCAGGGTAGAACCACCGATGTGAGGTGTCAGGATGGTGTTTTTCATACCTATCAATTCTGAAGCGAATGGCTCATCATTATTTTTTGGTTCGTGAGGGAATACATCCACTGCAGTACCGGCAATATGTCCTGATTCCAAAGCAGCTTTCAGTGCAGGAATATCTACTACATGGCCTCGGCTGAGATTGACGAGATATGAACCTTTTTTCATCATCTCAATTTTAGATTTGTCGATCAGGCATTTGTTGTCTTTTCGGCCGTCCACATGTAGGGTTATCACATCACAGGTCTTGAGCAATTCATCCAAAGAATCGATTTTTGTGGCATTTCCGAGCGCAAGTTTTTCGATGACATCATAGTAGTAGACATCCATGCCCATGTTTTCTGCCAAAACTGAGAGTTGGGCACCGATATTTCCATATCCTACAATTCCTAACTTTTTACCTCTGATTTCAAAACTGCCTGAGGCAGATTTGTCCCAGATTCCTTTGTGCATTCCGTGGCTTTTGTCATGGAATCCGCGCATCAGGAATATGATTTCAGCAATAGCCATTTCTACTACCGAACGGGTGTTGCTGAAAGGAGCATTGAACACAGCAATGCCCTTTTCTGTACAAGTTTCCAAATCAATCTGATTGGTACCGATGCAAAAGGCGCCGATAGAAATCAGCCTATTCGCATTTTCAAGAATTTTTTTGGTTACATTGGTTTTGGAGCGTATGCCAAGGATACTGACGTTTTTGATTTTTTCGGCAAGTTCTTCTTCGTTAAGGGCAGAGCTGATGACTTCTACATTATAGCCTTCATGTTTCATCAATTCCACGCCGATTGGGTGGACATTTTCTAGAAGGAGTACATTGATTCGGCTTTTTGGGTAAGAGAATTTCTTGTTCATTTTATTGACGTAAAGGATTTCATCTAAACTAGGGGCAATGTGGTCCGCTTTGGAGGTCACTTTTGGTCTTTTGACATTTTCAGTGAAGGCGTAGAATTTATTGGCAAGGCCTGATTCTTTGATTTCATAATCCGTGTAGCCATCTCCAATTACGTAGATGTCTCCTTCGAGATTGAGTGTTTTGATGGTTTTGGATTTACCGCCGTTTTTGGAAAGGACATTGTCACGGTTGAAATCTATGATTTTGCCGGCATCGTCATAGATAAACTCATTGGCAAAAACATTTTCAGCTTTGATTCCATACTCCCCGACTATGGGCGTGATAAAATCCTTGAAACCGTTGGAAATGATGATGATATTGTCTGCGTTTTCTTCAAAAAATTCTTTGTTCCGCTGAAATGATTTGGAAACTTTTGTTTTCAGTTCGGTGATCAACTCAGAGATTTGAGGCTTGGAAGCTTCCAAGATATCCAACCTTCTTTCGAGACTTTCGCGGAAGTTGAGACTTCCTTCCATCCCAAGATCGGTGATGTCTTTGATTGCTTGGATTTTTTCAGCTCGTTTTGGATCATTCTTCAGACTGATTTCTCCCAGCACATCCAAAGCTTCAACCTGTGTAAATGTACTGTCAAAATCAATAATAAATTTCTTATTGTGGGGCATTATTGCTGTGGATTTTTTATGATCTAAGCTCAAAATTAGCATATTATTAAAAAGTAATCCCTTTTATTGAACAAAATACTTTTGTGATTTTTGGCACTTAGTCCTGAAATCGATTGAGAAGCTTACATTCATATTTATCCGATCAGTCTTTCGCCCGTCAACTCATTGACCAACCATTTGATCTCCATGTTTTCATCATATTCGGAATCAAGAACGAATTTTTCTTTGTCCAAAAGAAATCTGTAAATATACCAATCTGTCTTTGGGGTAGGGATATTTAATATCTGATCAAATGAAATCCACTCCAACGTGCCTTCATTACAATCCGGAGGTGGTATTTTGTCAATTTCGGCCAAGTATATATAGCTGATCCAATTGTAGTTGATAGGGGACGTTTCAGTCAGGATGCCACAAAAATCCATAGTTTTGATCAAGATTCCTGTTTCTTCCATTGTTTCCCTAATGGCACCGTCAAGTGGAGTTTCGTACGGATCTAATTTGCCTCCGACAGGGGTATAGAGGTCTTTATTGGGTTCCTTTAGTCGTTTTAAGAGCAGGAAACTATCTCCGTTTTTGAGTACACAGATTGTTGCTGCTTTTTTTATGCCAATGGGAATGCTGCTCATCTATCCAATAGTTTTTGAAATTCATCTATAAACTGACCGACATGATGCCCATCCATCAGGGCATGGTGTACGTGAATGGATACTGGCATGGTTTTATTTCCCCCAGAATCTGTGACTTTACCAAATGAGATCTTTGGGCATGAATCAGAAAATGAAAAACTTCGGGCGTGTGACAATGAAGTAAAGTCAATCCAAGGAATGGAAGAGAAATGGATGACATTTTCTCCTGAACCCGAATGATCAAGCCCGGTGCTGTTTCTCACTTTTTCTATTTCAATTTTGGCATATTTCTCAAATTCCTTAAAATTCTCAAAGTAATCCATGTAAGAAAAGCCAAATGTCCCATTTTCACGGTTGATGGTGGGGGAAGCATTGATTTTTTCAAATATCAATACTTGGCCATCTCTGATTCTATACCGGAATGGTTCTATGGAATTTGCAGCCTGAAGGGCAGAATGGAGATAATATAGAAAAAACGAACTTCCGGTTAATTTGGCGTTTTGATAGGCTTTTGTACAGTTCAGCCTTACCGTCACCCCAAAAAATGGTTCTTCAAATTTGCTGAAAAACAAAAAGTGGTCTTTGCGGGACCACTTTTCAATATCAAGAATCTTAAACATGTTGTAAATATTATTTAATGGATTTGATCAATCTCTCATTAAGACCGACGTAATCAGGATTTTTAGCTTCCTTGGCCATTTCCATAGATTTTGTAGCGCTTTCTATTGCCTCTTTTTTCTTGCCCAAAGCCAGCTCAATTTTAGCTTTTAAGTGCATTGTCCAGTATTTTGGATCTTCGCTGACAGATTTTGTAATCCATTCATAGGCCAGATTCATATCTTTATTATTGGTAAAATAATAATTGGCAGCCTGATATAACAAACCGGGATTTTCAGCTTCCTTATCAATGACCAATGCTTTGATTTCAGCCATTACGATACTGTCTACCTCGGTTTCGATTCTGAATTTGACCCTGGTGGTTTCCCATTTCATGGCAATGGTAGCTCCTGTGTCGGTCATGTCCACAAAATTGATTTCCATGGTTTCGTATTTTTGACCTGTTTTTCCCGATTTTACCTTGAATCTGACAAGGTCATCTTTTGCATCATATCCTACAGCTCCCCATAGTTTTGTGTTTTTGGAAAGGATAATGGTCCATTCATTCTTGTCAGGAATGGAATAAAGAGCATAAGATCCGGCAGGAATAATATTTCCTTCGACTTTTGCTTCATTCTTAAATGTGATGATAGTAGCACCGTTTGCGCCTGTTCTCCACACTTCCCCAAATGGAACTAATTCCCCGAATATTTTTCTTCCTTTGGTACTAGGCCGACTATATTCAATGCTAACATCTGTAAGTCCTATTTTTTGACTTATGGTTGCAGTTGGACTGGCTTGGGGCATTTGTATCTGTTGGGCTACAGCAACAGTAGATAATGTGAGGATTATTATAAATTGCAATAAAATGGATTTGCTTTTCATTTTTTTGTATGTTAATTTAGTTGAGTTAGAATTGACGTTTGTAAAGATAATAAATTATTCAATCTGTAGAATTTAGGGCTTTTTGAATATGCATAATCAATATTTTGGATGATTGGACATATTGTAACCGCTTAAAAAATTGTTTTTTAATTAATAGAATAGAAAGGCAATTTTGAACCGGATTTTAATTTTAGAAAGAAGAATGAGTATAGCAATTATTTCACCTGGAAGGGATGTTAGTTCTTGGGTAAAAACTTTTAACAAAGCAGACCCGACTGTCGACATTCAAATTTTTCCGGATATCGGGGACAAAGAATCTGTAGAGCTTGTCATTTTATGGCAGCATCCAAAAGGTATTCTCAAGGAATTTCCCAACCTGAAGCTGATATGCTCAATGGGTGCAGGAGTTGACCATATTTTAAGTGATCCTGAGATACCACTTACATTGCCGATCACCAGAATTGTTGATCCGGGGCTTACTGTTCCAATGACCAATTATGTGGTCATGGCCACTTTAAACTACCAAAGGCAATTGTACAGGTATCAGTCCAATCAAAAAAAGAAGATTTGGGATATGAGTAATCCCGAACTTGATCTTCAGGTTGGAGTCATGGGGGTCGGGGCATTGGGTGGGGATGTTATTGAAAAATTGAAGATGTTGGGATTTTCGGTGTTTGGATATGGTAACAGCCCTAAGTCAAGTACGGATTACCCCTATTTCTATGGAGATGAACTACCTCAATTTTTAAATAATGTAAACCTTATTATTTGTATGTTACCTTTGACACCTAGCACCGAAAATATTCTGAACCTGGATTTTTTTCGAAAGTGTAAAAAAGGTACTTACATCATAAATGTAGCGAGAGGCAGTCATCTTGTAGAAGATGATCTGGTGACAGCAATCGGTGAAGGCATCATATCAGGTGCTTTTTTGGATGTTTTTAGGAAAGAACCTTTGCCACAAGAACATCCCTTTTGGAATTCTGACAAAATTACAGTTACGCCGCATATAGCAAGCGTAACAAATCCAAATTCTGCCATACCACAAATAATTGAAAACTATAAAAGGATAAAAAGCAAGAAAAAACTACTGAATCAGATAAACCCAATTTTAGGTTATTAACAAGTCAATAAAATGGACACTACTTTTAAGATCGTTTGCCCGACAGATTTCTCTGAATGTTCACTCAATGCCATAGAATACGCTGCCAAATTGGGAGAAATGTACAAAGCCGATTTATTTTTATTCCACGTCCCTGACAAGGAAGATTACCAAAAACTGGCTTCAAGTGAATTTCACGCCGGAGACCAATACAGTTTTATTCAAAAAAAGCTGGATAATCTGGTGAAAATTGTCAGCCAGGAAAGTATTCCAAAAGGATTGAAATCCTGCCAAAGTGAATTCATTGAAGGAAAGACTGTCAACACAATTTTGGATTATGCTGATGCCAATAATGCCGACCTGATCATCATGGGAACTGAAGGTGTCAATGATTTTAAGCAAAATTATATTGGCACCAGAGCGAGTAGGCTGGTTGAAAAATCTGAAAGAGATGTGATGGTTATTCCTAGGAAGGTTTTTTTCAAGTCCCCAAAAAAGCTGGTGTACGCTACGGACTATTTGGAAGAAGATAAATTGGCCGTTCAAAAAGTGGTTGAATTGGCCAGATTCTGGGAAAGTGAAATCGATATAGTCCATGTAAGTACCAAGATGAAGAATATCGATAAGTCCTTACATATTACGATGGTGCAAGAGATAAAGCCATTTATCAAATATGAAAAAGTGAACTTTGTTCTCAAATCCTACAGAGACGAACCGGGACTCGGCCTAGAAAATTACCTGATCATTGCCAAAGGCGATATTCTGATTACCCTAAGCAAAAAGAAAACTTGGTTTGAACAGATTTTTTCCAACAACCTTTCGAGGAAAATGTCTTATTTCATCAATAAGCCACTACTTGTAATCAAAAAAGTGTAAGCGTTCTATTTTGAAGAACCAACAAACTTTGATTTTATAAATACTACAAACTCTTGTCGGGTAGAAGGGTTGGTCAGGATATTTCTGACCATTTGAAGATAGCTCCCGGCTGTCATTTTTTTTGTACCTGTCTTGGACGGATTTTCGGTGCGGTTTTTGTCCTGTATTTTTGTTTCAGGTGAGGATTCGGTTGTTTCTCTTGGCTTATACCCAATAAGGTCATCGGCTTTTGAGAAACTTGATTTTGCCCTTTCTTGGTAGCCTAATTTTTCCTCCACCAAGCCTTTGTTATTATAAGCTACTGAGTCCTCAGGATCGAGTTCTATTGCTTTTTCATAGTCCTCAATTGCCCCAGCCAAATCCCCGATTCGGTCCCTAAAATATGCCCTGCTTGCAAATCTGTAAGGATTTTTAGGGTCAAGGTTGATAGCCCTGTCAAATTCAGTCATGGCCTCTTCATTATTCTTCATCAAATGGAGGACGACAGCCCTGTCGTTGATGTAGGAGGGATTATAGGGGTCAAAGTCAATCAGTTTGTCGAAATCGCTCAAGGCCGAATCAAAATCTCCCAAACGGGTATAAACCCTTGCCCGGAAAAAGTAAAATTCAGGGTTTTTACTATCGTCTTCGATGGATAAATTGATTTGGGTTAACGCCTCTTGGAATTTTCCCTCTTTAAAATAGGACACACTTAGTTGAAATTCTTCCACGTCTGTTATTTGTATTTTCAAGTAAATACAAAATTAAGGGTAATAAAGTTTAAAATTACCTAAGTGCTCATGCGGTATTCTTTTCCCAAAATGTTTTCTTTATATCTTTGAACCGAAAACTCAAACCATGGCCAATAAAGCAGAAGATGTATTGAAAGACCTCAAATCGGGGAAATATGCACCTATCTATTTTTTGCAAGGTGAGGAACCTTTTTTTATAGATCAGATATCAGATTTTATTGAGGCCAATGCTTTGCAGCCTCACGACAAAGGCTTCAATCAGGTGGTCATGTATGGCAAGGATGTCACAATACCCGACATTTTGAACAATGCCCGCAGGTTTCCCATGATGGCCGATAGGCAGGTGGTCATTGTGAAAGAAGCACAGAATATCCCGCAGCTTGGCAAAGAAGAAATCGATCAGATGCTGATCAATTATATCAAGAATCCCCTTCCAAGCACCATTTTGGTATTTGCTCATAAGTACAAAAGTGTAGATGGAAGAAAAGCCTTGGCAAGGGAATTGGACAAAAGCACTGTTTTTGTCAAATCTGAGAAGATTAAAGACAATTTGTTGCCCGGTTGGATAGAAAGTTTTGTTAAAAGTAAAGGCTATTCTATTGACAATACAACTTCGTTTTTTTTGGCGGACAGCATTGGAAATAACCTTGAAGTAATCTCCAACGAGCTTTCAAAGCTGTTTCTCAACCTTCAAGGCGAAACAAAAATCACCAAAGACCATATCCAAAAATTCATTGGGATAAATAAGGAATACAACACTTTTGAGTTGACCAAAGCAATGGGAGTGAAAGATGTGGTTAAGGCCAATAAAATCATCCATTATTTTTCTCAAAACCCCAAAAGCCATCCGGTGATACCGATTATAGCTCTGGTTTATAACTTTTTTAGCAAAGTCGCCTTGGTCCATTTCAACAAACAGATGCCGGACGCAGAACTTGCGCGAGTGACCGGGGTACATCCATATTTTCTAAAAGAATACAGGATTGCTGCGAATAATTTCCGCTTGGGCAAGGTTATTGATTGCTTCGCATACATTAAAGAGGCGGATTTGCGTTCTAAGGGAGTCGATGCAGGGGAAATGGAAGACAGGGAAATTCTTAGAGAATTAGTATTTAAAATTATGCATTAAAGGCATCATTCACCCATGAGGAAAAATTTTGTAGTGTTTTTGATTTTGTGGAGTACCCACACCGTAAGTGCGCAGACAGGTTTATACCAATCAGGCAATCAGAAAGTTTTAGACGATAACTTTGAATTGTTCGACAAACATCTTTTTTCAGCTTCAAGGTTTGAATATGAAGAACTTAAAGAAGCCTATTTTGATGAAAGTCAACTGGTGTTGGTGGACTTTTTCCACGCAATTTCAGCCCTGAAAATAGAAAATCCCGGAGCAGCCGATCTCGTCAATAATTTTATAAGGACATATCCCAACCATCCCAAAAAGAACGAGGCGGCATTTATATTAGGCAGTTTCTATTTTGACAAGAAAAATTACCGGGAGGCTATACCTGCATTTCAAAAAATCGAAACTTCAGCCATCAAACCTGACCAAAAATCAGAAATCTATTTCAAGACAGGGTATTCTTTTTTTCAGCTCAAGGATAATAAAAATGCCTTGAATTATTTCAATCAGGTAAAGGTCGAGAGGGGTGAGTATTCGGCAGACGCCTATTATTATGCAGGGTTTATTTCAAAAGAAGCAGGAAATTTTGATCAGGCTATCAAGGATTTCAAGGAAGCAGAAAAAGCAAATTTCTATGCACCCAAGGTCCCCTATATGCTTGCGGGAATTTATTACCAACAAGGGTATTTCGATGAACTGATCGCCTATGCAGAACCGGTTTTGAAATCCCGGCCCAACCTAGACCGCAAGGAAGAAATCCATTTATTTTTAGCCGAAGCTTATTTTGAAAAGAGAAATTTTGCAGCGGCAGCACAGAATTATGATGCTTTTGTAAATGCCAAAAAAAGGGATTTGGATAGGTCACAAATCTACAAAGCGGGAGTAGCCCAGTTTGAAATTGGAAACTTCCAAAGAGCTACAGACTATTTCAAAGTATCCGCAGTCATAGAAGATGAAATCGGACAGGTTTCCAGTTATTATCTCGGGCATGCTTATCTCAAATTGAACAACCCCCAGTTTGCTTCAACAAGCTTCAACGCTGCCTATAAGAACACGAGTGATCCAAAAATCAGGGAAGATGCTTTGGTGAATTTCGCCAAAGTCAATCTAGAGAGGGGGAGTTTTCAGGAAGCGGTCAACGCACTTGATGCTTATTTAGAGAATTTTCCAAATGGGATTTATGCAAATGAAGCCGAAACGTTGTTGACAGATGCGCTCATCAATACCAACAATTACCTGCGGGCCATTGAGCATATTGAAAAAATGCCCAAAAAGTCGGATCGTCTGAAAGCTGCCTATCAAAAAATCACTTTCTACCAAGGTATTGTCTATTATAGGGACAAAAAACATGATCAGGCAACAACCTATTTTGATAAATCCTTAGCCTCTCCGGTTGACAGGGATTTGGTGATTCAGGCCCATTTTTGGAAGGGAGAAAACTATGCTACTACTGACCGTAGTCCCCAAGCCATCAAGTCGTATGAAACGCTCCAAAGTCTCAATCCAAAACCTACCGATCCTTATTTGTTGAAATCTTACTATGGGTTAGGCTACACCTTTTTTAACCTACAGCAATATGCCAAAGCAGAAACCCAATTCAGACAGTATGTCGAAAAGGGAGGCAAAAACGATGACCCCGACAAATATGATGAGGCTTTGGTTAGGTTAGGTGATGTGTATTTTGTCCAGAAAAAATTCCCTGAGGCACAGACAGCCTTTCAAAGGGCAATAAATGAGGGAGGTTCTTCTGTTGATTATGCCTATTTCCGGTCAGGGGTGGTTTTTAATTTCCAAAGCAGAAATCAGGAAGCCATAAGCCAATTGGATAGATTGATCACGGGATATCCTAACAGCTTGTATTTTGAGGATGCGCTTTACCAAAAGTCGCAGATCAACATGGAAGAATCACGCTATGCAGATGCTCGCGAGGGATATTCAAGGTTGATCACTTCCCGTCCTAACAGTCAATTTGTTCCTTACGCTTTGGAGGGTAGGGCTGTGGCCAATTTTTCTCTCCAAAATTATGATCAGACGATAGAGGATTATAAGACGATTTTGCAAAGGCATCCCAATTCTTCCAATGCGGAAGCGGCACTTGTTGGATTGCAGGAAGCCTTGGCGCTTCAGGGAAGGTCCGGGGAGTTTTCCCAATATCTTGGAACATACCGAAATGCAAACCCTGACAATAAAAGCTTACAAAACCTTGAATATGAGGCGGCAAAAAACCTTTTCTTCAGCAATTCCTTTGACCAATCCATCAATGCTTTTTCCGGGTATTTGAAAAACTATCCGCAATCTGCCAATAGGGATGAGGCCAATTACTTCATCGCCGATGCACATTACAAGTTGGGAAGAAAAGAGCAGGCTCTGGCCTATTTCTATGAAATTGAGAAGGTCAAAACCTCCGTTCAACGGTCTAAAGCTGTCCCGAGAATTGCCGCCATTGAGATGGAAAACAATAATTATAAGAAGGCGATAAGTTTTTACAGGGAAGCCATCAACTTTTCCAGAAATAAAATTGAGGAATTTGAAGTCTTCTCAGGGTTGATGAGGGCTTATTATGAGACACAGAAATTTGATTCTGCTGCATATTTTGCAGATAAAGTAATTCCGCTTGGAAGCGTGACCCAAGATGCTGTTCCTGAAGCAACCTTGGTTAAAGCCAAATCCCTACGGCAATTGAAAAAAACAGCCGAAGCTGACGAAACGCTGATGGATTTGATCAATGAATATAAGACAGTTCATGGTGCAGAAGGCTTGTATCTTTTGGCAGAAAGCCAAGCTTTGAAGGGAAGCTATCAGCAGTCGAACAATACCATATTTGACTTCTCAGGCCCATTCTTCCCACATGATTATTGGTATGGAAGATGTTTTATTCTTTTGGCTGATAATTACCTGAAACTGAATGAGGTGTTTCAGGCCAAAGCAACTTTGGAATCAATTCTTGAAAATTCCAATAACACTGAAATCAAAGAAATGGCAAATAAAAAATTGGCTGAAATAAAATAGTATGAAAGAAAATCAGATGAAACAAACCGTCCAAAAGGCTTTCATATTTGCTGTTTTAGGCCTTATAATATTGGTGGGAGTTCCCAAATTGGCATTTAGCCAGGAAAAAGGGGAAGTCAAAGACCAGGAATTTATTATCAGAAAGGACAGGGTACTGACATTGCCTGTGCAGCCTCGAAGATTTGAACGTGCACCGGCATTGCCTTCTGCAAAAGGAAGTACTAGCTTTAACTACGATGTGAAGCAATATTTCCTGACCCTTCCACCGATTGGGATCAAAGCGGAAGCTTCACAAAAAAATTTCCCGAAAGTGACAGAGGAAAAATACCCCGGATTTGCCAGGATAGGATACGGCAACTACGGTTCCCCGCTTTTGGAAGGAAGGTATAATCTCTGGGAGGATGAAAATTATAATATAGGTGCAAAATTCAGGCACCAAAGTTTTGCCAAAGGACCGGTAAGAGGGTCTGAATCTGCCGAAAGCTTCAACGATTTCGGATTAGACGGTACTTATTTCATGGATGTGTTTCAGCTTTATGGAGGGGTTAAGTATGACAGGCATAAATTCAATTTCTATGGTTTTGATCCGGCAAACCTGAATTTGGTGGACTATCTGCCGAGCCAAAATATCTTTAATACTTTTCAGTTATTTGGGGGCATTCAGAATATTGACAAAATGGACGGAGTCAATTACAATGCAAGGCTAGGCATCCGGGCTTTCAATGATAATTTTCTGGCTTCTGAAAATGAGGTTTCTATCACTGCCAATTCTTCTTATTGGTATAATGACAATTTGAACGGAACCATTGATTTTGATATATCTCTTACAAGTCCAAAAGATGAGTTTTATGGAGATATCAATAGAAATTACTTTAAAACCAAGCCAAACATAAGTTACAGGGATGAGGCATTGAAAATATCCGTCGGCGTAAATATTGTGTTTGAAAATGATGTGACACTCAATAAAAAATCAGATTTTCATGTTTTTCCAGCCTTGGGTGGCGAATATATGCTGAGCAAAGAAATCGGCATTTATGGGGCTTTCGAAGGAGATGTATTGAGGAAAACTTACTACGATTTTGTGATGGAGAATCAGTTTTTGGGACCAAGTACCCAATTACTCAATACCATCCAAAACTTCAAAACAGGTGCAGGTATCAAAGGAACCTTGCTTCAAGGCCTCACTTATGAAGCAGGATTCAATATAGGGAAATATAGGAATATGCACTTTTTCGCAAATAGTCCTTCCGACAGCTTGAGGTTTAATTTGCTTTATGATGAAATGACCCGAGTCCTGAATTATACTGTGAAAGTGGGTTGGGAATATGAAGGATGGTATAATTTGACGGCAACTGCAGATTATTTCAATTATTCTTTAAGTACCTTGGGGGCTGCTTACCAAAGACCAGAATGGGAGATTACACTCAATAATCAATTTAAGCCTGCCGAAAAATGGCTAGTTTATTTCAATGCCCATCTGATGGGCGGGATAGTTGGATTCAACCAGCAAAGTGACCTGACAGAAGTCTTACCTGCGATTTTGGACTTACAATTAAAGGCTGATTATCAGATAACAGAAAGGATTTCAGCATTTGCAATAGGCAATAACCTTTTGAATAGAAATAACCAGCGGTTTTTGAATTATCCGGTAAGGGGAATTCAAGGTATTGTAGGAGCAACAATTAAATTTTAGATTTACTTTGGCTTTGATTGATACCTTTGTTCAAAAACCAATTTGCCAATTCACCCATTTCATTTAGTTTGCAAGGCTTTAAAGATTTAAACCGATAATGAAAAAGGATCCTGAAAATACCCCCAATTCAGACGATAAAGACTATGGCTTTCCTTTTGTGAAAGTCGAGCCCTTACAGAATCCTTTGCAGAATGAAACTTTTGCTCTTTCAGATGAAGATAAGGAAAAGGGATCCGTTCCAAAAGAAACCTCAGAAAGTTCTGTTGTCCCACCTGCTGCCATCCAACACAAATCAAAAGAAAAACCTAAGAAAGAAAAAAACAGGGTTCCTTTGTTACTCAGTCTGGTTGTATTGATTTTGGTTGTTTTGGCTTCAATGGCTTATTTCCTTTATTATAGTCCTGGACAAAACGGGAAAACCGAAACATCCGAAGTAACAGAAGAAAAAATCGAAACACCACAAGTGGAGCCCCAAATTGAAATCGAGAATCTTCCTGAATCTGTAGCGGATAGCCTTCCTGTTAATGTTGTGGAAACACCTCCCGCAGTAATTCCAGCACCGACCAACTCTACGGCCTCAGGTGGAAAGCTGATCGTATTGAATGCCAAAGAAGACGTCAGCTATTACCATTTGGTAGTCGCCAGTCTTCCCAATGAAAAAATAGCAAGGGAAGAAGCTCAGGTCTTTTTAGAAAAAGGAAAAGATATCTGGCTGATTTTTCCATCTGGAGATACCAGAAATTACCGTCTTTCCGTTGGAAAGTACAGCAGTTTTAAATCTGCAACCGAAGCATTGGCAGCAGCCAAAGCTGACTTTAATGAATCTACTTGGATTTTGAAATATTAACATGATTTTAGCACAAACCTTGAGTACCGATGGCCAAATGATGGCTGATTCTCTTTCTTTGATGGAACCTGGCAAACCAAGTATCGGGTTGCTTGACTTATTGATCAAAGGTGGATACATGATGATCCCGCTATACATTCTTTTTGTAATCGCGGTTTTTATTTTTGTGGAAAGACTGATTACCCTCCGCAAAGCGGCAAAATCTCCCAAACACCTGATGGACCAAATCAAAATTTTGGTGCAGAGCGGCAAAGTGGACCAAGCAAAATTTCTTTGTCAGGGTGAAAGTACACCTGTTGCGAGCATGATTGCCAAAGGCTTGGAAAGGATTGGAAGTCCTCTGAAAAACATTGAAGTTTCCATTGAGAATGTCGGAAAAATAGAAATCTATAAGCTGGAAAAAAATCTGGGGATTTTGGCTACTGTTGCAGGTGCTGCCCCCATGATTGGTTTCTTGGGAACGGTGACGGGAATGATCCAGGCGTTTATTGCAGTGGCACAGGAGGAGGGAATGGTTTCCCCCAAATTATTGTCAACAGGGATCTATGAAGCGATGATAACCACAGCCGCAGGTTTGGTAGTGGGGATTATTGCCTACTTAGGTTATAATTACCTGGTCAGTCAGGTTTCCAAATTAGTCCACAGTATGGAATATACCTCTGTGGAATTCATAGACTTATTACAGGATAAATAATATGGGCTTACAATCCAAACATAAAGTAGATGCCGCTTTCAGCATGTCATCCATGACAGATATTATCTTCCTGTTATTGATTTTTTTCATGTTGACTTCTTCTTTTATTACCCCTTCAGGGCTTCCTGTGAATTTGCCATCAAGCGAAACTTCGGATATTATCATGCAGGAAGTGACCGTGACGGTAACCAAAGACCTCAAGTTTTCCGTTAATGATAGGGTAGTAAGCAGGGATCAGATCAAATCTGAACTTACCACTCTTCTTAAGGAAAAAAAAGGGCAGGTAGTCCTACATATTGACAAGCAGGTTCCGGTGGAATATTTGGTTGAAATCGGAGGCATCGCTGCAAGTTTAGAAGCAAACGTTTCAATCGCAACACAACCCTATAAGTAGTATGCAGATTTGGGAAACAGATAACCAAGAAGCTGAAAACAAAAGAAAAGCGCTGATCATCACCATTTTGGTGAATGTGCTGTTGTTGATTGCTATCTATTTTATCGTGGTATGGAAAGAACAAATTCCGCCGCTTCCAACCTACGGCATGGAATTGAATTTGGGATTTACGGACCAAGGCAGCGGAAATAACCAAACCACTACGCCTGCATCTGAAACCCTCACCAATAATACCGAATCTCCTGCACCGGGGGAACAAGCCACCAAACCTGTCGAATCTTCTGTACCTGTTTCCGAACCAAAAACTGAGGCTGCAAAACCTAAATCTTCCCCTGCCAAAACAACTTACGAGTCCCCATCCAAAGCCCCAAGCCCGATAAAGGCAAGTGAAAAATCTAGTACGGCAAGCAAAGATCCAAGTCCGGCCAAAAAGGAGCCTACTCCTGTGACCCAACCTTCCACTGCTGAAGCAGAGAAAACTACTACTAAAGCAGCAGAAAAACCAAAGATTGATCAGCGAGCAATTTTTGGAGCAGGAGGAACTTCAGGTACAGGTTCAAAACCAGCCTCAGGAAGTGCACAAGGATCTTCCACCCAAAAAGGGGATGAAGGAAAACCGACAGGCACTGTTGACGGAAGGGCAATAATGGGTTCAGGATCAGGGGAAGGAAATCCCGGACCGGCTTCAGGTGTTGGTCTTGAACTTGCAGGATGGGATTTTGCCTCTAGACCAAACATCAGGGACAATGTATCTACCCGAAACGGGAAAATCGTTTTTAAAATAACCGTTGATGACAATGGCAAAATCGTGCAGGCTGTTCCATTGGAGTATAATGTGTCCAATGAAGTTTTGGCTTATTATAGAACAGTGGTAAATCAAGTCAATTTCAAACGTCAATCCGGTAATCCGACGGCCGATTATTCAACCGGTAAAATCACTTTTATCATCAAAGTCGATTAATCCATGACTTACCAAGAGACGTTGGACTATCTGTTCAATGCTTTACCGATGTTTCAGAGGATCGGAGCCGCAGCATTTAAAAATGATTTGAATAACACCCATGCACTTTGTGCCCATCTTGGTAATCCCGAGAGAAAGTTAAAATGTATCCATGTGGCAGGCACAAATGGCAAAGGAAGCACTTCGCATGCACTTTGTTCTGTTCTGATGGAAGCGGGATATAAAGTTGGATTATATACTTCTCCCCATCTTAAATCATTCACAGAAAGGATCAAAATCAATGGAATAGACATTCCTGAAAATGAGGTTGTTGAATTTGTAGAAGATTACAAGACTTTTTTGGAAGAATTAAAACCGAGTTTTTTTGAAATGACTGTAGGCATGGCATTTTGGTATTTTGCCAAGGAGAAAGTTGACATTGCAGTGATCGAAGTCGGTATGGGTGGAAGATTGGACTCTACAAATGTGGTGATGCCTGAAGTTTCAGTGATTACCAATATCAGTTATGACCATATGCAGTTTTTGGGTGATACTCTTCCGCTGATAGCAGCTGAAAAAGCAGGAATCATCAAGTTGGGAATACCGGTGGTAATAAGCCAAAAGCAGCAAGAAACTTTTTCTGTTTTCCAAAGCAAAGCAGCGGAAGCGCAATCACCCATATATTTTGCCGAAGATTATATTCAGGTCAAAAGATCAGGAAAGAATTCAGACGGCAAGAGATCATTTGAGATCTCAGATGAAGGAAACCAGTATACCATCCAAATTGACCTTCATGGCAATTACCAGGAAAAGAACCTCGCAGGAATCCTTCAGACCATCAAAATTCTCAACACTTTGGGTTGGAAAATCGAAGATAACCAGGTAAAAAAGGGATTGTCAAGTATTGTTTCCAATACCGGCTTAAAGGGGAGATGGCAGATTTTGGGAGAAAATCCATTGATTGTTTGCGATACAGGCCATAATGAAGATGGGATCAGGTTGATTGTAGAACAGATCAATGAGTTGGCTTTCAATCAACTTTTTATGGTCATTGGTATGGTGAATGACAAGGATATTGCAAAAGTACTTTCTATCCTTCCTAAGGACGCCTGGTACATTTTCTGTCAGGCTACTATACCGAGAGCAATGGATGCAGAGGAATTGGCTAAAAAGGCCTTTGAAGCAGGTTTGGAAGGTGAAATAGTCAGGGATGTGAATTCAGCCATCGAAAAGGCCAAGGGCTTGGCTTCAAAACAAGATTTAATATTTATCGGCGGAAGTACTTTTGTCGTCGCCGAAATCAACGATTTGTAATCATGAGCAGAAGAAAACTGGAAAGGTTCAAAGAAAATGAACAAAGCCGTAATGTCATCCAACCCGGAAAAGAACTCTTTGAAACGATCAAGGGACATTGGAAATCTGTTCAATTTGAAAATGAAAATCCTGTAGTCGTAGAATTGGCATGTGGAAGAGGGGAGTTTACTGTTGGTTTGGCGAGGGAATATCCAGGCAGCAATTTTATCGGGGTGGATATCAAAGGATCAAGAATCTGGAAAGGAAGTACCATTGCCATAGCAGAAGGATTGCACAATGTGGCCTTTTTGAGAACCCAAATTCAGTTATTGGAAAGGCATTTTGACCAAGGAGAAATTGCTGAATTGTGGATTACATTTCCTGATCCGTTTCCCCGGGATGGAGATGAAAAGCGCCGTCTGACTTCTCCAAAATTTCTCGAAATGTATAAACCGTTATTGGAGAAAAGTGGAATCATCCACTTCAAAACCGATAATACAGGATTATTTGATTACACTTTGGAGTTGATACAAAGCCGGCCTGACTGTGAAATTTTGATCCATACGCATGATTTTTATGCTTCTCCCTTCAAGGACGAGCATCACGGCATCCAGACAAAGTATGAGAAAATGTTCAGTGAGAAAGGCGAAAAAATCAAGTATTTGAAATTCAGGTTTATAGGTTGATTTATTTTAATATGATTATCCTCTTTTATACCAGTAGCCAAATATCATTTTTCTCCACCTCGGCAAGCTCGGTGAACGGATATCGTGAGATCAGAGGGGGGTGGTAGAAATGCGGCAAAGCCGCATTTCTACCACCCCCCTTCAATATCAATAAATTCCGGTGGTCGAGCCTGCCGAGACCATTCTGTAAGTAATCCTATTCTGGTAAGAAGGCGGATAACCATATATTTTAATTTATTTTCATCTCCATCACAATGTCATCCATGATAAACCCGTTTCCGATGTCGATCACTTCTCTATAAGCTTCATAAAATCCGATGTGCTTGTAAAATGAAATGGCTTTTTCATTAAACCTGTTCACATTAAGGTATAAAAACTTATCTCCATTCCTTAAGGCAATGTCCATGACGTGGCTGATCAACTTTTTCCCAATCCCTTTTCCCTGCGTATCCGGTAGGATGTAGATTTTATGGATCTTGGTTTTTTTCTGATCCTTGCAATGGACTTCATAGGCAGCAAATCCCAAAAATGAATCCTCTTCTTTGGCCAGTAAAAAAACATGTCCTTTTTCATTGACCTGCTGTTCCAATGCCTTGAGGTCATACATCCAATTCAGCATAAAGCTAATTTGATCAGGCGTAAGAATATTCGAAAAAGCCACGGGCCAAGTTTGATGGGCTATTTTTTGGACGAAATAAAGTTCTTCCGATGAAGCTTTGACAATTTCAATCATAGAGAATAGGGTATAAGGCGAGGACTGATTTTTGGTAAGGTTTTTATATCACCAAAAAAACAAAAAACCCTTCAGAATTGAAGGGTTTTTATTGGGTGAATTAAGCAAAAAAATTAATTGTCGATAAAAAAATAATTCTTTGAATGAAAAAAAGATTTTTTTTAGAGATAGATAAGATTAACCGAGAATTAACTTTTAAATCCTCATTTACTTTTAAATGAACAAAGGAAAAACTGTCGGGTGATGAGTCCTTTTTCCCTTATCGATGAGTTAAAACTATACAAACGAAACCAAATAAACAAAATAAAAAATATGCTAATTCAGTAAAATATTTATTTAAATCGTTTTTACTCAAAAATACCAAATAATAGTTTGAAACAGTTATTCTTTGCTACCAACAGCATTTATTTGTTTTTTTGTAGTTAAGTCCAGAATTATAACTTTAACTTTTGTGAATACCAATGCCATTTTTACTCCTACCATCTGAAGCTGAAAGGCAAAAAAAAAATGAAAAAAAATGAAAAATATTTTTTGTGGCGGTTTTAGAAGCTAAAAAATTACCTTGGACTTATAGATTTAAATTTTTCGGATTAAATTTTTCCTCTATATCTGACGATTTATTTTTATTTTCCTTAAAGTAAGCCCCACGATTTCCTGAAATAAGATTTTCACCTCTTCCAATTCCAATAAAAATGAAAACAAGAAAGATTTTCCCCATAATTCTGAGCTTCCTGTTTCAACTTTTTCCTGTTTTTCTTTTTTCACAGAATTTTGTTTTGGATTGGGATAGAAATCTGAATTTGAAAAGAATTCAAGAAAACGAGATTAATCGCCCGGTTCCTGTTTTCTCTTTTCTGCTTAATGGTGAAAAAAAGAATTCTAGTGATTTTTCACCGAATGAAAAGTCTTGGAATTTGGATGGGCAGATTTCCTTGAGAATTGATAGTGTAAAGAATGGCCAAGACAACTGGACTGCCGTATTTACTTTTTCCAATATTTCAGAAGATACGCTGAAAGTCGAAAATTTCATTCCGTTTGGAGGTTTAATAGATCAGGTCTATATCACCGGAAAAGGCGATCACCGGTTGTCCCGTTCCCACCTCTTCAGGCCGGGATATGATCCGGTCAATGTCATCCTCCCTGACAATGCCTGGGAATTGGGCTATTCAAGTTTTGAAGTCGGAAATCAAGGATTTGCAGGTCTAATGAGACGCAAGTATTGGGATGGGGCGCAAAGGAGAAGGTTTGAGACTGTTTTGCCCCCCAACTCCAATGTCAGCTACAGGATGTATGTAGATTCCTTTACGGGCGGTTGGCAGGAAGGATTGAAGCATGTTTTCCAAAAGAGGTTCATTTACGATTTGGATGATTTTGACTACAGTATGTACCAAAGGGAAGACCTGCAATGGATCCGGAAGTCTTATGCCATGCATTTAATGATGGCTTGGGATGCTGATTTTTATGATAGGGAAGGAGAGAGGTTCACCATTTTTGATTTTCAACAAAGGAACAAGGAATGGTTTGGCGGGGATGATGTGATCGGAATCTGGCCTACCTGGCCTACTTTGGGATTAGACCAAAGAAATCAGTGGGATTTGTTCAGAGATCTTCCGGGTGGATTGGAACAGTTGGCATCGATATCTGACAGCCTGAATCGATTGGGTACCAAATTCTTTATCTCTTATAACCCGTGGGATGAAAGTACCCGGTTAGAAGGGCATTTGGAGGGCATGACAGCTCTGATTAAAGCAACCAAAGCTGATGGCGTAGTCTTGGATACCAAAGGGAGTTCGAGCCGTGAAATACAGCAGGCTGCTGACTTGGCAAAACCTGGCGTAGTCATGTACAGTGAAGGGATGGCTGTACCCAAAGACATGCCAGGGATTGTTTCAGGAAGGGTTCACAATGCGCTTTATTATCCTCCTTTACTAAACCTCAACAAACTGATCAAACCGGATTTTGCCATTTTCAGGGTGGCTGAATTGGCCTATGACCGGATCAGAAGGGAATATGCCACCTCATTTTTCAACGGATATGGAACTGAACTGAATATTTTCAGACCTGGAAGGCCTGAATGGATGGAGGAGGATTACCGGTTTTTTGGAAAGACCTTGAGGATTTTGAGGGAAAACCATTTCAATTTTATTTCATTTGGATATACTCCTTTGATTCCAACTTTTGTCGACCAGGTATTTGTCAATAAATGGCCTTTAGAAAATAAAACCGTATACACGATTTTCAGCCTTAAGCCTGAGGGATTTTTGGGAAACCTTTTCGAAGTTGAAAAACCTGCATCCGATAGGCATTATGTCGATCTGTGGAATCATGAGGAAGTGCAGGTTCAGGAATCAGAGGAAAAATATTTGATTCCTGTCGATTTGGAAGCTTTTCACAAGAAATGGCTGGGAACAAACAATGAAGGAGCGGTGGGGAGTATTGCATATTTCCCCAAATTATTAGAGGTGGGTTTGGAACAAAATAAGTTGAGTATCAAAGCCTCCAAAGGAAATGAAATCAGGGTTTGGGCGGGAGTTCCGGAATATGGGAATTCGTATTTGAGTTTAAAATCAGGCCTGCATTCTGTGGATATCCAAGAAAAATTTGGCAGGTATGAAGGCAAAATAGTAGTCCAATTGTTTAAGTCAGAAGAACTGATAGATGAACATGTCATCGAAATGGAATATGGAATTCCGAGAATGATAAGTTCGCCCGAAAAGACTCCAAGATCTGAAAAAGCGCCAAATGGAATGGTAAAAATCCCTTCGGGAAGTTTTGAAATGAAGGTTTCTCAGGGAGACCAATTTATCCCTTATCCAACGAAAGGCTATCCCCGGACTATATCTATGGATGGTTTTTATATGGATACGTATCCTGTTACCAATAAGGAGTTTAAAGAATTTCTTGAAGCTACAGGTTATCAGCCATTGGATAAAAACCGTTTTCTTTCTCATTGGGCCCAAGGTCAAATTCCGAAAGATATGGAGCAGCATCCTGTAGTGAATGTAAGCCTAGAAGATGCTCACGCCTATGCAAAATGGGCAGGAAAAAGACTTCCTACAGAGGCCGAATGGCAATATGCAGCATCATCAGGTGATGGAAGGGATTGGCCTTGGGACCAAAACCTTAAAGTGAAAAAGAGGTTTGAATATGTGACCAACACCCTGACTGTAGAGCATTTGGATGGATTGGGGGAAGAGTTTTGCAATATTGGGAATGGAATACCTGAAGCAGTGGGAAGCCATCCGAAAGGTAAAAACCCTTGGGGTTTGGAAGATTTGGTGGGTTCAGTCTGGCAGATGACGTCGGATATTTATGACAATGGAACCAATCAGATGATGATTCTGAAGGGTGGTTCCTATTTCAAACCATCCTCAAGTTGGTGGTATGTACAGGGCGGGCCGAGGGAAACACATTACCGGCAGATGCTGCTGAGGGTTTCTCCAGGATTTGAAAGAAATGAAACTGTGGGATTTAGATGTGTTGCGGATTATTAAATGAAACTTTGTAAATGACCATTTCTGAAAAAATTGCGAATCAGGTGTTAGACGCTGAACTTCAGTTTCAATTTAGCCGAAGCAGCGGTCCCGGTGGGCAAAATGTAAATAAAGTCAACTCCAAAGTTGAGCTGAGGTTCAATATTCCGAATTCACAGATCCTTGATGAAACTGAAAAAGCGACACTTTTGGAAAAACTTTCATCCAAAATCGATACGGAAGGAAACCTGATTATCCAAAGTCAGGAGAAGAGGTCGCAGATTCAAAACAAAGAGATTGCTGTAAGAAAATTCTATGACCTGCTCAAAAAAGCTTTTCATAAAAAGAAAATAAGGAAAGCCACCAAACCCGGGAAAGGTGCCATCGAGGATAGATTGAAGGAAAAGAAAGCCCTTTCCGAGAAGAAAAAAGGAAGGAGAGGAGAGTGGTGATTTAATTATTTTAGAATTTATTAGTTTCAAATAGTTTAGATTTTTTAATTTGATAAATCAATTAAACTGAATGCTGAAAAAAGGATTTTTAAAACCAAGATTAACTTTAGAGGTTCTTAGCAAAATCTCCTTTTGGAGAGCAATTATTTTTGGGTTGGCTTCTTCAATTGTTTTGTGTTTGTTTTTGAACTTCAACAGGGAATTTTTTAGATTTTTTTCTTCCTTAAATGAATTGGTTCACTATTCTGAAGAGGAGTATTTCTTTGCAGATATTTTCTATGCAGCCTTCTCCTCAGTATTTGGTTTTGGTGTTACGATTTATTTTTGGGTTAAAGATTTGAAGTTTAATAGGCGGTTCAAGTTTTTGAAAATGTTGGCATTGAGTAATATTTTCCTATTTATGATATTTCCATTGAATGCCATCAGTAGAATGGGTACCGTCATATTGATGCCATTAGTGAATATTCCAGGATATGATCGGCATTTGCAACTACATCTTGAATTCCCAATAATTTTCATTTTAGTTCCAATTATGATGTTTTTGCTTTATTGGCAAGTCATCCAACGTTTGTTTAAGACAAATTTTTGGATGATAAAATCCCTTTTGGTAATTATCGCTTGGACTTTGATTTTGTTTAAAGGCCTTTCTTTGGATAGATCAATTATTGATGACTCTTATAGATTTTCTGTCAGGGATAGATTGGAAAATATTGATTTAAAATTATATGAGTATCCGCAATGTTGCACGTTGGGCTTGAAAGGACTTTATCGGGAGCGGATACTCGCTCATGGACGACGATCCGCTGTCCACAGAACCGCTAATCGTTCCCCAACCATTATTTGTTTGGCTACGTGCAATAAAGCGGACACGCATATAAAATTAAATAAAGCAAAAAATGCAGGAGTGGAATTTTCTCCGGAAACCATAAGGACTTTAGAAAAATTCCATACAGATTCAAAGCTTCAGATGATGGAAGACGTCAATGTTGGATTTAAATTGGCCAAACCGCTTTCAATTGATACCTTGATCTTAGCAAAAATCATTTTAATCAACCTAGATCATATTAAAAACTTCCCCCCTATAGTATATCATGAAGAAAAATGGGACCTGATGTGGACCTATCCATTACCGGAAGATGTTTATAGGCAACTAAAATTTCATCGTCCAAATGATATTGAGACTCGAATTTTATTTGAAATCCTTAGCGAAATGGTAAATATTTCTAATTCAAGATTTGGAGATTCTCCAATACTCAATAAAAATTTGGATCCATATTTTCAAAATCAAAAATATGAGAGGATTGTTTTGATCAGCAACACAATTACAATTCAGAGTAGGCTGATACAAGTGGTTCAGAAATTATTAGCTAATGAGGTATATAAGGAATACCATCCAATGATAAAAAGCATGGTTTTTGAATTGGATTCTGAAAGACATAAATGGGTTGATCTTGAATTAGACGATTTGCCTCATTGAGTGAAATGTAAAATCAATGAATATTTAATTCTTGCTTTTAACCCTTGCACTTGAGTCAAATCCATTCCCCATAAATCCCCATTGGCAAGTACTGCTTCTACTATTTCTTCAGGGTCCTCCTTTTTCCATACTTTTTCAAAAAAAGCCAACACCTCAGGTTCATCTTTCAATGGAATGGATTCACCATTGATTTCTCCTTTGTAAAACCGGATTAGGTCAGCGAATGACCGAATTAGATTTTCAGGAAATTGCCTGGTTTGACTGTGGTATTCCAAAATTGTCGGTAAGACCCTGACCCTGAACTTAGAGATGGAATTGAGGGAAATGGATATCAATTCATGACGGATAAATGGATTTCTGAACCTATCCAAAACTTCAGCGGCAAATTGCTCCAACTCCTCTTTTGGTAAATCAAGGGTCGGGATGATCTCTTTATAAATGGTGTCCGAGATATATGTTGAGATTTCAGGATCTTCCATCACTTCCCTTACAGTCCTGATTCCTTTCAGATATGCAACAGGAACCATCGCCGTATGTGCACCATTTAAGATCCTGACTTTTCGGAGGCGATAGGGTTGCAGGTCTTTGACGATGTGTACGTTCAGCCCTGTTTTTTCTGTTTGAAAAATAGCCTTCAATGCTTCAGGACCTTCTATTGCCCAAAAGTGATAAGGCTCGGCAACAACTGCCAAATGATCTCTAAAGCCTGTTTTCTTCTCAAACTCTTCAAAATTCTCTTTAGGAAATCCCGGGACAATCCGGTCTACAAGCGTATTGCAGAAGGTGCAGGTTTTATCTAGCCAAGCAAGGAATTCCTGAGGGAAATTCCACTTTGCCGCATACCTCATCACACATTCTTTGAGTTGGTCCCCGTTATTTTCAATGAGTTCGCAGGGGAGTATTGTCAAACCCTTTGTTTCATTTCCTTCAAGAAATGTGAACCGCTCAAATAGCAGTGCCGCCAACTTCCCCGGAAATGATGCCGTCACTTTGTTGGGATCGGTATCTTTTTCATCGAAAACTATACCCGCTTCGGTGGTATTGGAAATAATAAATTCCAAATCAGTTTTTTTGGCCAAATCCAAATAGAAACCATAATCAAGGTTCGGATTGCTTACTCCATTTATCGAGGTGATCAACTTTTGTTCATCAATGATTTTGCCATTTTGAAAACCTCTGATCAAAACGTGATAATTGAAGTTTTGCTTCCCAAAACCTTCAGGAATGGATTTTCCATGGCTTTGGATAATATGGATGGAACCATCAAAATCTGTTTTTTCATTCAAAATCTCAATCATCCAATCGGCAAATCCACGGAGAAAATTCCCTGTACCGAATTGTAGGACTTTTACAGGTCTTTTTTTCTTTTGTACCAAAGAGATGGAATCAAGGTTTGTCATAGCAGATTTAAATCTAAAATTAGACAGCAGTTTTATGGCTGTTTACATAAAAGTTTGTCAAACATCAGGGATTTTTTCTAAACTTTGATGTACTAAACAGAAAAAATATGCCTGCATTGGTTCTTGTTGAGGTCAGTATCCATGACCCTGAATTGTATGAATCTTACAAAAAGCTTACTCCCGGTTCCATACTTCCTTTTGGCGGAAAATTTGTAGTGCGTGGAGCACAAACAGAATCTTTGGAAGGAGATTGGAATCCTGAAAGATTGGTGATCCTAGAATTCCCTTCCGTCCAAAAAGCAAAGGAATGGTGGAACTCCGAAGAATATACCAAAGCCAAAAATATCAGGTACCTGGCTGCCAAATCCAAAATGTTGGTCGTGGAGAGCTTGTGATATCGCTTTTGAATTTTTGATTTAGCTCCTCAAAATCCATCAACCATGCGCGTAGCCTACCACGAAGTTATTCAGACTCTTGAAAAAATCCTTCTTAAATATGGGTTTGCAGAAGACAGGGCCGTCCTGTGCGCTTCTCTTTTTGCCCAAGCAAGCTTGGACGGTGTGGCTTCCCATGGATTGGACAGATTTCCTGTGTTTTTGGAAATGATCCGCAAAAAACTCGTCCTCCCAAATCAAGAAGCAAATCTTGTGGAAAGCTATGGTGTTTTTGAAAGATGGAACGGAAACCTCGGTCCCGGTCCACTCAATGCGCATCAATCTATGGATCGGGCGATTCGGATTTCAAAGGAATTTGGAGTGGGAATCGTTGCGTTACAAAACACGAACCATTGGATGAGGGCGGGGAATTATGGTTGGCAGGCCGCTGAATCCGGTTGTATAGGCATCTGCTTTACCAATACCAAACCCAATATGCCTGCTTGGGGTGGGAGAGAACCGAAGCTTGGCAATAATCCTTTGGTTATCGCGATTCCGCGATCAAGTGGTCATATTGTTTTGGATATGGCCATGTCACAGTTTTCTTACGGAAAATTGAAAACCTATCTGCGGGAAGGCAAAGAAATGCCCTTTGATGCCGGGTTTGATCCTCATGGAAACCTGACCAAATCCCCCGAAAGCGTCATAGCCAACGAATTGGCTTTGCCAATAGGATTGTGGAAAGGAGCAGGTTTATCCCTGTTGCTTGACATGTTGACCACTATTTTGTCAGGTGGAAAAGCAACTTTTCAGGTTGGTGAAAGTGGGGAAGAATCCGGTTTGTCTCAGGTTTTTATTTGCCTGGCTGCTGAGAAATTGGGAATAATGGAATGGTCTGATCAAAAATTGGATCAAATTGTGGGAAACCTGAAAAGCTCTTTGACTTTTGCGGACAAAGAAATCCGTTACCCCGGTGAAAACAATATGAAAACCCGCGAAGAAAACATGCTGAATGGGTTTCCTGTGGATGAGCAAATTTGGAAAAGCATCATTAAGGAACTATGACAAAGGGAAAGTGTTACGTATGGGTCAACTTTCAAACCTTCCAACTTTCCAACCTTTAAACTCATCAACCTTCCAACGTTAAAAACCTTTAAACTTAAAGCGAAACGCCTCTTTTCCAAGGAATGAAATCATCCTGAGCCAATAAGACCGCTTTTGGTTTAACCTCTCCCGAAGCCACTTTGATGATGGTTTCGAGTATTTCTTCACCCATTTCCGGAATGCTTTTTTCGCCTGAAATGATACCTCCTGTATCAATATCGATGATGTCAGGCATTCTGTTGGCAAGTTTTGTATTGGTTGCGATCTTGATGACTGGAGCAATTGGATTCCCTGTCGGGGTTCCCAAACCGGTGGTAAACAGCATGACATTGGCCCCGGAACCTGCCATGGCAGTCGTACTTTCCACATCATTGCCGGGAGTGCAGACAAGATTGAGACCCGACTTCTGAAAATATTCTGCATAATCGAGCACATCTGTGACGGGCGATGTTCCGCCTTTTTTTGCAGCTCCGGCTGATTTTATCGCATCTGTGATCAAGCCGTCCTTGATATTGCCCGGCGAGGGATTCATATCAAAACCCGAACCCACAGCGACAGCTGAAGCTGAATATGCTTTCATCAATGCGGCGAATTTGTCAGCCGACTCTTCGGTAGTACATCGGTTGATCAGTTCCTGTTCCACCCCGCACAATTCAGGAAATTCTGAAAGCATGGTAGTTCCTCCTAGAGCGACTATCAAGTCTGAGGCATACCCGACTGCAGGATTTGCTGAAATGCCTGAAAATCCATCCGATCCGCCGCATTCCAACCCAACTGTAAGCTTACTTAGCGGTGCAGGTTTTCTTTCCTGTTTGTTGGCTTCAACCATTCCCAAAAAGGTTTTTTTGATGGCTTCTGAAAGAAGTTGCTGCTCGGTCCCTTCCTTTTGCTGTTCCAGAATAATGAGCGGTTTTTTTAATTCCGGATTGATTTTATGGAGTTTTTCTTTCAAGATTGAAGGCTGTGCATTCTGACAGCCCAAGCTCAGTACCGTCGCCCCGGCCACGTTAGGATTGTTGATATATCCTGCCAAAAGTGCGCAAAGGGATTCTGAATCCCTTCTCGTACCGCCGCAGCCTCCCTGATGATCCAAGACTTTGATGCCGTCAAGATTCGGAAACAATAATTTGGACTCCATTTCCTTCGCCTTCTCTACGTTCAGGTTTACGATTTCATCTTGTTTTCCTTCCTGATGCAGCTTCACCATGTTTTTGACCATTGACTTAAATGGATTTATTTTTCCATAACCCAAGGCATCATTAAAGGCATCTTTGATGACTTCTACGTTCCGGTTTTCACAAAAAACCAATGGGATGATCAACCAATAATTTGCTGTCCCTATCTGACCGTCTTCCCTGTGGAAGCCCATAAAAGTCCGTCCTTGAAACCTACTTATGGAAGGAGGATTCCATTGGTAATTTTCGGTTTTCTTGCCATAAAATCCAGCCTCGTGGATTGTGTTTTGGGTTGTAATCAGACTTCCCTCAGGCAAGTCTATCATAGTACGGCCGACGACTGTCCCATACATGAAGATCAAATCCTCTTTAGCCAAGGGCACAATGGTAAACTTATGTTTTGCCTGAATTTCCTTTCGAAGTCTGATTGTCTTTCCTCCAAAATCTATCGTACTTTCTGCAGGTAAATCCACCAAAGCGACCAATACATTGTCCTTTTCGTGGATTTGAATAAAAGTGTTTGGTTTGCCAGCCATGTATTTTTTTATCTAATCTGAAATCGTTTGCATTAACTTATATCCTGTATCTCTTGAAAACAAAATTTAAGTGTTTATTTTCAGGAAAGATTAGCATTTTAGACAATGGGCAAAAAAATTATTACCATAGGCGAAGTAATGATGCGCCTCAGCACTCCGGGACACGAAAGGTTCGTTCAGGCAAATTCGTATGAAGCTGTTTTTGGAGGATCGGAAGCAAATGTTTCGATCTGTCTCGCCAATTGGGATCAGGAAACTTACCATGTTACTGCTTTTCCCGGACATGATATCGGAAAAGCTGCGACCCGATATTTGAGACAGACGGGCGTCAAAACCGATTTCGTTTATTTTTCAGAGGGAAGGATGGGTCTTTACTTTCTTGAAAACGGTTCCATGCAGCGTTCTTCAAAAATCATCTATGACAGATTTGATTCTGCTTTTTCCAAT
Source organism: Cognataquiflexum rubidum (assembly GCF_022538115.1). Taxonomy (GTDB): domain Bacteria; phylum Bacteroidota; class Bacteroidia; order Cytophagales; family Cyclobacteriaceae; genus Cognataquiflexum; species Cognataquiflexum rubidum. The sequence continues at coordinate 240,094 of NZ_JAKZAL010000004.1, read as the reverse complement.
TTTGATGGAAAAGACCTCGATTGGGATTTGGTTTTTGATGGGGCGGATTGGTTTCATTGGACAGGAATAACTCCCGCACTCAGCCAAAATGCTGCAGACATGACGCTGAAGGCACTTAAAGCTGCATACGATAAAGGATTGAAAATCAGTGGGGATATCAATTACAGGAGAAATCTTTGGCAATATGGAAAAGGACCTTTGGACGTGATGCCCGAGCTGATAAGGTATACTCATGTATTGGTAGCAGGGAAATCTGATTTCGAAAACTGTATGGATATCGCCCAAGATGATTGGGGAGATGCCTGCTATCAGGCCAAAAAGGATTACCCGCAGATCAAATATATTACCAGGACAAAAAGGGAATCGGTTTCTGCATCCCATAATCGGCTTAAAGGTGTTTTATGGAACGGTGAAGAAATCCTTTTTTCAAATATTTATGAAATGACCCATATCGTCGACCGCGTGGGAGGGGGTGATGCCTTCATCGCAGGTTTGATTTATGGGCTATTGCATCTTTCCGATCAGGAAGCCATTGAATTTGCTACCGCATCCTCCGTCCTGAAACACAGCATAAAAGGTGATGCCAATTTCGTGTCTTTGGAGGAGGTGCATGATTTGGTCAAAGGAGAAAATATTGGCAAGCTATTGAGGTAAGGTTTAATTTCTAAGTCATTCTATACATAACTCTCTCATTTACAGATTTCCAATAACCTATAACTAATAACCTATAACTAATAACCAAACCAGTAATGAAATATACCCACCAAGAAATCCTTGATAAAATGGCTGAAACGGGAATGATTCCTGTATTTAACCACAAAGATATTTCTGTCGTCAAGTCAGTGATAGATGCATCCTATAATGCCGGGATCAGGGTTTTTGAATTTACCAACCGTGAAGCAAATGCTTTTGAGGTGTTCAAAGAGTTGAAGATTTATTCTGAAAAATATTCTGATTTGCTTTTGGGAATAGGGACTGTTTTTTCGGCAAAAGACGCTTCACGTTTTCATTACATCGGGACGGATTTCGTGGTTTCGCCTGCTTTGATTCCTGAAGTTGCCAATTACTGCACGATGAAAGGGATTTTTTGGGTTCCCGGATGTGCCACAGTCACGGAAGTGTTTCAGGCAAAGTCCATGGGCGCGCTTTTGGTCAAAGCATTTCCCGGAAATTTATTGGGTTCCGGCTTTATCAAAAGTGTTTTGTCAGTCATGCCTGATATCAAAATGATGCCTACTGGGGGTGTGGAACCAACCTTGGAAAACCTTTCTGAATGGTTCAAAGCCGGAGTGCAATGTGTAGGAATGGGTTCGCAGTTATTTGACAAAAAAGCCATTGAAAAGGGAGAATTTGAGTTTTTGGAAAAGAACATCAAAAATGCTTTGGCAACAATTCAAGAGATTCGAAAATGAATTTCCAATCTTATAATAAACCCATGACTGATTTAAATTCAAAAAAGAAAAATCGGAATCGTTTGTCTTTTTTTTCAAGGCCAACTTTTTTGATCTTGTTTTCACTGATTTTATTTTCTACCTGCAAAGGTCCGGGAGGGGTGAGGGTCATCAAATTGGGCCATGGGCTTGGGGTAACACATCCTGTCCATGAGGCCATGGTGTTTATGGCCGAAAAGGTTGCCGAGAAATCAAATGGACAGATGCAGATCCGGATTTATCCAAACCAACAATTGGGTACTGAAAGGGAGTTGGTGGAATTGCTTCAGATTGGAAGTTTGGGAATGACAAAAGTTTCCTCAGCAACGATGGAAAGTTTTGCTCCAAGGATGCAAGTTTTGTCTATGCCATATTTGTTCAGAGACGATGCCCACAGGGATAAGGTATTGAAAGGAGAAATCGGTAAGCAACTGCTACTTGACGGGGAAGATTTTTGGTTGAGGGGTTTGTGTTATTACGATGCAGGCAAAAGGAGTTTTTACACCAAGACCAAACCGATAGAAAACCCATCTGACCTGAAAGGATTGAAAATCAGGGTCATGGAAAGCAATACCGCTATCAATATGGTGAAGAGTTTGGGAGGTTCTCCGACTCCTGTTTCATACGGCGAGCTTTACACCGCATTGCAGCAAGGGATCGTTGACGGCGCCGAGAATAATCCGCCAAGCCTATATACTTCCAAGCATTATGAAGTCTGTAAGTTTTATTCCATCAATGAACATACGGCCGTGCCTGATGTGCTGATCGTCAGTACCAAAGTCTGGAAACTGCTTGATGATCAGGAGAAAAAATGGCTTCAGGAAGCCGCTGACGAGTCTGTGGTGTATCAGTATAAACTGTGGGCAGAGTCCGTCGAGGAATCTTACCGGGAGTTGAAAAAAGCTGGAGTTACCATTTTATATCCTGAAGTGGCCGGCTTCAGAGAAGCGACTGAAGTAATGTACCTGGAGTTCAAATCTACTCAACCTGAGCTATTTGAAATTGTAGACAAAATCAGAAAGACTGAGTAAAGAATTCTATTGTTGAGGATAAGCATATTTATTTCAAGCCATTAAAATTCTCTGTTATAATATCAATTCAACCCAAAATAAGTTAGCCAATGCTTAACCCTACTTTTAAATTAAAACTTGATAAAGTGGTTTCGGGCCTTTTGGTCATTTTGATGGCTTTGATGGTTTTCAATGTGACTTGGCAGGTTTTGTCGAGATATGTCGTCCAAAACCCAAGCTCATTTACTGATGAACTGTCAAGGTATATGCTAATTTGGTTGGGGATGTTGGGGGCTGCCTATGTCGCAGGACAAAATCAGCACATTGCTATTGACCTGCTTCCAAACCGCCTTATTGGCAAATCCAAAATGAAATTGATGATCCTTATCAATGTTATTGTCCTGTTTTTTGCTTTTTCTGTGATGGTAATGGGAGGGATCAATCTGGTTTATATCACATTTATCCTTGGTCAAAAGTCGGCTACGATGCAGATTCCACTTGCCTATATTTATACCATTTTGCCGATAAGCGGACTGCTGGTTATCTATTACCAGGTTTTTCAGATTTCCAATCATTACAGACTTTATAACTCCTGATCCATGGAATATATCAGCATCATTATATTGGTTCTTTCCTTTATCACTTTATTGGCAATAGGAGTGCCTGTGGCTTGGAGTCTGGGAATCGCAAGTTTTATTACCCTATTGGTTTCAGTTGCTGCCGGCCCATCAGCAACAACTATTGCACAGCGGATGGCAACAGGATTGGATAGTTTTGCCTTGCTGGCTATTCCCTTTTTTGTTTTGGCAGGAGAGATAATGAATAAAGGAGGAATTGCCAACCGCTTGATAGAATTGGCAAAATCTTTGGCAGGAAGACTTCCCGGGAGTTTGTTATATGTAAATGTGATCGCGGCGATGCTGTTTGGGGCTATTGCCGGTTCAGCTGCTGCGGCTGCATCCGCATTGGGAAGTATCCTTGGCAAAAGGATGGAAACAGAAGGTTATCCTAAAGAACTTGGTGCGGCTGTCAATATCACTTCCTCGACTACGGGATTGATCATTCCTCCATCCAATATCCTAATCGTGTATTCCTTGGCTTCAGGTGGTGTTTCTATTGCAGCATTGTTTGTAGCCGGTTATTTGCCGGGAATTTTTATTGGGTTTGTATTGATGTTAACAGCTGCCGTTTTTATCAAAAAGGAAAAATTACCCGCCGGTGAAGGAGTTACGCTGAAGGAGTTCGGAAAAACTTTTTTCCGCGCATTTCCTTCTTTGATGCTTTTGGTGATCGTAATCGGTGGGATTGTAGGAGGTGTTTTTACAGCAACCGAAGCCTCTGCCATTGCTGTGATCTATACTTTGGGATTGTCTCTTTACTACAAAGAACTAAAATTAAGAGAATTGCCCTCTATATTATTGAAATCATCGGAGACCACAGCAATAGTGTTGTTGCTTATTGCGACATCGATGAGCATGTCTTGGGTGATGTCAAGTGAGGATATCCCTCAGGCGATTACCAATTCCCTGCTTTCTGTAAGTGATAATGTTGTGGTGATATTGATTCTGATCAATCTCATTCTACTCTTTGTCGGTATTTTTATGGATATGACGCCGGCGGTGCTGATTTTTACGCCGATCTTCCTTCCAATAGTTATCGAATTGGGAGTCGATCCGGTTCATTTTGGCATTATCATGATTGTTAATCTTTGTATTGGATTATGTACGCCACCAGTAGGCTCAGTTTTGTTTATTGGTGTTCAGGTCGCAGGTACTACTTTAGAGAAAGTCATAGGTCCTTTGATTCCATTTTTTATAGCGATGATTTTTGGCCTGATAGTTATCACCTTGTGGCCGGGCTTGACATTATGGTTGCCAAAGCTTTTTGGATTAATGTAAAAATGATTATCCGCTACTTTTCCACTAGCTCAAAATTAAAGATTAAAACTGCGGATAATCGGTCCATAGACCAAGGTCGACAGTCAATAGCCACGGCACGGGATTTTCAATCCGAGTTTTAAATGGTTTGTGGCAAGAAAGCGTTTGTAAAAAAAAACAATGTGCGTATCCGCTTTATTGCACGTAGCCAAACAAATAATGGTTGGGGCACGATTAGCGATTCCATGGACTGTGGATCGTCGTCTGTGGGCAGTTATCCCCATCCAATAAAGTCCTTTCAAGCCCAACATGTTACATTGCGGATACTCATAAATGTAAAAAGTGAATAGAATAGAAGGAGCAAAAAAAAAGGAGGTTTTCGCCTCCTTTTTTGCTCTAAGTTGATTACGTTGATAAAATTTTTGCGATTCTAAAGTCATCCTCATCGACCTCTTTGTGGCCCACAATTGCTTTTGCAATAGGAGTGAAGACCACTTTGTTATTGATAATTCCTGCCATCACATCGTATTTTCCCTGCATCAAACCTTCCACAGCAAAAACACCAAGCTTACTAGCCAAAACCCTGTCCAAGGAACTTGGAGCGCCGCCTCGCTGAAGGTGACCAAGAATGGTCACTTTGATGTCATAGTAGGGGAGTTCCTTTTTAATTTTTTCCGCGATCTCAACTGCACCGCCGCTTTTTCCTCCTTCTGCAACAATGACAATGTTGGAGGATTTCATGGCTTTGGTTCTAGCTTTCAGTCTTTCTACCAGCCTTTCGATGGGCATTTTCTTCTCAGGAATCAGCGTGGCCGCTGCCGCACTGCCTATTCCAGCGTTGATGGCGATAAAACCTGCATCTCTTCCCATCACTTCGACGAAGAAAAGGCGGTCATGAGAAGTTGCTGTATCCCTTATTTTGTCAATCGCTTCTATCGCTGTATTGCAAGCGGTATCAAATCCGATAGTCAGGTCAGTTCCGGCCAGGTCATTGTCAATAGTTCCGGGCAAACCGATGGATGGGATTCCATATTCATTGTAAAATAAATGCGCACCTGTCAAAGAACCGTCACCACCGATGATGACCAAGGCATCGATTCCGTGTTTCACAAGGTTATCATAGGCCTTCTTTCTTCCTTCTGTTGTCCTAAACTCACTGCTTCTTGCTGATTTTAGAAATGTCCCGCCTCTTTCAAGTACGTGGGCAATATTCTTAGACTCCAGCTTTTTGATGTCATCCTGGATCATTCCTTCATATCCCCTGTAGATGCCGTACATTTCAAGATTATAATAAAATCCTGCCCTGACCACGGCCCTGATAGCGGCATTCATTCCCGGGGCATCTCCACCCGATGTGAGTACGCCTATTCTTTTGATTGTCTTTGGTTCCATTAAAATTTTGAAGTTAATTGTTTGAACATAAGGTCAGCTGCTGCGGGATTGGTCGCAAGGGGGATGTTGTGGACATCGCATATCCTCATCAGCATCTGCACATCAGGTTCGTGTGGGTGTTTGTCCAATGGGTCTCTAAAAAAAATAACCATGCTGAGCTCTTTTTGGGCTGCCATAGCGGCAATTTGTGCATCGCCACCGATAGGCCCGGAAAGCATTTTTTGGACCTGAATCCCTATTTTCTCTATGTGTGATCCGGTTGTGCCGGTAGCCACTAGCTGAATGTTAGAATTCTGCAATTGCTTTTTGAAACCACTTAGGAAATGGACCATGTCGGCTTTTTTTCCATCATGGGCAATCAATGCTATTTTCATAATTATGGTAAATAGGTTTTCAGGGTAAATTTATGAAAAATTATAGCTTATGCCCCTTTGGAAAAATTTTTTAATCCATTCCATTCCAATTTTTATTGAATTTGGATTGTATCATAAGGTTCAATTTATTCTACAAAACCACTAAATTCAATAAAAAATAATTGTATTTGTTTTTTTTGATTATTTTGGAACATTATTTCCCAAACAAAACAAAACCATTTTAATTTATGAGCCTTATTAAAGAATTCAAAGAGTTTGCCATGAAAGGCAATGTGGTCGATCTGGCTGTCGCTGTAATTATCGGTGGAGCCTTCGGCAAAATTGTCTCTTCATTTGTCAATGACATCATTATGCCGCCTTTGGGCGTTTTGCTAGGCGGTGTGGATTTCAAAGACCTCACTGTTGTCCTCAAGGAGGCAGAAGGTGAATTACCTGCGGTTGTTTTGAGCTATGGTAATTTTATCCAAAATATTGTTGATTTCCTGATCATCGCCTTTGTCATTTTTATGGCAATCAAAGCAATGAATTCATTCAAGAAGAAAGAAGTCGAAGCACCGGCACCGCCACCACCCGCACCGCCAAAATCTGAAGTTCTTTTAGAGGAAATTAGAGATCTCTTAAAGAATAAATAATTAAAAAAAAAGCAGCTTTAAAGCTGCTTTTTTTTTAGTCTTTCGGGCCGCCATCTTTTCCGCCACGATGTCTCTGATACACTTGACGTGTAAATTCCCTGTTTACTCCACCAAGTTTGATCGCTTGTTGGGGCGAGATGACCTTGGTTATCTCTTCCATAAAAGTTTTCTCCCGATCCAATAACTGTTGTTGGATTGAAAACCTCTTTTGGATAATTTCTTTGGCCCTAGTTTCAGTTATTTCCTGCATGGATTCCCTGTTTAGGGTGGATACCTTATCCATCATTTTGGTCCTCTCTTCATTATATTGATTGAAAAGTGGCCAAAACTTCTCTGCCTGTTCCGGCTTGAGGTCTAGTCGGTTGGTGATAAATGCCACCCTTGCGGCCTCCAATTTTTCTTTGTCATATTCAGTTGTTGGCTTTTGGGCATATGCCGCAAGACCCAAAAACAAAATGACCGTCTGTATCCACAATATTTTTTTCATAACCTTTCCTGTTTTACCACCATTCTCCATTTTCTGCACCAAATTGGTTTTCCTCAGCAACACCCCATTCTTCTTCTATGATTTCATCCAAAATCAGATTGGGATTTTCTGAAAAGTTAAGGATATCTTCTGCCTCCCATTGACCTGAACTGATATATAAATCAATTTCCTGTTCGAGATTTGCTTCAATACTTTGATCAACATTGATGTTATTTTTGATCGCAAAAAAGAAAACTCCTATCACAATCACTGCTGCCGCAGCGGTCATCTGCACAAAATACATCGTCCTGCTTTTTCTATTTTCCTTTTTTTCCAAGATAATGTTGGGCAGGTTTTCGAAATATCCTTCCGGGGTTTTGAAAACATTGTGATCGGGTAGATTCTTCATATTACAATGTGTTAGACATGTTTAAGATACTGAGGTTTAGTCAGTATGAAGTTCATTTTCTATTTTTTTGACGGCATGGTGATAACTCGCTTTCAAGGCACCCACTGAAGTTTGGGTAATTTGGCTGATTTGTTCATAACTCAGGTCATCAAAATACCGCATGTTGAACACGAGCCTTTGCTTATCAGGCAACTTTAGAAGGGCTTTTTGAAGCTTGATTTCTATTTCTTCTCCGGATATAAGCCCCGATTGGTCCAGATAGCCTGACATGGCTTCCATATGGTCTTCAATCGGAAAGAAAAACCTCCTCTTCTTTTTCTCCAAGAAATTGAGGCTTTCATTTGTCGCTATTCTATACAACCACGTAAATAGGGTAGAGTTTCCATGAAAGCTTTCGATGTTCCTAAACGCTTTGATAAAGGTATTTTGGGTGACATCATCTGCATCTTCGTGGATGATGAGCATTTTCCGGATAATACCATAAACTCTTTTCTGATACATTTCTACAAGCAACCTAAACCCTCTCTCCCTTGATTCGGGATTTCGGATCATTTCCAAAAGTTCTAGGTCACTGATTGATATCATCGGATTCTTTGACATGAATATTGCCAAGAAGTTTAATCCTGAGCGTAATGTATTTGAAGTTAATTATATCTGACGGATAAAACCCCAAATCAAAAAAAAATCCGGTCCTAGGAAAATACCTGAGGTCCGGATATAGTGTGTTTAATCAGCGATTGTCTAGATTTCAAGGATGTAATCGAGGATTCCGGCATTTTTACCTTTAGGCCTTGTGACGAGAAGTGGAAAGGTTTCATTCAGTTGGATCAGGCGCTCCGCCATACTTCCAATAAACAAAGCCGTGGCTGCAGTTCTTCCTTTGACACCGATGATTATGCCATCTGCTTGAATTTCTTTCGCTTTGGCGATGATTTCCTCCACAGGGTCATCGTCGTCATCCTGTGTATAAATAGGAGTGATTTTGATGTTTTTGGTGTCTATGTTTCTTATAAATTTCTTAAAATTGATCTCGGCGTGCATCAGCATGATGGAAGTGAACTCTTCAAAGCTTTTGCCTGTAAAATGATATCCCGAAGGTATCGTAAACACATTTTGACAAATTATCTCTGCTTTTCCGCCGTATTTTTCTACGATCAGGACTGCCTCTTCCAATGCGTCTTTGGAATAATCTGAAAAATCCGACGGAACCAGTAGCTTGTCCATTTTTGGTTCAGCTTTTTCGGGAATAATCAAAAGGGAGCAACTCGCTCTTCGAGCAAGTCTTTGCGATACAACTCCTGTGCCCGGTAGTGTTACCTTTCTGCCTATGATAATCATATCGACAGACTTTTCGTGGGCAAGTTTTAAGATTTTTTTGCTTAGCTGACCTTCTTTGACAACAAAGGAAAATTCTATATCCTCTTTTTTCCCAAAGTTTTTTTCTACCATTTCTATCATCTGTCTTTTTCTTTCCTCAACCATGTTTTCAATGAGATTCGGAAATTCCTCCAATACTTCCTTTGGAATTTGGAGGTTTCTGATGACGTTGGTAAAATAGATTTTCTTAGTCTGATTGACCCGAGACACAAAAGAAGCAAACCTTATCAAGGTTTCATCCAAATTACTTTGGTCAAGACAAACGAGGAGCTTTTTTATTTGATACATTTTATTTAGCCTTTTCGAACAGCAAAGTTACGTGAATCCAATGATGAAAAATAGTTGAATGAAGAATAAAATTTTGTCAATTTATCGATTCAAAATTAAAGACGGATTTTTATACTGCAAATCAGCGGATTTTGAACAAATAGTTTTGACAGGTTGGTTGAATATTTGATCAGTTTCTTTTTTTTAATTTTTTACCCAATAAAAATACATATTTTAAGTTCTTGACAAAATGATTTTTGGTCAATCAAAAAGATTCCTTCTTTGTAAGGAAAATTAGCCTGATTGCTGATTTTTGCAGGGTTTTTTATGAAAAAGCAATCGGTCCAATCTGTCATTATTTTGTATATTTGCACAAATGGCTCGGGTCGCCGACATGTTCCGACTTCACAATTATAAAACAATCCCGAGTGAAGCCCTTTCCAAAAACAGGCCTCATCCTTTAGCGATAAAGGACCTCGTATCTCCGGATGCAGGATAACAGTGGAAGTTTGCGGATCTCGTGGCAGCTCAAATCCTGTCAGTAAAGAGGTTTGGTAACACTCTAAGGCCTGAGCCCTTTTATTTTTTGAATTACTTTTTTCTGATTTTCTTTGGCTACGCCCAATGCAACAATCCCCAATCCATACAATAAAGTGATTGCCCCGGATCGGATGACCATATCGGCAATTCCGGATAGATTGTCTCTAAAAAAATAAGCTTGAACAAAATAAATAGCCACTCCCAAAAGAATGATTTTCAATACATCCCACGAAAATGGCTCAAAGGAAAGTCTTATTTTGATATAGAGGTATTTGATGAAATTATAGAGAAACATGGCCAAAAATGAGGCAAATGCTGCCCCTTCTATACCATAGGAAGGAATGAGCAATAAATTGAATACCACAACGGCAACACTCATGATGACGGTGGCGGTAATATTGAAAATGTAGTATTTGGAAAAAACAATGATTTCTCCGTTTATGGAAAAGACGATGTCACACATTTTTCCAAATCCGATCCAAAGAACGACCCATTTTCCGGCCTCGTAAATGGTATTGTTTGGTACAAAGTGATAGAGATTATCAATATTGGACCAAATCCCGAGGAATAACAGAACACAAATCAAAGTCTGATTTACGGCAATGTCTTTATACAACTTGTCTATTTTGGGGAATTCCTTTTTGGAAAAAAAATCAGCCACTACAGGCATACTGACCTGAGAGATGGCTCTGCGTGGCATTTCCATGACAATGGCAATTGAAAAAGCAATGTTATATATCGCGTTGGCTTCTAATCCGATCATAGAACTCACCATCAAGCTGTCAATTTTCATGATCAAAATGCCTCCGGCAGTGCCGAGTAAAGTGATGAAGCTATAATTAAGAAACTCTGATTTGAAGCCCTTTCTTTCAAAAAAGAAATCTGTTTCAACGCGGAATATCCCAATGCGGAACATGTAGATTATCAAGCTTCCAAGTACGATGAGGTAATTGAGCGATAATCCCCAAATCATCTGATCAAAGTCTATCCAACCGACTAAATAGACCGAAACGAGCACTGTCGAAAGCAAACGCAAAAATACCTCTCTGAGTAATGTCGGTATTGCGATCTTCATATAAGACCTGCTGAAGGCATCCAAAACAGTATTGACTACTGCAAATAGGGTAATCAACAATACCACAACGAAGAAGTCAATGACCTGCGGGGAATTGACGGCAAAGGCAGCGATAATTTGGCTTTTGAAAATAAAAAACAAAAGAGAGACAGCAATAAACCCCATCAAGGTGACCAAAACACTGAAAGTGAGGAAAGAACCCTGCTTGCTTTTGAGTTGGGGAAAAAACCTCGTGATGGCATTTCCCAAGCCCAACTGTGCAAAGGGAACCAAAAGCATCGCCATGTCCTGTACTGTTCTGAAGACTCCGATTTGCTCAGGGGCAAGGGAATACGGAAAGAGCCACAATACATTGAAATACCCAATTGCCACTCCCAAATAATGGGAGAGGGTAGTCAGAATGCTTTGTCGGGCAAATTTTTCCAATGGATTAATCAGTTAAACAATCCCAATAATTCTTTTTTTCTTTTGGAATAAGGATAATCTTTCAAGATTTTGTTTCTGGATTTTGATCTTTTCTTTTCAAAATCCATGTTTAAAACCTCTTGGATTATTTTGGCTAATCTATCGGGATTTTTTTGATCCAAAATAAAACCAGAATCATCTATGATCAAAGGAATATCCCCGACTGCTGAACCAATAGGAACGCAACCACACAGCATGGCTTCAGCAAGTGCATTGGGAAACCCTTCAGAAGTTGACAACTGCAAATAAAAGCGGTGACTGTTGTACAATTCCTTCAATCCTTCTTTGTCTTTGGGTCCGGTAGTGGAAATATTTTTCGCCGTTGGGACATAGTCAAGATCACCTACCAGGGTAAATGTGGCCTCAGGAAATCTTCCTGCAATCAATTCGATCATATCAATCCCCTTGATCCTAGCTCTGACAGGATTGGAGATTCCTTTTGCCACAGTGATAAAGGTCATCGGCTTCCTTTCCTTTCCAAAGTCAATCCAAAAATCAGTATCAAAACCATTGTGGATAGTCTTGATCGGTGTTTTTAGATCGGGAATCAGGTTTTTCAGTCCCTGTTTGGATGAAATGGCCGGATCGTATTTATAGTCCGATTGGATAAGAGAATCTGCAACAGGTAGGATTTTTGTGCAGTTTTTGAAACTGTAAACAGTCGCCATTCTCAGCCATTTCTTTCTGAAATTCCCGTAGTTTATCTCCGGCATATTGACGGCATCAGTTCCTCCACATTGGATAAAAACTTTTTTCTTGAAAATCTTGCCAAAGAAGGTCGGTAGTACAGAATGATATCCACCAAAAAAACATAAATAATATGTCGTCTTTGGCAATAAGATTACCAATTGAAAAAACTGGAGAATAAAGAAAAAGGGGAGAGCAACTGGGTTTTGGGTAAACTGAAGTGTTTTGATGGAAAACTTAGTCTGGATCATTTCAACATCTCTATCCGTAAATGCAGTCCGTACTGGATAGGTATAAATAATCATAGATTGTCTTGAAATGGATCTGAATTATTGAGAATTGGCTACAGAAAGATACTGTTTTTGATTTTAAGAAATGTCCTTTCTATAAAAACGGGCCATTTTCCCCTTAAAGTACTTTTGGTGACTTTGGTATTTCTTCTGAAAACAAAGTATTGGTAATCTTTTTCCTCAAAGAAAACAGGATAAGTTTCCATCCTGTCGAGATAATAGCCATTGTCTCTTAAAGCAGCAACCAAAGTAGCGGTGTCTAAAGGTTGGTCAATAATTTGGAGCTTTTGGGGTTCGTTACTGATGTTATATTGCAAAAACCTAGGTGCAGGGATATGGATGAATACCACCGAACCTTCGTGGGAGTGGGCATCTATTCTGGCAAACAGATTGGAGTGCTGCTCTACAGGAATATGTTCCAAAACGTCAGGAAAAACAAAATAATCAAATGTCTGACCGGATTTGGTAAAATCGCTCATGTCAGAAACTTCGAAGCTTAGATTGGAAAATTGCTTCCAAAGGATTTTGGCTTTTTCTACGCTTTTTTCGCTGATGTCAACCGCCAAAACTTTTCCTTTTGGGGTTTTCTTCGCGATCAATTGACTGACCGTGCCGATACCGCAACCAACCTCCAACACATTATGATTGGATTTTAACCCTGATTGGACAAGCTTATCAATGATGGATATGTGGCGTGAATTAATCCCCGTCTTTTCCTGCTTGGTCACATATTCATCATAAAACTCCTTTACTTCTTCCTTTTTGCTCATGGTTTTAGAAAAGGTTTAATTGACAAAAACGTTCCCCCAATCAATGTGAGGAGGATAAGATATTGAAAAATGATGGTGACCGTCTTGGTATTGTAGTAGCTATCCGGCTCAAATTTCATTAGAACCTCAGATTTTCCTGCAGGAACAGATATGCCCCGAAGCAGGTAATTGGTTCTAATTATATCGGTTTCTTGCCCATTGACAAGTGCTTTCCATCCTTTGGGATAGTATATCTCAGAAAAGACAACCAAACCGGCTTTTGTCGCTTCAACAGAATATTTCAACTCATTTGGTTTTTGGGAAGTGATGGCAACAGAACCCGAACCAGTCTGGACAGTACCAAACTCAGTCTCATTGACAGTTGCTTCATTTTTTATATCCATCTGAGAAATGAGTTTGATTTCATCTTCGTTGGAGGTGACGTTTCGGATCGTTGTGGGGAACCAAGCCGGCCCATTTGCTTCGGGATTACTAAACACGGCATTCTCAGCTTGACCTGCGACCACATATTTGGTGTTGAGCATATTCAGTGCTTTCAGTCCCTGCCAATCGAAATCTCCTTCCTGTGCTTTTTGGATAAAAGACTGAATTTCAGAACCCAATACGTTTTCAGTTAATTCTTGGTAACGCTTCATTTTCGCTCCATGGTAACCACCGATGCTGTTGAAGAAATAACTTGTTCGCGCATCGTTGAAAGGATTTTCCAGATTGATTACCCTAAAATATCCTTGGTCATTCAGGATTTTTGCATCAGCAGGTGTTTTTGCAAAAAACTGTGCTGAAGGACTGGCCTGAAACGAGTCTTCATTCAGGTATCTTTTATTGATCATCCAAAGGTCGATAGCAATCAACAATGCGATGGACAATCCGGCTATTTGTGTTGAGATTTTGTTTTTCAAACTTGCCCAAATCAAACCTGCAGCAAGCAAAATGAAAATGAGACTTTTGAAAGCACTGCTTTGAAGCATTGATTTTCTGTCCTGTTGGATAGCGTCGACAAGCCATTCTGGCAAGTTGGCATCTACAGGTGCCCTGAATCCAAACATTCCTGCAAAAAGCATGAAAAACAAAGCCAAACCGGCTGTACTTCCCAAAGCGATCGAAACGTTTTGGATTAAGGATTTATTATCACCGCTTCTGAATAGGTACTCCAAACCCAAACTTCCCAAAACAGGGATAGCAAAAAGGGCAATTGAAAGGGCCATGGTTACTGCCCTGAATTTGTTGTAGCCAGGAAGAATATCGAAAATCAAGTCATTGAACCAAGCAAGATTTTTTCCAAAAGCAAGAAAAATGGACAAGATCGTAATCGAAAGGAACACATATTTATACGTCTTTGGAGCATAAATCAAACCCAAAACAAACAGAAAAAGCATAATCGCCCCACCGTAAATAGGACCTCCTGTTCCCGGCTGCTCTCCCCAATAGGTAGGCGCTTTTTCAATAAACCCTGTTGCTTGGGCACTTTCAACGCCATTGCTCCGCAAAGCCTGTTCTGAATTAGAATCTTTTGGCAAAGCTTCCCCACTTCCACCACCATATATAAAAGGAACCAAGAGAGTGAGAGTTTCCATTTTTCCCTGCGACCAGTTGAAGGCATAGTCTCTGTCCAAACCGCCTTCAGAAGTATTGGCTGAAGTAATATTGGATTGTCCTCTTGTGGAATATTCACCGTATTCCAGTACCGTCATAAACCTGCTAAGATTGGATCCGACAGCAAGACAGGCGCCCAAAACCAGGATGAGCAGCGTTTTTCCAAAGGCAGGTAGGCTTTTAGATTGATACGAATCCACAATTTGTCCGACGCCATAAATCAACACAATCAACAAAGTGTAATAGGTAATCTGAAGGTGGTTGAATTTGAGTTGGAGCATCAAACCAAAAGCAAAAAGCGCAAGACCCAAAATCTTTTTTCCTGAGAATGCCAAATGAATCCCTGCCAAAATCAGAGGAATCAGGCAGATGGCCCAGATTTTGGCATTGTGTCCTGCATCCAAGCTGATGATATGGAAGGTATTGAAGGCAAAAGCCACTGCACCCGCAATTGAAAATTCAGGTCGGACTTTGAAACTCAAAAGCAGGATATACATGGCCACCATTCCAAAAAACAAGGAGTTGACAGGGTGGGGTAGTCCCAATGTGACCACTTTAATCAGGAAATTGGTAATGTCTCCCGGAACTTCAAAGCTCACCAAATAAGCCGGCATCCCGCCAAACATGCTGTTGGTCCAAAGTGCTTCCTCACCTGTTTCGGCCCTGTAATCCATGACTTCCTTGGCAGCACCTTCCCACTGTAAGATATCATATTGGAAAATGATTTTGCCATCAAAAATAGCCGGAGAGAAATAAAACAATACGATGAGGTAAAAGACCACAACTCCTACAAGGTGCGGCAAGATGTTATTTTTGAAGTTGATCTGCATGATCCGAGTCAGTTCTTTTTGAAAGAATGGCGCAAATTAAAAAATAAATAGGATTATCCGCCTGCTTTTCAATTTCCAAATTCACTTAAAATCCCTTACCAAGCCCAACCAAAGAGGTGGTCCCACAAAAAATACCCGGAAGAAGCGGGGTTTATCCAGATCGCAAAAGATAAGATTGAGATTTAAGACAAAGGTTTGAATAACTAGAATTTAGTAACCTTATTTCAAAAAATGATAAAATGAGTAACTTTAAGTTGATGGATTTCAAATTCCCACGAAATAAGAAGGTATATGGTAGCTTACATGTATATTTTGATTTGCGGAAATGGGCAATACTATGTTGGGAGTACAAAAAACTTAGATCTGAGAATTGAACAACATCAACTAGGCCAAGGTTCTAATTTTACAAAAAAGAATCTTCCGGTAAGACTGGTTTATGTTGAAGAGTTTGACAGAATTGACCTTGCTTTCAATAGAGAAAAACAAATACAAAAGTGGAGTCATGATAAAAAGGAAGCATTTATAAATGGGGATATTAAAAGGTTGAAACTACTTTCAAATAATTGATTTTTAAATATTTGGTAGAAAGAGGGGGGGGGTAAAACTATAATGGCACCTCGGCAAGCTCGGTGTCCGAGATGATTTTTACTGAGGAGGGGAAGGGGAAATGCGGCGAAGCCGCATTTCCCCTTCCCCTCCAATGCCGAATCTGCGGTGGCCGAGCTTGCCGAGGCCCATTTTTATTTTTATCTGAAAGCCAAAAAAATGTATGACTCTTTAAATAAATGATTTTAGGTTTTTTTTAGAGAGAGCCATCCAAAAGAAGCATGAATGTCTTCTCAAATTAATTCAAACCACGATCTATGGACTATTGTCTGCCAACTATCGACTCCTTCTATTTATCAAAAACCTTATAATACACCTCACTCCATTTCAACTCATTCTGAAGATTTCTGATAGTGGTTTGTGAATCAATATTCACAGATTCTATCCCTGCAATATTGGCAAAGTCATTTAGAATTGTCGTAGATAGATTTTGGCTGAAGCAGGTATGGTGTGAACCTCCGGCCAAAATCCAGGCTCCACAACCGGTTTTCATATCAGGCAATGGTTTCCACATAACCCTGGCGACCGGTAATTTGGGCAAATCATGCGGAGCGTCTAGAGCCTCGACTTCATTGACAATCATCCTGAATCTATTTCCCATATCCACGAGGGAGGCATTGAGCCCTTTACCGGCTTTTACATTGAAAACAAGCCTGACAGGATCTTCTTTTCCTCCGATTCCCAAGGGATGAACTTCGCAAGAAGGTTTGCCTGAAGCGAGACATTCATCCACCTCAAGCATATGCGAACCCAATACAAGGGTGTTTTCAGGATCAAAATGATAGGTGTAATCTTCCATAAAGGCATTCCCGCCTTCCAATCCCGTTCCCATTACTTTCATTGCTCTGACTAGAGCGGCTGTTTTCCAATCTCCCTCACCTGCATAGCCAAAACCTTTGTTCATCAGTCTTTGGACAGCGATTCCCGGAAGTTGGCGCATGCCATGCAGGTCTTCAAATGTGTT
This sequence comes from Cognataquiflexum rubidum, assembly GCF_022538115.1. Taxonomy (GTDB): domain Bacteria; phylum Bacteroidota; class Bacteroidia; order Cytophagales; family Cyclobacteriaceae; genus Cognataquiflexum; species Cognataquiflexum rubidum. Next base: position 223,040 of record NZ_JAKZAL010000004.1, on the reverse strand, counting down.
GGAAAAAGCTTTGAATCCGCCTTCTGTTAAAAATCGCTCCAATCCGATTTCTATCCTCGCAGCTTCGACCAAAGAGTCTCTTTTTTCACCACCGTTTTTTAGATTTTCAGCCAAAGCATAAGTACTCTCATATTCTTTGATCAGGTTGTTGATTTCTGACTCGGTCACAGCATTGATTTTTTGGACCAAATCTCCTACAGGAAAGGTGTTGACAGCAAATCCAAATCGCATTTCAGCCTCGACTTTATCACCTTCAGTGACTGCTACATTGCGCATATTGTCTCCAAACCTTGCGATTTTCATGCCCTGCCAGTCATGCCATCCGCTAGCTGCCCGGCACCAACCGTCGATTTCCTCATGGACTTCTTTGTCCTGCCAAAAGCCCACCACGACTTTTCTGTTGATCCGCATTCGGCTTGTCAAAAAACCAAATTCCCGGTCTCCATGGGCACTTTGGTTGAGGTTCATAAAATCCATATCGATGGAATTCCAGGGAATATCCCGATTGAATTGGGTATGCAGATGGAGTAGGGGTTTATTCAGGATTTTGAGTCCATTGATCCACATTTTGGCAGGAGAAAAAGTGTGCATCCAAGTAATGATTCCGATACAATTCACCGCTTGATTGGCATCCTGACAGATTTGGAATATCTCTTCAGTGGTTTTAACAATAGGTTTGAATATTATTTTGACTGAAATCGCATCAGATTGGTTTAGTTCTTTGGCTATGACTTCTGAATGCTCAGAGACCTTGGATAAAGTCTCCTCACCATATAGATGTTGGCTTCCGGTGATAAACCAAACTTCGTTTTGGGTAATTTTTTTCATGAGAATTTCCTTTTTGAAACAGGATAGGTTAATTATGTGCACCCCTTTTTTCCGACCTCAGTGGAATTAAACTTTCGAATTGAAAACCAAGGCATCGGGCAATCGGTCAGTGATTTTTTCTTAAGTTAAAAGTAAATCAATTAAGTGTATTAATTACACCTATAGAAAACAATTTAATCATCTAAAAATAAATTTATTCGCGGACACTTGTAATTTCATGGAGTGGGATGATATTCTGAATGGTCAATATGGTCTCTTTGTACTGCTTCACATCCAAGGAATAGTAAAAAGCGCCTTTCTTAGAGCTCAGTTTGTCCTTTTCTTTTTCCTTTTTCAAAAGGTTGGTGGAAAGTAACTTTCGGGTAAAATTTCTTTTATCAAATTTGGTATTATAAAGCCCTTCATACATGGTTTGCAACTGAGGCAGCGTAAATTTTTCCGGGAGCAATTCAAATAGAATGGGGTGAAAAGCTGCCTTGTACCGCAACTTATTCAATGCGATATCTACCATTTCCTGATGATCAAAAATGAGTTTTGGAAGTTCTTTCATCGGAAACCACCTTGCATGAAAATCGTCATTGATCTGTTGTTGGTATTTTTCGATATCGATCAAAGCGACATAGGTGACGGCAACGACCCTTTCAATCGGGTCCCTGTCAGGCCTGCTAAATGCCCCCATTTCTTCAAGATAAATGTCCTGAAGTCCGGTGAGTTGTTTCAAAATCCTGGAAGCTGCTTCGTCGAGTGATTCCTCAGGTTGGACAAAGCCTCCCATCAAAGACCATTTTTCTTTTTCAGGGGCAAAACCGCGTTGGATCAAAAGCAACTTGTACTCTGTTCCATCAAATCCAAATACTATGCAATCTACTGCTACAAGGATTCTTGTTTGGTTGGAGTATTTCATTTTACAATTGATTCGATCTGAAATTAAGTTCTCAAAAGATATGTAAAATCTCAGATTAAATAAAAATGAGACTCTTCCTTGATGCAATCTTCTTCACCCCAAATCAAAGAGACTCATTCCTGGGACGATATTTGATTATTAGTGTAATTATTACAATTAATCTTTGCCCCATCAGGTTTATTTTCTAATATTATCAGGTGTAATCCCGACGAGATTTGGGTAAAACATACGTCGATTTAAAAAATGATTCAATCAAATAAACCTCAAATACAAAATCAAATGAAAAAAATTGGTTTAAAAGGACTTGTCATGATGACAGCAATGTTGGTTTCCTTCAATTCTGCTGCCCAAACCTCCCGACTGATAGTCAATGCCGATCAGGGAAGTGTCATTATCAACAAACATATTTATGGTCATTTTGCGGAGCACCTTGGAAGAAATATCTATGGGGGAATCTGGGTAGGGCCGGATTCCAAAATCCCCAATGAGGAAGGTTACCGATTGGATGTTATGAAAGCGATCCAAAAACTGGAGATTCCCAACCTGCGTTGGCCGGGAGGTTGCTTTGCAGATGAATACCATTGGACAGACGGTATCGGCAATCCAAAAGACCGTCCTACGATGATCAACACCCATTGGGGCGGCGTGGTAGAAGACAACTCCTTTGGAACACATGAATTCATGAATTTTGCCAAAAAAATCGGTGCTGAACCTTATATCACAGGTAATGTCGGAAGCGGTTCAGTTGATGAAATGTCCAAATGGATCGAATATATCAATTTTGACGGGGTAAGCCCCATGTCAAACCTGAGAAAGAAAAACGGTCAGGACGAACCTTGGAATATTAAATATTGGGGTGTTGGAAATGAAAACTGGGGCTGCGGCGGCAATATGACAGCCGAATATTATGCCAATGAATACAGAAGATATGCAACCTACGCGAGGGATTATGGGGCAAATAAACTATATAAAATCGCAGGCGGAGCTAACAGTAATGATTATAACTGGACCGAAGTATTGATGAAAAACATTCCCCTCAATATGATGGATGGGCTTTCGGTACATTATTATACCATGACTGGTTCTTGGACTGACAAGAAATCGGCTACTGTTTTTGACAAAGAAACTTACTTGGAGACTTTGAGAAAAGCTTCAGGAATTGAGGAATTGATAAAGCGCCATGGTGCTATCATGGACCAATATGATCCTGAAAAAAGAATAGGAATGATCGTTGATGAATGGGGAACTTGGTATCAAGTCGAGCCTGGAACCAATCCTGGTTTCCTTTATCAGCAGAACACTATGAGGGATGCCCATGTGGCAGCAATTTCCTTGAATATTTTCAATAAACATGCTGACAGAGTCCATATGGCTAATTTGGCCCAAACGGTCAACGTGCTGCAGGCCATCATCCTTACCAATGATACAGACATGATCCTTACCCCGACATACCATGTTTTTGATCTGTATAAGCCCCATAAAGATGCTACTTTGCTTTCCCACCATCTTGTGACGGAAGTTGTGTCTTATGGCAAAGAAAAACTGGAGGCTTTGAATGTATCTACTTCCAAATCTCCCGATGGAACGGTAAATATCAGCATTGCAAATATTCATCCTGACAAGAAAATTGACCTTGATGTGGTGTTGAGAGGGATTTCAGCCAAGACCGTCACAGCGGAATATGTGACGGCACCGTCCATAGATTCTTACAATACTTTTGAGAAAAAGGAGGTAGTCAAAAAAGCAGCTTTCAAAGATTTCAAATTGGATAAAGACAACCTGAAAATTGCTGTTCCCGCCAATTCAGTCTTGATGGTTAGGGTGAAATAATGTTTTTTAAGTACTAATTTGGTTCGAAAAAAAACTGATATTAATAGCATGGACGATAAATATGTAATCGGGTTGGACTATGGGACAGATTCTGTCAGGGCGGTTTTGGTGAATACCAAAAACGGTGACTGCGTCGCAAGCCACGTTGTTTTATACCCAAGATGGAAAGCCGGTAAATACTGCAATCCGGTGGAAAACCAATTCAGGCAACATCCATTGGATCATTTGGAAGGTTTGGAAGCGAGTGTCAAAGGTGTGATGGAAAAATCCAAAATCCCTGCTTCACAAGTCAAAGCCATCTGTGTGGATACCACAGGTTCTTCCCCTTTGCCTGTGGATGATAAAGGCCAATCCCTGGCCATGAATCCTACATTTGCAGAAAACCCAAATGCCATGATGGTACTTTGGAAGGACCATACGGCCATCAAGGAAGCCAATGAAATCAACCATATTGCCCGAACTTGGGGAGGGGAGGATTACACCAAATACGAAGGTGGAATTTACTCTTCAGAGTGGTTTTGGTCTAAAATATTACATGTTGTAAGAGATGACCAAAAGGTGGCTGATGTGGCGTTTTCCTGGATGGAGCATTGTGATTTTATCACTGCACAATTGATTGGAAATGAAGATCCTTTGACACTAAAGCGAAGCAGGTGTGCGGCAGGCCATAAAGCCCTTTGGCATGAAAGCTGGGGAGGTTTGCCGCCCAAGGAGTTTTTAGGATTGTTTCATCCTTATTTAGCGTCATTAAGAGATCGTCTTTATTCTGAAACCTTTACTTCAGACAATCAGGCAGGAAACCTTAGCGAAAATTGGGCTGAAAGGTTGGGTTTGACCACAGATACAGTCGTGGCTGTGGGAACATTTGATGCCCATGCAGGCGCTGTAGGCGGCGAGATATCAGAAAATACCCTGATCAAAGTAATGGGAACCTCCACTTGTGACATCATGATTACTTCCAAAGAGAATCTTGGAAACAACCTGATAAAGGGAATCTGTGGGCAAGTGGATGGATCTGTCATTCCCGGAATGATTGGTCTGGAAGCGGGGCAATCCGGTTTTGGGGATGTTTTGGCTTGGTTTAGGGATTTGATTACCAAACCAAGTATCGATTTGATCCAAAAAAGTATTCATTTGGACGAAAGCCAAAAAGCAAAACTGATAGAAGAAGTCCAAGAAAATCTCATAACCCAACTTTCCGAAGAGGCACTTAAAATTCCCGTGAATGAATCTAAAATAGTTTCACTTGATTGGATCAATGGGCGAAGGACTCCTGACGCCAATCAGGCTTTGAAAGGAGCGATTATGGGTTTGAATATGGGTTCGGATGCAGCGAGGGTTTTCAAATCCTTGGTGGAAGCCATCAGCTTTGGTTCCAAAAAGATTGTCGACAGGTTTGAGGAAGAAGGGGTTAAAATCGAGACAGTAATCGGAATGGGTGGTGTGGCCAAAAAGTCCAAACTTGTCATGCAGACATTGGCAGATGTGCTTGATATGCCCATAAAAGTGGCCACTTCAGACCAGGCACCGGCTTTGGGTGCGGCCATTTATGCGGCAGTTGCAGCAGGAATCCATCCTGATACACAAGCAGCAATCAAGGCCATGAGCAATGGATTTGATGAAGTTTATCATCCCATTACAGAAAATGTAAAACACTATAATAAATTATATAAGGAGTATGGTAGGTTTGGGGAGTTTGTTGAGCGCAAATTAGGACAATCAAATAATTGATATGGTTTTCTATAAACTTGAACTTATATCTGTATATTTATGTACCATATTGGTACATAAAATTTATTAGGATATGTTAGTAGTCAGCTCAAGAGAATTCAGGGAAAATCAAAAAAAGTACATGGATCTTGCCGATAACAATGAGCAAGTGATTGTTCAGAGAGGCAAGGAAAAGGCATACGTATTGGTTCCAATTTCAGAAAAAGACAGATTCTTTTTAGACCCTGAGGTTTTGGAAGATATCAAGGTTGGAATTTCACAATATAATACTGGAAATACCATCAAAGTGGACAAATCAGATTTTGACAAGTTATTGGGTTTGTGAGTTACATTATTGAATTTACTCCAAAAGCCTTAGAGGGAATCGAAAAGCTCAAAAAATCAGGAAATAAGCCGCTTTTATTAAAGCTCAAAAAACTTCTTGTGGAGCTTACAGAACATCCTTATTCAGGTGAGGGACAGCCCGAATTGTTGAAACATTCATTAGCGGGATTTTGGTCCCGACGAATAAATAGGGAGCACAGAATAGTATATGCTGTAAATGAAAAGAGCATTACAGTTACAGTGATTTCAACTGTAGGCCATTACAAATAAACTTTTGAAGGTTTTACAGGGATTTCATTTTTCAGAGAAGAAAAATTGATATTGTTGATTCCTATAAATTTAATTATTGTTCAAATCCATTTATAAATTTCATGTCTATTTACAAAAGCCTCAAACAAGAATGCTATACAGCCAATATGCTGCTTCCAAAATTGGATTTGGTAGTCTATACTTTTGGGAATGTCAGTGCGGTGGATAGGGAAAAGGGAGTTTTTGCCATCAAACCAAGCGGAGTTCCTTATGAAGAACTGAAAGTGGAGGATATGGTGATCGTTGATTTTGACAATAACGTCATTGAAGGAAAGATGCGGCCTTCCTCTGATACCAAGACACATGCATTTCTTTACAAACATTGGGAAAATATTGGAGGAATCTGTCACACACATTCGACGTGTGCAGTTGCTTGGGCACAGGCGCAGATGGATATTCCGATTTTTGGGACGACACATGCAGATCATCTTACGGTGGACATTCCCTGTGCACCTCCGATGTCAGACAGTTTGATTCAGGGAGATTATGAACATAATACAGGTCAGCAGATTTTGGATTGCTTTGCTTCCAAAGGGTTAAGACCTGATGAAGTCGAAATGGTGCTGATTGGAAATCACGGTCCTTTTGCTTGGGGTAAAAATGCCGCTAAAGCAGTTTACAACAGCAAAGTCTTGGAAGAAATCGCACGCATGGCCTATCTGACCTTACAGATCAATCCCAATGCCCCAAGATTAAAAGATGCCCTGATCAAAAAGCATTTTGAGCGGAAGCACGGAAAAGATGCCTATTATGGGCAAGGTTGTTAGCACATAAAATCTTAAGAAATAAGTATAAATCAATTGGTACTTTTTTGGTTTCCATGATTGACATTCAATCTGGATTCTAACTTCAGGATATCATTTTTTTCGTATTCTCCATTGTTAAAAACACCCTATTTCCCTAAAAATCGCGGTTTTGATTCCGTCGGGTAATCTTATTGAATGAGTGTTGGACCATTTTATCTCCTTCTCCAGAGGCGGGATTTATGGTTCATTTGAGGTTTAATTTTCTCCCGCAGTTCTCGCAGATTGACGCAGAAAATAAAGCCGTCACTACAAAGCCCATTTTTGTGTCTGCACAAACATTCAACTTTCCATTGTTATCCTTCTTCTCCAGAAGCCCGATATTTTTTTTACCGCAATGGTCACCAAGGTTTCGCAAGGATCGCAATGATCCAAGCTCACTCTGTTTTTCTCTGTGTACACTGTGCACTCTGTGGTGTTTTATTTTTTACCGCAATGGCCGCCAAGGTTTCGCAAAGGGGGGCAGAGGGTATTGATTTTTTACCGCAGAGGACACTGAGAGCACAGAGGAAAAAATTAGGAGGAGGAGGGATTGTTATCCTGCTTCTCCCGAAGCTGGATACATTACTTTTTTGATTCAAAATTCTCCCGCAGATAGCGCAGATTGCCGCAGAAAAACAGGCTGTCACTCTGATTCGCCGCGGCGGAGAGAGTATATCGCCCATGTTTGTGTCTGCACAAACATTCAACTTTCCATTGTTATCCTTCTTCTCCGGAAGCCCGATAATTTTTTAACCGCAATGGTCACCAAGGTTTCGCAAAGGGTCGCAAATGGGGATTAATGATTTTACCACGGAGCTCGCGGAGGACACAGAGGACGGTATCATGTTGAGCAATGTTTGATTGAAGTAAAAACCTTCCCCTTGTAATTTCGAACTCAGAGAGAAATCTAAATCTATCTCCCATGTTTGTGTCTTCACAAACATTCAACTTTCCGTTGTTATCCTGCTTCTCCAGAAGCAGGATATTTTTTCACCGCAATGGTCGCCAAGGTTCCGCAAATGGTCGCCAAGTCTTATTCCCCAAAAATAAATTTCTTCCTTTAGTAAAAATACCCCGGTCACGGGGTTTTTTGTTGGTACAGAAAAAAAAGAAACCGTAATTCTCTTTGATTATTTGATTTTTTTAACCTTGTAGTATATATCAAAAGTATATACCTTTAGATAAATAATAAAGCTATGAAAAACCTATCATTGAAGCTTGAAGACGATATTTTTCAGGAGACTGAACTTATCATTTCAAAAGGCAACAAGAACAGAAACAGGTATATCAACGATGCAATTGAATTTTACAACAGACTTCATAAGCGGAGACTATTGTCAGAACAGTTAAGCAAGGAATCAAAAATCGTAGCACAGGACTCTATGGAAGTTTTGGCTGAATTCGAAAAACTTTTCGATGAAGGTCAGGCAATTTGAAATTTGGATTGCTGACCTGAACCCAAGAAGGGGAACGGAGGCAGGAAAGGTCAGACCTGTTATTGTCATTCAGACCGATTTGCTCAATAAGGAACATCCTTCTACCATCATTTGTCCGATTACCACCAATGTGAAGCCCGAGGCAGAGATTTTAAGGGTTCACCTCAAGAAGGCAAAATTTGGACTCATAGAAGATTGTGATGTCATGATTGATCAAATCAGGGCAATAGATAACAATAGACTTTTGGAAAAGATAGGAGAGGTGGACAGGGCTACCGCGGAAAAGGTCAAAGCAAACTTAAGGATTTTGATGGATTTGGGTTGAAATATAGATTTTGATTCTTGATGCCCGTGTTTGTGTCTTCACAAACATTCAACTTTCCATTGTTATCCGCCTTCTCCAGAAGCCCGATATTTTTTTAACCGCAATGGCCGCCAAGGTTTCGCCAAGGATCGCAATGGTCAAAGTTTACTCTATTTTTTCTCTGTGTACACTGTGCACTCTGTGGTGTTTTATTTTTTACCGCAATGGCCGCCAAGGTTTCGCAAAGGGTGCAGAGGGTATTGATTTTTTACCGCAGAGGACACTGAGAGCACAGAGGAAAAAATTAGGAGGAGGAGGGATTGTTATCCTGCTTCTCCCGAAGCTGGATACATTACTTTTTTGATTCAAAATTCTCCCGCAGATAGCGCAGATTGCCGCAGAAAAACAGGCTGTCACTCTGATTCGCCGCGGCGGAGAGAGTATATCGCCCATGTTTGTGTCTGCACAAACATTCAACTTTCCATTGTTATCCTGCTTCTCCAGAAGCTGGATATTTCTTAAACCACAATGGCTGCCAAGGTTTCGCCAAGGTTCGCAAATGGGGATTAATGATTTTACCACGGAGCTCGCGGAGGACACAGAGGACGGTATTATGTTAAGCAATGTTTGATTGAGGTAAAAACCTTCCCCTTGTCATTTCGGACGCAGAGAGAAATCTAACTATATCGCCCATGTTTGTGTCTGGACAATCATTCACCTTTCCGTTGTTATCCTGCTTCTCCTCAAGCCGGATATTTTTTAACCGCTATGGTCGCCAAGGTTTCGCAAAGGGGGGCAAAGGGTTTCTATTTTTTTACCTCAGAGGAAGCTGAGCACAAGGACGAGAGAATCAAAAACAAGAATAAAAAGAGGAAAAAACTTCCCCTTGTCATTTCGAACGTAGAGAGAAATCTATCCCCATGTTTGTGTCTTCACAAACGTTCAAATTCTTTATCCTGAATCCCCTCCTGAGTGTAATATATACGCTTTACTCCGCTAGGTGGAATTTATAATTCCACCCTTTTATTTTTTGGGATTTGAAATCCCGATTCAGCTAAGTTCAACCCTTTTTGGGTTTTTGGAAAGAGTTTAATTTATTACTTTTTCTTTGGATAAAGCCTATAAGCCTGATTACTTTTTTTGGTCCACCAGCTAAAGGAGGTGGCAATACACTAAAGCAGTTGGCAATCAAAACCAAGGAAACGCTTCAACTGAATTTCATTCATATTTCCTCATTCTGAATTCTTTATTTTTTCCCCGCCAATGTTTGTGTCTCACAAACATTCAATCTGAATTTCTCATTCTGAATTCTTTATTTTTTCCCCGCCAATGTTTGTGTCTCACAAACATTCAATCTGAATTTCTCATTCTGAATTCTTTATTTTTTCCCCGCCAATGTTTGTGTCTCACAAACATTCAATCTGAATTTCTCATTCTGAATTCTTTATTTTTTCCCCGCCAATGTTTGTGTCTCACAAACATTCAATCTGAATTTCTCATTCTGAATTCTTTATTTTTTCCCCGCCAATGTTTGTGTCTCACAAACATTCAATCTGAATTTCTCATTCTGAATTCTTCATTTTTCCCCCTTTCCCATTAATGGAATTTATTTTCTTCCTAATTGCATTTGACCTTACCTTTCCTAAAAACAGAAAAATAGATGAATCGAGGTTTGATTTTTTTGGTACTGGTTTTCCTCCCTTTTTTGGCACAAAGTCAGTTGAGAGGCAAAGTATCAGACGCCAAAAGTCAGGAACCGCTTGAATTTGCCAGTGTCGCAGTTTACAAAACGTTGGATAGTACACTCGTGGAAGGAAGCATCACGGATGTATCAGGTGTTTTTTTGATTGAAAATGTGCCGGCAGGTTCCTACTTTTTGAAAGTGAGTTTTATCGGTTTTCAGACGCTTACCGGCCCGGCTTTTGACTTGACGAAAAATGAGGCCCTTGATTTTGGTACCATCTCCCTGCTACCGGATCAGCAGCAGCTGGAAGGAGTGGAAGTACAGGGCCAAAAGATTACCTCAGATTTCAAACTCGATAAGCAGAGCTATTCGGCTGAGAATTTTGAAGTAGCCCGGGGAGGTTTTGCAACCGATATCCTCAAAAATCTGCCCGGAATCAGTATCAACGGTGAAGGTCAAATCTCTATCCGGGGAACGAGTGGATTTGTGGTGATGCTCAACGGGAAGCCCATACAGGGAGATCCAATGATGATTCTCTCGCAGCTTCCTGCCAATGGAATCGAAAAAGTGGAGTGGATTTCCTCTCCTGGTGCACGATACGACTCAGAGGGCAAAGCGGGGATGATCAACATCACTACTGTAAGGGGAACCACAGATGGCTTATATCTTCAAGTCAATTCCAGACTAGGATTTCCGTCTATCGAAACCTATGACAATGCTGCCAATCCAAGACGTTATGGAGCAGACTTCAATCTGAATTACCTGAAAGGGAAATGGGATCTTTCACTGGGAGCCAGTTACCAGCGAAATGATCTGTCAGGGCGAAGAGTAGGGGATGTATTTACGGTGCGTGGAGACACCACGACCTTTTTCCCATCCGAAGGGGAGCGAAGTACGGTGGAGGTGAATTACTCGGGCAGGTTTACACTTGGCTTTAATCCTGATCCCAATAATTCCTTCAGCTTGGGATTCTTTGCAGGTGTGCGGGACAAAGTGCGTACGGCAGACATTCTATATTTTGACAACAGGGCTGAAGTAAACGGTCAGCGGCTCTATACGATGCAATATTTCAATGCCAATGAACAACAACGCCGGGGGGATTTTGTCTTGGGTAGCCTAGACTATGCCCATATTTTCGCCGATAAATCGAAACTCAGCACTTCATTCCTTTACGAATATACCATGCTCGGTGGGCCTACCACCAACCGGAATTTGGGGTATCCGGATATGACTGAGGTTTTGCAGGACGAGTTCAATACTAATGACAATCCCCTGAATGGTTGGCGGGTTAATTTGGACTATGCATTCAAGCCGCTGTCAATAGGTCAGGTACAAGTAGGCTATCAATATCGGAATCTGGATCACAGAGGAGATTTTATCTATAAGCGAAAAAATAATGAGACGGGTATTTTTGAGCTGGTTCCGGAATTTTCCAGCAAAGTGGACCTGAAGTACACCATCCACGCGGGATACCTTCAGTTGGACAAACAACTCAATAAACTCTCTTATGGAGCAGGATTAAGACTGGAAGTAATGGATAGGAATTTCAACCTTCAGGATCGGACAGGCACCTTGGATACGCTCTATGTGTATGGTTATTTTCGGCCCTTTGCCTGCGCAAATGTGGGCTATCAGGTCAATGAAGAATTGCAGCTGAAGGCCAGTTTCAGTCAGCGTGTGGAGCGAACCACTACATTCAAAATGAATCCTTTTCCGGAACGGGAACACAGCGAAACCTTGGAACAAGGCGATTCCGAACTGCTTCCGGAGTTTATCAACCAAGTCGAGGTAGGCCTCGTGAAAAACTGGAAGGACAACAGCTTCTACGCGACGGCTTATCATTCACGAGTCAAAAACTTAGTCAATCGGGTCAATACGGTATTCAATGATACCATACTCAACCGGATTTATTCCAATGTGGGCACAGCCAAATCAACAGGAATTGATCTAGGCGCTGAACTCTTCCCTGCCAATTGGTGGAAGTTTTTTGCAGGATTTAATTCCTTTTATTATTCCATTAACGGAAGCTTTGATGACCGCCCTGTAAACAGTTCCTCATGGGTTTACTCCATTAATTTGACATCAAGTTTTGTAGTGGCGCCTACCGTGAGTATTCAGGCCTCATTCAATTACCTTTCCAAGCGGGTGACCGCACAGGGAGAAGATGGGCGTTTTTAAAATCCCAATCTATCGATCAAAAAAACATGGTTGGACAGCCGATTGACTGCAAATTTGCTTTGGCAAAATATCGACATGGGCCTGCTCAAGAGCAACGAACAGCGGATCACGGCCTTTCGGGAGGGTGAGTTTTTTACCACCACCAATTACATCTATGAGGTGGATGTGATTGTGTTGAATCTTTCCTATACCCTTAATTCATCCAAAAACCGGACAAAGTTCGTAAAGAGTGAGTTTGGCGAGAAGGAGTTTTAGACTAGTCAGAGGCTATCTCGAAAGGGCCAAAGCCCCCGCTGGTATGAATTTGCAATCCACCCTTTTATTTTTTGGAAATCCGTTTTTTTTCTTTCTATACTAAAAAATACCCCGATCACGGGATTTTTTGTTTGTCAAAGAAAAGGTAAGTTTGAAATTGTGGTTATTTCAATAATATTTGGGAAAGCAGTCTATTTTAAAATACTTTACTTTATTGTTGAAGAAAGAAACGTACTAAAAGCCAAATAATAAAAAATGGACAATAATTTGATAAACAAACTTGAAAAGTTCTACGACCTTAATGATCATGAAAAACAAGAAACTTTGATTTCAATTTTGAATCTTGCTAACGATAACCCTGAAAAATTTATAAAAGCAATTCAAAATGAAAAATTCAATAGACTAAATAACCTACCCATTATTTATGAAGCTCTATCGAAGGATTTAGATAACTGGGCGGACTTTTTTATAACTGAGATTGAGCGTCTATTTGAAACTGCCAAACAATCAAATACTCCATATAGCATTCTTAATCATCTTCAAGAATTTACATTTATTGATCCGGATAAATTTAAACATCGGGACAGAATTGTAGAAATTTTAGCAACACAGTTGGATAATGAAAATTCTACTTTTCGATTTTGTGCTCTGGATCTATTACCAGATTTTGTTAAAGACGATGATATGCTGACAATTAATAAAATGAAAAAGCTTCTAAAAGATGAAAACTGGAGGATTAGATATTGGACGTATCTAAATTTGAAAGATATTGGAGTACTAGATGAACAAAATGATAAATTATCCTGGACAGATAGATTAAGATCAAAGTTTCTTAATAATTTAAAGTTTCAATGATAAAGAAGTGTGGTAGGTAACAATTTTTTACCCCGCCTGAGAGTAGTCAATACGGCTGTCTTTGGACTGTATGGTGCCGGAAGCTATCGGCATGCAATTCCACCCTTATATTTTTGGAAACCCATTCTTTTTGTTTTTGTAGTAAAAAATACCCCGATCAAGGGATTTTTTGTTTGTCAAAGAAAAGGTAAGTTTGATATTGGAGTTATTTCCACAATACTAGGAAAAGCATGCTAAATGGATGCTTTCCACTATTATAGAATAAAGCAAAACGTTGGCGAAAATTGAAAAAAACCATGGAAAGCAATAATCTATATCACCACTTTCTGAAATATCTGTTTCTTGGCTTGGGAATAATAATGTTAATTACGTGTATCTTATCTTGGTTCTTTCCTGAGTTATTCTGGGTAAATGGTGAGAAAATGGAACAAAGCATCGTTACCACGTTAGTTTTTGGAAAGATGGGAATAGTTTGCTTCACAATATTTATTGCTATTAAGGATAAATTTGTGATAGTAAAATTAGGAGGCCAAAATGTAACAATAAAAAATGGCGAGAACGAAAGAAATATAAATTGGATGGAAGTGGAATCCCTTTCTCTCATACAGTTTGTTTACCCTCCTTTGTATAAATTGAAAGTTAAAGGGGATAATATAGTCTATTGGTTTAATACGGAAAATGAATTTATAAAAGCATCTGGTTTTGTAAAAAATTTGAGTGATATGGGAGACTTGATTCAGAAAAAGAAAAGAGAATTAGGGATTTAATTCTCCAAATCTTTTGACCATCAAACCATTAATTTCGTAAATTGAATAAAAAAAGTATGGCAAACCTCACTTTAAACAACAAGACATTAGAAAAGTACTTCGGTCTCTTGAAAGGTTTGGATAATCTTTCTAAGAAAAAACTGATCATTAAATTGACCGAGTCTCTTGATATAAAAGAAGAGAAGGTGGATTTGCGAACCCTTTTTGGAGCATGGGAAGATGATAAAGATTCCGATGAAATTATTAAAGAAATTAGAGAATCCAGAATTGAAAAAACAGAAAATCCTGGTTTCGAATGAAGTACCTTTTAGACACCAATATCTGCGTCCATTTTTTAAGAGGGAAGTATGGATTGATAGAGAAGTTTGAACTGCTTGGTGCTGAGAATTTTGCTATTTCAGAAATTACTTTGGCAGAATTGGTTTTTGGAGCTGAAAACAGTAAAAATCCCCGAAAGAATCTTGAATTAATTGAAGTATTTGCTAACCAGGTTGTTATCCTTCCGATTTTTAGTGCCATTTACCTGTATGGAAAAGAGAAAGCCCGATTAAGATCAATAGGGTTGCAGATCAGTGATTTTGACCTGTTGATTGGATGCACCGCAGTAGAAAAAGATCTCATGATAGTGACAGAAAACGTGAAAGAGTTTCAAAGAATCTCTGGTATTCAATTAGAAAACTGGGTTAAAAGATAACCAACAACTTTCGCTAACATCACTTTGGATACAGTGGGCAAAACCTAGTAAATATGAAAATCAGTATCTTTTGGAAGTCAGGAGAAAGTTTGAAGGAAACTGCTTCGAATGTCCGCCATCTCCAAGCTGAATCCCGCTAGCCACAATCAAAACCAAATGAAGAAAAAAACAAGAAACATTTTACTTACTAGTATCTCAATATTGGTTGCTCTATTTTTTTATGGAAGACACAATTTTGGCGACGATAGACAAAGTTTTAGAGAAATCGTATCATTAGCAGGTGTTGGAGATGTCAGCACTGCTTTTATCAGAATAGAAGAAAGAAAAAGTTTCTCAAATCCGATAGTGAATTTAATTTATCAAAGATGGAAGAAAAAAATGTATGCTCGTTTTGTTTCAAAAGAAGAAGTGTTTGAAAATACCTCTGGAAACAAAATAGTAAACGACATTTCCAACATTTACCGTGAATATTGGCGAGTGGAACTGATGAAACCCTTGCCAGAAAGCAGAACAGACTCCACACTTTATAATAACATCGCTGACTATGTAATGTCGAACAATCTAACAAGACTTTCAAAAGATAGCTTACGAAAGAATATTAAAGACGACTCTGTGTTGAAAAAAATAATTGAGAAAGAAGGATTTAAAGTAAATTTTAACTTTCGAAATGGTTTTCAAGAGTTATTTATTTGGAATAAAGAAAGTACAGAAAAGTATGATGTGATTTTGCCAAAAGAAACTATCAAAACTACAGTTGTATTTATTGAAAGCTATCATATAAACGGCTATGACGAATTTGCAACTTTTGGCGATTCTCAAGTTGGTGGATGGGCTACAAAAGATTCTACAAAGCTTTACTGTAACAAAGGCACTTATGATTTAAATTCAGAGAAATTTAAAGTTTCTTATTTAAAACATGAAAGTTTACATTTTACTGATTTAAATAATTACCCAAACTTAAGTGCTGCTGATTTGGAATATAGGTCTAAGGTTATTGAATTGATGTATTGTACCGAAGAAACTATTTATGACCGAATCTCAGAATTTGTGTCTGGAGCGAATAAAGCTGATAGGGATAATGCTCATCCGTACGCTAACTATATTTTGATTCAAAATCTGTCGAAATTGATATTCAATTCCGATTTCAACTCAGATATTAATCAATGGAAAAAAGTGTCGGTCGATAAAATTAACAAGGCCGCATCCTCATTGTATGAATCAAATGAAAATATACTACTGAAGGACAATAGCATAAATGAAATAATATAAACCCTCTTTGGGTGTAGCTTAGACAATTGAAACTGGACTGGGTGGGTGCTGATAGCTATTGTCATGCAATTCCACCCTTATATTTTTGGAAATCCATTTTTTTTTCTTCCTATAGTAAAAAATACCCCGATCAAGGGATTTTTTGTTTGTCAAAGAAAAGGTAAGTTTGATATTGGAGTTATTTATAAAAAATTTGGGAAAAGTCCCTAAATCGGACTGCTTTCCTCAATTATAGAAGAAAACGAACCGTTAAGCAACATTTGAAAACAAAATTGAACAATGGACGCTATTGACCAACTAAAAAAATTAGATTTAAGCGAATATCCAATTGCTGAAATTGACAGATTACTTACCAGTTTAGGTCCGCTCGGAATTATGCTTACCGATTATCATAAAACACCCGAAAACCAATATTCAAAAGAAATTGAGCGAGCCGTAAATAACACTAAAGAAGAACCAGAATTCAATAAGGTTTCTAGAATATCATATAAACCTGCAAAATTCAATTCAAACTATTTGAGAGCTAGCACACCAAAAAATACAATGTTTTATGGTTCTGTGATTTCTGAAGAAGATTTTGACAAAGAAGAAATGAAATATCCAAGAATTGTTGGTTCTTCAGAGATTTCTAGTCTAATGAGAAATTCAGACGTAATCGAAGGTTGGAGCCGATTGACATTTGGGAATTGGAAAGTGATTGAAGATATTTCTTTAGCAACAATTATTGACCCTTCATTGGATTATGAACATCCTTATTTAAAGGGTTTGAAAAATAAGTATTCAGAGTTTTTAAAAGAAATGCCCGAAAACGTAAGGGAAAATACTGTTAAATGTCTTAAATTCTTATCAGCGGAATTTTCTAAATATGTTTCCAGTGGTAACAATCACGAATATTTAATTTCAGCAAAGTTCACCGAGATTTTTACAAAAACTTCCAATTATGATGGAGTTGTTTATCCAAGCGTTCAAGCAAAAGGTTATGGTTTATGTGTTGCCATTCACCCAAGAGCAATGACCAAATTGAAACTAACCAAAGTTTTGCAATGTAAATTGAACAAAACCATTGGAGAAGACGGAGGAAACAATTTTCAACTATTGAATGAAAAGCATTGTTTAGTTGAGGATGGGGCTGAAACATTTGAATTAAAAGAAATAGAAAAACAAAAAATGTTGCCTAACAATGGCTAAAAAACATAGGGGGATAATGCTCTCCGAAATGTTTTTTATTTATCAAACTGCAGTTTCTGTGGAAAAGTAATCGCTTCGAAAGCCCTTAGTTTCTTAGCCTAGACCGTAAGCTGCAAGCATTGATACGGCAGTGTAACTTCAAACTAACAAGCAAAATAAAGAATAAATTATGACAGGACTCGAGACAAGCATTATTCAAAAAGTTAAGGACGAGCTACAAACATCAGACGAACTATCGGCAACTGAACTTTACGACCTTTTGCATAAATATAGAAGTGCGCAGCATCCAGACAAGTTCATTGACGAAGAAAGGAAAAAAGAAGCAGAAGAAAAATTTAAGCGATTAAACGCTCTTTTACTTGAACTTTCAAAGTTTATTGAACAAGAAAAAATACAAAAGAAACCAAGTGAAATAATTCCATTTCAAAAGGATTATGAAATTGTAAAATCTAAGCAACAATTAGTAAACTATGAAGAAATCATCAGTAATCTTGAACTGAATAAAAGAGTAAATGAAAACGAAATTAAAACCCTAAAAAAGCAAATACTTAATCTTCAAAGTGACAAGGCCGACGAAAAAGCAGCAGACTTAATTAATCATTATAAACCTTCAAAGCAAAGTCTTTTATCCCAAGGTATCATCTTTCTTTTCACACTTACAATCAGTGTATTGACAAAAGTTGAAGAAGTTGCAGGCATATTGACAAAATACTTTCCATTTGACCCAGTTTATTTAAAATATATAATTTTTAGTGTTTTAGTTTTTATTCCACTTAGGTTTTTCAAAAATTATATTGAAGAGGGGCAAATTGAAAATACAGCTAAACGAATTAGAACTCCACTTTTTATAAATAAATTCCTTAAATTTTTGGCTGATAAAGACATTAAAGATACGTTTACTGAAATGAACGTGTATGATTTTTTAAGTTTAGAGTTAGCTCCGAGAAATTTTATGACAAAATTCTTTCGAGCAAACGTTTTTAAACTATACAATGAAACTACCATTGACGGTTTAAAGGACATTTTTATTTACAACTTACTTTATAAACAACTAATTTCAATATCAAGTGCCGAGCAGCTTGATAGAAAATTTAAAATATTAAAGACACGCCATTATTCATCAGCAAATTTTGACTTTGACGACCTCGACCTTTAATGGTGTAAAAATTCTAGCTCTAACAACTCCCCAAAAGGCGGGGTTTTGTGCTCTAAAGACAGATTTGTGGTTACAGGAACTTCGTACTTTTAATCAACATTTGTGGTGAATCGCCCGCCCTTCGGGTAGCTGCAAAACGTTATTTTTTTCAGAATCTGTAATTCCTAACCATATCTTTTTGAACCTTCCGACTGAACATTCTCCAATCAAAAGTTGAATTCAATTTTTTTCACTAAACTATTGCCCGAATTCGGACAAAGTTGATCGGATGGAGATTGTGCGTAGGCGGACAAATCGCTTAATTCTTTCAATTTGGGCCTCTTTCTGTGGCATAGAACTGGCAAAGCCAACAATATCAATTGATGCTTGTTTCTCTTTTGTCCCTTTTCCCAATTCCTCATTTTATACTCCCATGATCCACAGTTACCTTCGCATTGCCTGGAGAAGTCTATCCAAAAGAAAGCTTTTTACTTTTATCAATCTCACCGGTTTGGTCTTGGGCCTAAGTTCTTTCCTGTTGCTGTTTTCCTTTGTAGCATCTGAATGGACTTACAATGATTTTCATGTCAACAAGGATAATATTTACCGGCTTGTGGTGACGGATGGGGTCAATGAACCTGAGGTCTATCTTCCTCCCGGATATGCTGCGGTCTTGGAATCACAGTTTACCGACATCAAAACCGCCAACATTCTTGCCAATCAGATTGCAGGTGGTTTGGTCATCATCCCCGAGACCAAGGAATCTTTCAAGGAAGATTGGGTGATGTATGCAGACGGGGATTTTTTCAGGTCCTTTTCCTTTCCGATCTCTAGCGGCAATGCTGAACTCACCCAGCCAAATACGGCGGTGATTTCATCCAAACTGGCTAAGAAGTTCTTTGGCAATGAAAACGGGATAGGCAAAACGGTTCAGGTCAGCAACCAATTTGGGAAGTCAGACTACACCGTTACCGGGATTTTGGAGGACATTACCGTCCGTTCGGATATCAAAGGGGAAATGTTCCTTTCCATCCATACTTTGGAGAATGCTGCCAACCGCAATGGAAACGATTGGGCAAACCCCAATGGAATGGAATCCAGTTTTGTCAACCTCTTCGTCACACTCAAAGATGGTTCAGACAGTGAAGGTGTTGCGGATCAGATTACCCAATTTATCAGACAAAACCCCGATGCAAAAGACCAGACTGTCATCTTGCAGCCGCTTTCTGAGATCCATTTGGGCAATTCCCTGTCAGACCCTTTGCCAACTCAAGGCAGTATGGGTACGGTTTTGGTTTTTGCAGCCATTGCTTTGATGATCGTAGGGATCGCTTATGTGAATTACCTTAACCTCTCTGCGGCAAACATCCTGACCCGCATCAAGGAAATCAGAATGAGAAAAGTGTTGGGTGCCGACAGTTGGCAGCTTGCGCAGCAGTTTATGATGGAGACTTTGATGCTGATGCTAGTTGCTTTTGGTTTGTCCTTTTTGATCGCCAAGCTCGTCGAAGGACCTTATGAAAGCCTCTTCGGCCAACCGCTTTGGTTTGGTGCCTTTGCCCAACCTTCTTTTTGGTTGGTGATTAATGCTATCCTATTGCTATGCACGCTCCTTTCAGGGTTTTATGTGGTGGCACTTTCCGGGAAGTTTGGACACCAATTCCAGATCAACTTCCAACCGAAAAGCAGCCAAACCCTCAAGAAAACCTTGGTTATCCTGCAATTTGCGATTTCGGTGACCATCATCATCGGGACCATTGCCATCCGTGACCAACTTAGCTTTATGCAAAACCAAAACCTGGGAATGGACCTCACGCAGAAGCTGGTGATAGATGGGCCGAGTGATTTGGGTGAAAACGGTGCTTCGAAAGTTTCCGCCTTCAAGTCTTCACTCAGGTCTCAGGCTTTTGTGGAGAAATTGAGTACTTCCAATGCCTTGCCGGGAATCGGGTATAATTTCTTTGCGAGTGGAATAACTCCCATGGTACCACGTCCCGAGGACAAAGATAAATCCTATGGCATGATGATCATGGATAATGAATTTATTGACACCTATGGTATGACCTTGGTGGCAGGAAGGAATTTTTCCCCGGAGGAAGCCAATCAGGGATGGGGACAATCCAAGAAACTCATGCTCAATGAAAATGCTGCTTTGGGTTTTGGATTTGAATCTGTCGAGGCGGCAGTGGGTCAAAGTGTCTTGTGGGGAGAGCCTTACGAAATTTTGGCGGTGGTCAAGGATTACCACCACATGTCGCTCAAAGAAGAGATTATGCCGATGATTTTTTTACCTTCTCAGGCATCGGGATATTTCAGTATGGTGGTCAGCAGCGATCAGATGGAAGGAAATCTTGAATCGATCAAAGCCATCTATGAAGAGATTTTTCCCGGAAATCCCTTCGCCTATTTCTTCATAGATGAGCGGTATGCCACCCAATACCAACAGGAACAGCAGTTGGGACAGGCGTTTTTGGTAGGAGGGATTATCGCGATCCTGATATCCTGTATGGGATTATTTGCCTTGGCAGCATACACCGTACAGCAAAAATCCAAGGAAATCGGGATTCGCAAAGTACTCGGCGCAAGCAGCCAAAGCCTTATCCAACTTGTCAGCAAGGATTTTGTAATCTTGGTAGGGATTGCTTTGGTGTTGGCCTTTCCGTTTTCTTGGTGGGCGCTTGATACATGGCAATCAGGATTTCCATACAAGGCAGGTATTTCGGTGTGGACTTTTACTTTGGCCGGAGGTCTGACAATGTTCATCGCTTTGATTACAGTAGGTTCGCAGGCACTCAGGGCAGCCTGGGCCAATCCGGTGGATTCCATCAAGGACGAATAAGGAGATTTACCACAGGAGATCACTTCGTCCATTCAGCATTCTATATTCATCATTTGATTTCTCTGCGGCTCGGCGTGAGGTAATTTTTCTTAAACCGCAAAGGACCCAAAGGTATCGCAATGGGTCGCAAAGGACTGATTGATAAGAATACAATACCACAGGACAACAAGGGCACGGCGCATGGTAATTCTAAGTTTGTTTTACAAAAACTTTATTAATCTCAATTATAGTAAGAAGACCTACATGTATTAAGACGAACCCAATGAACATTTGCAACCTTTCCCTTAATTTTCTGACCAATTCGTTAAAATACCTATATTAGTAAAATCAAATTAAGGCAGCTGTGGATTTAGGAAACATTGTTTATATCATCGCCATCATCGCATATTTCATTTATACTGCGACAAGAAAAAAAGGAAACCCGGAAGAAATGGATCAGCCCGGTGCTCCCGATAGTCCGCAGGAACAAAGGAAACCTGTTTCATTTGAGGACCTTTTGAAAGAAATCCGCCAAGGCCAGGGTCAAAGAGAAAAGGACCTACAGGGTAGCGGGCAGGGGAAATCTGCCGAGCAATTTCCCAAAAGAAGTGAAACACGGACATTTGAGCAGCAGAAACCAAGGCCTGTTCAAGAAGGCAGGACTTTTGAACAACCCAAACTGAAACCTGTTCAGGAAGAAAGAAAAATCAGGAGATACGAAAGTTACGAAGGTGAAATTGCTGAGCGGGCGCTTCCGGAAAGGGTCAAATTGGCTGATCAGGAGAGAATCCACAGCCATGTATCCGGTATTAAATCTTCCATTGCTGTAGAGTCATTGGATTCTGTTGAGGAAGAAAACAAATACAAAACCTTATTCAGAAACCCTGAAAATGTCAGAGAGGCTATTATCATGAGCGAAATTTTGAAGAGAAAGTATTTTTAAAAACCTGTAAAATTTTTCTATTCCTCATTTAAAATATCCCATCTTATATAAAGTAAAAGCAGCGATTGGATAGGATTTTGAGCAATTCAAGATCATCCGATTTTTAATTTTTGTAAAGATTATTCATCTGATTTTTTCTGAACTTTCTTCTTAA
Organism: Cognataquiflexum rubidum; assembly: GCF_022538115.1. GTDB lineage: Bacteria > Bacteroidota > Bacteroidia > Cytophagales > Cyclobacteriaceae > Cognataquiflexum > Cognataquiflexum rubidum. Next base: position 200,649 of record NZ_JAKZAL010000004.1, on the reverse strand, counting down.
AACAAGTTTGCCATTTTTTGAGTTTAAATTTCAAATTCCCCGAGAGTCCAAAACTCACTTTAAGACCGTATATCCGATTATGAAAACATTGACAGAAATCAAAACAGGTGAATTATCTACTGAAAGGAGAGATTTCATCAAAAAGTCAGGTGCTTTAGCCGCTATGTCTTTATTTGGAATAGCATTTTTTACAAGCTGTTCCTCTGACGATCCCAATCCCGGGGGCGGAACCAACAATCCTCCCGCATCAGGAAACGGAATTACAGTAACTAACAGTACCGTTACAGTGAATTTGGATCTTGCCACTGCTTTGGCAACTGCCGGAGGTTGGGCTTTGGTCATTGACGCCAAAGTATTGATTGTCAATTTGGGAAGTAACACTTTCAGTGCTTTGACTTCGGTATGTACCCATTCCCAATGTGACAGGAACTGGACTTTTGCAAGCAATGTATTTACCTGCACCTGTCATGGTTCTCGGTTCAATACTGAAGGGGCTGTCCTCACGGGTCCTGCGATACAGCCTCTCAAAACTTACGCCACTAGCCTGAACAACAAGACTCTCACAGTCAATCTTACCTGATGAAAGGGTTTTTGATTTTTACTTTGGTCTTTTTTCTTCTGATAAAACCGGATGAAATCAAGGCCCAGGTTTTCAAGACAGAAACAGGAACAGTTGAATTTCTTTCCAAAGCCTCTTTGAATGAATTCACAGGAGAGTCTTCTTCCTTGAACGGTTTGGTGGATCTGGAAAAAAACCTGCTCGATTTTTTTGTGGACCTCAATACTGTCAAAACAGGAATCGGGTTGAGGGACAGGCACATGAGGGAAAATTATTTGGAAACAAAAAAATACCCTTTTGCGGAATTTACCGGAAAAATAGAGTCTCTCCCTGTTCTGACCAAAGGCCAAAGCCGTGATGTAACTGCCAAGGGAAAATTTAAAATCCACGGCGTAGAGAGAGAAATCACCGTTCCGGGCAAATTGACCATGGTCTCAGACAATGAGCTCAAGTTGGAGGCCCAGTTTAAGGTTTTGCTTTCGGATTATAAAATAGACATTCCTACAGTGGTGTTTTATGAGCTTTCGGAAGAACAGGTCGTAACCATCCAAGCCACTTTGAGAAAATAATTCCCCATCCCAACCCACATCTTATGAAATTCAAAACATTGGCCCTTTTGATGGGGCTGTCATTCAGTTTGCCTGCATTTGCGCAGCTTGAGAGGAAATTGGCCACCGAAAACCAAGAAGTGGAATTGATTTTCCATGCACCCCGACACATCAATTTGCTGACCGTCGAACCCTTGGTCAAAAAAGACCTTCACTTTGCAATCATGCATACTTTTGGGACTTTGGATGGCGGGATTCAGGAATTATGGGGATTGGACAATGGCGCGAATATCCAATTCAGTTTTGAATATGCATTCAGCGATAAGTTTTCTCTTGGGGCGGCCCGTCAAAGCCGCGACAAGGTTTATAACCTGTATGGCAGGTATCATTTGCTGAAACAGACCCAAAACAACAGCATGCCGATTTCCCTTTCGGTGATGGGAGGTGCAGGCGTCAATTCTTCCAATTATGATTTCCTGCAAAACGATGCGCCCACATTTGGAGAAAGAACTTCCTATGCATTTCAGGTGATGGGAGCAAGGAAATTTTCGGACAAATTGAGCGTACAGGTCACACCGATGATGGCTTATTTTGTAGATCCAAATCCCATCTTTTTTATTGAAGGTGACCAAAATCTGTATTTGGCTTTGGGATTCAGCGGCAAATACAAAGTGACAGGCCGATCGTCTCTGACTTTACAGTGGATTCCAAATCTCAATAGCGATTTAAGAAATAACCTTGGGGTGGGAATTGATATAGAAGCAGGGGGACATGTGTTTCAGATGTACTTCGTCACTTCCCAATTCCTGAACGAGCAGTATTTATTGGCAGGCGGCAATGGAACCCCCGGAGATGAATTCAGGATAGGTTTCAATGTCAATAGGATCTTTGCCACAGGGAGAAAGAAGGGACTGAAATAGTCCTTCTTTGGGGATTTTTCTGAATGTTTTGGTGTGGATCCATTCGTCCTCAAACTCTTCCACGGTTTTATAGGGTGATGTGCTAAGCCATAGATCAAAGGAAGAGATAAATTCCTGTTCATCAGGGTAAGCATGTCGGTAATATTTATAGATAAAAATCTTGAACATATCCGGGTTTTGATCCATTGTTTTATACCAGTCGGCTACCCTGAAGAGATTTTCTGGAGGCGAAGGCAATTCACCCAATAATACTTCCCTGCTTAAAAAGACAAAGTTGTTTGTCAATATAGGAACGTGATTATCAGTGGATAGCACATATTCATTAAAATGCTTTTTGAAATGGGGATAATTTTTTGTTTGGATCTGGAAATAGAAACTAGCAGCAACCGGTAAAATCAGAAGTAAGACAAAAACAGGTTTGAAGAGTTTATGATCTGAAACAAAAACATATAACAGACCCATTCCTGTGAGGTAGGCACCCATTTTTGGATCTTCGAGTAAAAATGCCACAAATATACCCAGGGCAACAAGTACCGAGAATCTGGATTTCCAATTGGGTTTGTTTCTCCATTCTTTGGCCCCCATGGCTGCCAAAACAGACAAGGGACCTATTAAAAATGTTAAATGTTCGTGGTTGGGAAAGATGGGATTGTATAATTCCAACGTTGAACTCATAAACCAAAAATCAAGGATCAAACAAAGTGCTGCCATTGTGGAATTCAAAAACAATTTTTTCTTTCGTCTTTATTCCAATAACCATTCCAAAAAATTTATTCTGGTAGAACCTCAAAAAAGGTAATCGATTTATAGGCTAAGCGCTTCTTTGCCAAGAACCAATTTTTTTCAACAATCTGGACGGATCCCGATATCTATCGGGACGAAGTCGGAAGACCGATGCACCGTACCTTTCAAATCTCCAATCTTGAAATATTTTGAATTACCATTTTCAGGTACCATGCGTACATTTAAAATCATTTTATTCTCGAAAGCTTAATATTATTTTCTGACATTATGTGTCAATCAGAATTTGGTTAAATACTAAAAGTTGTATCTTTTGGCTATAAAATTAATCCCATGGCCCAAGCGAATACCATAGAACAACAAAAGATTCTTCGTGTCTTTAAACTCATCAACCTTCTGCGGGGAAATATCGGGAAAAATGTACACAGGTTGGCCGAATCCCTCAATACAGACTCAAGGACGATTTACCGATATTTCAAGTTATTGGAAGCTTTGGGATTTGAAATAGAGAAGAAGCATTCCAAATTCAGGATTGTGGACCGCGTGGAAATTCCCATTGAACATGTTTTCGGTACTTTCAATGAGGAAGAAATCGGATTCATGAATGAACTGATCAACAAAAGCAGCCAGAAAAACCTACTTAAAGATTCTATCCTTCAAAAAATCAATATCCGTTCAGATTTCAGGCAAAGTGTAAATCAGCTTTTCAATGCCAACCTCGGGATTTTTGTAGACCTGATTTCACATGCGATCAAGGACCAAAATCAGGTAATCCTGAGAGATTACTATTCGATGAGTTCGGATTCCGTTACAGACAGGTTGGTCGAACCGGTTGCATTCAATAAAAACTTTGACTCCATCTATGCTTTGGAAGTAGAAACCAAAGAGATGAAAATGTTTAAAATTGAGCGGATAGGAGAGGTGTTGTTAACATCCAAAGTCTTTAGATATCAATCCTTGCATCAGCCTTTGGAACAGGGATTGTTTGGATTTTCAGGCAAAAGTCAGTTTACCGTCCACCTCAAACTCACCAAAAAAGCCTATCAGCTGATGATCGAAGAATTCCCCGATGCCAAACCATTTACCTACACCAAAAACCGGAATCAATATTATTTTGAAGGAGAAGTACCTCAGTTGCCGGGATTGGCCCGTTTTATCCTTGGCTTACCCGGAGAAATTAAGGTGGTAGAAGGAGAGGAGCTCAAATTGTATCTGGCAGAGCAACTGGAGAAAGCTAAATTTTTTTAGTGAGAGGAGAGATGTGAGATATGAGATATGAGACTTTAAAAATCCTCAATATTTTTGTCACACTAGACTTCGATGTTTTCTTCAAGAGATATCATATCAGCCGCAAACTGAAGAGCTGCCAAAATCTGTTCTTTTGAAATATGTGGATAGTTTTCCAATAAATCTTCGATGGAATATCCTTCCCCTAGTTTTCTTATTACAAGTTCTATAGAAATTCTAGTCCCTTTTATTATCGGTTTTCCCAATAATACATCAGGGTTTCTTTCAATTAGGTTTCGATAAGTCATTGCAGTAATATTTTTATGCCAATTCAATTTAAACAAAAGAGCCACAATTTTCATCATGGCTCTTTCTTTCAATTCTCTTTAGGAATCTTTTTATTTTCTTAGAATCTATCTCAATTCTCCCATCTCAAATCTCACGTCTTATTGATGCTCGTCTCTCAATAAATCATTCACCGTCTTCACAGGATTGAAAGTAATCAAGGGTACTTCCACGAATACGGTATTCCATCCTGCCATGGCGCCGTTCCACAATCCCGGCAATTCTAATGCTTTTAAGTCACGTCCGCTTTTTGACTTTTCGGTGATGAACCCTGTCCGCATATCCCTGAATTTCAACAAGTCAAATTTATTCCCCTTGTAATCCTTCGTGGCACATACCAAATCCACAGGATTGAAGTGGGTAGAGGCAGAGAAAATCTCTTTGTGTTTTGGGTTGGAAAGGTCGATCTGTGCAGTCTCAGCGATCTGTAAAGAAAGCGAACCGTCATCCTCTTTCACCCAAAAAGGTCCACCTCCCGGTTCCCCGGTATTCTTGACCATCCCGCAGACGCGCAAAGGTCTGTTGAGTTTGTGGTGCAGGTATTTTCCTTTTTCAGCAATACTTTTCCCATGGTAGGAATCAGGTAAAATTCCGCCCAATGAGTCAGTAACCACCTTCTCGGCAAAAGACACTGCAGATTCATCTACATTCTGATCCAACTTTTTCAAGGCTTCGAAGACCTTCTCCTGTATCTCAAGCAACAATCCCCCGATTGCAATCTTATATTCCTTGGTAGTCTGCTTCAACCTGTCGGGAACTTCATTGTCAATGTTTTTGATGAAAATCACATCTCCGTCGATGTCATTCAGGTTTTCGAGCAATGCGCCGTGTCCTGCCGGTCTGAACAACACGCTGCCATCTTCCTCTACAAAAGGCTCGTTATCCATCGTTACCGCTATCGTATCGGTGGATTTCTTTTGTTGCGAATAGGTAATATCGAACTTGACCCCATATTCCTTTTCCAGCTTTGGCTGAACTTCAGCAATCAATGACTTAAACTTTGGCTCGTGGTCAGGAGAAACCGTAAAATGGAGCCTGATGGTATTGCCTTTTCCCAAACTGTACATCCACCCTTCGATCAGGTGTTCGTAAGCCGGAGTTCTATTGTGGTCAGCATATTTATGGAATTTCAATAATCCTTTGGGGAGATTTCCATATCCCAATCCCGAATCATTGAGCAGGGCCGAAATGATTTTTTTGTATTCCTTATTTTCCAAAGCCTCGCGGATGCTTGATCCTTCTTTTTTGAGGGTATTGTCCAGGTCTTCATAGAATGCAAACTTTTCGATCTGACTGATGAATTTGTCTACAAACTTGTTTTTGGAAATATCTCCGTCACCTTCCACAAAGGAAAAAAGGTCTTTGAACATCCTCGTAGCGGCACCGCTGGCAGGTACAAATTTGACTACTTCTTTTTGCTTTGCTTTTTCCGGATAGGTTTTTTGGAAATGTGCCAATTCGGAATCGGTCAATAATTTGATTCCGTCACCGATGGTAGCTGCCCTTTCGATTGGTAAAAATGGGAATCCTTCTTTGAAGTTTTTGAGCTGTTCTTTGGCATTTTCAAGGGACATACCCTGACTCAAAATCTGCTTTTCAAGCTGTACGTTCATGGTTGAATGGTTATTGGTTCAAAAATTTTTTAATGATATATGGATTTCTGGTATTGGTTGTTTGAAGTGTAAATTGGGATAAATCATGATTGAAAAATCAATATCCATAAATATCCAATATCTATCAATATCTGTTTGAAAAGAATTAAATGGTATTCCAATTTCAATGACTTTACAGATATTGAATATATAGGATGGAAGCTTTTTTCTAGATGCTAAAGCTAATTTTATCACCCGGTCTTTTTTGGGAAAGGATGTTGAGGGAATTGTTTTCCACGTGCAATATCCTAGGATATCCGCCTGTCACCTGCGCATCCCGCATGAGGATGATAATGTTTCCGTTTGGCGTCAACTGAACTGTACCCGGATAGACCGGTGCAGTCAGAATGGGTTCCACCTCATTTTCTATGGTTTCTTCGAGTTGGTACGCCATCCTATTGACCAATGTGGAAATGGTAAAAGACTTTTTCATGATCCTGTTTTGCGTCAGCTTGGGCAATTGATCCCATTCAGGACCTTTGAATACTTTGATTTCCCCATGCTTGAACCAATTGAGGTTCATTTTGGCATGTGAACCCAAAGCAGGGTAGAAGCGCTCTTCAGAGAGGTAGCAGACAGAATCACTTTTTTCAATTCTCGATTGAGGCGTAATGCCTGAGTACCAACTTCTGCTTTCAGCCACGATTTCAGATTCAAAACCTCCCTGTATTCCCATATAAAGCCATTGGCCTTTTCGGAATTTGCGGACATGGATGGTATCATCTTCATTGATATCAAGGATTTTACCGGCTTTTACTTGTTTGTCATTGAGATAAATGTCCGCATCAGCCCCTGCGAAAACTACCCGGGTGGGCATCTCAAAAACCATCTTGGCTCCGGGACCTCCCATTTCCAAAACCGAATCGTAGAATTGGTTTTGAAGTAAATAGTTGGCTTGGGTCATCGAGAACCTGTCCATCACTCCAGAATAAGGCACTCCATAAACTGCCATACCAAATCTCCCAAGGTCCTGAATGGAGGACAATAACCCTGGTTGGACAAAATGGATGTATGCAGGCGTTTTAATCATGATGCCAGATATAGAGACCTTGATGGGAGAGTTGTTTTATTTCTACGAAAACTTCTCTTGTGGTGGGTTCAAATTTGATTTTGTCACCCACGGCCGGAATAACCGGAATTTCTTTGGAAATATCGAAAAGTCTGACCGGACATTGGCCTATGGCGTGCCAGCCTCCGGGACTTTCGGAAGGATAGATTCCGGTCTGTTTTCCCCCAATCGCTACGGTTCCGACAGGCATTGACCTTTCAGGTGATCTTTTTCTAGGCGTGAATAGTTTTTCATCCAATCCTCCGAGATACATGAAACCCGGCAAAAAGCCGTAAAAATGTAAGGTATAAACTGTTTCCGAATGAATTTTTATGATTTCGTCAATGCTGAGTTGATGGATCTGTGCCAGTTTTTCTAAGTCTTTTCCAAATTCGGTGCAATAGCAGACAGGGACTTTCCATATTTTGGAAGCAAAAGTCCCGAGGATTTTTGGCAACTGATAGATCTCTTCCAGGATATCTCTGCAATCTTCCTCGCTGATTTCAATCCTGAGTTTCAATGAAAGTGTGTTGAACCCCATCCTTATTTCACGGATGCCTTCAGCGTACTCCATCTCCAAAAACCGCTTTACCTGTTGCTGTTCATGAAGAATGTCATGGGAAATTTCTTTTGGCCAGACCAGTTCTATCAATTTGCTGTGAATCCTAAAAATCCTGATATCCATATCTTATTGGCCAAAATGTGCTCTGATACATTTTAAAATTTCCAAGGCTGCAGGATTATCTCCGTGGACACAGATGGTTTCTGCTTCGATGGGGATAAAATTTCCGGTGACGGTTTTGATTTTTTGTTCATGAACCATCCAGCCAACATGTTCTATCACTTCCTGAGGGTCGGTAAGCAATGCTTTTGGTTTACTTCTGTCTACCAAGGTCAGGTCGTCATTGTAGCTTCTGTCCGCGAAAACTTCCCTTTTGATCTTGATTCCGGATTCTATCGCCATAGCCGCCATCAGTGATTCTGCGGGACAATAGAAAATGGTATCGGGGAAATATTCTTCGACCAAATGGATCAGAATAAAAGCTGTTAGGTCATTTTTGGCAGCAAAATTATACAAAGCACCATGCGCCTTGATGTGATTCATGGACATCTCTTGGTGCTGACATATCTTTTCAAAAAATTGGATTTGCTTTAAAATAATCGTGTGGAGCAGCTTATGTTCTATTTCCATGAACTTTCTCCCAAAATTTTCCCTGTCCGGAAAGGAGGGATGGGCACCTACTTTTACTCCAAATTTTTTGGCAAGCTGTAGAGCATCAATGATGCTTTTTTCATCTCCCGTATGTCCTCCGCAGGCGATATTGGCACTGTCAAGCAAAGGCATCAACTCCCCATCATTGTCCATTCCTTCCCCAAGGTCACAATTGATATCAAAAGGAAAAATGTTTTTTTTCATCAGGTTAAAAGTAACAAAATCCTTGTTGAATTGGGGCCTGAACCTGAATGGTTTTTATCGGATTCAATTTTTTTACCAATTCCATAAAACACAAACCTGCCAACAAATTTGGTTTGATATCTCTATGAACGATATCCAAATGAATCTTTGGGTAAAAAAATGAAATATTCCTACATTTAATATTATGACATCTCCCCGGACTGCTTATGTATAAATCCCCTGTGTTGGTTGTGTTCTTCTTATGCCTGTCGGTTTTTTCTTTTTCTCAGGAACCTGATTCTATTCTTCTTAAGAAAGCGACCTCTGCATTTGAGCTCGCTTCGGTCAATTCGGATTCAGCCCTTCAAATTGCCAAAGATGTATTGAAACTTTCAAAAGAAAGACGATTTACCAAGGGAATGGCAAATTCCTACAATGCCTTGGGTTGGGCGTACATGCACAAAGGCAAAATGGATTCCTCCCTTGTATCTCTTCATGAAGCAAAAAAGCTATTCGAAAGCACTTCTTCAAACTATGATGTGGTCAGGGTAAATATCAATATCACTGAAGTTTTGACCAAGCAATCCCGCTTTGCTGAAGCTTTGGATTATGCTTTGGAGGCCGAGTCACTAGCCAATAAAATCGGTGACCTACCCCTTCAGACAGATACCAAGCGGCTTTTGGGGATTTTGTACCGCGAACAAGGTGACTTAGAAAAATCTGTTTCATATTTCAATCAAGCCATAACCGGATTTGAAAAACTCGGTGATATCCGGAGGTCGGTCAACACTGCTATAAGCCTCAGTATTTTATTGAGAAAAATGAACCTCGCAGACAGCAGCCTGACAGTGCTTGAAAAATGTTTGTCCTTAGCACAAAACCAACCAAACAACGATTACCAATTGGCCATGATCAGGGAACATCTTGGAGACAGCCATTACCAAAAAGGTGATTTTCAGGCTTCATTGGGGGATTATTTGGCAGCCTTCCGTTTGTTTGAAAAATTGGGAAATATGGCCGATGTAGCCTACGAAGCCATAGTGGTGGGCAAGACGCAGGTTTCAATGGGGAAATATGAAGATGCAGACCGATACCTTTCTATGGCTTATGCAGTCAGTGACAGCCTTGGATTTACCAATTACCAATACGATGCATCTGTGGAATTGGCAGCATTGTACCAAAAGACAGGACAGTGGGAAAAGGCCACCAAACAGCTCGGGATGTCGCTGCAGCTCAAAGACAGCCTTGCCAATCAGATGCAGCTTCAGAAAATGGCGGAGCTCAAAGAAAAATTCGAATCCGAAAAGCAGGAGCAGGAAATCGCCTTACTCAAAGCCAACATTGACCTCGAGAGCAGCAGGTCCCGGCGGAGGATGCAACTGCAATATTTTGTAGTCGCTGTTTTTTTATTGGCGATCATATTGGCTTACCTGATTTTCAACAGATACCAGCTCAGCCAAAAACTCAAAGAACAGGAACTGAGAAACCAGATTTCCTCAGACTTACACGATGACCTTGGATCCACTTTGTCGAGCATAGACATCAACAGCAGGATCGCCTTACTCAAGATTGATGACGGCAACCTTGTCGCTTCACAGCTCCAAAAAATTCAGGAAAACAGCAAAACCATTTTGGACAGTCTCTCGCACATCGTTTGGTCTATCAACCCCTCCAATGACAGTGTCCAAAAAGTAATCTCTAAGATGAAGGATTTTGCCTCCGAGGTATTCGAATCTCAGGGCATCCTTTATAGATTCAAGTCCGATGAAGAAGATTTAGAATCGAAGATCAATCCCTTGATCAGAAAGAATATCTACCTGATTTTCAAAGAAGCGGTAAACAACAGTGCTAAATACAGTTTCGCAGAAAATGTGGAGATAGAAGTTGGGTTCAAAAACCAATGGTTTCACCTCTCGATCATTGATGATGGAAAGGGTTTTGATATCCATGAATCCGGCGAAAAAGGAAACGGACTAAGGAATATGCGCCTGCGGGCGGAGCAGATCCAAGGAGATTTGACCATCAATTCCCAAGTTGGCCAAGGAACTTCCATCCACTTCAAAGTTCATATCCCCTGATTTGGGTATTGTAAATGGCTGTGCCAATCGATAGCTTTAAAATTCAAATGTTTTCCCTATGCCAACCAAGATTTTGATTTATGACGACAATACTGACCTTAGGGAAGGGATATGCCATTTATTGAGATTGAGAGAGGAATATGAAGTGGTGGGGGATTTTGGAGATGCCCGTAATGTCGTCAGGGAAGTCACGGAGTTGAAACCTGATGTGATTGTGATGGACATCGAAATGCCCGGAATTACAGGGGTAGAGGCAGTCAAAAAAATCAGGGCCATTGACCAAAGTGCCCAAATTATCATGTTGACGGTGTTTGATGACCAAGGCCATATTTTTGAAGCCCTGCAATCCGGGGCAAATGGCTATCTTCTGAAAAGAAATGCATCTGACAGGTTGGTCCAGTCGATAGAAGAAGTTTTATCAGGAGGTGCACCTATGAGTCCTTCCATTGCCCGACTCATTATTTCCCAAATGCAATTTCTCAAACCACAGGTTAATTACCAGCTTTCGGTCAGGGAAAAGGAAATCCTGAAATCTTTGGCCACCGGCAACAGTTTCAAACTGATCGCCTCTGACCTGCAGATCAGCCTCGAAACAGTCAGGACCCACATCAAGCGGATCTATGAAAAGCTGCAGGTACACTCCCAGATCGAGGCCGTAAGCAAAGCCTTGAATGAAAAACTGGTCTGATTTTTTGATTCTTCTTGATTTTTATCCCCCTTTTAGGGTATTGTGGTTATTGGTCTATTTCAGCAATTTTACTTTAAGCAAATCAGTCAGGTTGAAGTTTTAACAGGCTGTCTTTCATGATTTTTGAAATATTCCATCATTTAACTTAATCAGTTATGAGAAAAATTACCTTCCCATTTTGCAATGAGGTCCTCTTAAGGCCACTGCTTATCGTCTTTATCCTGGGGTCATTTGGCTGTTCGGAGGAGGAGGGACCAAACAACGTAAACAATCCAAATATTCCGGTTGTGACCAAACTTGAAATTACAGAAACTACTCCTGAAATTGTTTTTTGGGGAGAAGAAGTAACTATCAATGGCACGGGATTTAGTGCCAAACTTGAAGATAATTTTGTTTGGCTCAAAAATGAGACCGCTTCATTGAGTAGTTGTCCTTCAGATAATAGGAATGATTCTACCGGATGGAGGAAAGCTACAGTCCTCAAGGCTACTCCGACCTCTCTCACGATAAAGGTTCCTTACAAAACTGCAGATCAAAACGGAGGAAAAAGAGCTTGTGGTGTTGTTGATCCTAGTATAAGTATAACTGCAAATGGAAAAACGGTGGTTTCGAAAAAGATCAAACTCCTTGGAATACCTTATATTTCAAGCATTTGCTACACCAATTCATTGTTCCAAGGCTCAGGAATAATTCCCGGGAAAGAACTTGAGAATCAAATCAGCATTCCGGGAGTAGGAGTATACGGTTCAAGCTCGGGGATTGATAACAAAATGAAACTGCTCGTCAATGGTGCTGTAATTCCTCTTACGAAGATTGAAAGTACCGGTCCTACCAATTGTGCAAGTGGTTACAAGTTTGTTATACCTATAGATTTTGCCACCGGGATTTGTACGCCCGACCCGATCCGTCCCGGTAGATTTTCGACGATGATGGATTTTGTGGCAATCATTGAAGGGACAAATATCCAATCAGAGAAATTTTCTTATCCGGTCCGAACATTTCCTGAAGAAAGTATAGAGTCGTTCTCGGCACAGAGGGCATCGAAAGGTGCAGGAGGCAATCCCGAAATCAAAATCAAGGGAAAAGGGTTGAATTGGTACAAAGAGGCGAGATTTATCAGTACCAATAGTGCAGGATGTCCTATGACGACCATAGCTCCGGTTTCCAACGTAGCAGGAACCGAGTTGACGGTTGCAATACCGCTTGCAAATATGACTGCAGGTTGTACCTACCAGATTTCTTTGATCAATACCTGTAATATATCCACAGGTCAAATCGGACAGGTAACTATTGATCCTTGATTATTGCTTATTTTCCATCAATAAGGGATAAGGCTTTTAGCTTTATCCTTTATTACTTTGATTTCAGGCTAATTTTTTACCGTAATGGACGCTAAGTTTTCACAAAGGGTCGCTAAATGGGGTGATGGTTTTACCACGGAGTTCGGGTTCTTTTAAAAGCATCCCAAGTAAACAGAATCAGAGAGCAATAATTTTCCATTGTGTGTTTGCTCCTGACTGAAGGCGAGGTAAATATGCCATTTTTTCTGAAGCGAATGAACGGATAGTGAAATGAACTGGCTTTCAGACGACCTGTCTTTGCCAAAGGTGGTATTTTCCGACAGCATTTGCTCGGGATGGTGTAGGACTATAAAAGCTTTGTCCCATGGTTTTGCATTTGAAATATGCGCATTGCTTTGCCAAGTGATATAAATACCATGGTCCAATTTTTCTGCTATTGCATTTATCGGAGGTAATAGCGGTCCCAGACTAACCTTTATCAATGCAGGATCGATTGCAAAATTTGGCCCATCAGCAATGAAGGCATTGTTTAAAGTATAGGAAACACAGGCGTGGAAAGGCCTTCTTGCTCCTTCCGCAAAATTTTGAAAACCAAATGCTATGGCTCTTGTAAGCGATTTCAGGTGACTTTGGGTAAGGGTCATTTTGCTCTGGTACAGTCTTCTAAGCGGTGATGTCTTTTTCTTTTTTGCCTTGGTCTGCTTGGGTGGTGCTTGCCGGACATAGGTTTTGCCTTCAACTTGATAATACACTAATCCTCCAACTTTACCATTGAATTCTCCTCCGGATGAATCATTTACTCTTGCCATATGGGTGACTTTTAAAATGAAAACTTAATATATAAATAATAAATTAGAACTACCAAACTCGACAACCAAAACCCTCTGTTCCCTTTATGCTTTGGGCTTCAATAACAAAAATATTATTGATGAAGGATTGGAGTTTGAATGGTGATGCATTGGTCATGGATTGGTCAATGGGTATGGTATCTACAAATGGGAGGGTACTATGGTGAAGGGAGTCAGTATGACTGGTATGGCTTTGGACTTAGGGAAAAGGGGGTTAAACTATTTTTAATGTTATTTTTCATCCCTCAGGTTGAAAGAAATAAAGAATTCAGAATGAATAATGTTTGTGGAGACACAAACATTGGCGACGTCGACCGACCACGTAGTGGTCAAATATGGGTAGCCCCGAGTAATCCCGATAGCTATCGGGAGCAACTCGGGGTAAAAAAAGAGAACAACGATTCTGGCTTTTGGCAGAGGAAATGCAAATGGGGAAATAGGGTTTCCGCCAAAAACAGGGAAGGTCAATTCTTGAAATTGATTCAACCCCTTCAGGGTTGGCCGGGTCTTGTCGTACATTTTGACTCCCGGGTTGAAACCCGGGGCAATTCAAGGTTCGACCCCGTTGGGGTCAATTTTAGGTTATCCGGATGTTAGCGACGAATAGTGAATTAGAGTTTCCGCCAAAAACAGGTGCGTTCAAAATCCTTTTCGGCCATTGCGAAACCATTGAGTCCTTTGCGGTAAAAAATATACCTCACGCAAAGACGCAGAGCAAAAGTGAAAAGGAGGAGAATGAATAATGTTTGTGGGGACACAAACATTGGCGGCGACGAATGATCCCACAGGGATCAAATATGGGTAGCCCCGAGTAATCCCGATAGCTATCGGGAGCAACTCGGGGTAAAAAAAGAGAACAACGATTCTGGCTTTTGGCAGAGGAAATGCAAATGGGGAAATAGGGTTTCCGCCAAAAACAGGGAAGGTCAATTCTTGAAATTGATTCAACCCCTTCAGGGTTGGCCGGGTCTTGTCGTACATTTTGACTCCCGGGTTGAAACCCGGGGCAATTCAAGGTTCGACCCCGTTGGGGTCAATTTTAGGTTATCCGGATGTTAGCGACGAATAGTGAATTAGAGTTTCCACCAAAAACAGGTGCGTTCAAAATCCTTTTCGGCCATTGCGAAACCATTGAGTCCTTTGCAGTTAAAAAATATATCTCACGCGGAGACGCAGAGCAAAAGTGAAAAGGAGGAGAATGAATAATGTTTGTGGAGACACAAACATTGGCGGCGGCGAATGAATGATGTTTGTGGAGACATAAACATTGGCGGCGACGAATGATCCCACAGGGATCAAATATGGGTAGCCCCGAGTAATCCCGATAGCTATCGGGAGCAACTCGGGGTAAAAAACGAGAACAACAATTCCGGTTTTTGGCCGAGGAAATGCAAATGGGGAAATAGGGTTTCCGCCAAAAACAGGTGCCTTCAAAATCCTTTGCGACCTTAGCGAAACCATTGAGTCCTTTGCGGTTAAAAAATATACCTCTCGCAGGAGATTCGTAGCAGGAGAGGAGAATGAATAATGTTTGTGGGGACACAAACATTGGCGGTTCAGAATGAATAATGATTGTGGAGACATAAACATTGGCGAGATTGAATAACCTTTAGGGTCGGTCCCAAATTCACAACTTTTTTCTGCAAAAATGCTAACCCGTCGAATTTGTTTACAAGGATTAGATCCGCTCCTTTGTTAATAAAAATCCACTTTTTAAAAACTCTCGTTCACATTGAGGTAAAAACCTGAATTGCCTTTTTGGCCCCAACCATAGTCTGCAGTGATCGTGGTGCGGTTTTTCTTGTTGATCATGACGCGTAGGCCCAATCCATATCCCGGATTAAATTGCTCAAAAAGTTTCTCATTGGTGTCACGACTGCTGAAACTACCCGCATTGACAAAAACAGTTCCACCAAAGGTTTCCTTGTTTTGCTGTAAAGGAAAGCGGTATTCAGCTTCGGTGTAGACCATACTTTCACCTCTAAATCTACCTTGGGCATAAGCACGGCCCGACCTGCCAAACATATCCCAACCTATGGAAGGCAGGTTCATATAAGGTAGTTCGCCTGATACAAGAAAATTGCCCATTCCCCAAACTGCAATCAGGTGTCTTTTTCTTCTTTGGCTGAGGTTGAAATAGTGTCTGTAGTCCATCAAAATGGTGCTTGAGGATTTGACTGAACCAAGGAAAGTGGGATTGACCTTGTAGGAGAGGAGTGCAAAGTTTTTTTCGTAAGGAGAAACCGCGATGTCCCTGTTTTCCATGATGGCATTGAGGGTAATTCCTGACAGAATATATTTATCTGTCGAAATCCCACGGGCAATGTTATAAGCATCATGTGAAAATTCGAGCTCGGGAGCATTTTCCTCATCGGAAAAATTGGTAATCTTCGAGTGTAGATCAAAATGATAACCCATTCCAAGATAAAACTTTGAATCCCCAATCCTCCTTAATACGGTTTCGTAAAACCGGATCAGGCTAAAATCCATTTGCTGCTCGCCCCGCCAAACTCCCGGTCTCGCGGGATCTTCGCCGGGTTCATTTGGTGCACTGCTTCCCAATCCAAATGTAGGCTGAGAGGTGATGAAATAACGCCAGTCACCGACAAGTATCCATTTGTTCTTGTCCAAAAAGATGTTGCTTCTTGAGCTAAAAATCCACTGTTTTTTGGTCGTGTAAAGGAAATTCCCTACAAAATTCGACATTTTGGTGTCAGCAGGATTGCCCATATACCATGTTGCCGAAGGGGCCAAACCAAACATCCAACCATTTGCCGGGTTGGAGCCTACAGCTGGCAAAGGCACCCATTTGAATTCATGGATTCTATTGGGTTTGTAAACTGTAGTATCCTGGGCTTTCAATTCCTGAAAAATGCCCAAAAATATGATGATCACAGAAAGTACCTTCATGGTATCGAAATTACGGTGGATGGTTTGGGGGTATTATTTCTAAATACAGCGTTTAACTTAGAATGATACAAAGCAAGCGATCAAATGCAAACTGTCAAGGAAAAACACGCACAGCTATATTGAATGTACTGAATAATTTTCTAAAAAGGAAAATGAACAGTCAGTATCAATGGATCCCTGATGTCGTAGCTTTCGTTTGGTGATTATTTCCCGTCAGCCACGCACCTGAATCCTACATTGGAAGTACCGCTGTCGTAAGCGTGTCCCTGTCGGGCTGAGGGCCGGTAATTGATACAGTAATCATCCGCACAGAGGAAAGAACCTCCTTTGATGACTTTTTCAATGGCGTAAGGATTATCCGGATTGTAGCATTTGCTGATTGCACTGTCAAGTGCCGGAGCCTCACCGGACATTCTGAGAAAGGTAGCTGCATCAAACCAGTCACTCGTCATTTCCCATACATTGCCTATGATGTCATACAGACCAAAATCGTTTGGCGGAAAGCTTTTGACAGGAGCTGTACCCAAAAAGCCATCCCTTCCTTCATTGGCATGAGGAAAATCCCCTTGGAAAGTATTCGCCATAAATTGCCCGTTTGGCTGGAAATCCGCGCCCCAAGCGTAGCGTTGGCTTTCTTTACCTCCCTTGGCGGCATATTCCCATTCGGCTTCTGTGGGAAGTCTTTTTCCGGCCCATTTAGCATAGGCTTCGGCATCCTCATCTGCCATGTGCACGACAGGATGGTTTTCTTTTCCTTTCATACTACTTCCAGGACCTTCTGGATGTTTCCAGCTTGCACCGTCTACCCATTTCCACCAAAGTGCTAGGTCATTTGTTTGTGTCGAGACAGCCTGGGCAGGTGGAGAAAAAACCAAGGAACCGGGTTGCATGTCCTTATCAGCCGGTCTAGGGGTGCCGGGAGGAAGCTGAACTTTCATTTCTTCCCAATCCAATGGCCTTTCTGCAACGGTTACATAACCGGTCTCTTCCACAAATTTGGCATATTGGGCATTGGTCACTTCCGTCACATCCATCCAAAAACCTTTGACTTCCCTCTTTACTGCCGGCCTTTCTACATGATAAGCTTCCTGCTCATTGGTACCCATAAAAAACGAACCGCCTTCAATCCAAACCATCCCTTCCTTCGAAAAATCCGAGGCTTGCTGTATCTCATTTGCCGTGACTTCTACCTCTTTTTCCTTAGGATTACATTGGGCAAAAAGAAATCCTGTCAACAAAACCGGAACTGCAAAATAGTGGGATTTTTTCATGGGTGGCTTTAAATTTGGTTTCATAAAGGTAGGTCAGTCCTAGAATAATAGCAATATCTGGTTTTTGCCAGAAGGAATAAAAAAACCTGCTCCCAAATAAAGGAACAGGTTTATAAGTTTCAAAATTTCAACAAATTAAAGCTCTCCAATGAAAGGCAGTCTTTCAGTGATAGCTAGAAGAATGGTATTCTGAACGTAGTTTTCCAACTGTACAAACTTCGCTGCATTGATCGCACCGATGGATTTCTTTACTTTTTTATAATGCTTGGCAGTGAGACCGTTGAGACTTGCATTGTTTTTCATGGCCTTTATCGCCAAGGCGTCTGCGTCAGTTTCTGTAAGATTTGGTAGCTTTTCAAGGTACTCATTGATAAGAAGGACTCTTGCCTTCATCAGCTCTCTTCTTTCTACTTCGTATGCTTCATAGACTGGCCAAAAACCCGAATCTGCAGGCAGTGCCATGTACTGCTCTACTAGAGCACGCTTTTCCATTCCAAAAGCTGATTGGATCAATTTGATCTCGTCGTTGATTTGTTGGGCATTGCTGATCAGAGGAAGAGCAAAGAAAATCAATAGGGCAAATAATTTTGTTTTCATAAAAGTTTTTTTTTTTTAGTTGAGTTAAAGGTTAGGTTGTATTTATTATTTGTTAAAATTTAGCATTACAAAACCAAGGTTAAATCCCATCATCGAATGTGCCCGCATGTCGGCGTTTTCGAAGGTCTGATAATATTTTGAAGACAATTTGATGCCGACATAATCACTCAGCTGGTAGATAGCGCCTATTTCAGGCCGGATGATAAATTGTCTAGCTTCGGTTTTTTCCACAAATATACCCATACTTACTGTCTGCGTATTGATGCCAAGACCGGCACCCATAGCTATGAATGGTTTAAAAGGTTTATCGGCGTTGAAGATATAGATGGCAGAAGCCATAATCGGGGTTACTTTAAGGTAGCGGTATTGAATTCCGGACAATGAGGCAGTGCCTTGCTCAAAAGTCTGACCGGGGACTTCCTCGTAGAAATTCATTGTTCCGAATTCCACACCGTATCCAAAATTATTTTCATTCATTCTATAGAATTCAAAATTGGCTCCACGGCCTGTAAAATTCTGAGTGAAATCCGCTGTTCCGCCCAAAGGCAAAGCAGGAGCAAAATTAAGTTGAATCATCGTTCCTTGGCCAAAAACAGGTAGCGAGGACAGGCAAAACAATACTGATAAAAGGTATATATAAGGTTTCATAAAATCACTTTTGGATGTAGGGAGATTGGATAAATGCCTGATTGATACCTGCCACTGCCCGTTCTGTATTGCTTGTCTGTGACCCTGTCAATGCCCCGTTGACAATGACTACCCAATCTACTTCTAGTTGATTGGAAGCGTTTACCGACTTCATGTTGACCAATTGGATCAGCAATGACCCTGTAGATACAGAGCTGACCACAGCAGGCTGGTAGCCGGGATAAATCCATCCAAGGCCAGCTCCAAGATTAGGTATCCACCAATCCCAAAACCACCAATTGTAATTAAAAATAAGGGAATTGCTTTCCGGTACAGTAGGAAGCAAAATGTAATCAGGATTGGCGAATTGGTTGACTTGGGTAAATCCTCTCGCCAACATGTTTGCACGGATAGCTCCAAGAATACTTCTGCCGGCTACAAAATCTATGAAAGGAGGCTGCTGACCCGGCTGTATAGGGGTCTCTGTGACGATTACCACATTTTCAGGGATGGCAAAAGTAGTCCCTTGGGCAAAATCAAAGTCAGGGTTGAAATTGGTATAGACGACATCGAGTGTGGTAACATCTTCAGGAAGATCAGGTGCGCATCCAAAAGATGCCATCAACCCAAAGACAAAAGCTAAGCAAGGGAAATTGAACTTCATTACTGGTTTGGAATTTTATATAATAAAAACAGTGGATCAAATGTATGAATAGTTTTTTGGAAAATACAAAACAACAGAATTTGTGATGGTCATTCGTGAGAATATTTAAGGAATATTGGCAGTATTAGAGGTATTGGAAATTTAATTTATAATTTGCAACTTCATAGTGAAGTAACCATAAAATGATTTTAGTATGGAAGTAGCCCTCGATTGGAAAAATTTTTTCTATGTATTTTCACAGTTTGTCGGGTTTTTGGTAGGGTTGGTTTTGATTTTTTTTGGATTCCGAAAAAACCGACAAAACATACTTCTTGGTTTTAATTTTTTGGTTCTCACCTACAGTTCTTTTATCATTTGGCTTATTACTACCTCTTACTTTGTGTATTTTCCACAGTTGTATCGGACAGGCAATTTTACCGGGCTTTTGTTTATGCCCATGATGTACCTGTACATCCGGATGGTAGTGACAGGCAAAAAGCTTCAATTGAAGGATGCGCTTCACCTGATTATTCCTTTGGTTTTTTTAGTGGATTATTGGCCTGTCCTGGTTTTGGACAATGCTGATAAATTGGCGCTAATCCGATCCGAAATATCCAATCCTGCATTGTTTACTTCATTCAACCAATCGCGTTTTTTTCCTGATGGCTTTTATACGCCATTCAGATCCTTCGTCCTTTCTATTTATTGGATTCTTTCGGTGTATTGGGTGAGACAAGGGACCAAGAAAGTTGAAAAGGATGGGTTTGCAAAAGAGTGGTTTGCCTGGATAAAGGTTTTTTTGGTTTTGGAATTTTTGGTTTTCTTTCCATTTTTCATGCTTTTCTGGACTGTCGATCCTTTAACAGCCTTCCATTTGGTACATATTACTATAGTGGTTCTCAATTTGACTACCGGTATGTCCCTCATGTTTTTCCCAAAAATACTTTATGGTCTGGACAAAGATCTATTTGTCCAACACCAAAAGAAGCAAAAGTCAAAAACAGAAATCATGGACAACATTTCGGTGGAAAAATCCACTGAAATTGAGAATAAAATAAAAACAGCGCTCGAAGAAAATAAAAGGTACCTGCAACACGGATATTCTATTCATGACCTGTCTGAGGACACAGGGGTTCCGACCTACCTGCTTACCATGTACATCAATAAGGTTTTGGATTCCAGTTTTACAGACCTGATCAATAAAAAAAGGATAGAAGAATGCTGTCTGCTGATGGCTTCAGGTAAATACTCGCATTTGGCCATTGAGGGATTTGCCACCCTTTGTGGATTCAACAACCGCAATTCATTTTCTTTGGCTTTCAAGAAGTTTAAAGATATGTCTCCCTCTGCATACTACAAAGTTAATTCAATCAAGTAACCAGCCAATCCGTTCTACTTCTTTCTGATAGGATTTTGGAAATACAATTATTATCCTCAAGACCTTCCAATTCCGCCAAATTGGTTCACTCAAGAGATTATTTACCCTAATTTATGTCATTTCAATTTAGTAAAAACACCCGTCAATTTTGTGCCATATTTTACAAAATTTCGATAGTTTCGTGCAGATTTAAGCTATTATAGTTTCATTTTACCCTACCGTTGACTTAATTTATGGAAATCACCGCAATAAACTTATTTTTTCTTTTCACGATGTTTATTGGGTCCTTGGTAGGATTGATATTGATTTATTTTGGTTTCAAAAAAAACAGACACAACATCCTGTTAGGAATTAACTTTTTGTTTCTTACCTATATTTCATTGATTGTTTGGCTTCTGACTTCGGGATATTTCTTGAATTTTCCCTTTTTGTATCGGACAGGCAATTTAGTGGGATTCCTCTTCATGCCATTGATGTTCATTTACATCCGAACGGTCTTGACAGGCAAGGGTATCCATTGGATTGACCTGATCCATTTGATACCGGCACTTGTAATTTTGATTGATTTTTGGCCTGTATTGATGCTTTCAAACCATGAAAAATACTTATTGATCCAATCAGAAATTTCCAATCCGGTATTGTTTACAACTTATTCCCAAAGCCGTTTCTTTCATTTTGATTTTTACACACCATTTAGATCAGTGGTTTTGGCTTTTTATTGGATTCTTTCGGCCATCCTTGTTTGGACCAATACTAAAAAACAGGATACAAAAGGCTTTGCAAAAGAATGGTTTATATGGATCAAGATATTTTTGGGACTGGAACTTTTGGTTTTTTTTCCTTTTCTTCTTTTGTTTTGGGCCGTTGATCCGATTATGAATTATTTATTGGTTCATCTGACTGTTGTTCTACTTACAATTGTAACAGGTTTTGCTCTTCTTTTTTCTCCAAAAATCCTTTATGGGATGGACCAAAATCTATTCGAGGAGCAATCCATAAAAAGCAAACCTGAAAGGAATGAAACACTTTCCGAACAAAAGACCAGAGAAATTGAATCAAAACTTGATTTGGTCCTGACAAAGGATAAAAAATTTCTCCAACACGGTTACTCCATCCATTCCTTGGCAGCAGATACTGATATTCCTGTGTATTTATTGACGCTATATATCAACCACCACCTCAACACAAATTTTTCAGATTTGATCAATCAAAAGAGAATCGAGGAATCCTGTAAGTTGATTCAATCAAGGAAGTTTGAACACCTTTCTATACTTGGGCTTGCAGAAATTTCAGGTTTCAACAACAGGAACTCATTTACTTTGGCCTTTCAAAAGTTCAAGAATGTTTCTCCTTCGGCATTTATCAAATCGGTGAAGACAAAAACATAGAATATATCTCGCCAATTTTTTACAAAGATTGGCACCTAAGTCCGTTTAACCTTCTTTTACTCTCAGTGCCTGAGTAACTTTAAAAGTTAATTTTAATTTAAACTTATAAAAAAATTATGGGCATGAATCGAGTTTATAAAACCCTACTGATTCCGTTTTTAGCGGTTATTTTATTTAGCCAAATCAGTTGTAATAACCAGAGTACCGAAACTACAGATGCCGAAACTTCAGGATCCGATTTGGCTGTAAGCGACCACTTCGATCCAAAGGGGAAAGGTCCATCCAAACACACCTTGGCAATTTGGGAGAATTGGAAAAAGACTTTGCCATTTGAAGATAAAAGAGATTTTGAAGAAGCTCAGAAAGGCTTTATTGCCGCGCCGGACTTCAGACAAATCAAAAACGCCGAGGGTAGGGTTATTTGGGATATTGGCAGGTATGATTTCCTTTTAAATGAGCAGGATCATCAGACTATTCATCCATCCTTGCAGCGGATCGCAACTCTTAATATGGGTTATGGTTTGTATAAAGTTTCAGATGGGATTTACCAAGTCCGGGGTTTTGATTTGTCCAATATGACCTTGGTTGAAGGAAAAACAGGTTGGATTCTAATTGATGTCTTGACTACAAAAGAAACATCGGCAGCAGCCTTAAAATTTGCCAATGAGCAGTTGGGCGAAAGGCCTGTCAGGGCGGTAATTTATTCCCATACCCATGCTGACCATTTCGGAGGTATAAGGGGAGTGGTCAATGAGGAAGATGTTATTGCTGGTAAAGTAAAAATCATTGCTCCAGAAGGATTCATGAACTTTGCAGTATCTGAGAATGTGATCGCAGGCAATGCCATGAACAGAAGGTTGTTTTATCAATATGGAGTGCTATTGCCTGTAAGCCCTTATGGGCACGTAGACCAAGCTTTGGCCAAGAATGTTTCTTCCGGAACGCTGGGCTTAATTGCTCCTACTATTTCAATCAGCAAACCTGTCGAAGAACTCGTAGTTGACGGGCTAAGGATGATCTTCCATAATACCCCCAACACTGAGGCACCTGTTGAAATGAATACTTACATCCCTGAGAAAAAAGCATTGTGGATGGCTGAGAACGTTACTGCCACAATACACAATATATATACCTTAAGGGGGGCTTTGGTACGGGATGCATTGACTTGGTCCAAAAAAATATCTGAGTCACTCTATATGTTTGGAGAGGAAGCCGACGTCATGTTTGCCTCACACCATTGGCCAAGATGGGGCAATGAAAGGGTACAGGAAGTTCTACGTACACAGCGTGATGCCTATGGTCATATTCACAATACTGTTTTGAACCTGGCCAATCAAGGGGTGACAGTCAACGAAGTTCACAATGTATACGAAGTGCCCGCCAGCTTACAAAAGCAGTGGTCCGCTCGGTCTTATCATGGTTCTGTGGAGCATAACAGCCGGGCCATTATCAACAGGTATTTAGGCTATTGGGATGCCAACCCACTTACTTTAATACCGATGGCGGAAAGAGAATCTGCACCGTTATTTGTAGAAATGATGGGCGGTGCCGGACCAATTATCGAAAAGGGAAAGGAACTTTTCGAAGAAGGAAAGTATAAGCATGCTGGGGAGCTTTTAAACAAATTGGTATTTGCAGAACCGCAAAACCAAGAAGCCAAAGACCTTTTGGCTGATTGTTATGAGCAGATAGGATACCAACAGGAAAGTACAAGTGTCAGGAACAGTTTCTTGGCTGGAGCTTATGAGCTTCGAAACGGTATCCCTGGAGGCGAAATGCCTAAATCTGTAACTCCGGATATTATCCGTGCCATGAGCACTGAAACCTGGCTGGATTTTCTTGGTGTAAAACTCAACAGTAAAAAGGCTGAGGGAATCAACTTCAAGATGAACATCATTACTCCTGACAACAATGAAAAATTCTTAGTAGAGCTTAGCAACTCTACACTGTCTAACCTTAAAGGGTTTACCGCTAAAAATGCTGACCTCACTCTCACCTTGAATAGGTCAGACCTAAACATGGCAATGATGGGCGTCAAAAGTTTTGAAGACCTATTGAAAGAAGGAAAGGCAAAAGTAGAAGGCAATCCACAGATCCTTGCCCAATTGGTAGGCATGTTGGATGAATTTGACCCGAGATTTGAAATCCTTCCCGGTACAAAAAAGGAGAAGTACCAAAGCCCAACAGCAGATGGTGGATTTGATGCGCCGGCCTTTATTGAAGATTGATTTTTAATTTTCGGCACGATCCGAATATTTCTTAGGTAGTAAAATGATTTCCTAAAATGAATCAGTGATTCATTTTAGGAAATCATTAGCTATTGGAGAGTTTCACTTCAATTCTTGCAATGATTGCTTTAATAGGTGCAATAATTCCTGAATTCCCAATGCTATTGCTCCTATATTTAATTGTTCAAAATTATATTCCCGCCAAAAATGAAAAAATCCCTTACTGTTGTATTGTTATTTGGTTTCCTTTTTTTTAGCCCTCTAGTTACATTTGGTCAAGAAGAAGAGAAGGCTACCGAAAAAGTAGAAAAAAAAGAAAAGAAAGTTGATATTACGATTTTGCCTGTAATAGCAACCAACCCCACTGTCGGGGTTTTGTTTGGCGTATTGCCCGGTCTGAATTGGAATATGGGAACTCCGGAAGATACAAGAAACTCTACCGCTCTGATTGGTATTTATTATACTACGCTGAATCAGCTGTTCACCTCATTTCGATCCAACGCTTTTACAAAAGGCGACGGCTTCAATTTATTGACAGATATAAGATTTAACCTCAACTCACAGCCTACATATGGCCTTGGGTCAGAGATTCGAAGCCCTATAGTGGGTGAGGGGGGTGGTGTCAACGATTATCCTTATCCACCTATTCCCGCCAATGAACAGATGGCATTTAATAATTTCAGGTTGTATCAGACCGTTCAAAAAAGGCACAAGCAAACCAATTTGTTTTATGGGATCGGTTATCATTTGGACATCTTTTGGAACATTGATGACAAGCAGCTTGACCTTGATGCCGACCCACAGAGAATTACCCACCACTACCGGTATCAAACCCTAAAAGGAATCAGTACCGAAAAGTATTCACAGTCAGGCCTTTCACTGAACACTACCTTCGACAGCCGGGACAATGTAGTAAACCCATATGAGGGTCAATTAGCGGCTGTTTCATTAAGGCTTTTTCCTGAGTTTCTTGGAAGTACAGTCAGTGCTTCACAATTGTGGATGGAATACAGAACCTATCTCAACCTGGATAAGAACCGCGCCCGTAATGTATTGGCTTTTTGGACATACGGTTGGTTTGTCACAAGCGGCACTTCACCTTACCTTGCATTGCCAGCCATCGGATGGGATATGTTTGCCCGTTCAGGACGACCATTCACACATGGAAGGATAAGAGGCGAGGACCTCATGTATGCTGAAACTGAATGGAGGTTTCCATTGCAAAGAGATAAGGATAAGTGGGGAGGCGTGCTATTCGTGAATACCTCTACCGCAAGCAGCAGAACTGAAAATATTAATCTGGCCGGTAACTTTGTCTTTGGATATGGAGGTGGCTTGAGATTTATGATCAATGAGAAGAAAAGGGTCAACCTAGGTCTTGATTATGGTTTTGGTACAAATGGCGCACAAGGATTGTTCCTCAATCTCAATGAATACTTTTAAAACAATTAGTGGTTAATAAATAGTGGGTTTAAATTTGGTTTGGATTAAGTAAAAAGGGTGAAAAACATACCAAGGCCTAAGTACATGGAGTTTTGTTGGATTTCTTTGTTTGCACAGGTCTATCATCCTGCAAGGACAATGAACGTTCCTGACAGGAAAATTTCCAATGTAAAAACAGCCACGAGGATGTTTTTCCCCTTTTTTATTTTTCTATTTGTAGGGCTTCAGGTTCAGGCCCAATCCAATAAACCCCAATATTGGTTCACTTATAACCACACCGGAAGATTTGCTGACAGGTGGAGTTACGGATTTGACCTTAATCACCGCACCAACGGGATCATTCCTTTCAACTCAAGTCTGAGTGCGGCAAGGATGGGGATGAATTATCATAGCAAAACAGGATTCAGGATTACGGCAGGGTACGCTTGGTTTGGAACTTTTGTGCCCCAACAAGAACGTATCTGGCTGCATGAAAACAGGCTTTATGAACAGGTTCAGTACAGCCACTCTTCTGGTAAAGTCAATTTCACCCACCGCATCCGGATCGAACACCGGTGGAGACAGTTGTTTACTGATGCGGCTTTGGATGAAACCGAAGTGTTTCTGACAAACCGGTACCGCTATCTCTTCCAGTTAGATGGACCGATTGCGAGAAGACCTGATAGACAGACTTCTTTTCGTTGGCAAGTCGCCAATGAGTTCTTTATCCATAACAAGGAGGAAATAGGGTATATGCTTTTTGACCAGAACAGGACATTGGCAGGAGTATTGATTTCGCCTTCCAAAACCGTCAGTTTGGCGGTACTTTACCAACTTATCTTACAGCAGCAGCCCTTTCTCAAGGAAACCCGAGCCATCAATTCCTTTAGGATCACACTTTTTCACCAATTGGATTTCAGGAAAAGGAAGACCTTTAAGATTGAGGAAATCCCAGTAATTGATTGACGGTTTTTTTGATTTCCCTACTTGTAAATTACTGGTGAATTATTTTTGTAGCTTTACTGTCCAATTAAGACCTTCATTTTTTCATATACATGGCTTTTTAATTTGGTTGAATATTCATTAATTGAAAAGTTATTCATCTGGATAATTTAAGCAGGGAATTCTCAATCGAATGGAAATAAGTTTTGATTTTATATCCCTGGTTCATTTGGTGGCGATAGTATTAGGTATTGTGTCCTCTGCTGTTATCCTTTTTTTTGGTTTCAAAACTTTTCCCGCCAACCAGCCTTTGGGCCTTGGTCAGTTGAGTATTTCCTTGGGTCTTTTTGTCAGTTTTTCCCTGGTTTCCCAATTAATTGTCCATTGGCCTTTTTTGTATAGAACGGGTCAGATATTCGCCCTGATTTTTATCCCAATGCCCTATTTATATACGATATTCTATATAAGGAAACGGCAGTGGTGTTGGTACGACTTGTTGCATGCGCTCCCATTATTGATTTACATGGTTGATTATTGGGATGTTTTGTCCATGTCTTCGGCGCAAAAACTACTCCTCATCCAACAGGAAATCAATGACCTTGATGCCATGGCAAAATTTAACCAGGGCAAATTTATCGGTCCGGGTTTTCACCATATATTCCGCACGGTTTTGTTTAGTGCCTATTGGGTAGCACAAGTAATCCTTTTTGTAAAATGGGTCCGAAGCCAATCCTCAATAACTTTACAAAACAAGGTTTGGCGCAATTGGATGTTGGTGTTTCTGGGGTGCCAATTTTTCTTATGGTTCCCTTTTTACCTTTCTCTTTTTTGGTTGGATGATTTGACCAATTACCAAATCATCGATTCCTTTTCAGTAATATGGCTATTGCTGTCAAGTCTATCTCTTTTCTTTTTTCCTTCCCTGCTATATGGGAAGCCTATGGATGGTGGGGAAGGCATTTCTAAGTTGACCAAAGTGCTTAAGAAAACCCCTATATCTGAGGAGGAGGGAAAAAAATTAGAGGAAGTCATGCAGTCGATGGAAACACATATGGATGAGAGTAGGTTATTTTTGAAGACCGGGTACACCATCAATGATTTTTCGAGGGATATCCATATTCCTGTCTATCTGATTTCAAAATGCCTGAATACTTTCAAGGGTTTGGGATTTGTGGAATATGTCAACCAAAAGCGTGTTCAATATTGCATTAAAAAATTTGACGATGGGGAATGGTCCAATTACAAAGTGGAAGCTATCGCCACCGAATGCGGATTTAGCAACCGCAATTCATTCACCAATGCTTTCAAAAAATTCCTCGGAACCTCCCCATCTGAATACAGGGAAACTTTTCATAAGTCGTAGGTTTCAATAATGGAAAAACTCAGCTGATATTTTTTAAGATCAAGTCCTTGGTATTCGCCTTAATTAATTGAATTGATGCCATGACATTTAGCCTTTTGAGATGTCTTGACGTATTTTTGAGTTGGGCTCATCATTAAACATTCTGTTTAATGAGTTCAATTCACCGGCTAAAATTTTTTCAATCCATAATCAATAAAACAAATCATAATTATAGCTAAAAAACATACCATGAAAAAAAACCTTCTTTTAGTATGGATAGTGGCCGCCTGCCAACTTACCGTATCACAGGCGCAATCAACTCTCAACTATCCAGGCCGCTATATGGGCCGGGAGGAAGTGAAGCTATTTACAGCACCCAATGGCGCGGTGGCGGATGTTGGGTTTGCCAAGATATTGCAATTGATATACCCCCAACCGACCATTGAAAAGACTGCCGAAGGTATATGGGTGATCGGCGGATATTCTATAGCCAACTTTGTGGTGATTGAAACGGATGAGGGATTAATTGTTATTGATACAGGTGACTCGGAAGAAGAAGGAAAAAAAATCAGGGAAGTCATCCGGGAAAACATCAGCAAAAAACCCATCATTGCTGCCATTTATACCCACTCTCACTACTGTTTGGGAACAGGTGCGTTGGTAGATGACCCAAAGACAGCGATCATCATCGGGCATAAAAAATTGAACGAAACGGTTCAGACGGCCTTGAATGCAGGAGGGGCTATAGCAGCAATACCCGAATTGGGACCGGTTTTGAGTGCAAGAAAGGCGATTCAATTCAACAATTTCCTTCCCGATACTGGTGAGGATGGTTTGCTTGGTGGCAGGATCCGCGACAAGAAAAACGCTTACTTACCTGCTAATAAAGTGGTTGAAAATGAAGAGATTGTTAAAATTGGTGGCATGGATTTTCAATTTTTTACAGAATACAAATCTGACGACTATAACCTCACCATTTGGTTACCCAAGCAAAAAGTGGTTATCAATAATTTCTATTGGCCGGGTATCCCCAATCTGTACAGTATCCGTGGCGCTTCTTACAGAGATCCGACGGAATGGAGAGATGGACTTCAGGTGATGAGGGATCTGAAACCGGAAAAAATGGTGAACACCCATGCAAGGACAGTATCAGGCGCCAAAGAAGTTTTTGAAGCTATCTCTCATTATATGGATATGGTCACCTTGGTTTATGACCAATCCCTAAGAGGGGTCTTACATGGCCTGGGACCTGATGAGTTGCGTTACTTTGTGTACTTGCCCAAACACCTTGCTGATTTCCCCAACAATGCACAGGCTTATGGTGAAGTGCCCTGGTTTACCCCTGCTGCATTTTACCACCAAATGGGTTGGTTTGATAGAGATGTTTCTACCCTCCAAAAACTGCCCCCGGTAGAAGAAGCTCAACGCACTGTCGCATTGATGGGAGGAAGAAAGAAGGTGTTGCAGGCGGCAAAGACTTCATTTGGCAAACGTGAACTGGCCTGGGCAGCACAACTTGGGAATTACCTATTTACCATAGATCCCAAAGATGCCGAAACCAGAAAACTATTGGCCGATGTGTACAGGACAATGGGCCAATCATCTCTGAGCATGATCGGCAGGACATTCTTTTTAAGTGAAGCGAGGGCACTCGAAGGCAAAGAACAGCTTCCTAGGGTAGTTCCCCCGAAGCCTGAAAATATTGCAGGCAAACCCACCTTTTTTGTGGACATGTTCCGGGTAAGGATTGACCCGAGGAAATCAGAAAACACCGAGAAGATGTTGGTGTTCAATTTCTCAAACGGAACCACGGCTGGCTTGCATGTGCGCAAAGGCATTGCAGAATTTGTTCCCAATCCGGCCAGTCATTATAGGCCTGCAGATATTACTGCTATCGTAGAGGTAAACACTTGGGCCGAACTTTACCTCAATTCTACCACTGTGGAAGAAGCTTCAAAAAGTGGCGGGGTTAAAATGACCAAAGGAAGCGTGGAAGATTTGAAGGCTGTGATAGATTTGTTTGACAAGTTTGATCCAGTTAAGAACTACACGATTCCGATAACTGATTCAGATTTTTGAATTGATCATACTTAAAACAATGCCTAACATGAAAAACAAGTTATTGCTTTGCTTGGGTTTACTATTCTTGGCATTAAGCTGCCAAAGCCCGACAGAAAAATCAGCACCCCAAACAACAGATCAACCTACCGACCTACCGACTGGCCAACAACAGGCCGGACAACCGTTGAATGGTGCCAAACAGTCTGTTCCCGATCTAGAAGAACAGGTGGCTTACCATAGGGCGTTCGAGGCGGTGGTCTGGGCGATGCCCGCTTCGGCCATCACCCGTTTTCGCGAAGGATTGTATGAACTTCCAGGCGTCAAGGACAATGTGGTTATTGCCTTTTCAGGGACGCTGAAACCGCGGCATGAAGTCATCACTGCCAACACAGTAACCCCTTATATTGCTGCGTTCACCAATCTGACAAGCGGTCCGATGGTCGTCGAAATCCCCGCAGCCACGGACAAGGCTAGCCTTTATGGGCAGGTTGTTGATGCATGGCAGGTCACTATTGCCGCCGTCGGTCCCACAGGACCGGATAAGGGCGCCGGTGGCAAGTACCTTTTCCTCCCACCCGGTTACCAGGATCCAATCCCGGCAGGTTACTTCCCGATCCGCTCCACAAGTTATCGGCTTGCATTGGCATTCCGCTCTGTCGCAGGCAAAGGTGCCACCCAAGCCGATGCTTATGCCTACACGCAAACCATGAAGATGTATCCTCTTTCGGAAGCTGCCAACCCAAAGGCCACACAATTCGTGGATGGTCTTCCCCTCACCATCAATACGCTCCCTTACTATGACTTCCGAGCCATAGAGGACATTCATGACCTTATCAATGTGGAACCTGTAGATCCCCGGGATAAGGTGATGATCGGCATGTTGGCGGCGATCGGCATCGAGAAGGGTAAGCCTTTCAATCCGTCACCAAAGATCAAAGCGGCCATGGAGCGGGGAGTGGTTGATGCTTACCACTACATGCAGGAAGTGACCAGAAAAGGCTTGGAAGCAAGTCTTTGGTGGCCTGACCGGCATTGGGCCATGGTACTGGTGCCGGACGAAAACCGCGGGTTCTCGTTTGTCACCGACAGGTCAGTTGACATCGACAAACGTGCCGCGATATGGTTCCCCGCTATTTTTCTGCCTCCGATCCAGGATGAAAATGCCGGAGTGGTCTACCTGTCGGCGATTGCTGACAAAAATGGAAATGCTGTGGAAGCGGGCAAACTCTACCGCATCCGGATTCCCAAGGACACCCCGGCCAAACAGTTCTGGTCGATCACCGTGTACGACAACGCCACATGGGCCTTCATCATGAACCCGCAGGATCGATCCGGATTGGGGTTATTCGATAGGGACAAACTTAAGGTGAACGACGACGGGAGTATAGATATCTATATGGGACCAAAGGCTCCCGACGGACTGGAATCCAACTGGATACCGACCATGAACAAGAAGCCCGTCATATGGCTACGACTTTACGGCCCCGATACTCCATTTTGGCAAAAAAGTTTCACAATGCCGGATATTGAAATGGTGCAATAAAGTGTGGATGATTTGAAGGGAGTATCGGATTGGTTTGACAATTCTGATATAGCTGGAGACTACGTGATTCCGATAACCGATATGGGGGATCAATTCTGAGTTCCGATTATAGTAAGTTAAGTTTAAATTCGTAAGGGATTATTGCAGGAATTCTATTTCGGCAATAGTCCTTTTTCTTTTTAGCCCAATCCCTGAAATAATTTCTTGATCCCAATAATAACTAAGGACAAATATTCAATATTATGGACGTTGGTTTTTACCAAGGGCAGGAGGGAGTCTTTGTTTTGAATGATTGGATTAAAGCATACGGGCATTATCCCCTGAAATAATTTTCGTAGGTACTTTTTATATTCACCGCCAAATAATTCCCCAAAATTCCTTTATTTGTAATGTGTGAAATGTGGCGACAGTAAAGGTTTTAACTTTTAAAAATGGAAATAAGTTTTGATGCTATCACCTTTGCTCATTTGGCCGCTGTCATAGTGGGAGTGGTATCTTCTGCGGTTATTCTTTATTTCGGATTCAAGACCAATCCTGTCAATCAACCCTTGGGTATTGGGCAGCTAAGCATTTCTCTGGGAATTTTTGTGAGTTTCTCCATCGTTTCCCAATTGATTGTCCATTGGCCATTTTTGTACAGGTTGGGAAATGTTTTTGTGCTGATTTTTATTCCAATGCCTTATTTATACACTGTTTTCTACACCCAAAAACGGCTATGGAGGTGGTATGATTTGTTGCATTTAATTCCGTTATTGATTTATCTGGTGGATTATTGGGACACATTGTCTCTTTCTTCAGCTCAAAAGACAGAATTGATCCTACAGGAGATTAATGATTTGGACCTCTTGGGGAAATTTAGCCAAGGAAGGTTTATTGGTCCGGGTTTTCACACGGAATTCAGAACAGTACTATTTAGCGGTTATTGGGTTGCCCAAGTTGTTATTCTGTTTAGATGGGTCAAAAGTCACTCTTTATTGACTCCTGAAAACAAGGTTTGGAAAAATTGGATGATCCTGTTTCTAGGTTGCCAATTTTTTTTATGGTTCCCTTTTTTCCTTACTGTTTTTTGGTTGGATAAATCGACTACTTACTTCATCACCAACTCTTTTTCTGTGGGATGGGTGATGCTTTCAAGTCTTTTCCTTTTCTTTTTTCCTTCCTTGCTCTATGGGAAGCCTTTTGAGGGTGGAGATAGGATATCAAAGTTTACCAAAGCCCTTAAGAAGACTCCTATATCTGATGAAGATGAAAAAAGATTAGAGGAAGTCATGCGGTCGATAGAAACACATATGGCTGACAATAGGCTATTTTTGAAACCAGGGTACACCATCAATGATTTTTCGAAGGAAATCCATATTCCCGTCTATCAGATTTCAAAAAGTCTGAATACATTTCAAGACCTGAGTTTTATAGATTTTATAAATAAGAATCGCGTCCAATATTGCGTGCAAAAATTGGAAAAAGGTGAATGGTCAAATTTTACCATTGAGGCGGTTGCCCATGAATGTGGGTTTAATAACCGCAATTCATTTACCAATGCTTTCAAAAAATTTCTTGGGACCTCCCCATCTGAATACAGGGAAAATTTTCACAAGTCCTAGAGTTCAATAATCAGCCCACGGCCACGCTCGGGAAATAAATCAGCCGATTTTTTTTTTTATATACCAAGTCGTTAGTATTCGCCATTCTTGATTGAATACATGCCAGCACATTTAGCCTTACAAGATGCCTTGACTTATTTTTGAGTTGTAGCCATCATGAAACCTCATGTTAGATTGGGTCAATTCACCATTCCATACTTTTCTGCCCAGTAAATGGTAATAGCAGTTAAACATAGATTTACATTCCAAAATACACCATGAAAAAACAGATTCTTTTAGTATTGATAGTGGCCGCCTTCCAACTAACCCAGTTACAGGCGCAATCAACCCTCAATTACCCCGGTAGGTACATGGGTAGGGAAGATGTGAAGACAATAACAGCTCCCAATGGAGCGGTGGCCGATGCCGGTTTTGCTCAAACACTGCAATTGATTTACCCACAGCCGACCGTTGAAAAGACTGCCGATGGGATTTGGGTGATAGGCGGGTATTCCATTACCAATGTGGTAGTGATTGAATCTGATGAGGGTTTAATTGTTATTGATACGGGTGATTCTAAAGAAGAGGGAATTAAACTGAGAGAAGTAATCCGGGAAAACATCAGTAAAAAACCTATCATTGCAGCCATTTATACCCACTCGCACTACTGCATGGGCACAGGCGTGATGGTAGATGATCCGAAAACAGCCATCATTGTTGGTCACAAAAGACTTAACGAAACAGTTCAAAATAATTTTATGTCGGGAGGTGCCATTGCACAGATTCCTGAATTGGGACCGGTTTTGACAGCAAGGCAGTTGATCCAATTCAGTAATTTTCTTCCTGATACAGGTGCTGATGGCCTTCTTGGTCAAAGGTACCGCATCAAGGAAAATGCATATTTGCCTGCCAATAAAATAGTTGATGATGGTGAAATAGTAGATATTGGCGGAATAGCCTTTCAATTTTTTACAGAATATAGGTCTGACGATTTTAACCTTACCGTATGGTTACCAGAGCAAAAAGTAGTCATGAATAACTTCTATTGGCCGGGAACCCCCAACCTTTACAGTATCAGAGGCGCTTCTTACAGAGATCCTAGGGAATGGAGAAACGGACTTCAGGTAATCAGGGACTTGAAACCTGAAGTGATGATGAATACCCACGCCAAAACCGTTCAGGGTAGCAAAGAGGTATTTGATGCCATTTCAAATTACATGGACATGGTGACCTTGGTTTATGACCAATCCCTCAGAGGAATTTTGCATGGTTTAGGTCCTGATGAATTGAGGTATTTTGTCTATCAGCCCAAACACCTAGCTGCTTTTCCCAACAATGCACAGGCTTACGGGGAAGTTCCTTGGTTTACGCCGGCAGCTTTTTACCACCAAATGGGTTGGTTTGACAGAAACCTCTCTACCCTTCATAAACTGCCTCCGGTAGAAGAAGCTCAAAGGACAGTCGCATTGATGGGAGGAAGAAAAAAAGTATTGCAGGCAGCCAAGGCTTCATTTGCCAAACGTGAATTTGCTTGGGCAGCTCAACTTGGAAATTACCTGTTTACCATTGACGCTAAAGACACCGAAGCCAGAAAATTATTGGCCGATGTATACAGGGCAATGGGCCAAACTTCCTTGAGTGTAATAGGCCGTTCCTTTTTCTTAAGTGAAGCGCGTGCACTCGAAGGAGAAGTGCAGATTCCTAGGGTAGTGCCACCTAAGCCGGATATCATTGCTGCCAAACCCACTTTTTTTGTGGACATGTTCCGGGTGCGGATTGATCCAAAAAAATCAGAAAATACCGAGAAGATGTTGGTATTCAATTTCTCTAATGGTACCACGGCGGGCCTGCATGTACGCAGGGGCATAGCTGAATTTGTTCCCAATCCTGCCAACCATTACAGGCCGGCGGATATTAGTTGCATAGTGGATACCAAAACATGGGCTGATCTTTATCTCAACGCTACCACCTTGGATGAAGCTGCCAAAAGCGGCGGGGTTAAAATGACCAAAGGAAGTATGGAAGATTTGAAGTTCGTAATGGATTTGTTTGACAAGTTTGATCCTGCTAAAAATTACACCATTCCTTTGACTAATGCGGAGGACCAATTTTAAGCTCCGATTAAAAAAAACATATATATATGCATCAAAGATCATTGCTAGATTTCCTTAAATGCAATTATCATTTAAAATTAGAAACGATGAAAAATAAATTGTTGCTTGGCTTAGTCATTATTGCTTTTGCCATTGGCTGCCAAAGTCCGAAAACTGAAGTTACACCCGAAGAAGCCCGGGCCATCGCCAAAGAGGCTTACCTTTACGGCTTCCCGCTTGTGGACAATATGCGTGTACAGTACACCTATTTCGTTGATAAAGGCCATGCGAACTATAAAGGGCCTTACAACACGCTTGTCAATATTCCTCGGGTATTCACACCTGATGACAGAGCGATCCAGACCCCCAATTCTGACACCCCGTACTCTTGGATCGGCTTGGATCTGCGGGCAGAACCTATCGTGTTTACTGTACCACCTATCGCTCCTGAGCGTTACTGGAGCTTGCAGTTGATTGACCTATATACACACAATTTCGATATTCCGGGGAGTCGAACGGACGGTAACAATGGAGGCAGTTTTCTTGTTGCCGGACCCAACTGGCAAGGTGAAAAACCTGAAGGAATTACACGCGTGATACGTTGTGAGACCGAAATCGCCTCCGCCCAGTTTCGGACACAACTCTTCAATCCGGACGACCTCGAAAACGTCAAGAAGATTCAGGACCAGTATATTGCTCAGCCCTTATCATCATTTCTTAAAAATCCGGCTCCTAAAGCCGCTCCGGCCATAGACTTTCCCCAACCGCTTACGCCTGACTCACAGAGAACATCTCTCGATTTCTTTTCACTGTTGAACTTTTACCTACAGTTCTGCCCAACCCATCCATCAGAAGTGGCTTTAATGGAGCGATTTGAAAAGATCGGTATCGGTGCAGGTAAAATTTTTGATGCAGAGAAACTATCACCTGAATTGAAAGAGGCGATTGAGGCTGGCATCACCGATGCCTGGTCTGATTTCCAGGGGTTAAGAGATCGGTTCAACAGAGGTGAGATGACGTCCGGTGATGCACTTGGCACCCGTGAGCATCTCCAGAACAATTACCTCTACCGGATGGGTGCAGCGGTGATCGGGATCTATGGACTTTCGAAGGAAGAAGCGATCTATCTGCCTTACTTCACGGACAGTGACGGCCAAAAGCTGGATGGCTCTTATCGGTACAATTTGCGTTTTGAGAAGGGTCAGATGCCCCCTGTTAACTCTTTCTGGTCGCTTACTATGTACGATTCTCCAGCCAGCCTATTGGTTCACAATCCAATCAATCGCTACCTGTTGAACTCGACCATGCTGTCGCAATTCAAAATGGATGAGGATGGTGGTCTAACGTTATATATTCAGCATGATTCACCCGGAAAGGACAAGGAATCCAATTGGCTTCCTGCGCCAAAAGGGGCCTTCTTGCTGTTTAACCGACTTTATTGGCCTAAGCCGGAAGCGCTTGACGGTACTTGGAAACAAGCTCCATTGGTTCGGGTGCAGTAATCTATTGCCAATATATTCTTGATTCTCAATAAAAAACCTCAACCTTGTATGGTACTTTCCATTTTGGGTTGAGGTTTTTTGTATTTTTGTGGACATGGGTTTTTATAAAAAAGTAGTTTTTCTATTCATTTTTACCTTTCTATCCTATTCGATCAAATCGAGAGCCCAGCAGCAATTTCAATATAATTATGAGACTTGGTGGGGAGTGATGACCTCCGTGAGGGTTTCTGAAAAATGGTCAGTTTGGAATGATGCCCATTTTGTGGATGAGACTTTTTTTATTTACCGGACAGGGTTGACTTACCATAACAAACGGGACAATCTTGTCACGACGGCTGGGTACAGTTGGTTACGGCTTACCACGCCTCTTTCGGAAGGGAGACTGATCCGAACAGAACATCGGCCTTGGATGCAAACCACCTTTAGGGTTCCATCTACAAAAAAGTTAAGCACGAGTTTCAGGTTCCGATATGATGCCCGATTTATTCAAAATCTTGAATCAGGGCAGTTGGCAGAGGGGTTTTCTTTCAATCACCGGTGGAGATTCAACAATGCATTGCGGTACCGTTGGGGAAATGTCCTCAGTTCAAACACTGTTTTGAGCACCAGTTTACTGAATGAAGCCTTGTTTAGAACCGGTTCTGGACCCAATGGGGTCAGGCATGAACACCGAACCCACTTGCTCATGGGGCTTTCAAAGGGACCAATTACCTATTCGGTAGGATATATTGTAAGGTATATCAATATCAGTCCCGAAAGGGCCCGACTCAACCACGGCATGGTATTTTGGATGACCATAAATCTGAATACCTTTAAGAAAAAAACCACTGAATTTGTAGAATTCCCCGAGGACCATGTCAATTAAATTAGATATACTCTTCTTTGCCAATAACCATACCTTTTTCTTCAGTTAGGACGGATCCCGATAGCTATCGGGACGAAGTCGGAAGACAGGTGTACCGGGTATTTCAGTCCGAAGACAAGAATTATAATTGTATAGCTAAACCTTACATTGATTTTATTCGATGAAAATTAAAATTTTGACAATAATCCTTTTTACATTTTTTGGACGACCTGTTTTGGCTCAGAAAGAAGTGGATACCGAATCTTGGTGGGGATTGATGACTTCAGGGCAGATCTCCCCAAGATGGTCTTTGTGGTTGGATGTCCACCATGTTCCCCAACTTTTTGTGATTTATAGGTCAGGAATTACATACCATACCATCGACAAAAAAGTGACATTGACAGCAGGTTATGGATACCTCGGATTGACTACTCCATTTTCTGAGGGGAAACTGATCAGACCCGAACACAGGCCTTGGGGTCAGGCAGTTTACCGGTTACCCGGCAAAGGACCTTTGAGTGCCAGTTTTAGATTCAGGTATGATTTGAGATTCAGACAAAACTATAGCCTGACAGAATTGACGGATGGTTTTTCTCTTAATTACCGTTACAGATTCAATATGAGTTTGAGGTATAATTGGGGAGATAGATTGAGTCGTCATTTTAATTTTTCGAATACCCTGTTCAATGAATCATTGATAACTACCGGACCCGGCCCTAATCCATTACCTTTTGAACACAGGGTTTTCTTTTTGTTTGGCTTTCAGAAAAAAGCGGTCACCTTCTCACCTGGGTATCACGTCAGGTTTGGGACACCAAATTTTGGAAACCTTAGAATAAACCATGGCTTTGTCCTATGGATTAATTGGAATTACAATTTCAAAAACTTTAAAAAGCATTCCTTGAAGGAATTTCCGGCAGATAAAATGTAAAAAATGATTATCCGCTTATTTGCCAATAGGTCAAAAACGGAGCGTAAATGGCAGCGGATATATAATCTGTCCATAGACCACAGTCCATACCTGTCCGACGAGACAAAGCCGCGGCCATTGTACTTAAATCCAAGTTTTTTTATATGCTTTTGGTAAGAAAGCGGAAACACAGAATAGAAAAATCCCGGCCGAGGATTCTAAGCCTTGACCGGGATTTTAATTCAATTTTTATTTAGGGCCTTCACGTACAAAGACAACAAACATTAACAAGAGGTGCTGTCGACCGTGGTCTGTCGTCCGTGGACGATTTAAATTATTCTTATTGTTTCCTGATTACTCCTTCTTCTAGCATCCTTTCCAATACCACTTGGGCAAATTCGGAGGAGAATTTTTCCATGGATGTTGGATTCAGGGTCTTGGATTGGGCTGACCAAACCAAGAGTTCCGACTTGACATCGTACACGTTGATTTCGATAAAATACCTTCTGTCATTCACAATATGGCCCGGAGTCATCATCATTCCGTGGTTCATTCCCCAGAATCCGCCGAAATTTCCGCCCATTCCCCATCCTGGGCCCATCATCATCGGACCGCCCATCATCATGGCACCCGGAATATAACGCTGCTCATCCTGTACATCAATCAATGTCATGGTCATGATGCCGTCCTGTCCGTTTTGGTTAACCACATTCATCATCGCATTTTTATCCAAGTCAGTACTCATCCAAAAATTTGGACGGATGGTCGCACTGCTCGTGGTGGATCTGATACCCAATTTGGATAATTTTGACCTTACGTCGTCCTCTATTGTCTGTCTTTTGGTCACATCACCGATGATAGCTGCAACGTATAGATTACTGTATCCGCCTTGATATTTATCAGGACTTGTCCAGGACCTTGTTATTTTTGTAGCCGGAGAGCAGGCAGAAGCCAAGATTAGGAATGCAAATACTAAAACTTTTTTCATAATTGATGTTTTGTTGGGAGAAAATGGATTGTATTTTTTATTGTTTGACTAATTGATAATTTTTTTCAAGATCACCGGTGATTCTATTTCCTTCCAAATCAAGATGGAAAAGGACATTCTCTCCGACAAAATATTGGTTTGGAACTTCTTCATCTTGAAGGGTTATGGTGTTGCCGGCTTCGTTCCAAGTGAATACTCCGGATGATTCTATGACACTTTGATTTTCTTTGCCCAAATAAGTGGATTTCTTTAAGTAGGAATTTCCAGATCCAAGTTCTATAGTTGTTTCAATTCCTTCACAATCCGCACAAGGCAAAACTCCTTTGTAGATTCCCAAAAAATCTAGAGAATTACTGGCGTTATGTCCATCGATTTGGGTTGGTTCTTCAGATTCGAACATGGCATCGTCCACGATCAATTCATCCTGTTTTGCATTTTTCTCACAACCTGAAAAACAAATGGAAATATAAAAGAGCGCAACAAATAAAATTCCTACAGGTTTGATTTTCATTAAGTTTTTGATAAATAAATGCCTTTGCAAGATACAATCAAATTGAGAATGGGACAATTATAGTTTATTGTTTTCTTACAATTTTTAACAAAACAGGGCAGATTAGTTTGCCTCAGGATGGAAATGAAAATTTTGATTGACTTTTGTTTTGATTAACTTTCGGACTTCCAATGGCTTAGTCAACAGAAAAATTAAATGAAAAAGAGCAATAAAAACAATGGGATAAAATCCGGAACTGAAGAACAACCAACACCATACAACACCAATCATCCCGGTGAAAGAGAGGATTCTAGGACTGGTTTGGCAGTAGAGACTTTAAAAAAAGCGATTTCCAACAACCTTTTTTATGTGCAGGCTAAGTATCCTGAAATCGCCACAAGAAATGATTATTACATGGCTTTGGCTTACGCCGTCAGAGATAGATTGCTGCAAAGATGGGTGGCTTCCGTCAAGCAATATATTCAGGGAAAGGAACGAATAGTGTCATATCTCTCTGCTGAATACCTTTTGGGGCCACATCTTGCCAATAACCTGATCAATCTTGGGATTTACAATGAGGTGGAGCAGGCTTGCGAGGAACTTGGACTTAACCTGGATTGGCTGATAGAAAAGGAAGTGGAACCGGGACTGGGCAACGGGGGGTTGGGAAGATTGGCTGCCTGTTATATGGATTCCCTTGCTACCCTGGAAGTGCCTGCTATCGGATATGGGATCAGGTACCAATTCGGGATTTTTGAGCAGGATATCAGAGACGGATGGCAGGTAGAAGATACTGACAACTGGCTGAGAAGGGGAAATCCCTGGGAAATCGCACGCAGGGAATTGAGCTATGACGTAAAGCTTGGAGGACATATTCAGCATTATATAGATCGAAGTGGAAAATTTTGCAGCAACTGGATTCCTGAATTGGTGGTAAAAGGAGTAGCCTATGATACACCTATTTTGGGATATAAAGTCAAC
Organism: Cognataquiflexum rubidum; assembly: GCF_022538115.1. Lineage (GTDB taxonomy): Bacteria > Bacteroidota > Bacteroidia > Cytophagales > Cyclobacteriaceae > Cognataquiflexum > Cognataquiflexum rubidum. The sequence continues at coordinate 159,558 of NZ_JAKZAL010000004.1, read as the reverse complement.
ACTGCAAATACATTAAGACTTTGGAAATCTGAAGCACCACACTCTTTTGACTTTCAGTCCTTTAACGCAGGCGAATACAACAATGCGGTGAACCAAAAAATCATCTGCGAAAACATCAGTAAAGTCCTTTATCCAAATGATGAACAGCGGGAAGGCAAAATCCTGAGACTGCAGCAACAGTACTTTTTTGTGTCCTGTTCCTTACAGGACATGATCAATATCCACCTGAATCAGGGCGAAAAAATTGAGGATTTTGACAAAAAATTTGCTGTCCAGTTGAATGATACACATCCGGCAATCGGAGTTGTAGAATTGATGCGCCTATTGATGGACGAGCACCTGTTGGATTGGGATACCGCTTGGAATATTACCACCAAAACATTTGCTTATACCAACCACACCTTGCTTCCGGAAGCTTTGGAAACCTGGGATTTGGAGTTATTTGGTTCGGTATTGCCTAGGCATCTTGAGTTGATTTATGAAATCAACCGAAGATTTCTTGATTTTGTGACGGTGAAGTTTTTTGGTGACAACCAAAAAATAAGCAACCTTTCCCTGATCGGTGAAGGAAAAAGGAAACATGTCAGAATGGCCAACCTTGCCTGTCTTGGAAGCCACGCCATCAATGGTGTTGCTGCTTTGCATTCTGATTTGTTGAAAAAAACTGTTTTGAAGGATTGGTACGAACTTTCACCTGAGAAATTCAGCAACAAAACCAACGGAGTTACCCCAAGAAGATGGATGGTATTGAGTAATCCAAAATTGACCAAGCTCATTACCGAAAAAATCGGAGAAGGTTGGATCAAAGATTTGGAGGAATTGAGAGGCCTGGAAAAATACGCCGATGATCCTGAATTCCAACAGGCTTGGATGAAAGTGAAATTGGATCAGAAAAAAGCCCTTGCAAAGAAAATCCAAAGAAGGTTGGGAATAAAAGTCGATCCCGAATCCATGTTTGATATTCAGGTCAAGCGAATCCATGAATACAAACGTCAGCACCTGAATGTCCTTCACGTCATAGCGCTATACAATCAAATCAAGAAGAACCCGGACATGGAAGTGGTTCCCCGGACATTTATTTTTGCCGGAAAATCTGCTCCCGGATACCGCAAAGCCAAATTGATCATCAAATTGATCAATTCTGTGGGCGAAGTAGTCAACAATGATCCGGATATAAAAGGCAGGCTTAAAGTGGTTTTTTATCCCAATTACAATGTGACCAATGCCCAGAAGATTTATCCGGCTGCTGACCTTTCTGAGCAGATTTCCACTGCGGGAAAAGAGGCTTCAGGAACAGGAAACATGAAGCTTTCCATGAATGGCGCATTGACCATTGGAACTTTGGATGGTGCCAATGTCGAAATCAGAGAATGCGTAGGGGAGGAGAACTTCTTCCTTTTTGGCTTGACTGCAGATGAAGTATCCAAAACAAAAAATGAAGGATACAGGTCAAAACAGTATTATGAATCCAATGCCGTTTTAAGAGAAGCCATCGATCAGATCAACTCAGGCTATTTTTCCCATTTGGATGTGAATACTTTCAGGGAATTGACGGATTCTTTGATGAATGACGATCAATACCTGTTGTTTGCTGATTTTCAATCTTACCTTGAAGCTCAGGAAAAAGTATCTGAAGCCTTCAAACACAAGGAAATGTGGGCTAAAATGTCGATTTTGAATACGGCAAGGATGGGCAAGTTTTCGAGTGACAGAAGCATCAGAGATTATTGCGATGAAATCTGGAAAGTGAAATCTGTTCCGGTCGAAATAGACGCTATCCGAATTATTGAAAAATAAAAAAGGGGGATTAATCCCCCTTTTTTTTGCATTATTTTAAAAGAAGGTGACGTTCTATCCTCAAAAACGCTTCCTTTCCTTGTAAGTCAAAAAACTTCTTTTATTTGGTAATGTGAATCTTTAAAAGAAAATTTTTCCCCTTGCTTTTTTCCTTTCATGACTTGGTAGAGAGGGCTGTCCGACGAAAGCCCAAACACCGAAATCCCGTTTACTTTCATCCTTTCAATGCTTGCTGATACAAAGAAAATGTCTTTGTCAGTCACCACCACACTGCCCAATCTCACCGAATCATTGATGTCTTCAATGGTTGGAAGCATGTTTTGGAGCAGTTCCATTTCCTTATTGGCAAAGTTTACCTGTTCTCCGATGGCATTGGCTCTGTGGATCTGTTCAGCATTGAATCCTTGTTGGGACATCTCGGGTTCCTCTTGGTTGGCTTCGTTTTCACCGCCAATCATTTCCCTGATACTGTTTTTGAAATCATCGATGACTGATTGATGTTTCTTGATACTTGTCTCCAATAGTGCTTTTTTAAAAGCGGCATGGTTGATATTTAATACGCTGGTTTCCATTGTTATATATTGGTAGTTGAATTATGATTTATCTTGTGAATTATCATTTATACAATTTAAAAATAGGTAGCCGTTGATTTCATGACATATGTTTGGCCTATCTATGATTATTGTTCTTGATTTGGGTTGATTGATTCAATTGGAAAAATTCTGACCAAACCAACAAAAAACTAAGACGGATAAAAATCAAAGAAAAATTATCTTCTTTTTTGAGACTAAAGCTTCTGCCAATATAGAGGGCAAAGACTATGCCCAATAATACTGAACGCTTTTACGCTTGTATTGCAAATCGAAACATAGAAGTCAGTCTTGTCTCATCAACGCTTCCAAGTGTGGGAAAAAGAGTTTAAAAAATATGTATATCCGCCTTCTTACCAGAATAGGATTACTTACAGAATGGTCTCGTCCACGATAATTATCGGGATCGACCACCGGAATTTATTGATATTGAAGGGGGGTGGTAGAAATGCGGCAAAGCCGCATTTCTACCACCCCCCTCTGATCTCACGATATCCGTTCACCGAGCTTGCCGAGGTGGAGAAAAATGATATTTGGCTACTGGTATAAAAGCGGATAATCATATCAAAAAGTATTTGTCAGACTTAGTTTTTAACATTTTTAGAAATGTTCAGAAAAAGAAATGACGTTGAGGTTAATCTAAATCGGCATCGGCCACGATAGCGATCGGGATCGGCCACCGGGGTTGTTTAGGATAAGGGGTGAGGAGGGAAAAGCGGCGCAGCCACTTTTCCCTCCTCACCCTCAAAAACCCAATATCTCCGATCCCTGAGCTTGCCGAAGGGTAAATTGCTATTACGTTATTGGTAGTAAGAAACTCCGTAACCTAAGTCAATTGCTATCCAAGGATGATTTGTATGCGATTTTTTCGATGTATGTCTTTGAAAATGCCGGTATTTAGGAAATTTTGCTTTTCAAGTTTTGCAACAACTCTTTAGCATTACCACCTTTTTCTTTGATCTTCTTGAGTGCAAAAGCAAGGGTGATGTTAAACAATCCCAAGGAGAAGAATGCCAAAGCAGTAAAAAACACAATTGTCAATCCTCCTAAAGTTGGGTTGAACAAAATCATCAAGGAGAAAATGACTGACAATGCACCACTTGCCAAAAGCCAACCCCATCCGTCTGATCCGTATTTTTTCATATCGAATGCAAAACCGAAGGTCGCAAAGCCTTTGAACATAAAATAAAAGGCGATGATAAACGGAAGCACGACCATGGTGACAGCAGGATTGAAAAACAACACCGCACCTACCACAAAATCAAACATGGCCCCTGCAAAATGCCATCCCCAATCGTCGATTTCATTCCGGTTGTTGATGGAAAATATCAACTGAAAAATACCTGAAACGAACATAAAAGAAGCAAAAATAATAGCCAGACTCATGTAACTTTTGACTGGAGTGGAGATGGTCCAAGCACCCACAAGGATGAATAAAATGCCGACCAACAGCGGAAGCCACCAGTTTTTGATCATAAATCTGCTCTTTTTAATTACTGATTCCATTTTCCTTTTGTTTAGATTTTTTGTTTTTAAAAATATTGAATCCAAAATGTAAGAAAATTTGAGTTCTGTTTTAGGTGTTTGGCCCTATATTATTGTTAAAAAACACCTAGTATCTTGAACAAAGAGATTTAGATTAAAAAATACGTTCGGCTCCCGATATTCTTATAAGCCTGAAAGCAAAAATCTCTATTTGGGACATTACTTAATCCATCTCTTGTAGAATAGCTGCCAATTTGATTTCAATTTTTTTTCTGAGTTTATTAAAAAATCTTATCCTTTCTTTTTCGCCGACAGTACTGATCATGGTGGATTTTTTGATCAGGTTATGGAGGTTATAAAACATGGCTTCATTGAATTTGGGATCCATAGAACCAATAAAATACATAACACTGTGGTTGAGGTAAGTAATCTGAACATTGTCTAACTCAGCAATAATAGTATTGTCACCGATGACAAAGTCATTAACATACATGGTATAAGGCGCACTCTCGGCTGTGGGTTCTTTTCCCAAAGGGAATTTCAATCCCAATTCCGCCATTTTTTCGAGATGGTTGACTACTGCCAATAATTGTTCAAACAATATCTTCAATTCTTTCTGTGAAGGAATCAATCCCATGTCATTGTACAATTCAATCTGCCGGATCGTCACATTTATTCCTTCTTCATTCCAAATCTCTGTGGTCGGAATCTGATTGAACAAATTGATCATTTTGGTGCTCGTGTCTTTGAGCTTATAATAGAGTAGGTTATTGAAAGAGAATTTCTCGTTCTTCAGACTTTCATTATGGAGGATGGATTTCATCCAGAAGAAGAATTTAAACGAGGCCAATTCAGGAAAATATAAATGGTAGAAGGGAGGCAGGTCTTTTACCAGGTAATACATGTGCTTCTTTTTTTGGATATGAAACATCTGTATCTGCTTCAGCACGTCTTCAAACCAATCGTCAAAACTATCCTTGGTAAAAGAATTCAGTTTACCGTGGAAGACTATGGCATTTGTCTGCAGATTAAAAATCTGATCAAGGGAAATATTGAAATGTTGGCTGATTTTTTTGATTTCCTCCAGGTCAATAAACTTTTCACCACGGATTCTTCTGTAGGCAGAATCATTGCTGATATCCAATAAATCTGACACTTCATCCACAAGGGACTTGTAGGGGGGGAGTAGGTTTCGTATATGCTGGAAAAACTGAACCTGAATTTCTGAGTTGCCCATAAATATTTTAAAGAGTTGAGTTTAAGGATTTCCCAAAAACCTGAAAAAAACCCTAACCTTTGAATTTTGATAATCAGAATTAAATTTCGTTTAAGTCATTATTATAATCAGATATTGACTAATTTAAAGAAACGCACAGAATATTCCTAAAGAAAAATCGCTCAAAAATGAAGTAAAAATAATAATATGATTATTATAAGAAAAATTTATGAATTATCGGATTGATTTAAAATCAATAGCTTTTTTCAAATTTGATATTAATGAAATTACTTTCCTTTTTTCCAATAAATGTGCCTGATTGGAATTAAATCCGACTTTTTGATTTTGATCCAAAATCCCATTTTGAATAAAATGATTTGGGAAGAATATCCAAAGCCAGCTCTGATATCAAGGTTTTTTTCAAAATTCAATAAAGTGGGCACCTCGCTCGCCTACTTTTCTGAATAAATACCAAACAGGTCTTAAGCCTGCTTTTTTTCAATTCGCCAATGGTTCCCGGCTCAGGTAATTTGGTATCAAAATAAGGATCGACGGTTTAGCCTGTTCAGCTTGGATAAACCTGGTTTTCTGAATTTTTCATCAACCAAAACTCAAAGCCAAATGGAAACTCAAAGAATCTCCTCCGCAAAAAGAAAAGAGCTTTATGAAGCAATCAATTGCATCATGGTATTTGCTGTCATCGCCACTGTATTGGTTTTGGGAGCAGGATTGACAGCATCGCCCACATTCAAATTTATTTTTCTATTGGTCACAGGTTGGCTGGGATGGACCTTTACCGAGTATTTTTTACATAGGTTTTGGATGCACAACCACTTCAGGAATTTCAATAGCAAGATCTACGATATGCACATGAACCACCATAAGCATCCTCAGGAAATCAAAATTGACGGAACCCAGAGATCCATCTTATTTGTGGTTGGAATTTGGATCTTTTACTTTGCCTTGATTTGGAACAATTATTTCACTTTGTTTCTGGGCTTTTATGTTGGCCTTACCTTATATAGCCTGCTTCACATCATGCTACACAAAAAGTGGGGACGCTATGTTTTTCCCAATGTCCAAAAAGCCCACATCCACCACCATGGAAAATATCCTGACAAAGGATTTTCTTTCAGTACTATTATTTGGGATTGGATGTTTGGCACTTTACCTCCAAAAGAGGATGTTATCTCTGAGAAAATGTTGCGGTTTTATTTCAAGCCTGACAAAGAAATGCAGGAATCAAAAAAGTCAAAAGTGAAATTCTGACGGCTCATTTTTTAAATAAAAAGGGAAAAGTGCAGGTGGCGCTTTTCCCTTTTTTATGTTGTTATTGTGCTTTTGCAGCAGATGCCGCAGCAGCTTTGCCGTGAAGCTTGCCGAGTTCCTGATCGATAGTCCAAAGGCCAATTCCTTCTTCACCGATAATGTCGAACAGTTCCAAAGCTCTTCTTGCCAGAGTTTCTTCTTCCCTTTGTTCAGTGACATACCATTGCATAAAGCTGAAAGTCGCAAAATCCTTGATCCCAAAGGCGTGGTCTACAATCGAATTGATTGACTTGGTCACTTTGATTTCATGCTCAAGAATTAGCTCAAATACCTCACGCAAGGAGTTGAAATGGTGTCTGACACCTGTAATTTCCGGTTGGATGGCGTGTCCTCCTGCTTCGTTTACATAATGAAAGATTTTCATCATGTGCATTCTCTCCTCATCCGCATGGACATAGAGGTATTGGGATGCATTTTCATATCCCATCATGTGGCACCAAGATGCCATAGAAAGGTAGTATGCTGAAGATTTACCTTCCATTTCTATCTGCTGGTTCAATAATTTTTCTGTATCGAGCAGTAATGAACGCTGAAGCGTTACGATTTCTTTTGGTTTCATGGAGATTTTATTTTATACAAACTTAACTAATTTGGAAAGATATGGTTATCGAAAGCCAAGATTTTGGCAAAATTTAGATTTGGTATAAGTAAAAATCTAAACTCTGATTTCCATTCTTTGAAGATACTTTTGATTTGATTCCTTTGGCATAGGAAATTGACCATATCGAAGCAAATTTATACACATTTATACCATTGGCTTTCCTGTCATAGGCTTATACTTTATATTTAAATAATTATGCATCAAATCTGTAATATTATTTCGGATATTGAATTGGATAGTACATAAACAACCCCTAATCTTAAAATAACCAGAACCTTATGAATTCAAGAAGAAAATTTATTCAAAACGGCCTATTGCTATCAGCAGGATTGAGTATGCCGGGCATGATACACGCTGATACTTTGTCAGCTCTTAATAAAAAAATTGCCCCATCTGACCAATTGAATTTTGCAGTCATTGGATGTAAGGGTATGGGTTGGTCAAATATGAATGCCCACCTCAAAATGCCCAATGTCAACTGCGTAGCCATTGCAGACATTGACCAAAGTGTTCTTGACCAAAGGTCAGAGGATGTGAATAAACAGAGAGGAAAAAAACCACAGGTATACAAGGACTATCGCAAAATGCTCGAAAACAAGGACATCGATGCGGTAATCATCGGTACGCCTGACCATTGGCATTGCCTGACGATGGTGGACAGTCTTTCAGCAGGTAAACATGTATATGTCGAAAAACCAATAGCCAATACCATTGAAGAATGTAACCTGATGGTCAAAGCCAAGCAACGCTATGGAAAAATGGTTCAGGTAGGTCAATGGCAGCGAAGCGGTTCCCAATATGCTGAGGCGATCGATTACGTGAAATCCGGCAAATTGGGTCAGATCAGATTGGTAAAGACATGGGCTTACCAGGGTTGGATGAAGCCTGTTCCGGTCATGCCTGATGGACCTGTTCCTCAGGGAGTGGATTATGATATGTGGCTGGGCCCTGCACCAAAGCGACCATTTAATGGAAATAGATTCCATTTTAATTTCAGGTGGTTCTGGGATTATGCCGGTGGATTGATGACGGATTGGGGAGTGCATGAGATTGACATTGCCCTATATGCCATGGGTGTCACTGCGCCAAAATCAGTAATGGCCTCAGGCGGCAAGTTTGCCTATCCGGATGATGCTTCTGAAACACCCGATACCTTACAGACTGTCTATGAATACGATGGATTCAACATGTTGTGGGAACACGCAACCGGAATTGACGGCGGTAATTATGGCACCACAGAGGGAATTGCATTTATAGGAAACAATGCCACATTGGTAGTAAATAGGGGAGGATGGAAGGTGATTCCTGAAACAGAAACCAAAGAAGGTAAAAGAGTCAACAAAATCGAAGAGATCCAATTGATCAAGCCAAATGGAAATGCCCTTGAAATCCATGCGAAGGGATTTGTGAGCTCCATTATTGAAAATGATGCTTCAAAATTGACCTGCGGAATAGAGACCGGCAGTATTGCCGCCATCAATGCCCAAATGGGAAATATCGCTTACAAAACCGGCAAGAAAGTTTATTGGGATGCTACAAAAGGTCAATTTACGGATCCTGAGGCAAATGCATTGATGAAAGCCAATTATCATAACGGCTGGAAATTGCCCACCGTTTGATCAGCGGTTAAAAGATGAAAGATTGAGGGGAAGGTTATTCATTCCAGTAGCCTTCACCCCATCTTTTGTCACCCAGTCATGGGTTATTTTCACCATATTTTTTTCCAAGTCAAATTGGATTGAAATTTTCCCCTCTTTTGGGTCATACATTTTTTCAAAAGTCAATTCATCCGGAAAATAATTCTGGCCGACAACCGGCCCAAAAGCAAAATTTTTCCCTTCTAAGGTGGGGATAATTTTTGGATCAGTGATACCCGTCGATGGGTAGACAATGTATTCACCGCTTTGAAGAGGAAATTCAGGCAAAGTTTTGCCATTAGAAACAGAATAAATCCCTATAGACATAACCGAAGAATTGGAAATGTACGGCTGCGAAAAATTGACATCCGTAGAAAGATCCAACTTTGCCCACACGTGGGAACCTGAACTGGAGAAATTGACCGGACCGGTGATGGTGAGTTTGGCTGACTTGAATTCAAGACGTTCATCCCCTAAAGAAAAGTTGCTAAATTCTGTAAAAGGATCTTCTCCGGTATCGGTGATGGCACAGGCAGAAATTCCAAAAATCAGAAAAAATGAAACAAGAATATTCCGGGACAAAAATTTTACAGGTTTCATAGGTTTTAGAGATTAGCAAAGATATTAAAGATCAAAAACTGTTCCCTAAAAAATAGATTAATTATCACCAATCATTTTCTCTTTTTACATAATCCCATTCCTGTTTTAGGACACTATAATATATGGTATCCCTTCGCCTTCCCATTGTCATCAAAGTATGGCTTCTCAGCACCCCTTCTTCAATTGCCCCAATGTTTTTAAGTGCCTTTCTTGCCTGAATATTCAATACGTCAGTTTTGAATTCCACCCTTTCCAAACCTAATATCTCAAAGCAATAAGTAAGCATGATCTTTTTGACCTGTGAATTGATTCCCACGCCTTGGGAGTTTTTGCCAAGCCAAGTCCATCCGATTTCTAACCTGCTGTCTCTTTCGGAAATATTGTCAAAGGCTGTCGAACCTACAATCGTGTTGGTGGTTTTTTCAATGATAACAAACTGCAGCCTCTGTTTTTGGAAAGCCGGCAAAGCCCAAGTTGCTAACCCTTCTTTGGTAGAAAGGTCATGGGTAAAAAAGCGCCACATCTCAGGATTGGAGGATAAAACCAACAAAGCAGGAAGGTCATCTTCCGCTAATGGCCTTAACAAAACATTATCATTTTCCAGTCTGAGGTTAAAATCGATCATTGGCCAGTTATCAACCCAAAGTTTCTTTTAAGACTTTATTGAAAAAGGCAACTTCCTCGATTGTCCCGGTACTTACCCTGCACCAATCATCAAAAGGAGGAAAAGGTCTTCCGACGACGACACCTTTGGCCAACATCGTCTTGGCCAATTCTTTTGCATCTTGGTTTGCATGGAAAAAAACAAAATTTGCCTGAGAGGGTAGGTAGGTCAATTTCAGTTCATCCAAAGTCGTCTCGATCATTTTTCTTGCTTCCAGGTTTTTTTGAAGACTGAATTGGTAAAAATCATTTTCCTGAAGCGCTGCTTTTCCGGCTTCAATCGCCATTATGTTTGTATTGGCAACGACCCTTTCGGAAAGTTTTTTTGCGATATCAGGCCTTGCGACAAGGTATCCCAATCTGATACCGGCTAGACCATAGACCTTGGAAAGGGTTTTGGAAACAATGATATCTTTTCCCTCTTTTACCAGTTTGACCATAGAGGGATAGTTCGGATCTTCGATGTAATCACAATATGCCTCGTCGCTAAAAACCATCGTCTTTCTACTTACTGTTTCACAAAAATCCAAAACCTCATTTGCGGGTAGCAATTTCCCTGTTGGGTTGTTGGGATTACATAAGAAGACAAGCTTGGTCTTGGCAGAGACCCGTTTTTCAATTTCTTTCAAATCATAATTCATGTCTTTATCCAAAGGCACCCAATTGATTGTGGCACCCCAGGTTTCGGCATAGGTCATCAATGACAGGAATGTAGGCAAACCAGAAATCACCTCATCTCCTTTTCCTGCATAAGTAATACCGGTAATCTTTAGCCCTTCGGTAGATCCTGCGACCAATACGATATGGTCGGGAGTCACGCCTTCTTTTTTGGCTATCATTTCTACCAAAGGCGCATTGTATCCCCAAGGATACCTGCAACTGATATCAAAAGCATCCTGCATGGCCTTTCGGACTTTTTGTGAAGGTCCATATGGGTTTTCATTTGAGCCGAGCCTAATGGGATTATCCAAAGGCCTTGGATTGTACTTAACAATTTCCTCGGCTGATAGCTTGCTGAATGAACCCGTACCGGTAAGTAGAGCCGCCCCGCCGGCCAAAGATGCACTTCTTAACCAATCTCTTCTAGAAAATTTCATATGATTCTGATTTGAGTCAAAATGTAATAATATCAGTTTTTTATTCCTAATCTATAGATCAAGGATTGCTCAATAATGGTAAATATCGCCTAAACGGAAAATATTTTACCAATTTCATAAATGCAAGAAAAAAAACTAGGTAAATATTATCATTTTCAAAATATAGTACTTAAATTTTATCAAATACTTATCAATTAGTCTTTAATCCCAAAATTATCCTGCCATGAAAAAATTAATCATTTTCTTGTTTGTGGGGATTTTTGCCGTTTCTATGGCAAACGCCCAGGCGCCAACTTATTTGGTATTTGAGTTTATCAAAGTAGAATCGAATCAAACATATGATTTTATCGAGTTCAAGGATTTTATGGAAAAAATCTATGTGGCAGCAGTTAACGACAAAAAAATCAAAGGATGGGATTTTTGGGCGCTTCAATCAGGTGCTGACCCGAGTGAATTCCAATACATTACCGTTACCTATTATGACAATCCTGTGACGATGATGAACGGATTTCAAGATGAGGAAATGGTCAAATATGCCATGATCGCTTATCCGCATCTGACTGAAAAGCAGGTGGTAGAAAAGTTTAACGAAGCCATAAAGAGCCGTGACCTGGCTCAGAGAGCGTACATGCAGGAAATCGCCACAACAAATGATAACTTCAACCTAAAAAAAGGTTCATTGGCTTCTTTTGATATGATGAAAGCAGTAGAAGGAAAATTCCAGGAATATGAAAAAGCCGAAAAAGAAGTCTTTCAAAAAATCCATCAAAACAGAATCGAAAAGGGATTGATGGGGAGTTGGAGTCTTTTGAGAACAGCACTTCCATTTGGTAGTGAGGCCAAATACACCCATTTGACAATGAATATGTTCAAGGATTACCTCCAGTTTTTCAATGCACAGGAATATGAAGATATGGAATCCACAGCAGAACAGAGAGCTGCCATGGCAAAAGGAATCCAAGCCAGAGAACAGAAATACATTTATCTAGCCACTTTAGAAAATTCTGTCAGGTAAAGCCAAAAAAAAGGAATAACGGTGACAAACTTGAATAGATTGTCACCGTTATTGTTTAATAGGATTGAAGGATATCCTCTATTTTTTTCAACTCTTCGGAAGAGAAATTAAGGTTCTTTACTGAATCTACATTTTCAGCCAATTGTTCGGGTTTACTTACCCCTACCAAAACAGTGGTAATTCTTGGGTCTTTTAACAGCCAAGCAATTGCCATCTGGGCTAAACTTTGACCTCTGTTCAAAGCTATTTCATTAAGCCCTTTTACTTTTTCAATGACTTTCTCAGAGATTTGGGCTTCTTTAAGGTAGCGGCCGTCCTTTGCAATTCTGCTGTCTTCAGGAATTCCCTTTAGGTATTTGTCTGTGAGGATTCCTTGTTCAAGCGGAGAAAATGCGATAGATCCGATTCCTTTTTCTCCCAAGACGTCCAACAAACCTCCTTCTACCCATCTGTCAAACATGCTATATCTTGGTTGGTGGATAAACATTGGCGTCCCCAATTCCTTCAGTATTTTGTAGGCTTTGGCAGTATCTTCTGCATTGTATTGTGATATTCCGGCGTACAAAGCTTTTCCCTGCCTGACAATTTGATCCAAAGCCCCCATTGTTTCCTCAAGCGGTGTTCCTGGATCCGGTCTGTGATGGTAGAAAACATCCACATAATCGAGTCCCATTCTTTTCAAACTTTGGTCAAGTGAAGCGATCAGGTATTTTCTTGATCCGTGGTTGCCATACGGTCCAGGCCACATGTCCCAACCTGCTTTGGTAGAAATAATCAGTTCGTCCCTGTAGGGCAGAAAATCCTTTTGCATAATTCTGCCAAAAGTCTCCTCAGCAGAACCATACGGAGGGCCATAATTATTGGCAAGGTCAAAGTGTGTAATTCCAAAATCGAAGGCTTGGCGAAGGATATTCCTTGCATTTTTAAAATCAGCATTATGCCCGAAGTTATGCCATAATCCAAGAGAAATCATAGGCAGCATAATGCCGCTCTTGCCACATCTTCTATAATCCATGGAATCATATCTTTCCTGATTTGCATGGTACATGGGTAGTGGTTGGTGGTCGTTGATATGCATTGTCGTTATATAAAAAGGCTTTAAGATTTATTTTCAATTAGATTAGTGATGATTTCATCAATCTTTTCCTGGTTGTTTTGGACAAACAGTACACCTGCTCTTTTCAAAGCAGCCATATTCTTTTTGGTGGCATTGGCCATGTCAGAATTGGCATCTCCGATCGGCGGTTCTAGGCGGATATATCCCTGCCTGTTATTTCCTGCATCAAAGAGCCATTCTAATTGATGTGAAACTGTCTCAGAATTACCTGACATCATGATATCGATCAGAGGTTTGATCCATTCTACCGTTCCAAAGTTTTTTGCTTTCTTGTAAGGAATGGGTTTTTTGACCGAACCGGTACCGATTGAGATCATCATCATGTCCTTGGAAGTTGGATTGGCGACGTAGTCAAAGATACATTTTCTAACTTCGGCATAGGCACACATCGCTGGATTATTGGCAAATACACCCCCATCAATTAACGGAAAGGATTCCGCTGCTTTGGATTGGATCAAGGCCGTCTCAAAGTAGGTAGGAGCAGCAGATGTTGCCTGACTTAAGTCTCTGACATAAAAATCCTCCGCTTCGCTTTCAACGGCTTTGGAATGCTTGAAAAACTTCGCCTTTCTAGCTTCGATATCATAAGAAGTAAACAGGCATGGGCGAATCAGCTGGCTCAAAAGCGTATCCCCAAAGTAATCATTTAAAGATTTTTTCAAATTGGTGTTCGAAAACTTCTCGTCTTTGAGTCCATTGAATGATTTGACTTTTTGGGAAAAGGGATTGCTGAAAATCTCTTCTCCGTTTTCCAAATACAATTGAACTACCTCTGATAATGTGTATTTGGGTTTTTTGGGATTGCTTTCACTGGGCATGAGCATCCCGCAACCCAATATGCCACCAGTGCTTGTCCCGGCTACAAAGTCAACATAATCGACTAGCCTTGCATCAGGATCGAATAAGCGGTCTTGCAGCTTTTGTTCCATCAGGGCCAAAATTGTCCCTGGGATAATTCCTCTGATTCCACCTCCATCTATGGAGATGATGGTTACTTTTTTCATTGGGATTTGGGTCTTGTTAAAAATAATGTATGTATGCAGACAGTAAAGCGAACTTTCAATTTTCTTCAGTCTAAAGCTATTCGGTACTGATTTCTAATTCTAAATTTAACACTTTAGAGGAATCTATTTCGCAGTAAAAGCAAAGAAACAGAACCTTTTTTTCCCGAAAAATTTCACTACAAAAAACTATTTTTCCTTTTTAGCATAAAGAAAAATTTCAAGAAAAAACAAAAATTCCCAATACAATGCTTGTCATTCCGATAAGCAGCAAAATCAGGGTTGGTTTCCAAGTAGCCTTCATCCAATCTTTATAAGAAATACCCGAAGCAGCCAAAATGGCCATCAGTGCCCCATTGGTCGGTGTGACCAAGTCCATCAGGCCTGCGCCATATTGGTACGCCAAAACCACCACCTGTCGGGACATTCCAATCAGATCCGCAATCGGTGCCAATAATGGCATCGTCAAAACAGCCTGACCTGAAGTACTCGGGACAGGAATATGCAATATACATTGACCCACCAACATGGAGACGGCGGAAAGCCCTAGCGGCAAACCTTCCAAAGGGCTGAATAATCCGAGAATAATAGTATCAATAATCTGTCCTTCCTGCATGATCAGGTAAATGCTCCGGGCCATTCCCACTATCACACCGGCAAAAATCAATTCTCCAAAACCCTCCGAGTACGCCCTTGCGGTACCGTTGATTCCAAGGTTTCCAATTAACCCTGCCGCCAACCCCAAAACAAAAAAGATGGCTGACATTTCATTGTAATTCCAATCCAAATTGGTCAATCCATATACCATAAAACCAAAAGTTAGCGCAACGAGAACCAAAATTATAATGTGGGAATTGGACAGACTTTCCGGCTTTTTATCTGACATATCCATTTGGAAGGAATTGTCTTTTCCGGTTTTGATAAAATATGTAATCCAAAAGCCCAAGGCCAAAGCAAGAAAAACCAATCGATACAGACTTCCTGAAAATACAGGGACTTCAGCCACTTTTTGTGCAATGATTACTCCGAATGGGTTGGTCGGACCGAATGAACCGCCTATCACCGCTGAACCCAAGCTGAAGGCAATGACCGCGGTTTTGGAATATCCGATTTTGGTGGACAAAACCATCAGAAGAGGTACCATGGCAATTACTTCCTCTTGAAAACCGCTCAGGTTGCCCATAGCCGCAAAGAGAACTCCTATAATTACGGTCAGAAATGATTTGGCATTGTTGAACCTGAAAATCAAAACTTCCAATCCACGGCTGAAAGCACCGGTTTTCTCAACCACATAAAAAGCACCTCCAATGATCAAAATTAAAACCACTACCTCAGCGCCTTCAATGAACCCTTCGGGAATACTCAGGAACATCTTTCCAATGCCAACAGGGTTGTTATCATGTTGCTTGTAGCTACCCTGAACCACTATTTCCCTTCCTGTCGCCTCATCCAATACCCTGCTATAAGATCCAGCGGGGACTACATAGGTAAGCATTGTAGCTAAGCCTATAAAGACAAGCATGATGATCAAAGGGTGGGGGAAGGATAGTTTCATGGTGGCTAGCAGGATTTAATCCGATAAGTAAAGATGTGGAAATTTTTTGTTTGGTTAAGGTTGGGGAGGGGAATTAATCTTACACTTGATTTCAGTGCTGTGGTCAAAAATTTATGTTTTCAGGTGGGTTAAATCGCCTTTCCATGCGGGTTCAGGACCAAATCAGAAATTTGTTTTTGGTGCAGACCAGGATTTTTTGGATTGGTAAAGTCTGACCCTTTTCTCATCTCTAAATTGGAAACTGGGGACGAAATGGATGGGAATTTGCTTAAGTGAAAGATTTAGATTTGATGACTATGACAAATTCTTTTGGAGGATAGGTTGGTAATATATAATTCGGTTTTTTCAGCTAACGTGCGTGCATTATTCAAAATTTAGAGTTAACTCCTACATTTTCTCCTTAATCACTTCTGTACAAGATTTTTTTTCATTATTTATTACTAAGCCTTCAAAAATGAAACCCAATCTTTTGATATTCAAGGGTTTCAAACTATATTGACTTTTTGAATTTCATTGATTTACCACTTATATTATTGTCAATATGATTTTCAGCCTGATTTTTTGTCTTTTGAACCTCTTGCAGCCTGTGGGTGAACGACCCGTGACCTATGTTATTCGTGATTCGGAATTAGATGAAGAGTTTAATATTTTGAATATTATGCTGTATGGCACGGTTTACTATTTCAAAGAGATCGAGCCCACATCCGCGGCAGAGGCGTATGAAAAGTTTTTTGCGGGTGAATTCGTCCGTATACCTCAAAGGGCACGGTTCAACAAAGGTTTTCAGGAATTTGATTATTGGTTTGCAACTGATATAGAGAATATGACCAATAGGGAGCATCAAATAACATATGATGCTTACTATGGTTCTTTTTATAGAATCGATTATTATGAGTTTGATGCGCATGGGAATCTCTTAACAACTGATGCGGCCGGATACTCTGTTCCTGGAAATAAGAGAAAACTTAACCACAGAAATGATAGTTTTGAAGTTGTCTTACCTCCAAGATCCAAGAAAACGCTTTTTATAAGGGCGAATTTTATGGGTGGAAAAACGAGTTCAGCATTCTACAGTGGTGAATATCAATCGGTATTGAGAGATTCTGGATGGAGGGCGTTTTTAGTTGGTTTGATTTCCGGAAGGTTATATGCGATAGCAGTTTTGGGTTTTTTGGTTTTTTTGTTTTTCAGGCAAAAGATTTACCTGTTTCTTTCCCTTTATATAGGATTTGGTATATTGATTTTTTTGGATGCAGACCAAAGCATCTTGGATGTTTTAGACAATGCAACCTATTTAAAAACAGGTCCTTGGTTTGCGCCAATTTCGAGTTTGTTATTCTCTACTTTTGCCCTTTTGTTTACGCATGAGCTTTTTCGAATCAATCTGAAAGAACAGACCCTAACTCTTTGGATTCCACGATTTGGGATGTTTCAACTAGCTTATGTGGGCATTTGCCTGCTGCTGTTTTTTAACTTTCTTGAGCCTAAGGAAATGCCGATTTTCTACACTATTTCTCAATATCTGGGAATTATCAATTTGGTTTTGTGCTTGGCAATTTGCTTTGTTTATTTCAGGGAAAATAGGGCATTGGCAGGTTTCGCATTGACCGCAAATCTACTTCTAGCTTTTGGAGGGATTGTTTATTTCGCTACTAGCTTAGGATCTACCCAATTTTTGCCGTTTGATTTTGGTTTTATAACGTATGGTTTGACGTTCAACGTCCTTATCATCATCATTGGCTTAGTATACCAATTTCTTGTTTCGCAGGAGACAAAAATCCGCCTCCTTACTGAACAAAACCAAATTGAGCAACAGATGGTCAAACTGACCATCGAAGCCCAAGACAAAGAGCGGCAGCGCATCGCCAAGGACCTGCACGATGACTTGGGTTCTAACCTTGCGATGATCAAACTCCGCATGGAGCTTTTGATGGAAAACCAAACCAAGCTGAATCACAGTAACCAGAATCTGGAAGAAATCCATCAACTGCTCGACGGGGCCTGCAGGGACCTGCGCTATATTTCCCACGAGCTGATGCCTGCCGACCTCTCGACCAAGGTCATGCGAACCATGGTTGAAGAACTCGTGGAAAAGCTCTCCGTCCAGAAAAGAGTTGCCATCCGCGCCCAAATGGAAGAAATTCCCATCCTTTCCATAGATACCAAGGTGAATCTATTCCGGATCATCAAGGAACTGATGAACAATGTCCTCAAACATTCGAAGGCCACCGAGGCTAGTATCCATCTCTTCCAGCTTCCCGATTCCGAAACCATTATATTGGAAATCAACGATAACGGCAAAGGCATGCCCAAGGAAGTAATGGAGGGAAAATCGAAAGGCATGGGATTGAAGAACCTGGAAAAGAGGGTGGAATATTTGAATGGAAAACTGCACATCCAAAGCAGTGGTTTGGGAACTTTGATTAGGGTCGATATACCCTTGGTATCAAATCAATTGGCTTATGAAGAAAACAATACTGATCGCTGACGACCATGACCTCTTTGCAGGAGGTTTGAAACTTATTTTGGAGACCATGCCCTCATTTGAAATGATTGGCAAGGTATCCAATGGAAAAGAACTGATAGATTTTTTGGAGAACCATGACCAGGTTGATTTGCTTGCCCTGGATTTAAGTATGCCTTTGATGGATGGCATGCAGGCTTTGCCATTTTTACAACGGAACTTTCCTTCTTTGAATGTTTTGGTCGTCACAGGTCAACATACTACTGCCACCATGGAATTGTGCAGGAACTTGGGTGCTAAGGGATTTGTGGGCAAAGATGCGAGTCTTGCCATTTTTAAGGAAGCCCTGCAAGAAGTATCAGAAGGGAGGGGATATTTTCAACCTGTTCGCGCCGGTATGGAAAACAAGGTTTATGCTATTGATGATACTTTTGAAAAGCTCAGAGAGACCTACCAATTGTCCTCCAGAGAAATGGAGATCATCCAAATGATTCTACATCAACAGGAAACCAACGCCATAGCCCAAAAACTCCATCTTAGTCCCTTGACTGTAAAAACCCATCGTAAAAATATTTTTAAAAAGCTTAAAATCAACAATGTAGTGGGACTTATGAATTTGCTGAACGAGATGAAGGGGTGAGGACTACTTCTTTTATTCTTTTGAATATAAAAATGATCTAATGGTCAAAAATAGTTGGTAAAATACCTTTTAACGGTCTGAATTTAAATTGATTACAAACACTTTGTTGAACCGGTTTCAATCGGCAGATTAGCTGTTTTTGAAAATTTTTCCGTCACCAATTATAGGGATTTTGATCCTAACCAGGAGCTACCTTAGGCATAGCCCGTTTGCTCTTTTTTCAGAAGAAAAAGAAGTTCATGAAAAGCGTCCTTTGTGGCAGATAGGTCCCTTTTTTCCCAACTTTTCATCCCAATTTCAATTAGCTTATAGGCATCTTCAGGCATTCTTTGCTGACTTGAATCCAAGAAACTTTTGCTATATTCCACGGCTTTTTCCCAATTCTCCTCTTCCACGGCCATCCCCATCAAAGGTCCTTTGTAAAGAAACTCTATGGGATTGGATCCTGGAAATTGCTTATATGCTTCGATGGCAGACCCTAGAAATTGATCGGCTTTCTCCCGATTACCCAACTTCCAATATGCCCATCCTAAAATGCTATCGGAAGCACCGATATAGTAATGGCTATTGACTGATTTTGCCAGATTCAAGGAGGCTTCTGCATAAGCAAGGGTTTTTGACAAATCTCCTTTTTTCCGCATGGCGAGTGCGATATAGGTTTTGCTAATAAGGAGAGAATCCATATCCCCCACATGTTCGATATATTTGAAGCTTTCCAAAAAAATCTCTTCGGCCAAATCATGTTCATTTCTCCACATTCGGGCAAAACCTGATATAGCCAATGCCCTTCCAATCAAAGCTTTATTACCTATTTGCTTTGCCGTATCCAATTGCAGATTCAGCCTGTCAATCATAAAATCAGGAAGTTGGAAATATCTGAAGCGCCTAAGGTCTGAAAGGAAAAGTGTTCCGTACAAGCGATTCTTTTGGACAAGATTCCCAAATTTTTCAATAATGGGATTTACCCGATTAATGGTTTCATCCAGTTCTGGTACTTTATTTCCAAAATAATAAGCCCAAGCCAAATCCAATTGAAGGTCGATCCATTCTTCTATCCACATTTGGCCATTTGCTTCGCTGAATTCGCCTAAAAGCTGCTCTGAATCCTGATAATTTTCGATCATTTTTGGAAAATTTCGTGCCGCATTGAATGCCAGTCCCTTTTTCCGGATAATCTGCGCTTTTTTGATGATGTGTTTTGGATCTAAATTGGCAAGTGCTTGGTCCAATGCCTTAAGTGCCTCTTCTGTTTCTCCCAATAAGCTGTAAATCCCTCCAATTTTCTCTAAACAGTATTCCAATTCCTTAATTTGGATGCCGTCGTCCTTTTTTTTGATTTCCTCAACAGCTTTGAGGTAAAGATTCAGTGCCTCCCGGTTGGAATAGTTTTGTTCTGCTTTTTCGGCTGCTTTTTGGAAGTAATTGGAGGCTTTCGAAGGTTCCCCTCCTAGGGAAAAATGAAAAGCCAAGCTTGGTGCCAATTCATCGAGTTGCTCAGGGAAAATGTCTTCCATTGACTTAGCGGTCAGCAAATGAAGCGCCTTTCTTCTTGAAATCAATAAACTCTGGTAGGTCACGTCATGGGTAATGGCATGTTTAAAGATGTATTCTTCGCTTTCCCTGTTTCTGATAAGTGTTTTCTTTAGCAATTCATTTAGGGATTGGTCAATGTCAAACCTTGGAGTCTCCTGTTCGATAATCAGTTTTAATACCGAATCCTGAAATATCCTCCCAATCACAGAAGCATTCTGAAGTGTATGTTTGCTGGTAGCAGGCAAACGATCGATCCTTGCTGCAATCACTCCCTGTAGGGTATCCGGAACCTGCAGATCTTGGATTTTATCACTTACCGTAAATCTGCCGGAATCCAAAATCACCATTCCCGTTTCAATTAAGGAACGAAGCAACTCTTCCAAAAAGAAGGGGTTGCCTTCTGATTTTGAAAGAATCATTTCCAATGTTTTGGAGGGTAGGTTGTCTATTTTCAAAAGGTTTTCCAATAACTCGGCACTTTGCTCTGCTGATAGTGGACTGAGTTCTAATTTTTCGGGATTGAGGTCCAGTTGGGTAAGATTTTCAAACCACTCTGAGATATTTTCTTGTGTCCGACTCACTATCAAAAAGAAAATCGGGAGTTTTTTTGATCCTTGGAGGATGTGTTGAAGGAGTTGGATAGAGGAGGCATCCGCCCAATGAAGATCTTCCCAAACCAAAACCAAGGGACTGTCTTTAGCCAGTTGGGTTGTCAATTGGGCAAAAGCATCCCACATTCTGACTTGAATTGCAGAAGGCATGACGTCCTTAAAAATCTCCTCAAATTCCTGTTTCAATGGAAGTCCCCGAAGTCTGGATAAGTATGCCGTCCTTTGAGTTGACTGATTGAGAAATTTTTGCTCAAGAAAACTCTCCAAAATATCGGATACAATATGAGGAGGAGTGTCTTTCTCTACTTTTAAAATATCATCCAAGAGGGAATTGACTATTTTATAACTTACTGATTCTGTGTGTGCAAAAGCGCGTCCTTCAAACCATTGGAAACGACCTGAGAATTTGGTGCGTAACTCTGAAACAAGCCTGCTTTTTCCCATTCCTGCTTCTCCCAATAGGAATAAAACTCCGGCTTTTCCTTTATCCAAATTTTCCAAGCCAACCTCAATTCTTCCCATATCCTTTTCCCGTCCAATGATGGGGGAGAAAAGTCCATCAAAGCCCCTTTCCCTTGTGATATACTTTTTGATTGCCTTTAGTAAATAAATTTGGACAGGTTGAGATTTTCCTTTGAGAGAAATGGGCGGCAAAATGTCAAATTCAAAGTAGGGAGAAGTGAGTTTATAGGTGGTAGGACCAATAAAAATCTGTCCGGATTCGGAAGCACCCTCGAGTCTTGCTGCAAGGTTCACTGCGTCTCCCATGACAGAATATTGCTGTCGATACTCAGAACCTAAACCTCCCGCCACGACCACGCCTGTATTGATCCCAAAATGCATCCCCAAGCGAAGACCTTGGTCTTGATTGAATTGATTCAAAGCTTCCATCATATCTAAGGAAGCCCTTAAGGCCATTTCGGCATCGTTTTCTCGGGCTATAGGTGCTCCGAAAAGAGCCATGATTTCATCACCGATAAACTTGTCTATGGTGCCACCGTATCTCTCGATGATCGGAACCAATACATTGAAGCAGCCATTCATGATTTCTCTGACTCGTTCAGGATCCAATTTTTCAGAAAGGGCCGTAAAACCGGATAGGTCTGCAAACATGACCGTTACCAATTTTCGTTCGTCAAGGCTTTTTGGTTCCTGAGGAATATTTCTCAGCGTTGCGAGCTTTTGTTTCAGGGGTTCGAGGGCCAAATCCACAATGGTATCTCCCAAAAGCTTCCGCTGGGCTTCAAGTGATTTAATGGCTTGTTCTACTTGCTGAATCTCGTTCACCCGATTTATTTTTTAGCCTTCGTGACAAAATGGATAGAAGAATTTATAAAAAAAATGGGGTTAAAATTCATGATTTAGGATGGAAGATCGAATTTTTGACTCAAAAATTCTTCAGGGTGAATCAGTTTAATGTCAAATTCCTCTGCGGTCTTTTTCATATCTCTTGGTAGCGCATCGTTGTTTGCGACTGCATAGTTCAATGCCATGATATTGCCTGCTGCGGGATTGAACAAGGGTAGTATTTTGGACATCAATCGGATCACAAAAGGCGGAGTAGACTTTATTTTTAAGGGTTTCCCGTAAAGCCGTTCGAATATTTTCTTGATATCCAAAGGAGAAAGTCCCTCCGGGCCGCCTATTTCAATAGTCCGATTGATTGCTTTGGGATTAGTAATGGCGGCAATACAAAAGTCTGCCACATTCTCTACGCTTATAAATGCGTTTTTCCTGTCTCCCTTTCCAATGACGTTGAAGGTTTCCTTCTGCTCAATATCATTTTTGATTCCTGCGAAAAAATCATTTGAAAATTTAAATGGTCTTTCAACGGTATTGACCTCAGCACCTCGAAGAGGGACGGTGGTTCCAAAGAAAGGAAAATATACCTCCATAAAAGCAGTAGGCTGTATAATGGTATAGGGCAAGCCGGAACGTTTGAGATGACTTTCCACCTTCCTTTTTGCCCGACTCAAGGGGACAGTATTTTCCCATTTGGGAAAAGGCAGGGCAGATACATAAATGAATTGTTTTATCCCGGCTGATTTTGCTGCATCAATTAATGCTATGGTTCCTGATTCATCCGTTTTTATTAAATCATCCCCTTTCTGACTTGGGGTAGCGGTAGTCGCAGTAGTGACGATGATATCAATATCCCTCAATCCGGTTTCAAATGTTTTGGAATCCAACAGATCCACTATGCGAAAATTTACATTTTGAAGCCTCTCTAAAGGTTTGGTATTTGATGTCCTTCGGTGGCCTGCAAAAATGGAATGAGCGGTTTTCTGTTCTGAAAGTTTTCGGACTATAGTAAATCCCAATTGACCTGTGGCTCCAACGATTAAAATATTCATAAAAAGAGTATTTAAGTATTTCTAAATTTACTCGAAAACCATTTTTGTAAAAATACCCCAAATGGGGTATTTTATTCTCGGTATTTTAGTTGGATTCAAACTTTATCAACAACCTTTTTAGTTAAAAATACCCCTTTAGCAGTATTTTTTTATCAGGTTCTAAATCAGAAATTTAAAATAGTGTAAAGATTTATAACTCATCTTTTTTGCTTAAACAACATTCAACATGGCAAAGATTATACTATCAGTCGGTGGGGTCGAAGGACATACCTTCCCGGTTCTTCCCATAGCCAAAGGTTTGGTTCAGTTGGGCCATCAAGTTCATTGGATTGGAAGTGGTAGTTTCCGGGAAGCCATCGAAAAAACCGGGTCTATATTCTATCCCATTCCTGAAGAATTTGATCCACATTACCTAGGTATTCCGATCTATGAATTCCGTCCTGCTTTGGCAAAGAAAAAAGGAATGGACCAAATCAAAGAGTATTTAATGTGGTTTTTTGATGAAGTAGGGGAGTTTTTTGATACTTTTAATCAGTTGATAAAGGAAGTTCAGCCGGACATTTTTATAGGGGATCCGGTTAATTTTTCCCCCTTATTTTTTGGAGAAATCCTTGGAAAACCAACCATCAACCTTCATGTCGTTCCACCACTAATCCTCAGTCAGGATACAGCTCCATTTGGTTCGGGTTTGCTGCCTGGGAAAAGTCCCTTGATGCGGGTTAGAAACAGAATATTAAATTACCTCGTTGACCGGGTGCTGTTCAAAGATTTGACAGCCTATGGGAATCAAGTCAGGAAAAGACTAAATCTCCCCACATACCAAGGCTTTTTTGGTGATTTCAACAAATTTGTCGATCGTGTTTTGATTTTATCAGTACCGGGATTTGACTATGAGCGGTCTGATATGCCCGATAACCATCATTTTATCGGTCCTTCCATTCCTAAATCCGATCACCATTGGGAAAAACCGGATTGGTGGGGAGATCTGGAAAAAGCAAAGAAAGTCATTCTTGTCAATCAAGGAACTATTGCCAATAGCATTCAGGACTTGATCATTCCAACGCTGATCGCACTAAAAGATGAACCCGATACTTTGGTGGTGGCCGTTCCGGTCAAAGAAGAAATCCCCAACCTCCCTGCCAATGCCCGTGTGGCACCCTTTATCCCTTTTGCCAACCTCTTGCCCCATGTGGACTTACTCGTCACCAATGGAGGATACGGAGGAACCAACATGGCTTTAGGTTTTGGTATCCCGATGGTGATAGGGGGAGCGACGGAGGATAAGATGGAGGTGGCCCAACGGGTGACAGTTTCGGGAACAGGCATCGATATGAAAACCATGAAGCCCACTCCGCAAAAGCTGAAGGCCGCCATCCAAGAAGTGTTTACCAATCCCAAATACAAGCAAAACGCCCTGCGTCTTAAAAAGGAAATCGAATCTTACGATTCTGTGGCTTTGGTGGATCAGGCGATTAAAGAGCTTTTGGAGAAGTACAATAAGAAAAATAAAGTCCTTGTTTGATATCACTTAACACAACCGATTATGAAAAATGTATTGATTACAGGCTGCAGTACCGGACTGGGTTTTGAGACCGCAGCGCATCTGGCAAGAAACAGCTACAATGTAATTGCCACTATGAGGAATCCTTTCCGAAGCCCTGAACTCGGGGAATTAGCCAAAAAAGAAGGTTTGCCCATCACTATCCTCAGCATGGATGTAGATCAGGACGAATCTGTCCGAAATGCCTTTCAGGAGGCTTTGGACCGATTTGGACCAATCGATGTTTTGGTCAATAATGCGGGAATTGCCTCAGATTTTCCTTTGGAGGAAACATCATTGGAACTGTTTCAGCAGATTTTCCAGACCAATGTATTTGGGGCCGTACGCTGTATGAAAGAGGTCATCACTCCGATGCGGAAGCGAGGAGAGGGATTGATCATCAATCTCTCCTCCATCGCCGGAAAAACCCAATCTCCAAGCATGGCAGCTTATGCAGCCACCAAATCTGCTCTGAATACCGTAAGCATGAGTCTCGCAGGGGAGGTGGGAAGGTTTGGAATACGGGTGGCGATCGTCGAACCGGGATTTATCGATACCCCCATCCTCAAAAAATACGATACGGCTTTCCAATCCATTTATCCCAACCGAGAGCAATTGACTGCCTTGGGGCAAGCTTCTGTGTCACTGACTAAAGCGCATCCCATCGTGGTAGCAGAGAAAATACTGGATATCATTACCGGGAAATCCAGTACTTTTTCCAATGTGGTAGGTCCCGATGCCGAGCCACTTTTGGCCTTTAGATTCTCGATGAACGACGAGCAGTGGATCGAAAACGGAAAAATGGATACCGAAACCTTTGCAGAAGGAATGCTACAAATGGGAATGGATATCAGACCGTATTTGTCTCTGGTTCCCAAAGCTTGACTTTTTGGTTAAATCAAAAAGGGTTTAAAGTGCACTAAGGCCATTCCGTTTTGGGATAGCCTTTTTTTATCAAAAGGATTTTCTAACTTAATGAATATGAACTGGTTGATTTTTATAAAAAAATGATAGCTGTGAGAATTGGGCTTGCTTCTTTTTTGGTGTTCACTTTTTGCCTTGTCAGTAGGTTGGAAAATGCTTTTGCCCAAACCGTCAAGGGCCATACGATTTCATTTGAAGAACATGACGAATACCTTGCTTATAATTTGAAGGACTTGGTTTATTTTTTCGAAGAAAAGGAGCCTTTATCCTGGGATCAAGCCTATCAAAAATTAGAATTGGGAGAATTTGAACTGCTGGAAGGAAATGTGTTTTCCAAGGGATTTACCAAGTCGATCTGGTGGTTTGCTTTTCGTTTGGAAAATCCTGCCGATTCGGAGGTGGAAATGGTGATCTCCCCTTACCCGCCTTTTGCAGAAGTAATGAACTATTTTGCCATCCGTGAGGATGGAACGCTTGCAAAAGAGATCAAATCAGGAACTCAGGTAGTCAGGACACAGCGCAATGTCAATTACCGGCTATTCTATTTTGATATGGTAGTACCCCCTGGAGAATCCATGTATTGTTTATTAAGGATGGATACAAGGGGTCGGCACACCTTTACTGTTTTTTATCTGGATACGGAATGGCAGTTCTGGAATGATGAAGTTAGAAGGACCATTTTGTATGGAGAAAATTTGGGAAGGGTGACTTTCATTATCTTTTTGGGATTCATCTTGTTGTTTTATTTTAAGAAACGCTTGTACCTGTATTTTGCGCTATATCTGATGGCACATATGGTCATTTTTCTGGACATGGATGCCTATTTGTATGAGTGGTATCAAGGTCCAATTTATGATAAAGCGGCTCCTTTGATTGTTCCGTTTTTTAGTCTGGTGTTGGCCTTGTTTGTAGTGTATTTCAATTTGGAATATTTTTCAATCAAGCGGTTGAAAGGCACTGCTTTTCATTTTATTTCTTATTGGATCAAAGCCATATGGATCATGCTCTTATTGGTCTTGAGCACCTTGGCCTTTCCGTCAGGGTATGGATTGAAGATTTTTATTTATGAGGGTTCAATCTACTTCGCAATGGCGACATTGGTTCTGACACTGTGGATCTGTATAAATCAATTTAAGAATAAAAGGTGGGAAGCTCTTTTTGCCTTCGTTGCCAATGCCTTTCTGTCGGGAGGGATGTGGTTCTATTTTATTTCAATCCTAGGTTGGTACTATTATCATCCTTATGAGATGGTGTTTCAGGGCTATGGAGGTTTATTCAATGCAGCCTTTCTTGTGGTAGGCATGGTTCACCAATACCGTCAGACCCAAAAGGATAAGGACAAATTGGTCGAGGAACAGATCAATACCGAAAGGGAGGTCCTGAAGCAATCGATACAGGCGCAGGAAAATGAGCGGTACCGGATTGCCAAAGACCTGCACGATGACCTAGGCGGAAACCTCGCCTTGATCAAACTGAAAATGGAACTGTTTGCCGACAAGCATCTTGAGAAAACAGATACTGATGAGTTTGATGCATTGGTCAGACTAATGGAGGATTCCTGTAAGGACCTTCGCTACATTTCTTATGAACTGATGCCATCTGATTTTTCATCCAAGGTTCTCCGAACGATGATTGAGGAATTGTTGGAAAAGATCAATTCACAAAAAAAGCTACACTTCAGCTATAAGGTAGGGGATTTCCCTCCCCTTAATATGGACGTCAAGATCAATATCTTCCGAATCATAAAGGAACTGACCAACAATATCCTCAAGCACTCCCAAGCCACCCAAGCTAAAATCAAACTTGAATTGGATGAGGATTCCAACGAATTGAAGCTGGTTGTGGAGGACAATGGTAGAGGGATTCCAAAAGAAATCCTTGATGGAAAAGTAACGGGAATGGGGCTTTCCAACTTGAAGAGCAGAGTCAGTTTTCTAAATGGCCGATTGGATATCCGAAGTAGCGGTTTGGGGACGAGGGTCAGTATTTGGGTGCCGGTAGTGGGTGAAAGGTCTGGTTCGGTTAATTGATGAGCCGGTAATATAATTCAACCCCTCTCGGGGTTGGGAGGAGCGTCAACCGTCTTTTCTTTTTACCACCGGATTGGCATCCGGGGCCAATAACCTGTCGGTCTTCAATCCCTATCGGGATTTTGAATGTGGGATAATCGAAATGAGCCTGTCCTGAAGAATCCCGGGAGTTGGAATTCCTTCAGTACTTATTTGAACCCAATGAAAAAAGCCACCATCTGGCGGCTTTAAAAAAGATCATTTTAAAAAGAATTAATCTCCATCCCAAACCCCCTGTTGCATACGGCTGTCCAACTCATTGAAGTAAACCACAGAAAGTGTGATCAAGCCATTTTCAATTTTAAAAGTTTGGTGGATGTCCAGATAAATTTCTTTTCCTGAATCTTTGGATTTACCTATAAATACACTCCATAAGAATACCCAATTTCCATTGTATTCTGGAATTTCGTCCCCCGACACATTTACACTGATCATTCTGGTGCGGTCATACCTGACTTCAGAAGTCATATCCCAAATGCTTTTGATATTCCGGATCATATCATCCTTGGTTCCTGGAGAATCCCATCTTGGTCCAAATTCAACATATTTAGCAGCATGTGTCTGCCCCAGCTGTGCTGCATTTTTGGAAGAAATGGTATTGATATACGCCCTTACCACAGCTTGATCTTTATCCCCGTTGGGATTGAGAACAAAATTACCCTGCGCTTGAATTGTCATCGAAAACAATATCAGCAGCATAGTCGGAATAAAAAGAAGTTTTTTCATAGCTTTTGTTTTTTCAGAAAGCTATTTGAAAACCATCTAAGATAAAATACTGCCTAAGTGGTATTTCCATAGATTAATATTAGTTGATAATACACCTTTTGGTGTATTTTTCCACATTCTATTTTTTTTGAGTTTTACGTAAATTGATTTCAGGAAGAAGAAACCGAAAAAAGTTTCTGAAAATTTTATGGGGTCTATTTAATAATCAAATTAATAATCCAATGAATACACACCCAAAAAAAAACCTTGTAGCCATTCAAGGTAAGCGTGGAGAGTTACTTGCTGCAGCTGTGATGCTGTCCATCCACGGACTTGAGGTATCTGTTCCAAAAGCATCAATGAAACCTATCGTTGAACAGGCTTTATTCCATCCGGATTTTAAAAAATAATAATTATCAATAAGGTTTATAATTATTTATGTATACAAGCAATTATGCCAGAAGATTGGACATACATATCAATTCTCTTCTGAAGAATGAAATGCCCGGAATATCGCTTCAGTCTTCCGTCCTGATTAGTATAACCATCAATGAAATTCCATCTTAGCGACCCTATCTTTAGACACATAATCCTTGGGAAGATACTTCAGCATCTGCTTTTTAAAAGCGTGAAAATCCACAGTAATGGTATGCCTAGGAGTATCTATTTGCTTGTAATGAGGGTGTGTTACCTCTTTTTCGCAAAGTTCTTTGATATTGGAAGGTCTATTCCATTTTCCGGCGATTTCCCTTGCCATGATTTTTGCCTGTAATTCCGCTCCCGGCCATATACAGCCTAATGGTTGGAACATCCCCACAAAATAGAGATTCCGGAATTCGGGATGGAACATTTTGAGGTAAAGTGGGACCGGACCTGAACTGTAGTCAATAAACTTTTTATCAAAGAAAGGGTGGGAGAGGTAGTAGCCGGTGCAAGCAATGACAGTGTCATACTCTTCCTCCATACCATCTTCAAAAATCACCTTTTTCCCTTCCAATCTTTTTATATCAGGTCGAGGTTTCACTTTCCCATGTCGGATTTTATAAAGCAGTTCATCATTGATCGTAGGGTGGGTTTCGCCGAATTTATTTTCCACTTTTCTCAAACCATAAAGATGGTTGTCACCTACCATTATTTTGAGTAAAATATCGAAGAAAAAACTCCTTATTTTCAAGGGAATCCATGCACTTCTTTCACCGATTTTGTCTGAAGGTTGGCCAAAAAAGAACTTTGGGATGATTCTATAACCACGTCTCCAGGAAATGGCAGTCATTTTACTGACTCTGCTGGTTTCCACAGCGACATCGCAGGCGGAATTGCCGCCACCTATGACAAGGACCCGTTTATCCTTGAATGGTTCAGCCTTTTTAAACGTGTGAGAATGCAAAAATTCCCCTGTAAATTCTCCCGGGTAATTTGGCCACCTAGGATTCCAATGGTGGCCGTTGCAGACGACGAGATCTGAAAATTCTTCAGTTTTTTGGATTCCACCTGTTTCAGTGGTAATCTCCCATTTATTTTGGCTGATCCATTCGCAATGAATCACCATGGTATCGAACCTAATATGTTCTACCAAGCCAAAATGATCAGCATAAGCCTGAAAATACCTTCTCAATTCATCATGGGATGGATAATCAGAAACCGTGGTATCAAAATCGTCAAAAGTAAAATCCGAATATTGGGAAAGGGTTTTGGAGCTGATGATATGGGTGGTTTCAAAAACGCTGGAGTGGCCTTCATTTTCAGAATAAACCCAGTTTCCGCCCACTTCTGAATTCCGGTCAAAGCATATTGCGTCAATACTTTGGTCCAAGAGATTTTTCAAAGCAGTAATTCCGGAAGGACCAGCCCCAATGACTGCGACTTTTTTAGGCATATTTTTCTATCAGTTCTTTGGACATCATAGCTGTACCTATGGATGCCTTTGCTTCAATTGGCTTCAAATTATCAAAAAATCCGGTTTCAGGAACTTTAACATCAATAATATATTTCAAGCTTTCCTTAGGGGCATATTGGATTAGGCCGGCTGCAGGGTAAACCAACATGGAAGTGCCGATTACGGCAAAAATATCCGCTTCGATGGCGGCATCGATGGCAGGTTCCATCATTGGGACCATTTCTCCAAACCAGACAATAAATGGTCTCAATTGACTTCCTTTTTCACATTTGTCTCCCAATTTGATTTCCCAACCATCCATATCATAAACCAAAGAGGGATCAACAGTACTTTGGGATTTGAACAGTTCTCCATGGAGATGGATGATTTTGGAGGAACCGGCTTTTTCATGTAGGTGGTCCACATTTTGGGTGACGATGGTTACATCGAAGTATTTTTCCAACCTTACCAGTTCCAGATGGGCTTCATTGGGTTCTACAGTCAGAGCCTGTTTCCTTCTTTGGTTATAAAAGTCAAGCACAAGTTCCCTGTTTTTTCTCCATCCTTCCGGAGAAGCGACCTCCATTACATCATGTCCTTCCCAAAGTCCACCACTGTCACGGAAAGTGCTGATTCCGCTTTCGGCAGATATTCCCGCACCTGTTAATACTACCAGTTTTTTCATTTATGATGGTTAAGACTCTCAAGAATGATATTTGTTTTCTTCAGTTGGGATTAGATTCAAACATTAACATACCAATTTGATAATCTTTATCCAAAAAATCTTCTGTTATTATTAAAATAACGGAACATAAAAAGGTAATATCTCAAGATCTTCAAATACGGATCTTTAATTTAATATAGTTTTTAGGTTGTTGATCCCAATGTTTCACTATCTGAGCCTTTACCTACATTTATTGATGCAGAGATTTCCTCGGTGTTGCATAATTATTCTATTCTAAATAGACCGATTTCACCTGAAAATAATGTCAACCATAAATTATTTCCTAGTTGTACCAGTCCATCCACAAATAGATTCGGCCTACTTTCGGATTGGATCAATTCCATAGATCCTTTTGAAAGATCCACTTGATAAAAACCACTTACCCGATGTTTATCCTTGTCGATTCCATATTGAACATATACTAAAAATTTGCTATCGATGATCCTTGTTTCTGAAGGCAAGTGGTACACCACATTTTTTTCCAAACCAGAATCAAAAGCAGGTAGACCATCTCTTTTACCAACTACCAATTTTGGAGTG
Source organism: Cognataquiflexum rubidum (assembly GCF_022538115.1). Lineage (GTDB taxonomy): Bacteria > Bacteroidota > Bacteroidia > Cytophagales > Cyclobacteriaceae > Cognataquiflexum > Cognataquiflexum rubidum. The sequence continues at coordinate 127,875 of NZ_JAKZAL010000004.1, read as the reverse complement.
TAACCCTCTTCATAGTCTTCCAGACTTAAGCCATGACTAGAAAAAACAATATCTTCCTCTTGATTGTATTGAAGTAATGAAGTTCCTTGAAAAGGAGTTAATTCTTCACTCAATGTGCCACTTTCAATATCAAATATTGAGTTTCCGAATATTTTTTGACCTATAACATTTTCCCTAATACTATATCCAAAAGCAAAAGCAGGGACCACTTTCCTTTCATCATTTGAAAGATTTACAACCGTAAGGGTTCTATCACCATCTTTGACTGGATTGGCATAAACGATATGCCCATTTGTTACGCGTGTTAAACTGCCCCCATTTCCTGAACTGATACCAAATGGAAAAGAAATTTTCTCTTCCACATCATATAAAAGAATTTCAGATTCATAAAAGCTTTCATTGACATGTAAAAATTTGTTTTTATCTACAGCTCTCAATTTGCCACCTATTTCGCCATCTAATTTTAAAAGTTCTCCGGTACTTAACTGTAGTCTATAGTGCGCTCGCTCATTGTTCTTAAAATCGAATAAAAACATAAAATCACGGTCGGGAGTCAGGTCAAAATCATATAAGCGCTCGAACTTCGCAAGAGGTTCATCGGTCATCTTGGCTTTGAATTCATGCTTGTAATCGGGTAATTGGTAGATATTGATACTGTCCTTATTCACCCACTCTTCAACAAACAGTTGGTAAGAGTCTTCGTTTTTGAATTTATAATTTATCTCGCCGATATAATCGTGCTGATGATATTGTCCTTTCTCAAGAGTGGCAATTGCAACCGTATCCGAATTCTTATTCAACAGGATTATCTTATTGAAGGTCTTTTTATTATTAATGTGCGACAAAAAAAACTCCACACTTTCTTCAGATTGGGGAAAAGTGGAGAAAAAAAGCTTTTCTGATTTATAAATTATCTCAGGATTTGAAGAAACAATGGGATCTGGTCCATTTAAATATTCGCAGGAGATTAGGAAAATGGAGGCTAATGCAATAGATAAAATTTGATTTTTCATATAATTTAAGGGCAATTAGAAAAAGTAAGAACATACATCTCAAGCAAAGCAATCCTTCTTTTTTGAGATCTATAATTACAAAGTTAATTAATTCCTTCTCAATTATGAAAGAGTTAGGTTAACTTTAAATTAATTTGTGTAGAACAATAATTGAGGTTTTTATTTTTTTTATTGAAACAACTGGATCCCTTGGTAAGTATCCATTGCTTTTTTTATCAACAATAAAAAATGGAGATAAGACAATAGGTCTAAAGGCAAATTAGCATATAGGCAAATTACCAATATCGAATTCCTAACCAATTGCTTTGAAAATAAAATGGAATATGGAGGTCACCAATTTGGTTTATTGGTTAAAAAAAAGCGGGACTTTCCCAGACCCGCTTTGTTAATTATGCCTTCTTTTTGGCAAACTTGCCTTTCTTTTTAATATCAGGTTGATTTTCAATGATTTCTAAGGTTTCAGCGTAAGTTAAATTTTCAGCTTCTTTTCCTTTTGGAATTTTGAAATTGTTTTTTCCAAACTTGATGTAAGGTCCCCATCTACCATTTAAAATCTGAATTTCTACATTTTCTTCGAAGGTTTTGATATGCTTCTTATCATCAGCTTCTCTTTTGTCTTCGATGAGTTTGATGGCTTCTTCTTCATTGATTGTCATCGGATCCTGTTCTTTTCCCAAGGAAACAAACTTATCATCATGTCTCAGGTAAGGTCCAAACTTACCGATAGCAGCAACGATTTTTTTGTCCTCAAAAAAGCCTACTTCTCTCGGTAATTTGAAAAGTTCCAAGGCATCTTCCAAGGTTATGTTTTCGATAAACTGGCCTTTTTTCATGCTGGCAAACTGCTTCTGTTCGTCGTCTTGGTCACCTATTTGAACCAATGGCCCGAATTTTCCGAGTCTTGCAAATATGGATTTACCTGATTTTGGATCTTTGCCTAGTTCACGTGCACTGTTGACATCGGCTCTCGCCACATTCGCCGTTTCCTCTACCCGCAAATGGAATTTGCTGTAGAATCCTTCGATCATATCCTCCCAATTTTGTCCTCCCCTTGCGATATCATCAAATTCCTTTTCTACTTTGGCGGTAAAAGAAAAGTCGATCACATTGGGAAAATGCTCTACCAAGAAATCATTGACTACCATGGCAATATTGGTTGGGAAAAGCTTGTTTTTATCCGCCCCGGTTACTTCTTTTTTGGTTTCTTTTGAAAATTGGCCTTTTACCAATTTCATTTCAGTATAATTTCTATCTGTACCCTCCCTCGATTCTTTGGTTACATAATCTCTTTTTTGGATCGTAGATATGGTAGGAGCATAAGTGGACGGACGTCCGATACCCATTTCTTCCAATTTCTTTACCAGGGAAGCTTCAGTATATCTTGGTGCGGGTCTGGAGAAGGTTTCCTTCCCTTTCAGTTCTTCTAAGTCAAGGTTTTGACCAATGCTTACAGGGGGTATCAGCCCTTTGTTTCCATTTTCCTCATCCTCTGGTTCATCGTCGGTATCTTCAAGATAGACTTTCAAAAATCCTTCAAACTTGATGACTTCACCTGAAGCAATCAGTTTTTCGGGTGTCGTAGATATGCCAATGGTGACTATGGTTCTTTCAAGTTGGGCATCAGCCATCTGTGAAGCAATTGCCCTCTTCCAGATCAGTTCATACAATCGCTGTTCATTCCGGTCACCGTTCACCTCACTTTTTGCAAAGTCGGTCGGTCGGATAGCTTCGTGGGCTTCCTGGGCACTTTCAGATTTGGTAGTGAATTTTCTAGGTTGATGAAATTCAGGACCAAAAGAGGAAGTGATTTCATTTTTTGCAGCAGTGATTGCATCCTCGGACAGGTTGACACTATCTGTCCTCATGTATGTGATCTTTCCCGCCTCATAGAGTTTTTGGGCTACTGACATGGTCTGCGCCACAGAAAAACTCAATTTTCTACTTGCTTCTTGTTGCAGTGTGGAAGTGGTAAAGGGAGCTGCAGGGGATTTTTTAGCAGGTTTTTTCTCAAGGTTTTCTACAGAAAAATCTGCTCCGATACATTTTTTAATAAAATCTTCAGCATCTGCCTGACTTTCAAATTTCTTGGGAAGTTCTGCCGATAGTCTTTTCCCTTTTACATCAAAAACGGCTGTAATCCTGTAGGAAGATTTCGATTTGAACTTTTCGATTTCTCTTTCTCTCTCTACAATCAAGCGAACAGCTACAGATTGAACCCTGCCTGCCGATAATCCTGCTTTTATTTTTTTCCAGAGTATTGGTGAAAGTTCAAATCCCACCAACCTGTCCAATATCCTTCTTGCCTGCTGTGCATTGACAAGGTCAATGTCAATTTTTCTTGGATTTTCTATCGCTTTCAGTATCGCGTTTTTTGTAATTTCTCTAAAAACGATCCTTTTGGTCTGCTCATCCTTCAAATTTAATACTTCCTTAAGATGCCAAGAAATAGCTTCCCCCTCACGGTCATCATCACTTGCTAGGTAGATGGTTTCTGCATCTTTTACCAGGCTTTTCAATTGCTTGATCACATCCCTCTTGTCAGGTGTGATTTCATAAGTCGGTTTGAACTTGTTCTTCACATCAATGGCATTGTCCCCTTTCGGTAGATCACGGACATGACCATAGCTTGATGCTACTTTAAAATCCTTGCCGAGATACCCTTCAATTGTTTTTGCTTTGGCAGGTGACTCTACTATCACTAAATTTTTTGACATAATTTGGTTTACTTAAAAGATTGGCTCGCCGCTTGTAGCTATCCATTTAAAATCCTAAAAATAGACTGCAATATATTCCTATCCAAATAAAGGTGAATTTCATGTTTTTAATAAATTTGATTTCTATTTCCTTGATATGGATTTAATAACATAAAAAATGGCTCTTTCAAAATTTTTGTACCTCCTTCGACATGGACAGGCAGAGCCTGGAATCGGTCCTATTGGCGACCTCAAAAGGCCATTGACTGAAATTGGAATGTCCCGTATAAAACAGGTATCCCAAGTTCTGGCGACAAGGGAAATTACTTTTGACCTGATTTTGGCAAGCCCCGCAGTAAGGACTTCTCAAACTTCAAAAATTATTTCTAATGCTGTTTTTTCTAAAGAAAGATTGGAGGTGGATGAAATCTACGATGCTGAGGTAAATGACCTATTAAAAACCGTATACAAAGTGAACTCCGATGTAAGGAATCTGCTTATAGTGGGCCATAATCCTTCATTAAGTTCATTGGTGATGTTGCTCACTGGCAATGATTCCGTCAATTTACATCCCGGAATGTTGGCCATAATTGAGATTGAGGTAGAGGATTGGAATCACATAGGAAGGAATACCGGAATCCTCAAAGAAGTAATATAGTAAGCTGAAAGGATTGAACTGAATATACCCAATTTTCATTTTTTAGCCTAATTGGCATAAAAAAAGCGCCTTCTTATTAGAAAGCGCTTTCCTGAATTGATTTTCAGACTGGATTTTTAAAATCTAATCTAAAAGCGTATGCTTATTTCTTCAAATCACCCTTTACTTCGTCCATGATTTTTTCAACGTCTTTGACGGCAAGGTTTTTATCCTTAGCATGGAATGAAGCAAGTTTTGCAAATGAACCACTGAAATAACCTGTAAGAAGGTTTTTGATTGAAAAGCTTCGGTATTCGTCCTTAGAAACTATCGGGAAATACTCATGTGATTTTCCGTAAGCTTTGTGATTGACAAATCCTTTTCTTTCCAAAATCCTCACTATCGTAGAGACAGTGTTGTAAGCTGGTTTTGGTTCGGACATTTTTTCGAGGATATCTTTGACGAAACCTTTCTCGATATCCCACAGAATCTGCATGATCTGCTCTTCTGCGCGGGTTAGTTCTCTCATAATGTGTTTAAGTTTAAATTCGTTTCCAACTTATCCATTTAGTTTCTTAATTCCAAGCAAAGGATTCAAATCTTTTTTTAGAAATAGTAAAAAAAAATTGTCCGTCTCTTAATTTAGTTAACCGCTATAAGATTAATGAAAAAAAATCATTTAAAAGTTATGAAATGCATATATCAACGTTTTAACAGAAAATATACTGATACAAAAAAAAACCTCCTTAAGGAGGTTTTTTTAAAGAAGAAATATAATTATTCCGTTTAAATTGACCGGAGTTTGATGATACCGCTAGCATGTAGTAGCTTGACTATCGGATATGTTGGGTCAAACTCGTACCATTTTACAGCAAAGTTGGCTCGATTGGGAAGTTTGTGGTGATTGTTCTGAAATAATTCCCCGAGCATCAAAAGGTCCAACAACAAGCTGTTCTTGGATTTGTCATTGTTGTCAAAGTTGGCATAGCCGTATTTATGACCGCTCCAGTTTACGATTGCACCATGAACCGGACCCATCATAAAATGAATTGGCAATAAAAAGTACATCCACCAGTGTGTTCCTGACAATTCAAAAACTGAAATGCTCAGAACGTAAACCATTACATAAAATACACCCCACGCCAATCTCACGATCATGGTGTCAGCAAATAGATCAAACTTATTCCAATCCGGAACATCTTTGGAAAACCTTTCCTCAGGCTTCAATTTGAAGCTAAAGTAATCGTTATAGATATTCTTTGTCTTCCACATCATCGTAAAAAGATTTTCAGTGTGATGTGGACTGTGGGGATCTTTTGGAGTGTCACTGTAGGCATGGTGCATTCTATGGAGAATGGCATATGCTCTCGGAGACAGGTATGAACTACCCTGGCAAGCCCAAGTGAAGAAATAAAAGAATTTCTCCCAATATTTATTCATGGAAAACATTTGATGGGCTGCATACCTGTGCAGAAAGAAGCTTTGGCAAAACAAAGAGAAATACCAATGCAACAAGAAGAAAACGATTAATATCACTGTTTAGGGATTGAGATTAAGAATTGATTGTAAAGATATGTCCAATATTCAATAATTGAAATCAAAGATAAAGGAACGGCTCAATAAAGGCAATAATCATACTTTGATTAGATCTATAAACTTTAATAATGTGGATATAATATTTAAACCCGCCGTAACTATAAAAAGTTTGAGGGTTTCAATGCAATCATTAATTTTAAGCATTAAAAAACCTATATATGAGCAAATCCAGTGATGTTTTGAATATAATTTTACAGTTAATCCTAGGCTCTATTTCTGTGCTGATTGCCCAATATATCCTACCGGGGGTAGCTGTTGCCGATTTTTTTACGGCATTGGTAGTTGCTGCTTTGCTGACGCTATTCAATCTGACTATCAAACCAATCTTGATTTTTTTGACAATCCCGATTACAATTTTGACTTTAGGGTTGTTTTTGCTTGCGATAAATGCCATCCTGATTTTATTGGCCGCGGAGCTAATTCCGGGATTTTCGGTGGATGGCTTTTGGTGGGCTTTATTGTTTAGCCTTATCTTGAGCTTAATCAATTCCCTGTTGGGGGTGAGTTTGGGTAGGACTCGGTAGTATCAGGAATGGTTTGGTCATAGAGTCTTTTATAATAAATCTTTTCTCCGCTTTGGTTTTTGAAGTAATGCTTTTGAATTGATTTTTCAACAACCACCAATAACACGTACTTTTCTGTTTCTACATTTTTTTCAGATAATTCTATTGTCTCCAAAAGTTCAAACCGTAAAGTTGGATGCGGGTCACAATTTTCAAAAAGGGCTTTTTCGACCATAAAAACCTCTTCTTCGGGATCTACGCCTATTATTTTTTTCTTGTCCGAAACTCCGATCAAAATTATTCCGCCTTCAGTATTTGCGAAGGCTACTAAGGTTTTGGCAAGTTTTTGGGATGAAGTGATGGATTGTTTAAAATCGATTGTCTGTCCTTCTTTCCTATTTAGGAGGTATTTTAAAAATTCTTCATTTTTTTTCGGTAATAACATTTTTTTATAATATAAATACTTGTATTTTAATTACTTAAATGCGAAATCGCTTGCATCTGTGGTCATTATGCTTTTAAGTTAGCAGAAACCGTTGTATGTTGTCTTTAATTTTAGCAACTTTTATCATATGAAATACCAAAATGAAGGTTTTGTTCCTGAAACAATCGAAGCCTTGAAAAAAGAACTTGAAACGTCGAAGAAGAATTTCAAGATTGTAGCTGGGGAAGATAATTCCGAGGAGTTTGTAAATTTTTATTTTATAGGAATGCATGAAGGCAAGGAAGTAATCTATGATGCCGCACTCTATACCTTAAGGCTACACCATGCATCAGAAGTTTATGAATTGGCGGAGCACGAGGCTGCTAAGAAATTCTCCAATTTTAAGGGGATACATTACGAAGAAGATGAAAATGGCAATCTCAAGCCGTTGACCAGTGAGGAGGAAGAAATCGGATGGTTTATGACAGAAATCATCATGGACATCGAGGAGGAAGAATCTGTGAAAGTGCAGGAGTTTGTAGATGTGGACATGAACCATGACTACGGGATAGGATTGGATGCAGCCCTTAATGTGGACGAAATAGATGAAAGGGTAATTACAAAATTTGTCAAGGAATTTAACGATGATACTTTGGCTTTGGACGATACTTCGTATGCCTTCCAATCAGAGGAAGAGGATGTGGATGATTAGCAGGACATTTTTGTCAAACCATTATTGAAAACGCTTGTTATACGACAAGCGTTTTTCGTGTTATGCTCAAAATTGCCTGGTCTCCTATATATAACCATTCCCTTCCGGAGGGACACAGATTTCCGATGGAGAAATACAACCTTCTCCCCGAACAACTTCTCTATGAAGGAACTATAAGTGCGTCAAATTTTTTTTCTCCTACAATCCTTGAAGAAAAATGGATTATAAATTCTCACCATCAAAGTTATCTTGAAAAGCTAAAATCCCTCAGCCTCAATAAATCTGAAATCAGGAAAACAGGTTTTCCTCTCAGCCATGAATTGGTTCAAAGAGAAATGCACATTATGCAGGGTTCGGTGCAGGCATCGGTTTTTGCTTTGGAATTTGGGATTGGAATGAACATCGCCGGGGGCACCCATCATTCTTTTGCAGATAGGGGAGAAGGCTTCTGTTTATTGAATGACATTGCGATTGCTTCAAATTATCTTTTGGACAATAACCTGGTAAAAAAGATATTGGTAGTGGACCTTGATGTGCATCAGGGAAATGGAACAGCAAGTATGTTTGAAGCGAACTCATCCGTTTTTACTTTCAGTATGCACGGCGCTTCCAATTATCCTTTGCACAAAGAATCTTCAGACCTCGATATCGGTTTGCCTGACCAAACGGATGATGCGCATTATCTCAAAATTTTGAAAGAAACCTTACCGGGATTGGTGGATTCCTTTGAACCGGAATTTATCATTTACCAAAGTGGGGTTGATGTTTTGAAATCGGATAAGCTGGGAAGATTGGCACTTAGCATCGCAGGTTGTAGGGAGAGAGATAAATTTGTTTTAGAATTGGCAAAAATCAATTCTATTCCGATTATGTGTTGCATGGGAGGCGGCTATTCCGAAAAATTGAGTCTTATCATTGAGGCGCATGCCAATACGTTTAGGCTTGCACAGGATCTTTATTTCTAAAAAAATGAAAAAACTAAAGAGAAAATGGCTTTTTTATGCCGTGAGCGGGATTTTGGTCATGGGATTTGGGTTAAGTGTCATGGGCGAGGCACTCATCGCCAAAGCCTTGGGAAAAGCTTTTGTAAACTGGTTTTTGATCGGAACAGCAGGACTGGCGTTGATTTTTGCCGGATTGTCAGTTTTTGGTCAGGCCATTGTCTTCAAAAGCCTGATTGATCAAAAGAAAAACCATCTTTAACGGAAATTAACAATTGACCCCTGAAATAAAATTTGCAAAAAAGATACTTTGTTTATATTTGCGCCAATTAGAAAAAATACAGACGTGAAAGAAACAGCAAAATTATTAGTCTTGGCAGGTATTCTAGCTTTGACATTTTCCTCGTGTGACCAAGCAGGTAAAACCACTGAAGGAGCGGCATCAACCGAATCAAAAGAAACAGTAAGTGTGGCAGATTTGAAAGTTGCCTACGTTTTGACCGACAGCGTGATTGCCCGATATACTTATTTCAAAGAGAAATCCGGTGACATCACCCAAAAGGGAAAGAATTTTGAAAGTGAATTGGGCTCAAGAGCAAAGGGATTTGAGCAAGAAGTTGCCAATTTTCAACAGTCTGCTCAGGCAATGACCCCAAACCAAGCGCGTGCAAAACAGGAGGAATTGGTTAAAAAAGAACAAAACCTCGTAACTTACAGAGATAATATCATGCAGGAATTGTCAGGAGACGAATCCAAATTATACAGCGATGTGTATGATCAGATCCAGGAATATCTTACAGAATATGCACAGGCAAATAACCTTGAAATGGTACTTTCCTATACCAGAGGCGGAGCCATCTGGTATTCTAATAAAGCATTGGATATCACCGATATAGTGGTCGAAGGACTCAATAAAAAGTACGAAGCCTCAAAAGTACCGGCTCCCGCAAAATAATAATTTCAAAACATTCTAAAAGCCCGTCATCACATGTCGGGCTTTTTTTATGTTTATTAAATTGGTACTTTCGCACCGGAAAATTCAAAAACTGCTCTATGAAAATCACAGAATTTTTAAAACATAATTTTAGACATTTCAATGCTGCTGCCCTTATAGATGCAGCTGAAGGCTATAAGACCCATCTGGACAACAATGGTAAGATGATGGTTACCTTAGCCGGGGCAATGTCTACAGCTGAAATGGGTATTTCGCTTGCCGAAATGATCCGTCAAAATAAAATTCAAATCATCTCTTGTACAGGTGCCAACTTGGAAGAAGATGTCTTCAACTTAGTGGCCCATGATTATTATGAGAGAATCCCCAATTACAGGGAATTGTCTCCTGCTCAGGAGCAGGACCTGCTTAGCAGGCACATGAACAGGGTAACGGATACCTGTATCCCTGAAATGGAAGCCATGAGAAGGATCGAAAATGTGATTTTGGAAGAATGGGTGAAGGCAGATCAAGCCGGAGAATCCTATTTTCCACATGAGTTTTTCTACAAGATACTTTTATCCGGTAAGCTGGATGCAAGCTTTCAGATTGATCCAAAAAATTCGTGGTTGTTAGAAGCTGCGAAGAAAAACCTTCCGATCATCGTTCCTGGATGGGAAGATTCAACTTTGGCCAATATGTTTGCTGGTCACGTTATTTCGGGCGATGTGAAGAATGTGCATACTGTAAGGACCGGTATTGAGTATATGATGTTTCTGGCCGAATGGTATACCCAAAATGCAACCGAAGAAAGTACAGTTGGATTTTTTCAAATTGGCGGGGGAATTGCTGGTGATTTTCCGATTTGTGTTGTTCCGATGCTCCATCAGGATCTTCAGCGAGACAATGTGCCTCTTTGGGGTTATTTCTGTCAGATTTCAGATTCTACGACATCTTATGGATCCTATTCCGGCGCAGTGCCAAACGAAAAAATAACCTGGGGAAAACTTGGACTTGACACACCAAAATTTATTATAGAATCAGATGCTACCATTGTGGCACCGCTGATTTTTGCCATTGTCCTAGACCAATAAAATGAACTTATCAAGTATCCGTATTTCTTTAAAAGCAAGTGGGCTAACCCTACTTGCTTTTTTCCTTTACTCAGCACTGTCCGCGCAGGAAATTACACCAATAAAACTCTTGAATTCGCCTTATGATGAGCAAAACCCGGTTTTCTCACCCAATGGCGAGTTATTTTTCACTATCGGTTTACATCCCGAAAATGCAGGAGGTCCGACTGATTTTGGGGATATCTGGTTTGGCAAAATGGACGGGAACGGAGTTTGGCAGAAGCCTCAAAGAATTCCCGACTTATCTACCCAAGGCAATGATGTTTTCGTAGGGTTCTTGGATCCCTTGACAGCATTGGTCTACCACAGTGGTCAAAATGGAAAGAAACAGGGGATACACCAATATTCGCGGTTCGGTAATTCATGGAATTATATCCGCCCTTTGGAAATGGGGAATTTTAAGAACAATGGGACTCATTTTAGTGGCAGACTTTCTTCAGATGGCAGCATCCTTGTAATGTCCATGGCTTCTTTTGGGAGTTTTGGAAATGAGGATATCTATGTCAGTTTCAAACAATCAGAGACAGTTTGGTCCTCTCCCTTCAACTTGGGTCCTCAAATCAACACCTACGCCCAAGAACACACCCCATACTTATCTGAAGATCTTCAAACACTTTATTTTTCATCCAATTCTAAAGAAAACAGAAGGGGAAAAGATATTTATTATTCCCAAAGAAAAGGGAAAGCTTGGGACAGTTGGACAGCGCCTTTGCCAATTCAATACACAAATACCCAAGGCTCAGAAATGGGATATACCAAATTCTCCGGAAAAGAGGATGCTGCAATTTTTACCAGTACACAAAACAGTGAAGGTTTTGGGGATTTTTTCATAGTCAAATTCCAGACAATTGAACCTCTGGCCACAGAGGAAGTCACGATCCCCGAACTGCCAACAGCAATTATGCAGGAGGAGATTGTGCCAAAAACCGAAGCTTTGGTGGTTTTGGAAAAATCCGATTCTGTGAAAACAAAAACCGAGTCAATTAAACCGGTTATACCAACGATGGTGGTTGATACGGTGGTTAGAATTACAGAAACTATTGCTGAAATAATTCCTCCCAATGCCTCAATTTCCAAAACAACACAAAGACGGGGACTTGTTAAAGTCTTGGATGCCCAAACCAAAAACCCTATTGACTACAAAATAGAAATCAGCAATGAAAGGGGAATTAAAAAAGTAATTCCAAGTCAGGAGCAACTTTGGGATGAATTGGATGATCCCCAATGGGTCAATTTCACGGTCAGCGCAAAAGGGTACATTCCCCAACTTTTAGACAGAAACACCTGGATCGAATCAGAAGGAAAAGAAATTTTGTTGAAGCCTGCAGTAGCAGGAACGGCTATCATCTTGGAAAATATCCAGTTCAACAGGGGTACATCTGATTTTGCAGATGCAAAGTCTATCCAGGTTTTGGATGATTTTGTATTATTTCTCAAAGAAAATCCCACCATCAAAATCAGATTGGAAGGCCATACAGATAATGCAGGAGATCCGTCCCTGAACAAAGACTTGTCCATGAAAAGGGCTTCAAAAATCAGAGCCTACCTGACCATCAATGGAATTGAATTTGAAAGAATCAGGACTTCAGGATGGGGTGGAACCCGGCCAATTGCAGACAACAATACTGAGGAAGGAAGAACGATCAACCGAAGGGTTGAAATGCTGATTGAGAATTGACCTTACTAGTTTAGATTAATGGTTATATATTATTGAATATCAATAGTATATAACCATTTTTTTTATCTTATTGACATAGAACTCTTTCTAATTAGATCATGTAATTTTTTATATTTCTGATCCAATCTCCCGACCAAATCAGCTTTTATTTTTTATTGAAGGCCAAACAAAAAATAATAATTCAAGTATGGAATAGTAAATATTTGCTAAAGGCATTTATATTAGTACATACCCAAATTAACCGATGATAGAAAAGAGGAAATTAACTTTGAAAGATATTGCAAAAGAACTTGGGATATCGGTTTCTACAGCTTCACGCGCTTTAAAAGAACACCCTGACATTGCAAAAGATACGATTCGTTTAGTTAAGGAATATGCTGAGGCCCACCATTATGTCCCCAATTTTTTGGCTGTTAACTTTAGGAAAAGCAGAACCTTCAACATAGGCCTGATCGTACCCGAATTGGTTCACCATTTTTTTTCGACCGTCATCAGCGGAGCTATCGATGAAGCAAAAAAATGTGGTTACAATGTATTGGTCAGCCAATCGAATGACTTGCTCAAAGATGAAATAGTAGCCTGCCGCACCATGTTGGCATCAAGTGTCGATGGACTCTTGATTTCCATTTCCAATGAAACCTTGGAAGGAGATCATTTATCGGATTTCATTTCCGAAGGAAAACCTGTCATCCAATTTGATAAAATCACAGACCAACTAGACACTCCCAAAGTAACGGTAGATGACTTCGAAGGTGCCTACCACGCTGTTAGCCATTTAATCGACCAAGGATATGGACGGATCGCCCACCTCCGAGGTAGAGAAAATGTCAAAAATGCAAAAGAAAGATTTGAAGGCTACCGAAAAGCGTTGTCGGATCATGAGATGGAGTTTTCCGATAATTGGGTAAAATCCTGTATCGCCATAAGTGAACAGGAGGGTTTTGATTTTGCCAAAGAACTGATGGAAGGAAACAATCCACCGGATGCCTTTTTTTGCATTACTGATCTTGTGGCCTTGGGAGTTATCAAATACCTCAAAGGTGCCGGGTATCAAATTCCGGGTCAGGTAGGGGTAATGGGATTCAGCAATTGGAAACTCGCGGAGGTGGTAAGTCCGGGTTTAAGTTCTGTAGACCAATTTGGGTATGAGATGGGAATCAAATCCATGAAACTACTGATCGAATTGATACAGAATCATGATTTGGAAAACCATGAAACCTTCGAAATCAAAACCAAATTAATCGTAAGAGAGTCTTCCTTGAAAAGACAGAAATAAGTAACATTTTCTTAACATTAATGTAAAGAATTTTTAATGTCATATGGCAGGAATTGAATTGAATGCTATATTTGTGTATTTAAAATGCAATTTATGGAGACCTTCTTTTCTTTTGCCCTACTGACCGTCACCTACTCGTTATTTTTTTTATCTATTTATCCGGAAAAGTACCTGAAAAAAGTCAGCCATATCTATAGCCATAGGAATTTTCCTGAATACACTAAATTCTCTCTTTCCGTCCCGATATTTTTTTCATTTCTATTGGGATATTCATTGGCTGCAACCATGGTATTTCTTTTTATCCGATAGGAAAAAGTATAAAACCATCAAAATTACTATTGAGTTATCCAATCAGTATTTTTAAATTTGATTTTTTCCAACCTTAAATACTGACAATCATGGGTAAAGGAGACATCAAATCCCGGAAAGGAAAAATCTGGAAAGGATCATTTGGGGCCTGCAGACCAAAATCCAAAAGGAACCAAGCTTCGAGGAAAATCAAACTCGGCTTTTCAAAAAAATGATTTTCCGGAATCAAAGCATTGCGACAAAGGCAATGCTTTTTATTTTTAAATAGACTCAGAGTTGGTTTGCCGCTTGAATATTAATTAAATTAGAAAATTACAAAAAGGTTTTTTCGTGAATAATCCTAAAGTTTTACAGATATTAAAGGATTCCCCATGGCTGGAAGCGCATGCGCAGGATATCCAAGAACGGTATGAAAGATACCTTGCCACGATCAAATTTATAAACCATGGTTATGGCAACCTTTTGGAGTTTGCACGGGCACATGAGTACTATGGTATTCATTTTGACAGCTTTAGAAAGGGCTGGGTATACCGGGAATGGGCTCCAAAAGCATTTAACTTATTTTTGATGGGTGATTTCAATCATTGGAACAGGTATAGCCATCGAATGAAAAAAGACCACCGAGGCGATTGGGAGATATTTTTGCCATATGAAGAATATAAAAATTCTTTTGTTCATCAAAGTAGCGTTAAGGTACACATCGAAGGTGAAAATGGAGCCTTGGACAGGATCCCTGCCTATATTCGGAGAGTGATTCAGGATGAAGCCACGCATGATTTTACAGGTCAGCTTTGGTTTCCGGAGGAGCAATTTTTATGGACTGACCTGGGTTTTGACCCTACGGAGAATCTCAGGCAACCCCTAATCTATGAATGCCATGTTGGGATGGCTCAAGAAAAACTGGGAGTGGGTACCTATATGGAATTCGCTGAAAACATACTTCCAAGAATCAAAGCTGCAGGATATAATACTATTCAGATGATGGCGGTGATGGAGCATCCCTATTATGGATCATTTGGCTATCACGTTTCCAATTACTTTTGTCCGACCTCAAGGTTTGGAACTCCGGAAGAATTGAAGTTTTTGATCAACAAAGCCCATGAAATGGGAATTTCTGTTGTCATGGACCTCGTCCACTCACATGCTGTCAAAAATGTATTTGAAGGTTTGAATGAGTTTGACGGTTCGGACCATCAATACTTTCATCCCGGTCCAAGGGGATACCATGAAGGATGGGACTCCAAACTGTTTGATTATGGCAAATTGGAAGTGAAACATTTCTTACTCTCCAATGTGCGCTATTGGCTTGAGGAATTTCACTTTGATGGCTTTAGATGGGATGGAGCTACCTCCATTATCTACCTTCACCATGGAAACATTTCATTTGACAATTTGGAAAAATACTTCGACGCAGGTGTGGATGTGGATGCGTTGATTTACCTGCAATTGGCCAATCAGTTGATTCATGATTTTTCACAAAATGCCATTTCCATTGCGGAGGAAGTGACAGGAATGCCAGGTCTCTGCCGGAAAATAGACGAAGGAGGAATTGGTTTTGACTATAGATTGGCAATGGGGATTCCGGATTTTTGGATCAAAACACTGAAACATCAACCTGATGAGCATTGGGATCTTTTCAATATGTGGCATGAACTGACCAACAGACCCGCAACAGAAAAAACCATTGCCTATGCAGAATCCCACGACCAGGCATTGGTAGGGGACAAATCCATTGCTTTTTGGCTGATGGACAAAGAGATGTATTCCAGCATGTCAAAGCTTCAGTCAAGTCTCGTAGTGGACAGGGGAGTAGCTTTGCATAAAATGATCCGGATGATCACCATTTCACTTGGCGGAGAGGGCTACCTGAATTTTATTGGCAATGAATTTGGTCATCCCGAATGGATAGATTTTCCCAGAAAAGGCAATGATTGGAGCTACCAATATGCCCGAAGGCAATGGTCCTTGGTGGACACCGACCACCTCCGGTACCATGATTTGTTTGATTGGGATAAAGCCATGATCAAATTGGTCTCTGAATATCAGGTCTTGGCCTCACCTCCCGCAAATCAGCTTCATTTGGATCCGGATAAAAAAATCCTCGTTTTTGAAAGGGCGGGATTGATTTTTGCGTTTTGCTTCCATGTTTCCGAATCCTATTTCGGCTTTGAATTCAAAGTTCCCGAAAAAGGAAAGTACAAAATCGTCCTAAACTCGGACGACAAAAAATTTGGAGGATTTTCAAGAATTGAAGGGAATCCTATTTATTCTACAGATAAGAAGCAGCAACTCCAGATTTATCTTCCCAACAGGACTTGTTTGATTTTCAAAAAACAATAAAGGGGCTCAAGGCCCCTTTATTTTTGTATCCAATGACAGGTATCAACTAAACTTCAAGAAAAGCCTTACTCTCCGTATGAGCAGAAAGGTATTCTGGGCCATTGTCTTCAGGTTAAAACGAACCATAATCCCTAATGTTGAATTAAATTTATTAATAGGCATCATAGGTTTTTTAATGGTTCTATATAGAAATGAGCAGGAGTTTGTTCGAATAAATTTTTTTGGAATCAATCCAAGAACTTGTCCAGCTCGGAATAAAACCAATCCGGTTCGTCATAAAAAACAAAGTGGTAAGCGCTTTCGGCTATCAATAGCTTGTATTCAGGAATGGTTTTCAATTGGTCATCCATATTTTTTTCAACAGATTCTTTTGTTGAGCCATAAGGTTCATAAGCAGCCCAAGAACCAAAAACCAAGACAGGAACTTTGATTTTATCCATTAATGGCCTGATGTCCGTGGTGTACATTTCACCATAAGCTTGCCCTATGACGGCAGGATTGCTTTTTATTCCCATTTCGACCACCTTAGGACGCTTAGCTTCAGTGGCAATCATGGATGCGATCATCATTTCCTGATTTGCCTTTGCAGCCTCAGGTGACATGTTTGACATGGCTGTGGTCATTTGGGAAGAAACTGCTTTGGCTGTCTCGGCGGTGATTCCGGGCATTACCAAAACCGGAAAATAAGGCACACCGTCCACTGACACGATTCTGCCAAAAACATCCGGTGCCTCAGCTGCAGCCCAAAGTCCCAAAAATCCGCCCATGCTGTGTCCAATGAGGGTTGGTTTATTCAGTTTGTTTTCCTTCACATAAGCAATCAATTCATTTTTGACTTCTTCCAGATAATGATTCGCTTCGCCTTTTTCTCCATTTCCAAATCCTTTGATCCTGACCAAGTGGAGTTCATTTTTGGTTTTATATTTTTCGACAAACTCATCCCAAACTTCAGGTGCACAGGCCATACCGTGGATCAAAATTATAGGCTTTCCTTTTCCGACAACTGTGGTGGAAATCAATTCTTGGTTGGCAGAAACAGTTGACATTTGGAAGATGACCAAAATAAAGGCCACTAACATCCATTTGATTTTGTTGGTTTTCATAGTTTTTTGTTTTTGTTTGTCCAAAATTGGAGGTTGAAAACCAACTGAGAAAAATCATTTGACGAAGAGAGATTACTTCCTGACCATCTGTTTGAATTGGGTAAATTTTTGAAAAAGACCGTTTTTACCTTGTAAATAATCCTGGTATGGTGATTTATTTTGGTTTGTCCTTCATATTATCCCTTTGGTCAAGTAATTCTTATTTTTGGTCAATACCAATATTTTAAAAATAGGAGTATGGTTAATTTAGCCTCGAAACATAAGCAGAGTTTTTGATTTGATTGGTCTGAAGCATAACCATGATACAGATCGGATGAAAAGGGCTTCTGTAAAGCAAAGAGTGTTTCTAATCAAATTTTAAAATGGTAAATCTCGGAAATTGGACCTATGGTATTCTATCAAAAATAGGCCGGTATAAAGTCCATCATATCCTGTTTTGGATGTTGTATTATGTGTTTTGGCTATTTACATACCAGAGTATGTATAAGGACTTCAGCCTGCTTATGAAAGTAACCTCGGTGTATCTGTTTTCGCATGCGACTCTTTATTATACCTCCCAATACTTCCTCAATCCCAAATTACTGAAGAAAGACCGTTCATTTCTATTTCTGATTTCATTTTTGGGTCTTTGTGTATTGCTGTCGTTGTTGATGTATGCTGCAATAGCATTGATCATGGGTAAATCTCCAGATGACCTTTTTCAAGCTCCTTTTTTCCAAATCATCTCTGTATTTTTCTTCTCCAATTTCTTTGCCGCAGGCATCATGTTGGCGATAAAGGGATATTTTGAAACCCGGAAAATGCATCGGAAAAATGAATTGCTAGAGAAAGAAAGACTTGAAAGCGAATTGCAGTTTCTGAAATCCCAAGTCAATCCCCATTTCCTTTTCAATGCCATCAACAGTGTGTATGTTTTGATCCGGATCAATCCCGAATTGGCATCGGATACTTTGATCAAACTTTCCAATTTGCTTCGTTCCCAACTTTATGATTTTTCGGCCGAAAAGATAGAAATACAGCAGGAAATCGAGTATCTCAAAAATTATATTGAACTGGAAAAAATCCGCAAAGGGGAGCGCCTCGAACTGTCGTTTGAAGAAGGCGATAATCTTGAAGACTTTTCAATTGCCCCGTTGATTCTGATTCCGTTTCTTGAAAATTGTTTCAAACATCTGTCCACCCATACCGATCGACCCAATATAGTCAAGGTTAAAATTTGGTTGGAGGATGGTTTCCTTTTGGCTTATTTTTACAACACCACCGAACCCAAAGAAAAAAATCATGCAAGAAATACAGGGGGAATAGGACTTGTAAATATCAAAAGGAGGCTAGAACTGCTCTATCCAAAATCCCATTGGATTGAAACCAAAGCGGAAAATGACAGTTACGAAGTCAGGTTGAAAATCAGAATGAAGTAATATGAAAATCCGGACAATCATTGTAGAGGACGAACCGCTTGCAAGGGAAGGACTGAAAAGCTATGTCAGGGAAATTGATTCCTTGGAGCTTTGTGCTACCTGCGAAAACGCCCTTGAAGCCAATGAGGTGCTCAAAATTGAAAAGCTGGATCTGATGTTTTTGGATATCCAAATGCCCAAAATCACGGGAATTGACTTTCTCAAATCTCTCCAAACGCCACCGATGGTGATCCTGACCACTGCTTATCCCAATTATGCCCTACAGGGATTTGAATTGGATGTGGTGGATTATTTGGTCAAACCTTATCCCTTTGGCAGGTTTTTGAAAGCTGTAAACAAAGCCAAGGATTTATTCCAACTAAGACAAAATCCTAAAGAAAACCCGATTCAAAAAGAATCGATTTTTGTCAAAGTCGATAATATCCTGAAAAGGGTCTTGCTCCAGGATATCATTTACATCGAAGGAATGGAGAATTATGTAGCGATCCACACCGGCGAAGGTCGGCTGATTACACTCATGACTATGAAAAGCATGGAGGAAAACCTTCCTACTGACAGATTCCTGAGGATTCACAAGACCTACATTATTTCCAAAAACCACGTCAAGGGAATAAAAGGCAATGAAATAGACATGGGAAAAACAAAAGTTCCCATGTCCAGAAATAGAAGAAATGAAATCATCGATGAACTGATCGGGCGTTGATTCCTGATAATTTCTCGCTCAAAATCACTTGAGAATCCCTGAATAAATCAGACCTGCTTCCACTCCCCGGATTTCTGCCAAACCTTTCAACCTTCCGATTGCAGTATAACCAGGATTGACAATCGGTTTTTTGATATCATCCAACATCTGATGACCATGGTCAGGACGCATCGGAATGGATATTTGACGTTTTTGCTGGACTTTCAGAATTTGATGGATCACTGCTTCCATGGGTACATCACCGGTCAAGTGGTCATCTTCATAGAAGTTGCCATCGACGTCCCTTCTTGTGCTTCTGAGGTGGATAAAATGGATATGGTCTCCAAACGCTTCAACCATTGCAGGAAGGTCATTGTCCGCTCTGACACCATAAGATCCTGTGCAGAAAGTAAATCCATTATTTGGGCTGTTATTATCCGAAATGAGCCTTTTCATATCCTTTGCGGTACTCATCACTCTTGGCAATCCAAAAACATCAAAAGGAGGGTCATCGGGATGTATGGCCATTTTGACCCCGTTTTTCTCAGCAATCGGCAGTATTGCATCCAAAAAAAGTTGAAGGTTTCTCTCTAACTCTGCATGTCCGATTCCTTGGTAAGAGTCCAAAGCGGCCTGAAACTGCTCCATGGTATAGCCTTCTTCAGATCCAGGAAGACCTTTGAGGATATTGTCATTCACCCTTTTGAGAGTTTCTTCAGAAGCGTTTTCAAAAAATTCTTTGGCTTTTTGGATTTCCTGTGGAGTATATTCCTTTTCGGCACCTTTTCTTTTCAACATAAACAAATCGAAGGCCACGACTTCCTTTTTCTCAAACCGAAGCGCCTTTGCGCCATTGGGAAGTGTCCATGCCAATTCTGTCCTCGTCCAATCCAAAATCGGCATAAAATTATAGCAGACGATTTGGATGCCTTCTGAAGCAAGGTTTTCTAAGGTGGTTTTGTAATTTTCTATGTTTCTTAGGAAATCCCCTGACTTGGTTTTGATGTTTTCATGGACGGGAACAGATTCCACCACAGACCATTTCAAGCCTGCTGATTCGATGGTATTTTTTCGCGTTCTGATTTCCTCTTTGGTCCAAATTTCTCCGTTTGGGATATGGTGAAGGGCAGATACAATTCCTGTGGCACCTGCCTGACGGATATCTGCCAAACTCACCGGATCTTTGGGACCATACCAACGCATGGTTTGCTCCATTTTATAAGCCATAGTATTTTGTAGTAAGGGTTGTAATTGTTGTAGTGGTTGTAATGGTTGTAGTGGTTGGAAATGTTGTAGTTGTTGTAATTGTTGTCTGCTTCGCGTTGTCAGGAGGCTTGGTACTTGGTACTTAATACTTTGTTCAATCAAGATTAATCTTTGTCTCAAATCTCACATCTTGAGTCTTTTGTCTTATATCTTGCGTCTTTTTACACCCCGGAATAAGCACTGAAACCTCCATCGACTGCGATAATTGTCCCTGTCACAAACTTTGAAGCATCAGAACAAAGCCACTGAAGTGTTCCCAACAAGTCCTCGGGTTTTCCGAATCGGGCCATTGGCGTGTGGTTGATGATCTGATTTCCTCTTTGGGTAAGGCTTCCGTCTCCTTCTGTGAGCAATGACCTGTTTTGCTCAGTCAGAAAAAATCCGGGAGCAATGGCATTGACCCGGAAGTCAGGTCCATATTTGGTGTTGAGCTCCACTGCCATCCATTTGGTCAGGTTATCGATAGCAGCTTTGGCAGATGCATAACCCATCACTCGGGTCATCGGTCTGCTCGCCGCCATGGAGGAGATATTGATGATATTCCCCTTACTGTTAGGCAGCATCAATGGAATAAAATGTTTGATAGGAATGAATGTGCCCTGATAATTTAAATCCATGACATTTTTTACAGCCTCAACGGACAATTCACCTATCGTCTGATCCGGTCTGACCACAGCACCGGGTAAGTTTCCTCCCGCAAGGTTGATAAGAATATCAACGGTTCGATATCTTGATTGGATCTGTCGGGCGGCAGCTTCCACTTGATTCTCTTTGGTCACATCCGCTAAAAACCCATCTGCTTTCCCATTTCTAGACCTGATTTCGCTGACCAATTTTTCAACTTTTGATGCTGTCCTGCCAATAACTAACACGTTGGCACCTTCCTTAGCTAGGTGAAAAGCCATCGCTTCGCCTAAAACTCCGGTGGCACCGGTAATGATTATTTTTTTATCTGTGATATCAAACATGCTGGTTTTGGTTAATTACCGAAATCAAAATACTCATTGGCATTATTGTAACAGATGTCTGAGATGATTTTCCCGATCCACTGCTCATCATTTGGTAATTCTCCATTTGCGATATCCCTTCCAAATAGGTTGCATAAAATCCTTCGGAAATATTCATGCCGCGGAAAGGAAAGAAAACTTCTGGAATCAGTAAGCATCCCGACAAAACAGGATATCAAGCCAATATTAGACAGGGAATTGATCTGTTTTTCCATGCCGTCTTTTTGATCCAAAAACCACCAAGCCGACCCAAACTGAATTTTTCCTTTGATACTTCCATCGTTGAAATTGCCTGCCATGGTAGCGATTACTTCATTGTCTGATGGATTGAGGTTGTAGATGACGGTCTTGGCTAATTGGTCGGATTTATCCAATTCATTGAGAAATCCCGACAGGGCAGAAGCCTGACTGAAATCCCCGATGGAATCAAATCCGGTGTCAGGTCCCAATTTGGTAAGACTTCTGGTGTTGTTGTTTCTCAAAGCACCCAAATGGAACTGTTGTACCCAACCTTTGGCATGGTACATTTTTCCCAATTCTATCAATGTCCGGTATTTGAAGAATGAGATTTCTTCTTTGCTCAGAACTTGTGCCGAAATTGCTTTCTTGAATATGGTATCCAAATCAAGATTTGAATCCGGTTCAAAGTACAGGCTTTCCAAACCATGATCCGAAAGTCTTCCACCCACCTGATGAAAAAATTCTATCCTGTTTTGAAGTGCTGCCAAAAGATCATCGAAGGAATTGATGGAAATAGAAGAGGCTGCAGATAGCTTTTCGATATAGCTGTGGTAAGTCAAGGGATTTTCGACCGCAAAGGCTTTATCAGGCCGGAAAGCCGGTTTCATTTTTAAACCTGTTCCTTGTTTGGCAAAATTCTGATGATGGATCAGGCTGTCGGTAGGATCGTCCGTAGTGCAGACCACCTTCACATTCATTTTTGACAGCAATCCTTGGGTACTGAATTCGGGAGATTGAAGTTGACTGCTGGTCAGTTCATATATATCCCTTGCATTGTTTTGATTCAGTGTATGATGTATTCCAAAATACCGCATCAGTTCCAAATGGGTCCAATGGTATAGCGGGTTTCTCATGGTATAGGGAACGGCATAGGCCCATCTTTCAAATTTTTCCCAATCACTTGCCTTTCCTGTGATGTATTCTTCGGAAATACCCAAAGCACGCATTGCCCTCCATTTATAATGATCACCTGCCAGCCAAATGGAAGTGATGTTTTCGAAAATTTTATTCTCTGCTATTTGATCCGGAGCCAAATGATTGTGGTAATCAATGATGGGTTGACCGGCAGCGTAGTCATGGTATAGAATCTTTGCATACTTATTTTCCAGCAAAAAATCTTCTGTTATAAATGATGGGCTTACTTTTGACATTGACACAGGCATGGGTTTCAAGGATTACAAAGATAATGTCAATTTAATCCAATAAAGAGAATTCCAATTAACCATTCTTCAATTTTTGATGCAAACGATTTCGGGTCAAAGGTTCAATTTTAACTGTAAAGATCAAGGAATTGTGGTTAGTTTGCTTAATCGAAAAAAGGATGGTTATTTTAAAAATGAATTACTCTTTGCAAAGAAAAAATGGCAGAAGTTAACATCAAATACCTCGCTGCAAAATTGAAACTCTCCCCCTCAACGGTCTCCAGAGCGCTCAATGACAGCTATGAAATCAGCCAACCGACCAAAGAGAGGGTCGTAGCAATGGCGAAAGAGCTCAATTACCAGCCAAACCCATTTGCAAGAAGTCTTCGGGAACAGAAGAGTAAAACAATTGCGGTCATCATCCCCGAAAGGATCAATAATTTTTTTAGTCAGGTGATAGATGGTATTGAAGAAATCACCCAAGAATATGGCTACCATCTTTTGGTCTACAGTACCCATGAAAATGTGGAAACGGAAAGAAAAATAGTCTCTTACCTGTTAAATGGAAGGGTCGATGCGATCGTGATGTCTGTTTCCAGTCAGACAAAGAAAATAGACCATTTGGAGACAGTTTATTCAAAAGGAGTGCCGCTGATATTTTTTGACCGGATATGTCAGGAAATCCCGACTACAAAATTTATCAGCAACGATTATGAGAATGGATTTAAAGCCACTATCCACCTAATCGAAAGGGGTTGCAAAAGAATATTCTTTTTAATGTTGTCAAAAGAAATATCAATAGGGAGAGAAAGGTTGCGTGGATATCAGGATGCACTCAAGAAATTTGGCTTGCCCTATGAAGAAAATTGGATTGTCCAATGCAGTCAATCCGAGGAGGCCAATATCAAACTGATTGCCAAGATTCTATACGGCTTGGATAGACCGGATGGAATTTTGGCTTCTGTGGAAAAGTTAGCCATTGCAACTTACCATGCAGCTCGCGAAACAAAACTTGAAATGCCAAAGGATTTTAAAATGGTAAGTTTTTCCAATATGAAAATCGCAGGTTTATTAAAACCGTCATTAACCACCATTTCCCAGCCGGCCTTTGAGATTGGATCAGAAATGGCCAAGCTACTCATGAAAAAACTTACCAAACCCAACCAGCCGGCCTTTGAAAACAAGGTTATCCAAATGCCTTCACAAATAGATTTTAGAGAATCATCAAACTGAGAAATCCATAAAAAAACCCTATCAGAATTTTCCGATAGGGCAGTTAAATAGGTTCATGTGAGAAATTAGATTTTCAATTTAGGTTCCCAGCCTTTTTCATATTGCCTAGACCAAAGCTCCATTCCTTTTTTATTTTTGATGTGACCGTTTGTAGGATCACATTCGAAGTTTTCCCCGATTCGGTGGGAGATATTTGCTAAATGACAAAGCAAAGTACTGACAGCACCTTCATCGATGGTAGAGTTTTGCTTCTCTTTACCTCTGATGGCTTCAAAGAAATTTGTCACATGGACTGTAGTCATATCTCCGCCGCCGCCCAAGTTGGTGCTTCCCTCGACATTTCCGGTTTTGACTTCTTTGATTAGCTTGCCATTGCGGTCAAATAGCCTGTACAATTCTCTGTTGACAAATACAGAACCCTCAGAACCATAGATGATCGTTCCCCTGTCAGAGCCATAAGTGGCGTAGTTGTTTCTGCTTTTTCCATCCCAAAGGATGGTCTTGTCACCCTCAAATTTGAAAGTAGCAAGCATTGTATCATACATCGTCCAACCGTCGTTGACAAAATGGTACTTGCCTGAATCTACGGTCACATGCTTGGGGTATTCCACCTGAAGTGCCCAACGTGCCACGTCCAACTCATGGGTGGCATTGTTTCCTGTTTCGGCTGTCCCATAATCCCAACCATACCAATGCCAGTTATAATCCCATGTATTGTGGGTATAACTTCTCCTTGGTGCCGGTCCCTGGAATAACTCCCAATCCAATCCTTCAGGTGGATTGGCTGCCGTCTGCAAGGGAACTTCGCCCCGGCCATTGATATAAAAAGCAACGGCTCTAAAAGCTTTACCTATAATACCATTATGAATCTGATTGATGATTTCAATGGTATGGTCAGAGGACCGCTGTTGGTTACCCATTTGGATTACCTTGTTGTACTTGTTTTTATAAGCAATCAATAACTCACCTTCCCAAGGATTGTGGCTGCAAGGTTTTTCCACGTAGACATGTTTTTCGGCTTCCACTGCCATCCATGTCCCCGGCGCATGCCAATGGTCAGGGGTAGCATTGATCAGGACATCGACTTCCTTGTCTTCAATGACTTTTATGATGCTATTTTCAAGTTTGGGTGAATAATCGATGTGCTTGGAAAAACTTGCAGCAGCATTGTCTCTTTGGGATTTCATGACATCGCAAAGCGTAACTAGGCGGACATTGCTTTTCGGCATCGCAATCGGTTCATAAAAAGCACCTAGTCTCCTTCCCAAGCCTGCTATGGCGACATTGAGACGGTCATTGGCACCGATAATGTTCCCGTAGCTTTTGGCTGAGAAACCAACTGCTCCCAAATAGGAAACCCCTGCTGTGGCCAAAGCTGCTTTTTTGATGAATTCCCTTCGGTTGTTTTTATTATTGTCCATGGTTATTGGGTTAATTACTTCAGTTCCTTGATTTTTATGTTTTTGAAATGTACTTCATTTCCGTGATCCTGCAGCAGGATATGGCCTTCGGGTGCTTCACCAAAATTTTCCCAGATTTTATATTTACTGATGGCGACCAGTTTTTTGTATTCCTCCGAGCCCCTGACGTATTCGAGTACTTTAACCCCGTTGAGATAATGCTCGACTTTGTTGTCGGGATACACCACAACACGGCCTTTATTCCATTCTCCGGGTCCTTTCACAGGACTTACCTTCTTATCAGCCTTAATCAGGTCGTAAAGGGAAGCCAATGTCCTGTTTCCATCAATTCCCATTTTGGCATCAGGATGGTTTTTATCATCCAGGATTTGATATTCCAAACCAATAGCCGAACCGGAAGTCTGTTCATTTAGTGTGACAAAATACTTCAAACCGCTATTCGCCCCTTCGGTAAATTTGAAATCAAAAGCTAGGTCAAAAGTGCTGTATTTGTCAACAGTTACGATGTCTCCGAAATTACTGGATTCGCCGCCATCGGCACTTTCTACTCTTAAAATTCCATCTTGGATATGCCAACCTTTTTCAGGAAATGTTTCTTTGTTGGCACTTTTCCAACCATCAGCATTCTGTCCGTTAAATAGCAATTTCCATCCTTGGGCTTTTTCCAATTCAGTCAATTCATTCAGCCTTGTATTGACTACAAAAATATCCCCGGTGAAGGGAGTAGGGGTCAGGTTTTCAGTTTTGACCCTTACATTTCTGAAATAGGTTTTATTTCCCTCATCCTCCGGCTTTTTTATACTGTGGACCTGAAGGCCAATAAAACCTTTTGCGTCCATGTCATCTACCACATAGGCAACTTCCTGTCCGTTTACCCATGTTTTAATTTCATTCCCTATGGCTTCAATTTTATAGGAATTCCATTCATTCAATTTGAAAGCTGACTTCGCACCCGGATTCAGATCCAGAGGATAAATCCAACCTCTTCTTGCTTCATCGTACAAACCACCTGACCAAGCCCTGTCGGTCGGATCAGCCTCAATCTGATAACCAAAGACCAAACCTTTGCCATCTTTTCCAGCAGGATCATATTGTCCCCTTGTCATGACCCCTGAGTTGCTTGACAAATCCTCTATTTTAAGATCAAGCTCCAAAACAAAATCACCAAATTCCTGCTCTGTGACCAAAAAAGTATTGGGCGTATTTGCTTTTGCATAACCCACTATTTCGCCGTTCTCGATTTTGTATTCTGCCTCTCCGCCTAAGATTTTCCATCCTTTAAGATCTTCACCGTTAAATAATTCGGTCCACCCATCCATTGTCTTGTTTTCCTTTTGATCACAGGAAAAAATTGTTGTTAAACATACTAGAAATAGAAATTGAATTGAGATTCTCATTATAAAATTGGGGTTTGTTTCAGATACCAAAGTCCTTAAAAACAAGGTCATTTTCAAGGTTATCAAGTTCTAAATTACGCAATCGATTTCGAGTTGGTTATTGTCAAACTTTATTTTAACAAGGTAAAAAATTATAAAAGAATAAAATTCCCGGAATTGACAAAAGGGAAATAAGGTGTTTGAGCCAATACTCCCAAGTGAAGAAATGCTCCTCCAAAATCCTGCTACATCCTTTTGGGAATTTCTTTCTTTCAGTTTGACTTGGTTTCTGTTATATTGAAATCCAATCCATAGAATTCTTGTTAACAATCCTCCCAAAATAAAACCTATGAAAACCAAATCTCTAAGTTTTTTCAATTTCATCCTGATATTTCTTTTAGGATCATATTCACCCTCATTTGCACAGCAGATCAATACCAAACCCATACTCTCTCCATGGGCCGAAAATGTGGATTCCAATGCGCCGCATCCAGAATATCCAAGGCCTCAGATGGTCAGAGGAAGTTGGAGAAATCTCAACGGCCAATGGGATTACGCTATTTTGGAAAAAGGAAATGGAGCTCCGGTAACTTTTGATGGGAAGATCACTGTTCCATTTCCTGTCGAATCTTACCTTTCGGGTGTGACCAAAGCGGTTGGCGCAGAAAAGGAATTGTGGTACGACAAGGTCATTCAGTTGTCCAATTCGGAGAGAAAAGGCAGGATCTTGCTTCACTTTGGAGCAGTGGATTGGGAATCAGAGGTTTTTGTCAATGGAAAATCCGTAGGCAAACATCAGGGAGGATACGACCCTTTTTCATTTGACATCACTGATTTTCTAGCCAAAGGTGTGGATCAAAAAATCACGGTAAGGGTTTGGGATCCTAGTGACAAAGGCCCTCAGCCTCGCGGAAAGCAAGTCAACCAACCCAGAGGGATTTGGTATACACCTGTAACAGGCATTTGGCAGACTGTGTGGTTGGAAATTGTTCCAACTACCTATATCAGCCACATCAAAACCACACCGGATTGGGACAAAGGGACTTTTCAATTTTCCATAAATGCCAATACTTCAGATCCGACTTTGACTTATAAAATTACTGCGATGGACAAAGGGGGCAAAGTCGCTGAAAGTACCGGGAGTTTTGGAAAAGAATCAATCCTTAAAATCCCAAACCCTATCAGTTGGTCGTTGGAGAATCCACACCTATATGACTTTGAAATCAGCTTGCAAAAAGGTAAAAAGGTCCTTGACAAAGTTACTTCCTATGGCGCCTTGAGAAAGGTTTCCATTGTTTATGATTCCAAAGGAATGCAGCGTTTTGCATTAAATGACCAACAGGTATTCCACTATGGTCCTTTGGATCAGGGTTGGTGGCCGGATGGATTGTATACTGCGCCTACTGACGAAGCATTGGCTTTTGATATCCTCAAGACAAAAGAATTGGGCTTCAACATGATCAGAAAGCATGTCAAGGTCGAACCGGCAAGGTGGTATTACCATTGTGACAAGATGGGGATCATGGTATGGCAGGACATGCCGAGCGGGGATATGGGAAATAGATGGGAACAAAAGTTGGGCGTAATCGGAAAAGGGACTGATCGGGAAAGGACACCGGAATCCGAAGCCATTTACAAAAAGGAATGGAAAGCCATCATTGATGCCAATTACAACTTTCCTTCCATCGTGGTTTGGGTGCCGTTCAATGAAGCTTGGGGACAGTTCAAAACCCATGAAATATCCGATTGGACCAAATCCTATGATCCCACGAGATTGGTCAACAGTGCCAGTGGGGGCAATTTTGAGTTGAAAGGTGCAAAAATCGCAGGTGATATCTTGGACGTGCACAACTATCCGGATCCGGTGATGCCTTCTGCTGACTTGTTTGGCAAGATCCAGATTCTGGTTTTAGGAGAGTTTGGCGGGTTGGGATTACCGGTAGAAGGGCATACATGGCAAGAAAAAGACAATTGGGGATACCAAAGTTTCAAGTCCAAAGAAGAACTGTTGGACAGGTATAAAATCCTGATGAAAGACCTGCAAGACCTGATTCCAATGGGCTTGGCAGCCGCAGTTTACACCCAAACTACCGATGTCGAAATAGAAACCAACGGAGTCATGACTTACGACCGGAAAGTGATCAAGATGCCTGTGGATGTTTTGAAAAAACTACATGGGGAGTTGTATAAATAATTTTATATGGTTATCCGTTTCTTTGCCTGTAACTCTATGTTATTCTTCAAGTGTGACGGAAGACGGAAGACCGATGTATCGGGCATTTCAGTTTGGAGGCAAGATTTAATGTAGATTACCGATCTACAGGCGAAAAAGTAAAACTGAGGATTCTAGGAAGGAGCTTTTTGGAGCTTGGGAATCAACAAAAAGTTCAAAAGAAATATAGAAATTGAGAATTGGACATCATGAAAAATAATCTCTTTAGGTTTTGTTTAATTTTTATATTCATAATAGTCGCAATTATATCTTGCTCTCCCGAGAAAAAATCTACCAACATCCAACTCTCTGGCAATCCGATTTTTGAAGGATGGTATGCCGATCCGGAGGCTATCATCTACGGTGATACATACTGGATTTACCCAACTTACTCTGACAAGTTTTCCAAACAGGTTTTCATGGATTGTTTTTCTTCCAAAGACCTGATCAATTGGACCAAACATGAGCGGATCATCGACACCGCGATGGTCCAATGGGCTGATTCAGCGATGTGGGCACCCGGCGTAATTGAAAATAAAGGGAAGTATTACCTTTTCTTTGCTGCCAACGATGTGCACGAAGGTCAGGTAGGAGGCATCGGTGTGGCAGTCGCCGACCAACCTCAGGGACCATTTAAGGATTTGCTTGGTAAGCCCTTGATCAATGATATCGTAAACGGTGCGCAGCCAATTGATCAGTTCATCTTCAAAGATAAAGACGGCAGTTTTTTGATGTATTATGGAGGTTGGGGCAAGTGTAATGTGGTCAGATTGAATGATGAATTTACCGGCCTGCTTCCTTTTGAAAATGGAGAATATTACAAAGAAGTGACTCCGGAAAGTTATGTCGAAGGACCATTTATGTTTGTACGCGATGACAAATATTACTTCATGTGGTCGGAAGGGGGTTGGACAGGTCCTGATTACAAAGTAGCCTATGCGATTTCAGATAGCCCTTTTGGACCGTTTGAAAGAATCGGAGTGGTGCTCGAGCAGGATCCTGAAGTAGCTACAGGGGCAGGACACCATTCGGTTTTGTTCGAACCCAAGTCCGACCAATACTATATGGTTTACCACAGGAGGCCATTGGGTGAAACAGACGGGAATCACCGGGTAACCTGCATCGACAAAATGGAATTTGACGAAAAGGGTTTTATCAAGCCAGTTAAAATCACTTTTGAAGGAGTGGCTGCCAATCCATTGTAGCACATACGGTTATGATTGAAGTAAAACATCTTTTCCATGAATTGGACATCCTGCTGATTGACTTGCTTAAAAGTCTGGAACCTTCCGATTGGGGAAAACCTACTTCAGCCAAACTTTGGAATGTGAAGGATGTAGCTGCCCATTTATTGGATACCAACCTGCGCACTTTAAGCATCCAAAGAGATAAACATGTTGGCGAAAAACCTCCCAAGATCAATGGCTATGATGACTTGGTCACTTGGCTCAACCAATTGAATGCAGATTGGATCAAAGCCACCAAGATGCTAAGTCCAAATGTTTTGATTTCACTATTGGAAAGTAGAGGGAAAGAGGTTTCTGAGTATTATGTGGGCCTTCCTGATATGGAAGAAGCGATATTTTCAGTGGCGTGGGCAGGGGAGGAGAAGAGCTTGAATTGGATGCATCTCGCAAGGGAATACACCGAAAAATGGCATCACCAACAGCAAATCAGGGATGCGGTTGGCAAAAAGGGACTTTTGGAAAAGAGATTTTTTGAACCTTTGATGGACACTTTCATGATGGCTTTGCCTTTTACGTTTGCCAAAGAAAATGCAGCAAATGGCACCGTGATAGAAGTCAGGATTTCCGGAGAGTTTACAAAATCTTGGTGGCTTGAAAAAAACCAAGATCATTGGAAGTTACTCAATCAGGGAGGAAACCCGCCGACTTCCATTGTCCAATTAGAAGATAAAATAGCTTGGAAACTTTTTTGCAAAAACCTTCGGCCGGATGAAGTTTTGGGTCAAGTTGATATTTCAGGAGATTTCACTTTGGGAAGAAAAGTCCTTGATATGGTGTCAGTCATGGCTTGACAAAACCAAACCAAGCCCGGTAACAATGACGAATTTGTCGGAGCCGTCACTATGAGTCTCAAACATTTTCAAAAAAACATTCAGAAAAGGAATGACTTTGAAACGATTTTATTTTGGCCTCGTCCACGATAGCGATCGGGATCGGCCACCGAGGTTGTGCTTGAGAAAG
Organism: Cognataquiflexum rubidum; assembly: GCF_022538115.1. Classification (GTDB taxonomy): domain Bacteria; phylum Bacteroidota; class Bacteroidia; order Cytophagales; family Cyclobacteriaceae; genus Cognataquiflexum; species Cognataquiflexum rubidum. Next base: position 96,382 of record NZ_JAKZAL010000004.1, on the reverse strand, counting down.
GGGGAGGAGGAAAAAGCGGCGCAGCCGCTTTTTCCTCCTCCCCCTCCAAACCCCGAATCTCAGGTCCCTGAGCTTGTCGAAGGGGAAAATTCCATTTCTGTTATTTGGAGTGTAGCGAAGAGTCTCAAAGAATAATGAGTTTCTTCACCTTCGCAAGCTGCGGTTCAGAATGACGCAACACCAACGTCATTCCTTTTCTGAACATTTTAAAATGTGAAGGCCTCAGGATGACGCTACACCAATCTCCATTTCAAAAAGAAAAAAGAAATGGTCGGTAAATCCTACCAACCACCTCCCAATGCTTTATACAATCTGACAGTGGAAACAAGCTGATTTTCCAAAGCCAATGATTTTTCAAATTCTGAATTGAAAAACTCCCTTTCTGCATCAAGTACCTGCAGGAATGAGGTATAGCCATTGTCATAAAGCGCCTTGGAGAGCATCAAGGATTTTTCGGTGGCCGCGACTTGGGTTTTCCTTGCTTCAAATTCATTGCTGTAAGTCCTGATTTCTGCCAAGGAATTTTCAACTTCTGCAAATGCCGTTAAAAGGGTTTTTTCATATTGAAATCCGAGTTGTACTGCTTTGGCCCTTTCAGCTTCTACCCGTCTTTTGTTTTGTCCAAACCTGAAAAAAGGACCTGCCAATTGCCCGGAGAGAACTCCAAGTCCTGCCTGACTGCCAAACAATGTTGAGATTTGGGGACTTGCCACACCCAATAATCCTGTCAAGCTGAGAGATGGAAACCTCAAAGCAACGGCAACACCTATTCGCTCTGTCTGTGCAATCAATTGCTGCTCAGCAATCTTGATATCGGGTCTTCTTTCAAGCAATTCAGAAGGCAATCCACTAGGGATTTCCAAAGGCAACTGCTGTTGGTTATTTTCTAAGCCCCTAGATATCGGAATATATGTTCTTCCCAACAAGACATTAAAGGCATTTTCGGTGAGGATGATATTTCGCTCAAGGCTGTATATCTGCGCTTTTGCAACAGCAGCTATTTGCTCTGCCTGTAGTTTATCCAATTCAGACACATTCCCCTTTTCAAAGCGGGCGGTGATAATTTCCAAATATTCCAAGCGGGTTTCATAGGCGCGTTGGGCGATTTCAAGCCTTTCATCCAAACCACGAAGTCTGAAATACAGTTCTGCCACCTGAGCGACCAAACTGATGTACAATGATTTCTTTGATTCTTCTGTTGCCATCAATTCCGCGAAGGCAGCACGGTTGGCGTGGCGGAGCTTACCCCACAGGTCGATTTCCCATGACACATTGCCCAACAATCCCACCATATTGGGTGAAAAAGTTACTCCTGCCTGTTCGGATAAATTTCTGAATTCAGTAGTCCTTCCCATCGCACTGTAATCAAGGAAAGGATAAAGGTTTGCTTTGTTGTAGCCCAAGATTGCCTTGGCCTCTTCAACCCGGTAAACAGCCGTCATCAGGTCCAGGTTAGAATCAATCGAAGTTTGTATCAGACTTTGCAACAAACTGTCCTGGTAAACCTCCCACCACTTCAGATTTGTGATAGAATCAGTTTGGGATATAGCTTGTACATAGCCAACAGGCTTTTGGGTTTCAGGTCGGGAATATCTTGGTCCTACCGCACAGCCATATGAAGCAATCAGGACAAACAGGAGAAAATATATATTCTTCATATTAATGTGCCGGTTCTGATGGTGAAATAGGTGCATCTGATTTTTTCTTTTTTGCTCCGATGCTTTCAATGAGTACATATAATCCCGGAACCACAATGACTCCGATTATGGTAGCGATCAAGGTCCCACTGAATACCGCCATTCCCATGACTTTTCGGGCTTCCGAGCCTGCGCCAGAGGCAGTCAATAAAGGAACTACCCCTAGCATAAAAGCAAGGGATGTCATGATGATCGGTCGCAGCCTGAGTTTTGCAGCTTTAAGTGCAGCTTCCAACAGTGGCGTTCCACCTTCATATTCCATCTTCGCAAATTCCACAATCAGGATGGCGTTTTTGGCAGTGAGACCGATGAGCATTACCAATCCGATTTGGGCAAATACATTGTTGACATAGCTTGAGCTCCAAAAACCTCCCAACCACAAACCGAGATAGGCCCCAAGGATAGCCGCAGGAACACCAAGCAATACGCTGAAAGGCAATTTCCAACTTTCATATTGCGCAGCGAGAATCAGAAAAACAAAGACCAAAGCCATCAAGAACATGGTACTTCCGGTGCCTTCAGCGGCTTTTTCCTGATAGGACATGTTGCTCCATGCGATGCTGAGTTCTTTTGGTAGCCCGGCAGCCACTTCTTCCAAAGCCTTGATGGCTTGCGAAGAGCTGAATCCGGCCTTCGGCGCTCCTGAGATTTCAGCCGAACGGTACATGTTAAACCTGTTTGTAGTGGCTGGTCCTGAAATATCTTCCACAGTGGTGACCGTACCCAAGGGAATAATTTCGCCTTTCTTACTCCTTACATAATATTTGGACAAATCGGAGGGGTCGAGACGATCTTCCCCTTCAGCTTGTACAAAGACCTTGTATTGCCTGCCAAATCTGTTGAAATCATTCAGGTACGCACTTCCCAAGTATGTAGAAATGGTACTGGTAATTTCGGATAGGTCAATGCCAAGTTTTTCTGCTTTGTCATAATCTATCCTGATTTTCTTTTGAGGAACATTGGACCGGAAGAGGGTGAAAATATTGCCTATTTCAGGTCTCTTCTTGGCCTCTGCAATAAACAGCTGCGCCTGTTCATCCAAATACTGTGGTGTGTTCCCGGATCTGTCCTGAAGCTGTAGGGTAAATCCGGCAGAGGTTCCAAGACCTTCGATCGGAGGCGGTCCAAAAGCAATGGCCGATGCCTCTGACACCAAATTTCGGAAGGCAAAATTGGTTGCAGCTACCAATTCCTTTGATGTTCGCTTACGCTCATCCCAAGGTTTCAATGAAATAAACACAAAAGCATTGTTGGTAGAATAAGAACCTGAGATCAAACTGTACCCCAATACCATGGTGGAATATTCGATTTCTTCAAATCCGGAAAGAATATTTTCAACTTTTTTAGCCACTTGGTCAGTTCTTTCTATAGAAGAAGCATCCGGCAATTGGATATTGACCAAATAGTAACCCTCGTCTTCTTCCGGTAAAAATCCTCCAGGAATTCCTTTGCCCAACAAAACAACAAAGACCATGACAACCCCGATGATCATCGCCGAGCGGATTGATTTTCTGGCCACAATCCCGGCAACACCTGTATATCCCAAAGTGAATTTGTCAAATACCCGATTAAAACCATTGAAGAACCTTTGCAACCCACTATTCGACTCTTTCTTTGGCTTTAAAAGTAGGGCACAAAGCGCCGGGCTAAGTGTCAAGGCATTGAATGCAGAAAACAAAACTGAAATGGCAATGGTGATGGCGAATTGCTGATACAAACGACCTGTGATTCCTCCTGCAAAAGCTACAGGCACAAATACAGCTGCAAGAATCAGGGCTATGGCAACCACCGGACCGCCTACTTCTTTCATGGCTTTTTGGGTGGCTTCTTTTGGTTTCATGCCATGTTCGATGTTGTGCATGACCGCCTCCACGACCACAATCGCATCATCCACCACAAGTCCAATGGCCAAAACCAAACCGAGCAAAGACAAAACATTGACCGAAAATCCTAAAAGAGGGAAAATGATAAAGGTGCCCAACAAAGAAACCGGCACTGTCAGTAAGGGAATCAAAGTGGCCCTCCAATCCTGAAGGAATAAGAACACCACCAAAATCACCAAAAATACCGCTTCAAAGAGTGTATGGATAATTTCTTCTATACCGACAGAAATTGCCCGGGTAGTATTCAATGATACTTCATATTGGAGGTCTTCAGGAAAATAGTTAACCAAATCATTCATGGTGTTTTTCACATCCTCGGACACCTCAAGGGCATTGGAACCGGGGATTTGAAATACGACTATTGTTGAGGCAGAATTTGCATTCAGCCTACTTGAAGAACTGTAATTGTCCATTCCCAATTCAATTCTGCTGATGTCTTTCAACCTGACTATAGATCCTTTTTCATCAGATTTGACGATGATATTGCCGAATTCCTCCTCTGTCACCAATCTTTCCTGCAGCGCAACCGTGTAGGTGTAATCGACACCCGGCGGGGTAGGGGCTGCTCCGAATTTTCCGCCGGGAGATATGGCGTTTTGCTTTCTGACAGCATTGGAAACATCATTTACCGTGAGATCGAGTTTGGTGAGTTGATCGGGATTCAACCATATCCTCATCGAATAATCAGCCCCACCAAATAGGAAAACGTCTCCAACGCCTTTGAGTCGCTTCAGTTGGTCGACGATATTGATATTCGCATAGTTATTCAGGAAAAGTCCGTCATAAGTTTTGTTGGGAGAAGTAAGAGAAACGAGCATCAAAGGAAAAACCAATGATTTCTTGGTCGTAACCCCAAAATTCTTGACTTCTGTCGGCATTTTTGCCGTGGCTTGGGATACCCTGTTTTGGGTCAGCATGTTGGCATTGTCCAAATCAGTGCCCACCTCAAAAGAAACCTGAAGAATCATTGTTCCATCTGCCGCATTGATGGATTTCATATAAAGCATGTTTTCTACCCCATTTACTTGCTGTTCGATAGGGGTGGCAACTGCCTGTTCTACGTTGACGGCATTGGCACCGGTATAATTGGTGGTGACCTGAACCATCGGCGGGGTGATTTCAGGATATTTGGAAACAGGTATTCCACGGAGGGTAATCAATCCCATGATGATCATCAGGATCGAAATTACCATTGCAACTATTGGCCTTCGGATGAAAAATTCACTCATAAAAACTGGTCTCAGTTTAAGGTTTTGATTTTATTGATTGGGAGAGTTCTCCGGCCATTTTTGTTCGACTACCTCTATTTTGGCATCCGGTGTCAAACTTGCAGATCCAACGATGGCTATCCTATCACCTGCATTTATACCTTTGGTAATGATCCATCCATCCTCGTATTTTGGACCTGTTACGACAGGAATCGCTTTTATGGAACTCGAATCTGTGACAATAATTACCCTGGAAATATGCTGTAACTGCATCACTGCACGTTGCGGGATCAGAATGGCATTGGGGAATGTTTTGATTAAAACCCTTGATTTTACAAAAAGCCCCGGTCTCAATATTCCTCTTGGGTTAGGGAATCTTGCCTCAATGGTCAGCGTACCTGTTTTTGGGTCTACCTCCCGGTCAGCAAAATCAACTTCGCCGGTCTCAGGATAAAGTGAACCGTCCGCCATGATGAGTTGAATGTTTTTCTTGGCCGTCTCCAATTCTTCAGTAGTCATTTGTGTCAACCTGAGGTATTCCCTTTCGCTGATCTGAAATCTTACCCGTACTGCACCGATACTGGATATGGTCGTCAATACGGAAGTGGTACCTGACCTGGTGACGTAATCGCCTACTCTAAAATTGGAGATTCCCACCAATCCATCAAATGGGGCATATACCCTCGTATAGCCATATTCTACTTTGGCATTTTCAAGCGAAGCTTCAGCAGCCCTAACCTGGGCTTGTGATGCTTCGTATTTTGCCTTGGCATTGTCAAGGTCCTGCTTGCTCAAGGCATTCATATCAGCCAATGGTTTGACCCGGCTAAGTTCACCTTGCGCACGCACCATTTCTGTTTGTGTGGCGGTCAATTGACTTCTGACTTGGTCGACCCTGTTTTTATATTGGATATCATCGATGATATAAAGCAAATCGCCCTTTTTCACAAAGGAACCTTCCTTGAAATTGACAGAAGTGACCCAACCTTCCACCCTCGCCCTGATGTCAACGTCAGATTCTCCAAATACCTGAGCCACAAACTCTTCATAAATCGGAACATCCTTTTGAATGGCTTTTACGACATTTACTTTTACAGGAGGAAGGATGATCTCCTCTTTTTTTGTACAACCCATGACCAAGCCGATTGTCACAAAAAACAATGTTGGCTTATACAGGGATCTGATATTGTTTGGATAAAATCTCATAATCTTGAAGGAATGAAAGTCGGGGACCTGAAGTTTTTAGAAGTTTATTAGAGGAAATAGAACATTATGTTTTTTTTCGATATAACCCAATTGGATGAATATTTCCTAATTTTTTGATTGCTGAATGTTTATTGATAAGGATGAGTTTTCTTGGAATTAAAATTTGAATAAGTAGAGAAAATCTCTCGGGGTGCTAGTTGGTTTCCGGAATTATGGGAGGTAAAACCGGAAAATCATGATTGCTGTTGTTATCAAAATACACATTAAGAATTCCAAAATTGCAATAAGAAGGAAATATCATCGTTTGCACAGCAATTATTTGGGTTCGAAAATAGAAATAAAAACCAAACATGACAATAATCATGTTTATGGTCTATAAAAAATATATGACATTCTAATTTATCCTTACAAAATTTGGCATCCCAATCAAATTTCGAAACGGAGGCAAACTTCAACAGAGGGAAAAATGGAAAAAATACAGCATTTGGTTTTTTACTCCTTACTTTTTCTTGCTGTTTCTTCCTGCAATGAAACAAAGCCCTTGGAGGAAAAATCCATCACCTCTTACCAGAAAGAAAAAGATTATATCAAGGCTATTCCGGGTGAAGACCAAGAACTTGATATTGCACTTGTAAAAAAAGGAGAAGTGTTGGTGGCGTATTCGGATTGCTACGACTGCCATAAGGAGGATAACCGTGCCAAAGGACCGGCTTTCAGGGATATTGCCAAGAGATATCCTGCCAATCAAATTTATGTTGAACATTTAGGCCGACAGGTGATCCGCGGAAGCAGAGGTTCTTGGGGATATCCTGTCATGAGTCCCCATCCCCAAGTTAAGAAAGAGGATGCGGAAGCCATGGTGACTTTCATCCTCTCTCTCAGAAGTCAATGATTTTAATTTATTTTACCGCAAAGGACGGGAAGGTTTCGCAATGGTCGCGAAGGTGGGATTGATTGATTTACCACAGAGGGCACGGGAGCACAGAGAATAGCGGGTTTCATTTTCTCCCGCAGATATCGCATATTGACGCAGAAGGTTCCCATTATCCTGCTTCTCCAGAAGCAGGTAATAATTATTTTACCATAGAGCTCCAAGAGGGCACAGAGAAATGCAGGTATATTTTTTTACCACAGATTTCGCAGATTGACGCAGATGTCTCCCGTTATCCTGCTTCTCCAGAAGCAGGTAATAATTATTTTACCACAGAGCTCCCATAGGGCACAGAGAATTGGAGGTTTATTTTTTTACCACAGATAGCACAGATTGACACAGATGACTCTACGCCAATGTTTGAGTCTCCACAAAAATTCGTATCCTCTACCTGCCAATGTTTGTGTCTCCACAAACATTCTTTTCCTCCGCGGCTCCGCGTGAGTTGATATTTTTTACCGCAAAGGACGGGAAGGTTTCGCAATGGTCGCCAAGGGTTTAGGAGCTATAGCCACATAGTGGCGAACATAGAAGCCATGGGTAAGGTGCGAAATCTATCCTTATACTACCAAGATCCCGATGCACCGCAGCCCATGGTTAATAGGAATGCCGTTATTTTTTTTTCGGTCACGGATTTAGTAAAGTAGGGTATGATAAGTCATACAGAATTACAGTTTTTAAAAATGAAATTTGAAGCTAGAATTAATAAGGGTGAGTTTTGATTAATCCACGATAATTTAAGATCCTTCACTCGTCCCTCGTTCAGGATGATGGTGAAACCTTTTACTTTTTACCTTTCACCTCATTTTTAACTCTGAACCGAATCAAACCCTGATCAAAAAAAAAGGATGTAAGGCTAAATTCCCTACATCCCGTTTTGTAAATCAATATTCAAATTTGACCTCTGCTTTAAACCAAGAAATCAGGGTTTTTATATTTTGGTTTGGGGTATTTGTAGAATCCCTCTCCTGATTTTTCTCCGAGTTTTCCTGCGTCGACGTATGTTTTCAGCAGCGCGGCAAAAGCTTGGGAGGCTTTGTCGGGCTGGTTTTTGGTGACATGCCATGCCGTTTCCAATCCGATGGTATCCAAGATTCCAAAGGGGCCTTTGGGCATGTTGAAGTTGACCATCCAAGACTTGTCAATGTCCTCAATCGAGGCGATGTCGTTTACCAAAAGCTTTCCTGCTGCGCCAATAAATGACATCAGCATGGTATTGAAAATATAGCCGTTGTTTTCCTTTTTGACCAAAACGGGAACCTGTTCCAAGGACCTGCCAAAGTCCATCAGCAGGGGAATAAGTGCTGAGTCTGTGCCCGGATGCGGCATGATGTCGACCACTTTTGCGGTAAACACATCATGGAAATGAAGGGCACAAAACCTGGAAGGACGGCCTGAAACTTCCGCAAACATGGAAGGCAACAGGTAGGAGGTGTTGGTGGTAAAAATGGTTTTTTCAGGAGCGATTTCTCCAAAAAGTTTCCACACTTCCGTCTTGACACTCACTTCCTCCAACACACTCTCATTGATAATATCTGCCTCATGGACAGCGACTTTTGGATCTTTGGTGAAAGTGATTTTTTCGATGGCCATCAAACCGGATTCGGATTCCAAGCCACTTGCTTTGGCAAGCTTGGTGACTATCGTTTCCATCACTTCTTTTGCGCTTTTCAGGGATTTGAGATTGATGTCATAAAGGGAAACCTCATATCCAGACAAGGCAGCCTGAAGGGCAACACGGGTTCCCAATGTACCTGCACCTAGAACACAAACTTTTTTGATTTTCATAGTTTAAATTTTATTGGTTTGGATACTGTTCATCGCTTTTTTTCCACAGGCATCTACTACATGGATCAATGCAGAAAACCTTGGATCTTGGGCAAAGCCCATTGTAAATCTTTTATAAATCTGCTGGGCAATCACAGCTACTTTGAATAAACCATAGGTATAATAAAAAATCATATTTTCCAAATTGAGGGGGCTTTTGGAGGCATAATAGTCAATGGCTTCAGCCCTGGTAAAATTGCCTTCCATGTAGCTCAGGTTAAACATTTTGAGGATATCCGAGTCTCCTGCTTCTGCCCAATAAGCCAAAGAGGTGCCAAAATCCATCAATGGATCTCCGACCGTCGCCATTTCCCAATCCAAAACAGCTTGAATGGTAGGGTCCTGCGGACCGGCTAAGACGAGGTTGTCAAACTTGTAATCATTATGGATAAATCCGATGTTCTCGTTTTTGGGAAGGTTTGATTTGAGCCATTCACTGACTGCTTCCAATTCTTTCAGTTCGTCCGTTTTGGCATTGAAATACCTTTCTGACCAACCCAAAACCTGCCTTTCCACATAGCCTTCCGGTTTTCCCAATTGGGACAAACCCGATTTTTCAAGCTCCAGGTGATGGAGTTCCAATAATCCATCTATCGTGTTTTTGGACAGTTTTTGGAAATAGTCCTTTCCGAGCGTCATACCCTCGGGGATTTTATTCCTGAGGATCAGGCCCTCTACTTTTTCCATGATGAAAAAAGGTGCCCCGATGACCGTTTCGTCCTCACAGCATAAAATGGGTTTGGGGATTTTGTCATATCCTGCTTTCTCTAGCGCCTCCAAAATCCGGAATTCCCGGACCATGTCATGGGCTTTGCTGATTTTCATACCCAATGGCGGCCTTCTCAGGACATATTGCCCATCAGGGGAATGGATCAAAAAAGTAAGGTTGGAATACCCTCCCTTGAATTGGGAGATCACCGTACTTTGAGGATCGAGATTAAGTTTTGCTTCCAAAAAAGGAAAGAGGTTTTCGAGACCTTGAGGTTCCTTGTTCATTCTTGGGAATAGTTTTTTAGGATTCTTTTGGCCAAAACTGATTTATGTACCTCATCCGGCCCGTCGTAAATCCTTGCCCCGCGCTCATGTCGGTACCAAAATGAAAGCAAAGTGTCATCGGTTATTCCCAAAGCGCCATGTACCTGAATGGCTTTGTCCAAGGTAGTCATCAGGACATCCGAGACAAAGAACTTGATCGTAGAAATGTCCTCTTTGGCGGCTTTCGCTCCTTCCTGCTCGATCTTGTGCGCAGTCATCATCACCATCAGTCGGGAAGCTTTGATACCGGCAGCGGCTTCGGCAATCCAATTTTGGATGGTTTGTTGGTTGGCTAGAGGTTTGCCGGGATCCAATTGTCTGGACAAGGCACGCCTGCACATCATTTCTAAAGCCCGCTCACAGATTCCAATCCAACGCATGCAATGATGGATTCTGCCCGGTCCCAACCTTTCCTGAGCTAAGGCAAATCCTTGTCCTTCTTCCCCAATCAGGTTGGAAATCGGAACCCTGCAATCGGTAAACATCACTTCTCCATGAGATAGGTAGTCTTCGCCGACATCACCCATGATGGGGATATTTCGGAGCAATTTGTAGCCGGGATTTTCCAAAGGAACCAATATCATGCTTGCCCTCAGGTAAGGATTGGGGTTAGTCGGATCTGTCAAAGCCATGACGATGGTAAAATCCGCCCCATCCGCAGCCGTGGTAAACCACTTGTGGCCGTTGATGACATATTGATCACCTTCTCTGACTGCAGTGGTCGAAAGGTGAACAGGATTGCTGCCGGGATTATTGGGTTCGGTCATGGCGAAGCAACTCCGGATTTCACCCCTTTGAAGCGGCGCAAGGAATTTATCCTTGAGCTCTTTGCTCGCAAAGCGGTGCATCAGTTCCATATTCCCGATATCGGGTGCGTTGCAATTGAATATGTAATGTCCAAGTGGGCTTTTTCCCAACACCTCAGAAATACTCGCAAATTCCGTCAGGTCCAAGCCCAAACCTCCGTCTTCCTTGGAAAGGTGGGGGGCGAAGAGCCCTTCCTTTTTTGCCAGTTCCCTCAAGGATTTCAACTTCGGCAAAACTGCCTTGAAAGAACCATAAACAGCATCCTGTTCCAAAGGATGGACATGGGTTTTGATAAAAATCTCGTACCGAGATACCAACTCCTGCACCTCTTTCGAGGCAAATATTTTATTGAATTCCATAAGGTCGATAGTTAAATTGTAAAACCTCCGTCTGCCGTTAAGGTAGCGCCGGTGGTGTAGGAAGAGGCTTTGGATGCTAAAAAGAGTGCCATGGCACCGATTTCCTCGCTTGTTCCCACCCTTTTGATGGGGAGGGCTTTCATCATGTGCTCCATGATTTTATCATTGCTCCAAAGTGCCTCTGAAAATTTGGTTTGGATCAATCCCGGGCAGATGGTGTTGACACGGATTTTATGGTCACCCCATTCTTTGGCATAAACTTTTGAAAGCGAAATCAAGGCCGCCTTGCTGACACTGTAGATTCCCAATCCTTGTTCGGGGGATATGCCGCCGATCGAACTGATGTTGATCACTGCCGCACCTGAGGAAGCCCGCAGGTAAGGAAAACATAAATTCATCAGGTGAAAAGGGGCTTTGACATTTACATCCATGATTTTGTCAAAAGCTTCGGGAGTTGTATTATGAACCGGTCCAAAAACAGGGTTGACGGCTGCATTGTTGACCAAAATATCAATTTGTCCATATTTTTCGATGGTCTGTTTGACCAAGCTGTCCAACTCCTCCATGCGGCCCACATTGCATGCAATGGCGGAAACCTCATAACCCTTGCCTTTGAGTTGGGAAGCCATTTCATCCAATGCTTCCTGCTTTCTGCTGCTGATTACGACTTTGGCCCCTGCAGCAGCAAAAATCTCTGCGATCCCGAAACCTATACCTTTGCTGGCACCTGTGATGATGGCCACTTTGTTTGCCAATGAAAATAATGCAGATAAATCCATAATTGTTATTTGGGTTTTTAGATAGGCTACAAGATAAAAATTAAAGCATTTAATGGCTATTCGGATAAGAAAAATATTATGCATACCGAGTATTTTTTATAACTTCATTTTTGAATTCAGAAAATAAATCCATCTCAACAGAATTATGAAACAAGTAATTTTTCACCAAACAGGCCTTCCTTCAGAAGTTTTGCAACTTGAAGAAGCCCCCATGCCACAGCCAAAACCGCATGAAGTCAGGATCAAAGTAACTGCACGCAACATCAATCCATCGGACATCATGTTTGTAAGGGGTATGTATGGCATCACCCCAAAACTACCAAGCAGCGCCGGATTCGAAGCAGCCGGAGTCGTAGATGCATCCGATGAAAGCAACTCAATACCCGTGGGTACCAGAGTGATTTTTACCGCTATCGGAACCTGGAAAGAGTATGTTTGCATTCCTGCCGCATTGGTCATCCCTACACCGCAGGAAATGACAGATGAGGTAGCCTGTCAGGCATTTGTCAATCCTTTGACAGCATTTGGAATGATTGAAACAAGTGGACTGAAAGAAGGGGATTGGCTTTTGATCACTGCGGGGGCTTCTGCTTTTGGCAAATTGGCCATCCAAATGGCGCACCAAAAAGGCATCAAAGTTGCCTGCACAGTCCGCAGGGACGATCAAAAGGAGATTTTACAATCCATCGGCGCGGACCTTGTCATCAATACCGAAAAGGAAAAGCTTCAAAAGGTAATTGCCGAACAAACCGGAGAAGGTATCTCTGTTGTATTTGATGCAGTAGGAGGGGTTCTCGGTGCCAAAGCCATCGCAAGCTTAAAATCCGGCGGGAAAATGATGGTTTTTGGATTGCTGAGTCTGGAAAATATTCCTTTGAATTCAGGCCTGTTGATCTTCAAAAATCTGAAAGTTGAAGGTTTTTGGTTGACAACTTATATGGAAAGTCTGAATCCCGAACAAAGAAAAACGGTATTCAAAACTGTGTTTACCTATCTTCTTTCCAATAAAGTAAAGGTAGATGTGCAGGATTCCTTTCCTTTGGAGCAATTCAAAGAAGCCCTTGAAGCCTACGAGAAAGGTGGAAGAAACGGGAAAGTATTGTTGGTTTCCAAATAAAAAAAAGGAGAGATTTTTCTCTCCTTTATGCTTTTTTCTGATGATGTTTTTTCCTTCGTCATTCTGAACCGCAGCCTGCGGATCCCGACAGCTTTACGGGAGAAGAATCTCTTTAATGAGACACTTCACTACGTTCAGTGTGACGACCCGGATATATACGTCATCCTGAGTGGTCAACATTAATTTTAATGTTCAGAAAGAGTAGTGACATTAGTGTGAAATAATTTGGCCTCGTCCACGATAGCGATCGGGATCGGCCACCTCGGTTGTTCTTGGGAGAGGGGCAGGAGTGGAAAAGCGGCTGTGCCGCTTTTCCACTCCTGCCCCTAAATAGCCAAACACTAGTTCCCCGAGCTTGCCGAGGGGTCTTTTAAGTCTATGTCATTGGTGAGGAGGGACTGCCTGTCCCGTTTTCTTCGGGAACTGAAAGATCTCATTTACTTAAGGTGAGACCCTTAGCATCACTACCAATGGCAGAATTTGTTTCATTGGAGGACGTTCAACCCCTTTGGGGTTGGACTGAATTTCGCAATCGCGCTGAATCCCCGGGTTACAACCCGGGGTTATTATTGGTTCAACCCCCGCTGGGGGTTTTTAGTATTAATCTTTACTTTTCTGAACATTTCTTATTATGTTAAAAATCGGGGTGACGGCCCCAAAATCTGCTATCGGCAACCGCAGCCAGCGTCATCTTGAATCCGAGGTACAGCCTGTCCCGTTTCTTCGGGAAGGATGAAAGATCTCGTTTCTTTAGACTCTTCGCTACACTACTTATGACAGAAATTGAATTTACCCCTTCGACAAGCTCAGGGACCGGAGATTCGGTGTTTGGAGGGGTAGGAGGAAAAAGCGGCGCAGCCGCTTTTTCCTCCTACCCCCAATGCCCAATTGACACCGGTGGCTGAGCTTGCCGAAGCTCCATGTTCGTTATGTAGGTTACATCCCTGCCCGACGACAGGCGGGGGTCTTCCGTCTTCTGTCTTCCGTCTTTTTAATTAACAGATATGGGGTCACTGGCATTCAGCCGGACCGGATGATTCTATTCACTAAAACAAACTTCCCTGAACCGGTTGTACTTTTTGAGCCTGAAAAGTTCCTTTGAGCATGTCTTGGAGCAATCGGTTGAAAGAGGGTTTCCAGGTTTCCAGGTTAATTTTTGCATCTTTTCCTTCGAATCCAACCGGACCCAACAGCCTTTCATATCCTACCAACATGGCCCAAATCGTGTAGAAAGTGGCCTCGGGCTGTAATTCAGGCCTGATGCTGCCGTCTTTTATTCCCTGTACGACCATTTGGGTACCGATTTTGCCACAGTCATGGTGGACCTCAAGCAGCTTTTGAAAATGCTCACTCGCCAAAACCAAAGGATCGATATTTGACTTCAGGTTTTCATCATTGTAAAGCTGTACCAAGCCCATAAAATTCAATATGGCATCATAAAACATGCGGTTGTTTTTGGCAAACTTGAAGTAATTATTGGATAGCTCGGTTAGCATGTCCAGCCCGTTTCTGCCTTTGATTTTGATGATATCACGGAATACGTCTTTCAGTTCATCGAAGGCTTTTTTGGTCACCGCCATGTATAGGTCTTCTTTGTTTTTATAATAAAAATAGGTGAGTCCTTTGCTTATTTTGGAAGCTTTGGCCACATCTTCCATTTTGGTGGCATGGTAACCTTTCTCTGTAAAAAGCCTGATCGAAGCTTCTAAAATCAATTTTTCTTTCTGTTGTCTTTCCTGAGCTCCCATATTTAAATAGTATTCGAATTAGGGTCAAAGATATTAAACGTTGGTCAGAAAATCATTGAAAATTTTGAGGCAATATGTAAATGCCTGAAAAAGAAATATGAGTATCCGCTTTTATATCAGTAGCCAAATATCATCTTTCTCCACCTCGGCAAGCTCGGTGAACGGATATCGTGAGATCAGAGGGGGGTGGTAGAAATGCGGCAAAGCCGCATTTCTACCACCCCCCTTCAATATCAATTAATTCCGGTGGTCGATCCCGATAATTATCGTGGACGAGACCATTCTGTAGGTAATCCCATACTGGTAAGAAGGCGGATACACATACTATTTTTATGTTTTTTTAATAAAAATCAATTCTCCTTGATATAATAAATTGATTTTTTGCAATCTTAAGCACGGTTAGGCATGAAAAGACTAGGACCTTTATTCCACTCTTCTAGAATGCAGAGAAAAAGTTATTGACTCCCGATTTTAGTTATAAATTACAACGCTTCAATCGCTGAAATTCACCCGTTTTTTACCATAAACATCGAATATGAGCCAATATGCACTGATTACAGGGGCTAGACAAGGTTTGGGCAAGGCCTTCGCCATAGAATTGTCCAAAAGAAAAATCAATACCATACTCGTAAGCCGGCCAAACAACGGGTTGAATGTATTTTGTGAGGAATTGAAGGAAAAATACCAGGTAGACTGCAGGTATTATGAAACAGATTTGTCAGTATATAAAAATGTAATTGATTTGGCTGCCTGGATTAACCTTCATTTTGAGATCGTCATTTTGATTAATAATGTAGGAACCGGCGGGACCAAAAAAATGACAGATGCTCCCATAGAATACATCAATAAAATTTTGAACCTGAATATTGTAACCACCTCGGTGCTTACCCATCAACTTTTGCCAAACCTGCTGAGGCAGCCTAAAGGATATATTCTGAATATTTCAAGTTTGGCAGCATATATTCCTATAGGTTTTAAAACCGTCTATCCTGCATCAAAATCATTTATCTATTCCTTTTCAAGAGGGCTTAACCAGGAATTGAAAGGCTCTAATGTGTCTGTCAGCGTGGTCAGTCCGGGCCCAATCAAGACGAACGGAGATGTGCTAGAAAGAACAGCAAAAGGATATTTTGGCAAGTTTATGATCTTGGAACCGGAGGTGATTGCCAAGAAATGTATTCATCAATTATTTGAAAGGAAAGCTGAAATCATAGTAAACCCGATGGTTTGGCTCCTCATAAAGATTTTGCCGACATGGATCAAAACTCCCTTGATGACTAAAATAGCGAAGAAAGAAATAAGCTGATCTGCTTAAAACAAATGTTGAAATGGAACTGCAAATACCCATGAAAAAACAAATCAGGTTCGAGAATAGTCAGGTAAGATCATTTTAACCTTACCTAACCATCTCGATTGATCTAAACCTAAAATTAAATGTATGTACACAATTATGCCAGTAGATTGGATATCCATTTAAATTTTTGTCTGCAGACTGAAATATCCGGTACATCGGTCTTCCGACTTTCTCCCGATAGCTATCGGGATCCGTCCCCATGAAGAAGAAAATAGGGTTACTGGCAAAGAAGCGTATATCCATGTAAATTTATATCAAGCAATTATAGATATGATGTAATACTGTTTTTTACCTTTTTGGACCAATAAGTACTTCCCCTGAAGCAGTGAAAAAGAAAGACCTTGGTTGGGGTCTGTAACTTTCTCTTTGTTGATCGAAACCCCGCCTCCCTGAATCATTTTTCTTGCCTCGCCTTTTGAAGGAAAGATAAGTCCATTGGTTTTTTCTGACAGTAAGTCTACCACATTTGCAGCCGACTCAAACTCAGATTTAGAAATCTCGGCCTGTGGTACGCCATCAAACACCTGCAGGAATGTCCGTTCATTGAGTGTGGCGAGATCCTCGGTGGATGATTTCCCAAAAAGAATTTCTGAGGCTTTTACGGCCATGTTGTATTCATTTTCTCCATGCACCATGATGGTGACCTGCTTGGCGATTTCTTTTTGGATTACCCTGAGGTGAGGCGCTTGAGCCTGTTCTTTTTCCAAGTCTAGAACAGTTTCCTGATCCAAAACCGTAAAAATCCTGATATACTTAGACGCATCTTCATCAGAGACATTCAGCCAAAACTGGAAAAATGCATAGGGTGAGGTCTTCTCAGGATCGAGCCAAACAGAACCGCTTTCAGTCTTTCCAAACTTGGTACCGTCAGCTTTGGTAATCAAAGGGACAGTCAGCGCATAGGCACTTCCACCTTCCATTTTGCGGATCAATTCAGTACCGGTGACGATATTTCCCCATTGGTCCGAACCGCCGAGTTGGATGGCTACATCCTTGTTTTTCCACAAATGATAGAAATCGTATCCTTGGATCAGTTGGTAGGAGAACTCTGTAAATGACAGGCCATTTCCGTCTTCCAATCTTCTTTTGACCGAATCCTTGGCCATCATGTAGTTTACGGTAATGTATTTGCCCACATCCCGGATGAATTCCAAAAACGAAAATTGGGACATCCAATCGTAGTTATTGACCAGTTCGGCCTTATTCGAAGTTCCTTCTCTGAAGTCCAAAAAATGGGACAATTGCTTTTGAAGGCATGACACGTTGTGGTCCAAAGTGGCTTTGTCCAAAAGGTTTCTTTCTGCTGACTTGAAACTCGGATCACCGATCATCCCTGTAGCCCCTCCCACGAGCGCATAAGGTTTGTGGCCCGCCCTTTGGAAATGGAGCAAAGTCATCACCCCGACAAGGTGACCGATATGCAATGAATCAGCTGTCGGATCGAATCCAAGGTAGGCAGATGCCATTCCTTTGTTCAGGTATTCTTCGATCTCCGGGGTCATATCCTGAAGCATTCCTCTCCAGCGCAGCTCTTCAATAAAGTTATTCATGGGAAACTCTGATTTTTTGAAGGTGCAAATATAGTTTTTTGAATTCCTCATTCAGAGAAATAGTGCGAATTCTTGAATCGGAAATTGAATTCACTTACCTAATACCTGTCAGAGGGGGATTGATTTTGGTCGTAAGTGAACATTAAAGACCGTCTTCGGACAAAGGGGAGTTGTTAAATGTCGTTTTTTCAATAATTTCAGGCCTTTCTTTGGCTTGATCCTTGTCCTGCTGTCATTCCTGTCCAAAGCCACTTCATCCTTTTCCCATAATGATTTCAAATTACTTTAAGGTTTCCCTGAGAAATATAATCCGTCACAAAAGCTATTCCCTCATCAATATTGTCGGATTGGGTGTTGGCTTGGCAACTTGCCTGCTCATTTTTTTATGGATCCATGACGAATGGAAATTTGACCGATTCCACAGCAATTCGGAAAGAATTTTTACTGTCATGCTCAACAATACCTACGCGGACGGTTCCATATCCACTTATGGCGCTACCCCGGTGAATCTCGCTGAGGTGATAAAAAGTGACATTCCGGAGGTGGAGATTGTTTCACAGACAAGCATGGACGCCGAGCTTCTCCTAAAATCAGGAGATAAGGCATTCCTTCAAAATGGCATTTACGGTGATCCCGGGTTGTTTCAGATTTTTAGTTTTCCCGTTGTAAAAGGAGACAAGGTGAATCCCCTTGCCAACCGAAAAGTCATTGCCATTTCAGAAAGCCTCTCCAAAAAATTATTTGGTAGTTCTGATCCAATAGGCAGAGTCATTATTGTAGATGGGAAGCATGATATGATGGTCAGCAGTGTCTTCTTGGATGTACCTTCAAATTCAAGTATCAAGTTTGATTTTGTCCTGCCATTTGACCTGTTCAAAGAAGAAAACCCTTGGACCAGAAATTGGCAGAGTGGGGGATCTCGAACTTACGTCGCCTTGCACGAGGAGGCCGATCTGGATGCGACAAATCAGAAAATTTCCAGCCTGATCAAGAAAAACTGTGCTGAATGTACCAGCACGCCCTTTTTATTCCAGTTTACAAAATCCAGGCTGTACAACAAATTTGAAAACGGACAAATTGCCGGAGGAAGAATAGACCAATTATGGCTGTTTTCTGTGATCGGTATTTTGATTCTTGTGATGGCCTGCATCAATTTTATGAACCTTGCCACTGCTAGATCGACCACACGTAGCAAAGAGATCGGTATAAGGAAAGCGATCGGAGCAGGAAAAACAGGTTTGGTAAAGCAATTCCTCCTTGAATCCATGCTGCTTTCATTTTTTGGTCTTATGGTAGCCATTGCTTTGGCCAGTCTGATTTTGCCTTATTTCAATGAATTGACGGAGAAAAATATTTCTTTGGAAAATACCGATTCAATAATCCTCTTCGGAGTGGTTATATTGACTTTGGCATGTGGCCTCTTGGCAGGGTCTTATCCTGCTTTTTTTCTTTCTTCCTTTAGACCTGTGGCGGTTTTAAAAGGAGATTCAGGTTCACAGTTAAAAGGAACAACCTTAAGAAAATCCCTGGTAGTAGGTCAATTGGCTTTGTCTACTATTTTGATCATATGCAGCTTGGCTGTTTACAAACAAATTGAGTTTATCAGCAACAAGAACCTTGGATACCAAAAGGAACAAATCATTGTAATTGATGCCCAAGAGTCCATTTTGAAAAATCACGGGGCTTTTAAAAATGACCTCCAAAATTTTGTGGGGATAGAACGTGTGGGCCTTGGGGGAAGTGATATTCTGTCAATCCCGATTACTGCCAATGATATTTCGTGGAATGGTAAGTCTGAAAGTGATAACATCACCTTCAAAATACTCCGCTGTGATGAAGATTTCCTACCTACTATGGGAATTCCATTTGTCACAGGCTCCAATTTTTCTCCGGACCAAAACCCCGAAAATCCAAAATATATCATCAATCGAAAAGCCATGGAAGTTATGGGAATCTCCCAAGATGAAATAATCGGGTCTGAGTTGGAGGCTTGGCATGGTCTAGGTCAGGTGATCGGCGTTACGGAAGATTTTCACAACAATAACCTGAGGGAAAACATCGAGCCGATGGTTTTTTTGTACAGCCCTAACCTCGGATTCCACTACTATGTCCGGACAAATCCCGAATATGGAATGGAGGAAACTTTGAGCCATATGGAAGCCACAATGAAAAAATATAGCCCTGATTATCCTTTTGAGTATACTTTTTTGGATGAAGCATTCCAAAGAGAATACCAAATGGAACAAGTCATAGGCAAGCTTTCCATGGGATTTACGGGCATAGCGGTACTCATAGCCTGTTTGGGATTATTCGGTCTGTCCTCTTTTTCAGCCTCTAAAAGAGTCAAAGAAATGGGAATCAGAAAAGTAATGGGCGCATCCTCCGGTCAATTGATCTTATTGTTGGGAAAGGATTTTTTCAGGTTGGTATTTATCGGTGTGCTTTTAGGGTTTCCTTTGGCATGGTATTTCTCTAAAATGTATTTGGCTGAATTTGCTTTCCATACCCAACTCAGCGTTTGGGCATACCTGTTTACCACGATGTCATTGTTGGGGATTGCCCTCCTGTCTGTTACCTACCAATCCATGAAAGCTGCCTTGTCCAATCCTGTTGATTCCCTGAGAAATGAATAAACCACGGGCATTTAGAAAGCAACAATTTCTACCAGGCTATCCCATAATCTTCGCCGTGGTTGCTTGAACCTCCCCAAAATGTCCCATGCTTCCAATCAAACCAAATGGCATTGAGTGGGCCTGAAGTTCTTTCAAGCATGTTTGGCTTATAGCCTCTATTTTGCAAGTCTTTTCTTACCCAAGCAGGAACCTGATTGTTGAGCGTGATGGACCCAGGTTTTGACTCATGCGCTCCAAAGGAAGATTGGATCTGGTAATTATGGATATTGGCTGCCTCTGCAGCTTCCTGTACGGTCATTCCAAACTCCACGATATTCAAAAATAACTGCAATAAATCCTGGTCTTGGGTATCCCCACCCTGCACCGCAAAGGACAAGAAGGGTTTACCATCTTTCAGTGCCATACTTGGGGTCAGGGTTACCCTTGGTCTTTTTCCCGGTTCAAGGACATTGAAGGGATTGAGCCTTTCGTCCAATACGAAGCTCTGCATCCGCTGACTCATGCCAACTCCTGTATTTCCTGCGATGGTCGCCGGAATCCACCCTCCTGAAGGCGTGATAGAAACGACCCAACCTTCTGCATCAGCTGCCTGTATGGAGGTCGTGCCTGCAAGAAAATGGTCCAGAAAAGGATCGTCCAAGCCTTGGATCGGCAGTTCAGGCCGGTCGTACACCAAGGCTTCTTTTCTGTTTACCAAGAGATGTTTAAAAGGATTGGTTTCTCCCTGAAAAGGGTAGGGGTCACCCGGGCCGATTTCGGGATCGTTCTTTTCTTTGATCAGTTTTGCCCGGTCTTTCGCATATTCTTTGGAAAGCAAGCCTTTCATCGGGCTTTTTGGAGTAAAATCAGGGTCACCGTAATAGAAATCCCTGTCAGAAAATGCCAAACTCATGCTTTGATAGACTGTATTGATATAATTGGCTGAATTGTATCCCATTGACTTGAGGTCAAAATTTTCCAGGATATTCAGACTTTGGAGCAATGCCGGACCTTGGGTCCATTCCTGAAGTTTGTAGACATCTATGCCTTTGTAATTTACTTTCAGCGGTTCTTCGATTTTCACTTTCCATTTGGCAAAATCTTCCATGGTGAAAAGACCGCCCTGTTCTCTTGCTCCTCTTACAATTTCAGCAGCAATATCTCCCTTGTAAAAACGCTCATAGGCTGCATAAATGGCTTCTTTCCTTGATTTTCCCGAAGCGAGCGCAGCTTTTTCTGTATCCACCAATTTTTTCAAAGTCTGATACAGATCTTCCTGCACAAAAACTTCTCCCGCATAGGGAGCTTCTCTTTCTTCTCCCAAATGGGGCAAAAACACCTTCTTTGAATAAGGCCATTCCTTGATTTTGTCCTTATTCCTTTCGATCATGTTTGCAGTCTGGGCTTCGATTGGATATCCTTTTGCCATTTCCATAGCAGGGGCGAGTACCTGTTCCAAACTCATTGTGCCATATTCGGCCAAGATGGTCATCAATCCACCCGGTGTTCCGGGAGTAGTTGCGGCCAAGGGACCAAATTCAGGTGGATAGGTCATTCCTTTTTCTTTGAAAAAATCCACTGTAGCACCTGTCGGCGCGATTCCCATGGCATTGATGGCAATGACTTTTCCGGTTTTGGGATTGTAAATCAATGCCTGCGTTTCGCCCCCCCAACTCAATACATCCCACATGGTACAAACTGCCGCTAACATCGCGCAGGAAGCGTCTATGGCATTTCCCCCTTGGTTGAATATCATGGCGCCGGCTGTAGCACCGAGCGGTTTACCCGTGATGGCCATCCAATGCTTTCCATGTAAAGGTGGTTTTTGGGTTTGTGCAAATGCACTTACAAAGCAAAAACTGAGGAACAGAAGAATTAGAGATTTCTTTATCATGGCTGATTGTCGATTAATTTGGGTAGTAAAGGGTCAAAGCCCTCAAATTTGCTGTTGTATTGGGTGAATAAACTGAAAAGGGAAGAAGCTTCTTTGAGATTGAGTTTGTTGCTTTCGGCAAATGCTTCCATTTCAGCTTGGTTTTCACCGAAAATCGTAAATATTTTTTTCTTGTTTGTAGGGATTTCGATGACATTTTTGCCTTCGATATAGTAATAAACGTACCTTTTTACCACCCTGTCATCAGGTTCACCGACCATTAAGGCTTGGTTGTAATTTGATTCTCTGATGGAGGCGATTGTTCTTCTGACCAAGGGCAGTTTTCCATCTACCAACACTTCAAAAAATCCAGCTATGGGCGAACCTTCATCTTTGAAATCCATGCCATTGATAAAATACCTTGGGACTCCATGTTCTGAATCTATCCAAACAATGTTTCTCACCCTTAATCCGGGTACAGTGGTAGCGTCTTCTGAATTTTCTGACCTCAGTTCAAAATTGTTGCTGTTTATGTTATACCTCACGAAATATCCCTCTATCAATTGTTCATCTTTATAGAGTAGGATGGAAGCTTTATTCCATTTTGTATCCAAATAAAAGTTTCCTTGTAGTTTTTTTGGTTCAGGGGGAATTCCATAAATGGAATTTCCTCCGATAAAATTTGGTCTTTTGTTGAATAATTCGGTAATATTGGTGGCTCTGATTGTTTTTTGCAAGGCGGCACCGGTCTCATCTTCAAAGCCCATCGGAAATAGGGTGATTACTCCCAAATTCAAATCATCTTTAACCTGAATCTGTGCCTGATAGGACTGAAATCCGCCCATTTTAACATTCAGGACATAGGTATTTGTAAAAACACTGTCTATTGTAAACTTTCCTGATTCATTGGAAACAGCAGAAAAAGCAAAATCTTTTAAAGTCACCTGGGCACCTGAGATCAATTCTTCAGTTGCCCCGTTTCTTAAGATTCCCGTCAGTGAGTACCGTTGAGCAATTAATTCATTTGCTGAAAAAGTCAGAAGCGAAATCATAATCAACAACACCTTAGATCTGATCATTTAGCTATTTATATTGGTTTAAAGTATTGATAGTAAATAGTTAGGAATGGCATTTGTTTTGTAATCTGACTATGTTATCCTACATTTAACACTTGAATATAATTATTGATTTGGAATAACAGGAACAAAAATCCATGTACTTATTTTTTCTTTACTTAATGGCTGGTTTTTTTGTTTTTGCAGGAACCATGCATTTTGTAAAACCAAGAATGTTCATCAAAATCATTCCACCTTACTTTCCTCACCCAAAGGTGTTGAATGCCATAGCCGGAATGTTTGAAATAATTTTTGGTGTCGGGTTGTTATTTGAATCTACAAGGACAATTTCCGCAATTGGAGTGATTTTGCTTCTTTTGGCTGTTTTTCCTGCCAATATTTATATGTATCAAAAAGGTGACAAAGGAATACCAAAATGGGCCCTATTCCTGAGACTGCCATTACAATTTGCGCTTATTGCCTGGGCCTATTTATACGTTTAAACTGATTGACTTTGAATTTTAGTGATTTTAATTTTGAATCAAGCCTTAGAGAAGGACTTGATGCCATGGGTTTTGATAAACCCACTCCAATACAAGAATTTGCCATTCCGGTAATCCAACAGGGCAAGGACTTGATCGCTTGTGCCCAGACCGGAACCGGAAAAACAGCCGCATTTATTCTTCCGATCCTCAACAAGATGGCGAAGGAAGGAATGACAGGATTGAATACTTTGATTTTGGCACCCACAAGGGAATTGGCGATACAGATTGACCAACAGATACAGGGATTTGCTTACTTCACAGGAGTGAGTTCAATTCCCGTCTATGGCGGTGGTGACGGCATTGCCTGGGAGCAGCAGAAAAAAGCCATGGAAGTGGGGGCAGAAATCATCGTCGCTACGCCCGGAAGACTGATCGCCCTATTGGCGGGTGGGAAAATCAATTTTGAAAAGTTGGAGCACCTCATCATGGATGAAGCGGACCGGATGCTCGACATGGGTTTTTCTGAAGATATTCTAAAAATCGTCAATTACCTTCCAAAAAACAGGCAGACGATTCTTTTCTCTGCAACAATGCCTCCGAAAATCAGGCAATTTTCCAAACAACTTCTCAATAATCCCGAAGAGATCAGTCTTGCAATCGGTAAGACTGCGGCAAACGTGACGCAAGGGGTTTATTTTGTTTATGAATCCCAAAAGGAAACTTTGGTCAGAAATATCCTTTCCAAAAAGGATTATGAGGCAGTGATCATTTTTGCCTCTACCAAAGAGAAAGTTAAAAACCTGTATAAGTTGTTAAAAAAGGATTTTGATATTGAAGCTTTTCACTCTGATTTAGAGCAAGTTGAAAGGGAAATAATCATGTCAAGGTTTAAGAATAAATCCCTTAAAATTTTGATTGGTACAGATATCATTTCAAGGGGAATTGATGTGGTCGGGATCCAGTTGGTCATCAACTATGATACGCCTAACGATCCTGAAGACTATGTCCATAGGGTAGGTCGTACCGCAAGGGCGGACAGCAACGGGGAAGCCATCACTTTTGTAAGTGACAAGGACCAATACAAACTTTCCCGCATCGAGCAGATGATAGGGATGGAAATCGAAAAATTCCCCTTACCGGAAGGATTTGAATCAGGCCCGGATCACAAGAGTAAAAGCCATCATTCCGAAAAGTCAGGTGACTTCAAGGGAAAGAAAAGTTTCTCGAAGAATTCCAAAAAGAAGAAAAACTTCAAGCCAAGAGACAACCAAAACGTTGCGGCCAAAGATCCCAGTCAATCCAAACCTGCTGAACCAGTACAAACCCCAAGGCCTCCAAGAGAGAAGCCTACTGAAGCAAACAAAGATAAAAACACTCCTTTTGGTAGAAGGACCAATGTGATTGAGTAATCCATTTAAATCAGCTTCTTTGTTGGATTCCCGTTATTCCACTTTATTTGGGATGGAAGTCCGAAGTAAGGAAGTTGAAAGTTGCAGACTTGAAATTTCAATATTTCAATTTGAAGAACTATACAATAAAGAAAAAACGTCAGCTTCTACTGACGTTTTTTTGTTTGGAACTTTAGCAGGGCTTTTACTTCGGCAGACTTTCCAAAACCATCCTTACCAATTCTGCTTTTTCTTTGTCCTTGATCCATCTCGCCACGATCACCAAGTCGTTTTCTTCATCCACATAGACCATGTTGGTACCTGCACCTCGATGGAAAAAAGCTGATTCAGGGGCTGCGGGAATTTCTTTTCGGTCTGTATTCAGGAAATAATTCATGAAACCATAATTGGGCTGAACAGAAGTCGGCGTTCTGGACTTTCTGATCCAATCCTCCGAAATCACCTGAACGCCGTTCCAGTTTCCCTTTCTTAAAGTCAGGTAACCAAACCTTGCCTGGTCATAGGCATTGATAAACATGCCCCCGCCCCAATGCGACCCGCCGCTGACAGACTGCATGATCTGCCCATCAAGGATGATAAAGGAGTTTTCATAACCAGTCCATCTCCAGGTTGGACTTGCCCCGATTTTGTCCATCAGGTTTTCCTTCAATACCACGGGAAGTGGCTTTCTCCACACATTCAAAATAGCCAAGGCAAGGACATTGACTCTGGTGTCATTGTATTTGTAAACTGTCCCCGGTTCTTTTCTTGGCCTGTTCAGCCATTCTGATGAATTGCCCTGAGGACGGTCCGCCCAATCGGGTTTGCCCCAAAGTGTTCCTTCCCAATCTGAGGTCTGACGCAGCAAATGCTCCCATGTAATCTTGCGGTTATGGGGACCTTCAAAAAGGTCAAAAACATCCTCATCCTCCAGGTGATCTGCTTTGTTCATTTGGCTTTTGTAGGGCTCGTAGGGAATGATTGGTCCTACATATGGATAAACAAGGTCCTTTTCACTTTTGATCAGACCTCTATCCACTGCCATACCAACAGTAGATGACAGGATACTTTTTGCCACACTGAAGGTCAGGTCAACCCTTTCAGGATCACCCCATTGCCCAATGATATAACCTTTGTAAATGATCAGGCCGTTTGCCGATCCTCTTTCTTTCATTGGCCCAACAGGAAATCCAAAAGGCTCTCTCCCAAAGGCACTTTGATAGTGGGCCATTTTCAGATTGGGGTCAGCTTCGCTTTCAGTAGCAATGGCAAAATCAATCGCTTGCTGAATTTTTGCGGCATCCACCTTCATTTCTGCCGGCTTTTTCTGTTGCCAGTCCCCAAGGGAAGGGAAGTAAGCTTTCTGTCCAAAGGAGGTAAAAGGGATCAAAAAAACGGTCAGGGCAAAGCATGCCTTGTATATCTTTCTCATAATATTTTTTTTCGAATGTATCGGCAAATGCGTGTTCATGGAAATCAAATTACAGGATTAGCCCTTTTAACATTTAAAAGGTTGGTAATAATGCGTTAAATTGTAGCGTAAAACAATTGTGACAGATATTTGTCTTACTTAAAATTGTCTTAAATGGATCATCAAAAAATTTATATAATCGGAGCCGGGATTTCCGGCCTGATAGCAGCATACGAACTTGAAAGGGCGGGATATAGTCCCGAAATTCTGGAAGCTTCAGACGGAGTTGGAGGGCGGGTCCGTACAGACATTGAAAAAGGATTTCGCTTGGATAGGGGATTTCAGGTTATGTTGACAGCTTATCCGGAAGCCAAAAGATACCTTGATTATGAAAAGTTGAACCTCAGGAGGTTTGATCCGGGAGCAATGGTATTCAAACCGGGTGACTTTTTTGCAATCCATGATCCTTTGAGAAATCCCATGAGGCTATTTGGGATGGCATTTTCGAAAGTGGGAACTTTCAAAGACAAGTTTAAAATATTGAGTCTTACCAATGTCCTGAAAAAGAAAAGCGAAGAGGAGATTTTTGCCGAACCATCCATTCCTACCATTGATTTCTTGAGGAATTATGGCTTTTCTGAAACCATCCTTGACAATTTCTTTAAACCTTTTTTCAAAGGGATATTCTTGGAAAATGGCCTGCAGACTTCCTCAAGGATGTTCAATTTTGTCTTCAAGATGTTTTCAATCGGCTATGCTGCCATACCTGAAAAAGGAATGCAAGAAATTCCGAACCAGTTGAAAAGCAAGCTCCAAAAGACTGTTTTCCATTTCAATTCTCCTGTCGAAAGAGTCGAAGGAAACACCATCCTTCTAGAGGATGGAAGGAAACTACAGGCAGACAAAGTCATCATCGCCTCACGTCCTGACAAAGTGCTGCCACAGATGGAAGGTCAGGTCAAGGAATATAGAAAGGTGATCAACCTCTATTTTTCCCTTGAGAAATCCTTTATTGCAAAGCCTATGATTGGCTTGGTACCTGATACCAATTACCTGATCAACAATTTTGTTTTCATGACCGATGTTTCCAAGTCCTACAGCAGTACAGGCAAAGCACTGCTTTCGGTCACGGTGACGCAGGATTCCAAAGCGGATGACCTTTTGATCAAGATGGTGGCATTGGAACTCGAGGCACTTACCGGCATCAAGGCTTCCTATTTTGAACATATCAAAACATATGAGATTCTCGATGCCCTTCCACAGGTCGATGACATGCAATACACGATTTCGCCCACCAATACAAAGATTCAGGACCACGTTTACCTTGCGGGAGATTATCTCCTCAATGGATCTATCAACGCAGCCATGACAGCCGGGAGAAAGGCTGCGGAAGCGGTTATGTTAAGCCTTCAACCCACCCACTAAATTGAAAAAGACCATAGCAATTGCAGGAGCAGGAGGATATATCGGAAGATGGTTTATCAACAAGTACAAAGGAAAATACAACATCGTCGCACTGAGTAGGCGGGAGGCCATCCAAAATCCTGATCCTGAGGTGGAATGGCGAAAAGTGGAACTGTTTTCCATCACTTCTACCATTGAAGCGTTGCATGGGGTAGATTATGCCATCTACCTGATCCATTCGATGAGTGCTTTGACTCGGTTAGATCAGGGAACCTTTGAAGATACAGACCTTTTGTTGGCGGATAATTTTTCGCGGGCAGCTGAGGCAAATAATATCAAGCAGATCCTTTATCTGGGAGGAATTCTTCCCAAAGAAGTCGAAGAAGAAAAGATGTCTATCCACCTCAGAAGCAGGCTTGAGGTTGAAAAAACCTTGGGAGAAAGGGGAGTACCTGTCACTGCACTTAGGGCCGGAGTCATAGTTGGCCCGGGAGGGTCTTCTTTTGAAATGGTTAGAAATCTGGTCAGAAAACTTCCCATTCTGATGTGTCCCAAATGGACCACTTCCCAAACGCAATCCATTTCTCTCCGGGATACATTGACGATCATGGATTCCTGCATTGGAAATGAAAATGTATTTGGAAAAGCCATTGAAATCGGAAGCCCTGAAATTTTATCCTACAAAGGAATGCTGGAAGAGACCGCAAGGGTAATGGGAAAGAAAAGGTTTATTTTCACAGTGCCCGTTTTTTCCGTGGGTTTTTCAAAACTTTGGGTTTCCTATTTTGGAGAAACTCCGGCGAAATTGGTTTCCCCTTTGGTCGAAAGTCTGAAACATACCTTGACTGTTTCGGAAGAACTGAAATTCAAGGAAAAAGAAATCGATTATCTGACTTATGAGGAAAGCGTCAAAGAAGCGCTTGATCCAAAGAATAAACTTCCTGCACTTCCAAAATTCAAAAATGACCGGGAGGTAAAAAACACTGTCAGAAGTATCCAAAGGATGCCCAATACAAGACATAAAAGTGCCTTGTGGGTAGCCAATAGGTATAAACGTTGGTTACCGACTTTTTTTAGGTTTTTGATCAATGCAAAAGAAAACAATAGGGGAGACATCGGTTTTTACCTGTTGAACGGCTCCAAACCAATGTTGCAGCTGACCCTTATTCCTGATAGGAGTGACATCAAGAGACAACTGTTTTACATCACAGGAGGATGGCTAGTCAAAAGATTTGACTATGGATGGCTGGAATTCAGGGAAGTACTCGGCGGAAAATACATGATCACGGCCATACATGAATTTGTACCCAGACTTCCTTGGTTTGTCTATCTCAATACCCAAGCTAAAATCCATCTATGGGTGATGAACCGGTTTAGAGAATACCTAGAAAAGTACAGGGGTAATTAATTTCCGATGGATATACGCTTCTTTGCCCGTAACCATATATTCTTATTCAGTCGGGACGGAAGACAGAAGACCTCCGCCTGTCGTCGGGCAGGGATGTAAATGAAATCGTACTCATGAAATAGCGTTAAAACGGAAATTCTATCTTCGGCCATCCATGCGTTCGGACATTTAAAACATCAAAAAAAGGAGTTCAAAATCCCACAGCTTTGTCGTCGCCCCTTTTATCCGCTCCACCTTCAAATTTTCCGTTTGGAAGTTTGAGGATGGCGTCTACTTTGCCAATAATCGGTGTGTTTCCTTCATTGATAAGGTATCCTTTTGATTTTAACTCATCCAGTATGGTTTTTGGAAATCCCTCGGGTTCGAAATTGATGAGATCGGGAAGCCATTGGTGGTGAAAACGGGGTGCATCAACCGCCTGCTGCATGGTCATGTCAAATTCCACTACATTCAGAATGGTCTGCAAAACCGAGGTAATGATGGTCGAACCTCCCGGTGTTCCCACCACCATGAGAAGCTGTCCATCTTTTTCGACAATAGTGGGGGTCATAGAACTGAGCATCCTTTTACCGGGAGCAATGCTGTTGGCTTCAGCCCCGACAAGTCCAAACATATTGGGAACTCCTGCTTTGGCACTGAAGTCATCCATTTCGTTGTTCAGAAAAAATCCAAGTTCATCACTGTACAATTTGGATCCATAGGCTCCATTTAAAGTAGTCGTTATCGCCACCGAATTGCCAAAGGGATCGACAATGGAATAGTGCGTGGTTTCATCAGATTCTACATATTGGATCACTCCTTGAGATACTGCGCTTGAAAGTGTGGCTCTTCCCGGATTAAAATCTGAAATCCTATTTTTAAGATACCCCTTGTCAATCATTTCACCAACGGGCACTGCCACAAAATCAGGGTCACCCAAATAGAAGTTTCTGTCTGCATAGGCCCGTCTTTCTGCTTCCGTCAAAGTTTGGATGTATTGGGCAGAATTGTGTCCCATTGACTTTAGGTCAAACCCTTCCAGCATTCCCAGAATTTGTGCCAATGTTACCCCACCACTGCTAGGTGGTGCCATCGAAATGATCCTGATGTCTTTGTAGTCAAAGGAAATAGGATCACGCCATTTGGCTTCATAGCCTGCCAAATCCTCCATGGTGATGATTCCTCCTTTTGATTGGATAAAATCCACCAACTTTTGGGCAGTCTCCCCAAGGTAAAATTCATCTTTGCCATTCTTGGCTATTCTTTTCAAGGTTTCGGCAAGAATCGGGTATTTGATCGTGTCATTGGTTTTAAACTCCCTTGCAAAAAACGTATTTTCTCCATTGACTTTGATAAAATTGTCCCGGTTTCCCGCAAGCCTTTTTTCTTGGTTTGAGGTCACGACAACACCCTTTTCTGCCAATTCAATCACTGGGGCAAGGATTTCTTCCATCGGAAGAGTTCCAAATCTTCGGTGAACTTCAAACATTCCTGCCACCGTTCCGGGAACGCCCACAGCCAAAGCTCCCATGGTACTCAATTCAGGGATAACTTCTCCATTTTCATCCAAATACATATCCCTTGTAGCAGCTAAAGGTGCTTTTTCCCGATAATCCAAAGAACCTGTTTCACCGTTTTCCAACCTGAAAACCATAAATCCACCGCCTCCCAGATTTCCTGCAAAAGGATAAGCCACGGCCAATGCAAGCTCCGTAGCAATCATGGCATCAAAAGCATTCCCGCCTTTTTCCATGATCATCAGTCCAATCTTGGAAGATTCTTCTCTAGCGGTGACAACCATGGCCTTTTCGGCAATCAGCCCGCGGTTTTCTAAAGAAACAGAGTCATTTTCCTTACAGGAAAAAACAAACAAAAATGCAAGGGTTGCTAAAAGAAGGGTATATTTTTTATTTCTCATCTTGGTCAATCAGTGTTTCATTGAACAGTTTTAAAACCCTTTTGTACTCATCCGTCCAACTGCTAGGTTCCACGAAGCCGTGGTCTTCCACAGGATAAACAGCCATTTCCCAATTGTCTTTGCCCAATTCGATCAGACGCTGCGCCAGCCTGACCACGTCCTGAAAATGTACATTGACATCGATCATGCCATGCGCTATCAATAAATTCCCTTTCAGTCCTTCAGCAAAATAAATAGGAGAGGACCTCTTGTAAGAAATAGGGTCATTGAAAGGTTCATTCAGGATATTGGCCGTATAGCCATGGTTATAGTGCGCCCAATCGGTCACGGACCTCAAAGCAGCGCCTGAGGAAAAAGTTTCGGATTCATTGAACAACGCCATCAGGGTGATGAATCCACCGTAACTTCCCCCATAAATCCCGATTTTTCCAGGTTTGACACCATGGTTTTCCATCAGAAATTTGGCTCCATCAACTTGGTCTGAAAGGTCTTTTCCGCCCATGTGACGGTAAATGCCTGTTCTCCAGTCTCTGCCGTATCCTGCACTTCCCCTGTAATCAATATCCAACACCGTGTAACCCAAATCCGTCAAAAGATTATGGAACATGTATTCTCTAAAATAGGTTGACCACCATTTATGGGCATTTTGCAGATAACCCGCCCCATGGACAAAAATCACCGCAGCTCCATTGCTTTTGATGGCCTCAGGCACATATAATCTTGCAGGAACCATTTGGCCATCAGCTGCTTTGAAGGTTACCAATTGGGGATCACGCCAAGAGTAGGATTTAAATTCCTCACTTTGACCGAAAGTCAATTGCCTTGGTTGGGATTTGGGTGTGTTGGGTTGGATAAATAATTCTGTCGGCTGATTGCTGTAGGAGTAGAGGATTGCCATGTTTTTCTCATCCGGAGAAAGGGATACTTCATTGTTTCCGGTGAGTGTGGTCAGCTTTTCCATTTTGCCCCCCAAGAGTGGCATCATGTAAAAATGTCTTTCTCCCGGGTGGACTTCAGAAGTGGTGAGGTACCAAAACTTTCCGTTTTTGGAAATGAAGGGATCAAAGACCTCAAATTTTCCTGAAGTCAATGCTTTTTTGTTTCCTGTGGTTACATCCAATAGGTAAAGATGGGAATAGCCACTTTCCTCAGATTGGAAGTATATGTGCCTGTTATCAGGTAACCAACCCAAAGTTCCTCCTCCAAAACCCCATCCGATCCCCGGACCTGCGATCCAGGCTTCATCGCGTTGTCTGTCAACAGATTTCAAGTTTGCTGACTCAAGGTCAAGAAGGGTAATCCACCTGTCTTTGTTGTCGTTTGAACGGATATTGACAATGGCATTCTTTCCGTCATTTGAAAATACAGGAGATGCGATAGTCACTTTCCTTAATTTTTCTTCCCATGTTTTTTCAGGATAATCTTTGACATAGTCAGGAAGATCTTTGATCCCGGGAAGACTGTCGGTAGCCACATAGACCACAGTGTCTTTTGCAAAACTGTAGACTGCAAGCTCTATGGTTTGTGGATTATCTCCCACTTTGGACCTCGTATTCAGGTTGGTCGTGTATCCTGAAGCATCGGTATAATCCGGCACTTCAGTCCTTTTGTTTTCAGCGCGGCCAAGCAGTAGGAGTGTGGCGTACTTTTCATCAGGCGAAAGTTGGATATTGATGACCTGCTTGCCTTCCGAATAAAAGGTGAAAGGTTCTTTTTCAGCAATAGACTCGTAATAATTTTTAGACTTTTCTTCTTTTTCTTTTCTCTCATTCACCACCTTTAGAAGGTTCAGGTTGTCTTCCTGAAGCCATTTTTCTCTATCTGCCTGCTTTTCTTCTTTGTCCTTTGGCCTGCTTCCGCTTTGGATACGGGTCATTCGTTGAAGTTTGCCGCTTGGGATATCTAAGACAAAAAGATTGCCGGATGATTCAAAGGCAATCCTGTTTTCATTTGCCAAGAAAGTTGGATTAGAAATTCTGTCACCTAATTTGATCAATGAGGTTTTACTGCCTGTGGTAAGGTCATAAAGTATGATTTCACCATCCTTTGCGTAGATTTTCTTGGTTTTGGCCAGGTTGCTTTTGGCATTTCGGGGAACTAGGTTTTTTTGTTCCTGAAGTCCAACTTTTACCGGAATTGATCCTAACGAGAGTTCAATTTTATAAAGGGAATCTGCAGGGTGTTGTTCCGGATTATATTTAAAATAGATTGATTGGCCTTTGTCATCCCATTGAAGATCAGATGGAAAAGTCCCCATCCATTTTGGGTCTTTCATGATTTTTTCTACGGAAAGTTCGCTTTGGGCAAGGGAATATTGACCAAATAATAAACAGGCAAAAGCGAACAGAAATAGGCTTTTCTTCATAAAGAAAGGGGTTTGTTATTCTGATTATAGGAATAAAGTTCTAAGAACCGTATTGATTTGAAAATAAAAAAATGGGGAGAGGTAAAAAAATGGTTTTGATTACAATGAATCTAGGAAAGTGTGTAATTCTTTTTCAATAATCCCTATGTCATGAAGCAATTCATTGAAGTGTTGGTGGGAATTTTCAAGATCACCTTCTATGGATTCCAATATTTTTCTGGTCTGAATGGCACCGATATAACTCAGACTTGGTTTTGCTTTGTGGCATCTCCTCTTGATCTGAGCCCAATCTTGAGTTGCGTACAATTCATCCATGTTTTTTAAATCCTTCAGGTTTGAATCCAGGATTATTTGGATCATTTCCTGCAACATTTCTTTGTCGTCATCGCCGAAATACTGAAAAATTGTTTGCGGGCTAATAAGCTGATACATAAAATATTCGAATAGCTGTATGGAGTATATAACAATCAAATTTATGTATTTCAAAATAAATAAAAGTGATTTTATTGTTTTTTTTTAAAATCCTGATTTCTCCGCTTTCAATAAAATTTATAAGATGTTCATTCTGCGATAGTTTCAAATTTTATATCAAGAAATTATCTCCTAATTTTAACTTCTCAAAACATCTCAAAGTTATTCATGTTTCACTTTTTATTGCTATGAAAAAAAATAAACTCGTATTCTTGATACTTGCCGTCATATTTGTTTTGTGCATGCTTTGGATAGGAATTGATATGTCAAGAAAGACAACCTTTCCGGGATCCAAACGGAATTTAAAAGAAAGAATAGCCCCCTCAGATACCTTAGATGCAAATGTCAAAGAAAAAAAAGATTGATGTCAACCTGATCGATTTGGATAAAATGAAAGAAAAGACCACAGATATGCCTGGTCTTTTACCTTATGCCCATCAGTCAGGTAGTGCCATTATCAAGCCTGAAGATAAAGGAAAAATAACAGGTAGGGCAGTGGCTGCTATGCATTCCCAAACCGACATGCAGATGGCCCAAATCTACCAACAGATGCAACTTTTGGCTGACCAAGCCAAGCTGATCCAAAAAAGGGTAGAGATCTCAGAAAGAATCTATAAAACATCCATGGGTTTTGAACCGCTTATCAACCACCATTACTATTTGTATGAAAAAGAAGATGGAACTGATTTTTTGAGTTTGGTAGCGCCCGAAGAATGGGGCAGAAAAAGTAAGTTTTCCAAGTTCATCGCTGAAATAAGATTGTTGGCTGACCATACCTGGGAAATCATCCGAAAAGATGGTTAATTTTGCCCATGCACCATTTAAAAGTGGAGAATATTTACAGAATCCTCAAAGATTCTGACCTCCAAGTAGAACACAACTTTCAGTTGGATGTCAACCCAGGCTTTCTTAAAGGAAAGGGCGAGACGCTTTTGAATGAAGCCTTTTCGGGTCTTGGAGGAAATGGAAATGTTCCCCTTCTCGAAAAGCTGAGGTTTGACTTCAAGATCAACAGACATGTATTTCTTTATGACGACGAAGTGCATTTCAACAGATACAGGTTGGCAACGCTCAAAACCTCCTTGTATGAAGTTTTTTCTTTCCCTTGGGCAGAGACATACCTCAGGCTTTGCAGGACTTATGAAAAGGAATGCCTAAAGACGGGGTTACAGGAAAGGGTTTGGAACGGGCCGCCAATTGCAGGAAAACTTTTTGGCAAAAGTGAACCTCCCGGGGACCTTTCAGCTAATGGATCCTCCGGATGGAAACTGAATGCTTACAACGACACCCAATATGACCTCGTAAGCAGGCTTCATGGCTATAAACTCATCAGAATACCCCTCTATGAAAACCTCATGATAGGGGGAAGTCTGAAAAAAATAGATGATTTGTTGTTGCACCCAAAAGAGGAAAACCAACAAGGTCTCTTGAACTGGTTTTCAAGGAAATTGGTCTGAAAGTCCACGCATCTTTAGGAAAACAACCCATAAATCTCCCGATCTATCCGCTGTACAATCGATGAAAAATCTTCGGGATACTCCACAAAGTCCATCTGGTTGACATCCACAATCAGCAATTTCCCCTTATCATAGCCACCTATCCATTCTTCGTAATGGGAATTCAGGTTTTTTAGATAATCAATCCGGATGGCATTTTCATAGGATCTGCCCCTTTTCTCAATCTGGCCCACCAATTTGGGGATATCAGCCTTCAGATAAATCAGCAGGTCGGGTGCCTTGACATAATTGATCATCGAGTCGAACAGAGAAAGGTAATTTTCATAATCTCTTTCTGAAAACAATTTTGATTTGTAGAGATTGGCTGCAAAAATATAGGCATCTTCATAGATTGTCCTGTCCTGAACCACCGACAAACCGCCTTCCCTGATCCTTTTGATTTGGTTGAACCGGCTATTGAGAAAGAAAACCTGAAGATGAAATGACCAACGCTTCATATCTTCATAAAAATCAGCTAGATAGGGATTGTTTTCCACAGCCTCCAACTCCGCATGCCAACCGTAATGCTTGGCCAATTTGATGGCCAAAGTCGTTTTCCCACTTCCTATATTTCCTGATACCGCTATGTGCATGGTAGTTTTTACTTTAATCTTCCCCCTATTTATCCAAATCCCAAAATGCAAAGCGCTTACTTGAACCTCGCCGACACCTTGAGGTCTTTGCTTCCCGACGTATATACATAAAATCCTTCTCCTGTTTTCACTCCTTTAAAACCTGCTTCCACCATATTGACCAACAGTGGACAAGGCGCATATTTCGGATTTCCAAAACCATCATGCAATACCCTCATGATAGAAAGACAAACATCAAGCCCGATAAAATCTGCCAATTGAAGCGGACCCATAGGATGCGCCATGCCTAGTTTCATTACCGTATCGATTTCTGCAATCCCCGCCACTCCTTCAAATAAGGTATAGATAGCTTCATTGATCATCGGCATCAAAATCCTGTTGGCCACAAAACCCGGATAGTCATTCACCTCCACCGGTATTTTTTCGAGATTGGAGGAGATTTCCATCACCAATTCCGTTGTTTCCTTGGAAGTCGCATATCCTTTGATCACTTCCACAAGTTTCATTACGGGAACCGGATTCATAAAATGCATGCCGATCACCTTGTCCGGCCGCTTGGTAACAGAACCTATTTTTGTTATTGAAATGGAAGAAGTATTGGTAGCCAAAATGGTATTCTTGGGACACAATTCATCCAACTGGCGGAAGAGATCCAATTTTACCTCTAGGTTTTCTGTGGCAGCCTCAATCACCAAATCAGCATTCTTTACACCCTCTTTCAGGGAATTAAAAGATTGGATGCGGCTAAGGGTGTCCTGTTTGTCATATTCAGTCAAAGTTCCTTTGGCCACTTGCCTGTCTAGGTTTTTGGAAATGGTAACCAAAGCCTTATCCAAGGCAGCCTGATTGACATCAATGAGGCAGACGTGGTAGCCATATTGGGCAAAAACATGGGCGATTCCGTTTCCCATTGTTCCGGAACCAATAACAGAAATAGTATTCATTTTGATTTGGGTTTAGTATTCAGGTAGTTAACAATTGAAATGAAAAATGTACCGAAAAGGATTTAATTTTCCCCGTCAAATTTTGACCAAATCTAATTTGATTCGGAAGCAAATCCAATTCTCAATCATATAAAATGGCTAACTTTGGGGCATGAAAGAATTAGGAAAAATCAGTTCACTTCTTATAAACAGGTTCACTGCCAATGGTGCTTACCTTGCCCTGCGTGAAGGTGGGGAAGTTTTATTGCCAAAAAGCTACCTCAAAGGCGAGGAAAAAGAAGGAGAGGAACTGGAAGTTTTTGTTTATACGGACAGTGAAGACCGACCTGTGGCAGTCACCAACAGGCCAACCGCATTGTTGGATGAATTTGCTGTCATGGAAGCCAAAGAAATCACTGATTTTGGTGCTTTCATGGATTGGGGTCTTCCTAAGGACCTTTTTGTTCCTAAATCAGAAATGGGCAAAACCATGGAAGTCGGGGGTAAATACCTGGTCATGGTCTGTCAGGATTACAAGACCAACCGCTTGATCGGCGTATCAAAATATGAGGATTTCATCCTGAGCGACACGCAGGCATATGTTTCAGGTCAGGAAATAGATGCGCTTATTTTTGAAGAAACTGACCTAGGATTCAAAACGCTTATCGACGGGAGTTATGAGGGATTGATTTATAAAAATGAAGTTTTTCAACCCATCAAGGTTGGTGATAGGATAAAGGCTTTTGTCAAAAAACGTCGAGATGATTCCAAAATTGATTTGCAGTTGTTGCCTTCCGGTAGGGAAAAATACGAAGAAGGGGCTGAAAAAATCCTGGAAGCCTTAAAAGTCCGGAAATTTTTGCCCCTTCAAGATAAATCATCCCCTGAGTCTATCAAAGAGTTATTGGGAATGAGTAAAAAGCATTTTAAACAGTCGATTGGTCAACTATATAAAGCTAAAAAAATTACAATTGAGGATGATGGAATCAGACTCGTCTAATCCAATTCCAAAATGTTGTTTGGCGTGAGACAAAGCACTGCTTTGTCTTTTTTTATGGCAATAGGTGCTTTCAACAAATGTGGATTTCTGATCAAAATATTAAGCCATCCTTCATCATCCCAGGATTTTCCCGCAATCAGATTTTGGTAATCAGGATGAGCCCTGTTCATCAGGTCTTTTGGCCTGAGGTTCAGCTTATCCAAAATCGTCCTCCAACCTGTCATCGTGATGGATTCCTTCTCGATGTTGATTTCATTGATATGCCGGGCTATGGACTTTGCATAAGCCCTCATCTGCTTGTCTACTTGATGGCTTGGATTGAAGTAGACAAACAATTCGCTTGGATGTGCTTTCATAGTTTGTTGGTTTAGAGACACTTAATATACTTTTTTTTACAAGAATTACCAAAGAATCCTCCTTCAAATTTGAGAGTATTGAATTTTTATCCTTTCGGAAATTCTACAAAAAAGTCTGAAAAACTGTGCTTAAATGAAATTGGGGTTTTAATACAGCTATTGGAGCTTCCATATTTTTTTGGATGGAAGCAAAAAATGAAATTTGGCTGCTTAAAAAAATTAACTCTTTCTCTCACATTATTTCAACTTTGAAAACGCCTTTTTATCACAGACTTAACCCTCAGAACTACTTTGATTTGTCTGATTGACTTCGAAATATTTAAAGACTTTATCAAAGATTGTAGGAAGTAAGACAATCTGTTTATTATTTTAGGGTTTAAAACCTATTGAAAAATAACCATGAGCAAAGAACAGGAGCATTTTTTAGGAATAGATGTCGGAGGGACCCATCTAAAAATTGGCCTTGTCAACAAACAGGGAGAAATTGTTTCGTTTGATAAAATCGACACAGCACCGTACCGTGATGACCCCAAAGGTTTCAGTGTCTGCTTTGTTGACAACATGGTTGACATTCTGAAGAAATATCCTGAAGTCAAAAAAGTAGGTATCGGTTTACCCGGTTTGATCTCCAAAAACAGAACAACCACACTAGAAATACCGGCTATCCCTGACCTGAACGGCTACAACCTCAAGGGTGAACTCAAGAAAAAATATCCCGGTATTTCTTTCTATCTGGAAAATGATGCCGCTGCCGCCGCTATCGGAGAATACAGGTATGGAAAAAACAATCCTCCTGAAAATTTCCTATTCATCACCATGGGAACAGGAATCGGAAGTGCGTTGGTATTGGATGGGGAAATATTTAAAGGTTCACGTGGCAATGCCATGGAAATGGGTCACATGCTTTCCCGAGGAAATGAAGGATTGGAAAAGTTGGTAGGAAGGAACGGCATTCTCAAAATTATGGAACGGTTTATCCAAGGTTATCCAAGACTAGCAGGTGAATTGATAGACAAAGAACTCGGAACCCATCTCTTGGTCGATACCGCTAAAGCAGGAAACGAGGTTTCCCTGATGGTATTTGAAGAAGTAGGAAGGATATTGGGAGAAGCCATTGTGTCAACCATCCGCATCCTGGACGTGACCCACGTCTATTTTGGAGGCGGTATTTCAGCAGGATTGGAATTTATGATGCCTTCTTTGGACAAGACTGTCAGACAGTACCTCACTCCCTATTATGTCCGGGATTTGCAATTGGTCAGAGCGACTTTGGCCAACAATGCCGGTACTCTTGGTGCAGCAGCTTTGTGCTTTATGGATGAAGATTAAGAGTTTTAAGGTTAAAATATTAGAAGGTTTTAAGGTTCGAAAGGTTCCTTAAAACCTTTTTTTTGGATGATTTCTAAATTTCAAATTTATCAATCCAATCAATTAAGGATAAAATATAAGCTAACTCTTATTTCTGAAGCAATATCAATTAATATCAAATATCAATTAATATCAATATTTCAGAAACTTCATTCTTTCCCAACCTTTAAACTTTTCAACTTTCCCAACCTTTTACCTCTAACCAATTAACCTTTAACCATTTTTCACGGATCCAACCTGCTGATTACCACCTCACTTACCCTACTGTAGGCATTCATCCTGAGCATCACTTTCATTGGTTGTTCTGCAGTGGCATCAAAATTCTCACAAGATGGGGCAGGGTCTATGAAATACATAAAAAAGGATTGGCTTCTGTCTGTCAACTCGACTTTGTCAGGCCTTCCAAAAGTCTTGATAATAGATTGGTTGTCTTTTCCCAACAAATCATTTTTAACTACTCTAAAAGCTTCTAATTCCTGCATACGTAATCCAATACAGCCATCTCTGTCTTTTTTCCAATTTTCCAGGTTTACATTTTTGAGATCTACTTTACTTGAACAGGCAGGGAAAAGGACTGATAATGAAATTATTCCAAAAACAACAACGAAAATTTTACGCATTTTGAGGGGTTTGATTGACTGATTTTTGGAAACTCTTAACCGTACCGTAATTGTACCAAAGCCAAAAGTAGGAGAGTGCAGCATAAATAGAAAGGAAAACAATGGATATGTTCTCGGGCGCCAGTTCTTTTAGGACAAACCAATTTGCCACAACGAAAACTGCAACCCTCAAGATTTCCTGAACATGGTACCACTTCTTTTGTTCAAAAATCCCGGAGAAACTTACGGTACTCCAAACAATCAGCGTGGATAGTCCAACTTTGGTCATCCAGTCAAATTTGCCCAGATTGAAAAGGAAAAAAGCAGTCAAACCCATCAGCACTACATACTGGAAAAACACATAATAATTGAGGGCTAAAGGCACGGTAGTATCGAATTTTTTGTAATCAGGCCCCACATCTTTTACGGGACGATAGCCTCCGAGATATTCAGGTAGCCATCCTGGCTTATTGAATAAATATCTCATTTTATCCTTCAAATTGGGAATCATCTTCATTTCCTCCTTCATCGTAGCGTAATGGGAAATATTCACCCAAACAGGATTCCAGCTTTGCACAGGAGTCGTAATGCCATAAGTTGGCCTTTCTTCCTCTTCCTGAAAAGTGCCAAACCACTTGTCAAAGATGATAAAAGTACCGCCATGGTTTTTGTCAATGTATTTGGGATTGCGCCCATGATGTACACGGTGGTGCGAGGGGGTATTCATAAATTTTTCTAGAAAGCCCATCCTGTCAATCGCTTCTGTATGGATCCAAAACTGGTATAGCAAGTTAATGCCGGATACCAATACCAGCATCACCGGATCAAATCCGATTACTGCCAAAGGCAGGTAAAACATGAATGTCCAGATTGTCTGCGTGGAGCTTTGTCTCAGTGCTACAGAAAGATTGTATTCCTCCGAAGAATGGTGGACAACATGACCGCCCCAAAAAAGGTTGATTTCATGACTCAGACGATGAGCCCAATAATAACACAAATCATAAAGGAAAAACAGGATAAAGAATGTCCAGACATTGTTTGGAATCTGAAACAAACCGAATTTCTCAAAAAAGAAAGTGTAAATACCAATAGAAAGCACTTTGAGAAAAACACCCGAAACCTGGGAGACCACTCCAAGGTTAATGTTGGTGATGGCATCGTTTAACCGGTAAGTTGGGTTTTTTTGAAACCTCAAAACGAGCAGTTCAATCCCCATGAGGATAAAGTACATCGGGATGGCGATTACGACAGGACTCAGATTCATCTTTCTATCAGCTATTTGGGTTTTTGGATTGGAAATCTACTTATAAAAACCCAAAAAGGAAAAAACAGTTTCGGATTTGTACCATCATTAATCTTTATATTAGCATCCAAAATCAACTCATTTATGTATTACCGATTCGGCAAAGTATTTCATTTCATTTCAGTACTCCTCTTTTTATTTACCTTTCTTTATTTCTATTCGGCTATGCCCGATGTTATTTCATATGAACTCGATGAAAACGGGTATGCCACAAAGGAGATTTCCAAAGGAACATTTTTTTACATCGGTATTATTCTTTTTGGAATCTTGAATTTTGTCCTCATTACTCCTGCCAAATTGATCGAGAACAAGAGTACCAAAACATTCAGGCAGCTGTTACCCACAGGTGATGTTTTCAGGGATTACATGCTGACATGGATTTACAGTTTTACGGGAGTGGTGAACATCTCCCTTTCGATCATGAGTTTGTTTATCCATGCCATCAACAATCAGAATGAAATCAGTTCGGGCAGTTACTCATTTTTCTTTTACATGATTCCAATTCTTTTTCTGGTTTGGATTATCGCTTTGTTTTGGATATTGTTGCAGAAATTCAATTCAATCAGAAGTAACAGCACCATTTAACCTAAATTACCATTAGCAAATTTTCATGGCAGAAAACGTTAAATACAACGAAGACAGCATCAAGTCATTGGATTGGAGGGAACATATCAGGCTGAGACCGGGTATGTATATCGGGAAGCTCGGAGACGGAAGTGCCCAGGATGACGGGATATATGTTTTGGTCAAAGAAGTCCTGGACAACAGTATCGATGAACACATGATGGGATATGGTAGGACCATCGATATCAAAATTTCAGAACACAAAGTTGAAGTGCGGGATTATGGCCGGGGAATTCCATTGGGCAAGGTCATCGACTGTGTTTCCAAAATCAATACCGGTGGAAAATACGATTCGGGAGCATTTCAAAAGTCAGTTGGATTAAATGGCGTGGGTACCAAAGCGGTAAATGCACTTTCCGACTTTTTTAAAGTACAATCCTACCGCGACGGAGAAACGAAAGTTGCCCAATTTGAAAAAGGCATTATGGTCGAAGACCGTCCCATTGAAAAAACCACCGAACGAAACGGTACCAAAGTCGTTTTCTCCCCAGATGCAGGGGTTTTCAAAAATTACCATTTCATCCCCGAATACCTCGAAAACCAGATATGGAATTATGCCTTCCTCAACGCAGGCCTGACGATCAATTATAACGGCAAGAAATTTTTCTCAGAAAGGGGCCTTTATGACCTTTTGATGAGAAAAGTAGATGAGGAAAGCATCAGATACCCCATCATTCACCTCAAAGGGAATGATATTGAAATTGCCATTACGCACTCCAACCAATATGGGGAGGAATA
Organism: Cognataquiflexum rubidum; assembly: GCF_022538115.1. Lineage (GTDB taxonomy): Bacteria > Bacteroidota > Bacteroidia > Cytophagales > Cyclobacteriaceae > Cognataquiflexum > Cognataquiflexum rubidum. Next base: position 53,512 of record NZ_JAKZAL010000004.1, on the reverse strand, counting down.
CTATTCCTTCGTGAATGGCCAGTTTACTACCCAAGGAGGTACCCACCTTGCAGCATTTAGAGAGGCCATCGTCAAGACAATCAGGGAGTTTTATAAGAAAGAATATGATGCATCAGATATCAGGGGAAGCGTCGTGGCAGCTGTGGCCGTCCGTGTTATGGAACCGGTATTTGAATCTCAAACCAAAACCAAGTTGGGTTCTCAAACCATTGGACCTGATGGACCGACTTTAAGAACTTTCGTCAACGACTTCGTCAAAACAGAATTAGACAATTTTCTTCATAAAAATCCGGCTGTTGCCGATGCTTTGCTCAAAAGGATTTTGCAGTCCGAGAGGGAAAGAAAGGAAATTTCAGGCATCAAAAAGCTGGCAAACGAAAGGGCCAAAAAAGCCAACCTGCACAACAAAAAACTAAGAGATTGCAGAGTTCACTATGACGACGTAAAAGGCGATGAAGAACAAAAAAACAAATCAATGCTCTTCATCACTGAAGGGGATTCAGCCTCAGGTTCTATCACAAAATCACGTGATGTGCAGACACAGGCAGTGTTTTCCCTTCGTGGCAAACCTTTGAACTGCTACGGCATGACCAAAAAAGTGGTCTATGAAAATGAGGAATTCAACCTCCTGCAACATGCCCTGAATATTGAGGATGGAATTGAAAACCTTCGTTTCCGAAAGATAGTCATCTCCACAGATGCCGATGTCGATGGCATGCACATCCGATTGCTCATCATGACCTATTTCCTCCAGTTTTTCCCCGACTTGGTCAAAAATGGCCATCTCTATATCCTGGATACGCCACTTTTCAGGGTAAGAAACAAGAAGGAAACCATCTATTGCTACACAGATGAAGAAAGACAACGGGCGATCCACAAAATCGGGAAAACTGCCGAAATCACCCGCTTCAAAGGTTTGGGGGAAATTTCTCCGGAGGAGTTTGGGAAATTTATAGGAGATGACATCCGCCTGGAACCGATTATCCTCAGTAAGGAAACTAAAATTGTGGAGTTGCTGAATTTCTACATGGGCAAAAATACCCCGGATAGACAGACGTTTATCATCGACAACCTCAAAATAGAAAAAGACATCGTATTTGATGACCCTTCCAAAAAACAGGAAGAAGAGACAGAAGCGGCCTAAATCCTGCCTTTTGACTTAATTAGTGGATTCAATTACAGTTTACCCAATAATGATGGTAATTGTCCATCCAATCATTCAAAATATAGCATGAGCGATATAACCAACGAAACTCCGGAAGGAAAAGACGGAGGCCTCCATGAATCCATTCCGGTAACAGGAATGTACAAAGACTGGTTTTTGGATTACGCTTCTTACGTAATTCTGGAGCGTGCCGTCCCTGCGATTGAAGATGGCCTCAAGCCTGTGCAACGCCGTATCCTTCATGCCATGAAGGAAATGGATGACGGCCGGTTCAACAAAGTCGCCAATATCATCGGTCAGTCCATGCAATACCACCCCCATGGTGATGCTTCTATCGGAGATGCCATAGTCAATATGGGGCAAAAAGACCTCCTGATAGAAACCCAGGGCAATTGGGGAGACATCAGGACAGGAGACGGCGCAGCGGCAGCCAGGTATATTGAGGCGAGATTGTCGAAGTTTGCTTTGGAGGTTGTTTTCAATCCCCAGACCACAGAATGGCAACTTTCCTATGATGGCCGAAAAAGAGAACCTGTCACCCTTCCTGTAAAATTCCCCTTGGTATTAGCCCAAGGCGTGGAAGGGATTGCTGTTGGACTTTCTACCAAAATTCTCCCACACAACTTTTGCGAGCTGATCCTTGGATCTATTCAGATACTCAAAGGGGAGCGAACACATATTCTGCCAGATTTCCCAACAGGAGGAATGGCAGACTTTTCGGAATACAATGAAGGCGTCAGAGGGGGACGAGTTAAAGTTCGTGCAAGAATAGAAGAAGAAGACAATAAAACCTTATTGATCAAGGATATACCTTTTGGTACTACTACCAATTCTTTGATAGAATCCATCATCAAAGCCAATGACAAGGGAAAAATCAAGATCAAAAAGGTGGTCGATAACACGGCCAAAGATGTAGAGATTCAAATCCAATTGGCTCCCGGTCAGTCTCCCGACATGACGATCGATGCGCTATATGCCTTCACAGATTGCGAAGTAAGCATCTCTCCAAATGCCTGCGTCATCAATAGTGACAAGCCTGTTTTCCTTTCGGTCAATACCATATTGGAATACAACACCAAGCAGACCAAGGCACTTCTGAAAAGAGAGCTTGAAATCCGCAAGGCAGAACTGATGGAGAAATTGCTTTTCTCCTCTCTTGAAAAAATCTTTATTGAAAACAGGATTTACCGGGATATCGAGGAATGTGAAACTTGGGATGCAGTCATCCAAACGATCGACAAAGGTTTGGAACCTTTTAAGCCGGATTTCTATAGAGAAATCACCACTGAAGACATTGTCAGACTGACAGAAATCAAAATCAAGCGGATTTCTAAGTTCGATGCTTTCAAGGCTGACGAACTCATGAGAAGGCTGCAGGAAGAGCTCAAAGAAGTCAATCACCATTTGAAGCACTTGACCGACTATGCCATCCAATACTACCAAAACCTCCTGGACAAGTACGGTAAAGGACGTGAAAGAAAAACCGAAATCAGGGCTTTTGACACCATCGAAGCCACTGTCGTCGCTGCCAACAATGCCAAACTCTATGTAAACAGGGCGGACGGGTTTGTCGGTTATGGATTGAAAAAGGATGAATTCATCTGTGATTGCTCTGATTTAGACGATGTGATCGTATTCCGCAGGGATGGCAATTGCGTGGTGACCAAAATTCAGGAAAAGGGATTTGTAGGGAAAGACATTCTCCATGTCGCCATCTTCCGCAAAGGAGATGAGCGAATGGTGTACAATATGGTCTACTTGGATGGTGAATCGGGCAAGGCGATGGTGAAACGTTTTCAGGTAATCGGAGTTACCCGAGATCGTGAATATGACATGACCAAAGGCAGCAAAGGTTCCAAAGTCATGTACCTGACCGCAAATCCAAATGGCGAAGCAGAAATCATTACCATATTCCTAACTCAAGGTGCCAAAGCCAAAATCAAAGTATTTGACTTTGACTTCAGCACCATCGAGATCAAAGGACGTGCAGCAGGTGGAAATATTCTTACCAAATATCCTGTCCGTAAAATCCAATGGAAAATGGCAGGAACCTCGACCTTGGGTGGCCTTGATATCTATTTTGATGCCTCTATCGGTAGACTTAATACAGACCAAAGAGGCCGCAAAATCGGCAATTTCCTTGGCGAAGACAGGATCATTGTCTTTTACAAAAACGGAGATTATGAGCTCACCACCTTTGAACTTACCAACAGATATGAAGCCAATGAGGTGGTATTGATCCAGAAGTTTGACCCTGAAAAAGTGATTTCAGCAGTCTATTTCGATGGAGTGAGCAAATCCTTCTTTGTAAAGAGATTCCTCATCGAAACCACCACCGTCAACAAGAAATTCAACATCATCTCCGACCACAAACAATCATTCCTGAAAATAGTCTCGACTGATAAACAGCCACAGGTAAAGGCTGTTCTTCAAAAAGGCAAAGAAAAAGAGGAACAGGAGTTTGACCTTGATATCCTGATTGATGTCAAGGGATGGAAAGCCATCGGCAACAAACTTTCTTCCTATCAAGTACTGGAAGTAACATTGATTGAAAGCGTTGCCAAAATTTCTGAACCTGAGGAAGAATCCGAAACCAAGGAAGAAACTGACCCGAAAGAAGAAACAGATACAGCAGCAGGGGATGATAACTTAGAAATAGGATCCACCATTGAATTCAAAATCAAAAAAGAAGAGGACGACAAAGACCAATTGGATTTGTTTTAATATGCTGGGCAGGAGGTATTGAGTTGGGAAAATGGGCGAATTTGAGGAATGATCGATTTGTAAACTAAATTTGAAAAGTTAAAAATTGGTGATTTTACAGTTGTAAGAGGAAAAAAAGACAAAAGTTAAATGGCAAAAAAAAACAACTCTTGCCATTTTACTTTTTCTTGCTGTAAAAGTAAATCGGCAAATCCTTGAAACAACATGGGCCTGGATTGACCAAACTGTTGTTGCTGTAAAGGATCATTCTTTCTGTAGGACCCCAACCATAAAAATACGGTCCCAGGTTAACACAAGTCCAACATGGAACCTCCTCGGCTAAATCTTGTGTTTGTGAATAGGATAGAGGAAAATACAGATTGATATAAGTACGGATTTCGTCTACCTGATTTTCCCCCGGAGCTTCAAACTTAAAACTTCCTGAAAAAGTGAGTCCTGTTTTGGAATTAAATTTCGTAAAGGTGCCATTTCTGAAAAATTCATATTCCTCACTGTACCCTATTTCATCTTTGGAAAGCTTTGTTCCGAGATGAGGGGTAACAATTTCAATTTTTTCCCAAGTACCATTAAGGATGTTATCTGGACTGTTGGGGTCTTCTTTATCGCAAGAAGTCAATATCAAAATAGAAAGAAGTGCGTATAAAATATTTTTCATGGCTACCATTCTTGCTCAAACAACGCTTAATTTAAGTATAAGTTGTATAACCATTGCCTTATTTAAGGGCTTTTTTTATTGGATAAAATTAATAATCCGCTGCTTTATAGGCCATTGTAAGACAAAACCTTAAAATCACTAATATCAAAAACAGCCTAAATTGAATCAGATTCACACCATGCGAAATGGGAATAAAAAAGGCAAAAGCAAGAAATAATCTCACTTTTGCCTTTTTACTTTTTCTTTAAATTTTACGTGTAAATGCAATTAAGTCTTTAAATCGATATCCTTGATTAATTTATGGCATAAGCCCGAAATGTCCGGTACATCGGACTTCCGACTTCGGTCTTCCGTCTGTTTAAAGTAGAATATGTGGTTACTGGCACAGAATCCGGTAACTACTTTAAAACTTATCCCCAAAGAAGATGGCATTGAAGAACAGCTTGTTTGTTCCAAACCATGTACCGCGGAAATTCGGGTTGTCGATAAAGTGAATTACCCTTCCTTGTCCAACTGAAGAAACCAAAACACTGGAGCTCTGCTTGATTTTTTCAAGGTTTGCCGGTGAGACATATCCACCAAGTAATGGATTGGCAGTATACCTGACCGGTGTTTGGGACTTGTTTTTTGATGGTTTGAAGAAAAGGGTTGTATTTCTATAAACAGGAATTTCTGAGTTTTTGTACCCAAATCCCAAAGGATGGGTATTGTCCAATTTCCCCAAATAAATGCTTCCGCCGATTTCTTGCGCTCCCGATAAGTTCCTCGAATCTGCAAATGGAACGGATTCAGTTCCTTTTGCTTCTTCGGCAGTAACAAATTCTTCCTGAACAATTCCCTGACTTTGGAGCCATTGACTTGCTGTCCGCATGGAAATGATGGTTCCACCTCTTGAAAGCCAATCTTTCAAATGGGCTATTTGAGGCGCTGAAAGACTAGAGTAATTTCCTGAAGGAAGGGTCAAAGTGGTGTAGTCAAACAGATTGACCCTGCCAAACATACTCAAATCCACTTTTGTCATTGGCATTCCAACTTTGGTATCCATCAGGTGCCATATTTCTCCGGCTTCATATTGTGATGTTCCCTGTCCGACAAGCATGAGGACTTTTGGTTTTTGGATGGCTGAAATACTGCCGCTACCCAAGTCAATCCCTTTCAAGCTGAATCCTGTCGTGCTTGCAAATACATTTTGGCCGGACATATCAGCTGCTTCTTTCAATGCTTTTCTCAATTCTTCTTGAGAAAGTTTTTGGAAAGCCGTTGGAATTACCAATGAACCTGCAGGGAATTCCTTTGAACCTTGATCGGTATTTGAAGTAAAAGGCTGTGCAGTGACTTCAACATGGACTCCTGCTGACTGAATATGGTTCAGGAATTTGGCAGCAAAATAATCGGACCAATCCACCATATATGCAACATATTTCCCATTGGCAGGGAAGGTCAAGTTTTGACTTGGCAATTCCTTGATCTCTTTGCCACTAACAACTGTTTGCATGGCGTAAGGCATGCCATAGGCCAAGGCCATCGTCCAAGAAGAAGCGTCGTAAAATACCGAATCTGAAAATGTAGTCACCTTCTCAAACATCGATCTCACCATCCTGTATTGTGGTTGGGATGTAGGAACAATCCAGGATTTTCCTTTCTTAAATGACTTTCCTTCAGAGGTTATATCTTTATCATTTTCAAGTACTTTAATCTTATGATCCAATAATAACTTTAAGAAAAGTCTGTTTCGGGAATCATCTGACTCATCTCCAAAAACATACCCTTTGGTTTTGTCTTTACCTGCTTCAGTGATGGCAGTCTGGAAATATTCGCGCAGGTATTTGTGCATGTATTCCCTTTCCTTGACGCCGGCTTCCATGGTGGCAATGGAGGTTTTGAGTTGGTTCCTGATCGTAAATTGAAAGGTAATATCGCCGCGCTGTGAGCTTTGGATATGGCCCCGTGAACTCGCTTGTTCAAATACCAATCCCAATCCTCCCTGAATATCCGGATAGGTAGATCCATATCCGGGATAGCTGTTGTCAAATACTTCCTTGGTCCAATACAAACTACCGATATCATCCAAAGCCTTTGCAAAGTAAGCCGCAAACTTGTTGTTGATTTCGTCATAGTTTTTTCTTGGAATCACAGGGTTTTCACTGCCAAAAGGTTTGGTCGGTTCAAAGAAGTAGGTGGCATTGGTTCCCATTTCGTGAAAATCTCCCACTACGTTTGGATACCAAGTATGATACCAAGCGATTTTGCTTTGTAATTCCACTTGTGCCAAAGGCAGCCAATCTCTGTTCAGGTCAAACCAATAATGGTTGACACGTCCTGAAGGCCATATTTCATTGTGTTCTCTGTCCAAAGGATCTGCGACAGGTGGAGTCCCTTTGTGCATATTTGCCCAATTGGAATGTCTGTCCCTTCCGTCAGGATTGATGGCGGGATCGATCATGACCACGGCATTGTTTCTGATTTCTTTGGCAAGGTCACTTTGCGAAGCCAAAAGCCAATAAGCTGTCAGGATGGAAGCTTCTCCGCCTGAAGGTTCGTTTCCATGGACGCTGTAGGCAAGGTTGACGATGGCCGGCATGCTGCTGACATCAGGCATGGGTAAGGTTGGGTCTACCAATTTGAGGTGGTTAGTCCGGATAGATTCCAAGTTTGAAATATTCTCTTTCTTGCTGATCACAAGGACGACCAATGGCCTCAGCTGATTGGTATAGCCGATGGTGACAAGCTCTGCCATATCCGATTTGTCAGCCAACAACTGAAAATATCCCACAAGACGGTCGTACCGGGTATGCCATTCCCCAACATGGTAACCCAAATAGGAGTAGGGACTTGGAATGTCATTGGAGAAAGTTTCTCCCGGGAAATAATATTCCTTTTGGGCTTTTGCAGAATATATATGGAGCAAGAGCAAAGTTATCAGTAGTAGTTTCTTTCGCATAGGTTTAAATTTGGAGGAAATTACCTGTAAGCTAGCACAAGCCAAACCAAAAATCCATCAACGGCTTTTGAAAGCTTGCGATTTGGCTTAATTTGGAATCCGAAAGAATTTTATGATTGTATTGCTGAAATAAAAAACTATTAAATAAACCAATTAACCTATGAAAAAGCTTTTTCTAGCCTCTTTGACAATGATCGCGGTGATGGCTGTCATGCCTTTATTTGCTCAACAAAAAGACATCAAACTTCCGCCGGAAGCTACCGAATTTTGGGAACCTGTTCCCAGAAAAGTGACGGCTGCTTCCCAATTGGGTCAAGCTCCTTCCGATGCGATTGTCATTTTTGATGGGAAGAACCTTGACAACTTCGTCAGTGCAAAGGATGGCAGTGCCCCACAATGGAAAGTTGAAAACGGTACATTTACCGTAGTTCCTAAAACAGGTGGGATCAAAACCAAGCAAGGATTTGGGGATATGCAGCTTCATATCGAATGGTCTGCACCTACTGTAATCAAAGGTGAAGGTCAGGGTAGAGGAAATTCCGGAATCTTCTTGATGTCTTTGTATGAATTGCAGGTTTTAGATTCATATGAAAGCAGGACTTATTCTAACGGTCAGGCAGGAAGTATCTACAAGCAACATCCTCCTTTGGTCAATGCAATGAAAGCGCCCGGAGAATGGAACAGTTATGATGTGATTTTTACCGCTCCAAAGTTCAATGCGGATGGCATGTTGGTCTCTCCTGCACGAGTGACTGTGCTTCACAACGGGATTTTGGTACAGAATAATGTAGAAATCAAAGGTCCAACAGAATACATCGGAATTCCTAATTACAAAGCCCATGCTACTGAAATGCCGCTAGAACTTCAGGACCACGGGGATTTGGTTAGCTACAGGAATATTTGGGTGAGGAAGTTGTAAAAGTGTCGGATGACCGATGACCGATGAAAATCAAAAAAATCCACATCATTCATCAGTAACCATTTCTTAAAAGAAAATACGGAAGGCAGAAGATGGTAAAAACCCATATTTTTGTCTTCTGCTTTTTTTGATTCAAATTTTAAACTTTATATAACTTTTTCCTTTGTTACTAATGACATAATTCTAATTTACCCCTCGGCAGGCTCGGGGAACGGAATATTGGGCTTCTGAGGGCTGGTAGTGAAAAGCGGTAGGCCGCTTTTCACTACCAGCCCCTTAACATAAACAAGCCCGGTGGCCGAGCTTGCCGAGGCCGGAATATTTAACATCAAATTCAAATTTCAAATACTTCTTATTCTTTCTCTCATCCCAAACATCGGTCATCGGTCATCGGTCTTTTTCTTCCCAAATTCCTATTTCTTAACAGCACCTTCTCATCCTAAAAGACTTCTCCCTCTGGTCGAAGTGACAAGGATAGGTTTTCTGTTTTCTTGCCATTCTTCCAACAATACCTTCAAATTTCAAATACTTTTTACTCTTTCTCTCATCCCAAACATCCGTCATCGGTCATCGGTCTTTTTCTTCCCACCTTCTCATCTTTAAAAGACTTCTCCCTCTGGTCGAAGTGACAAGGATAGGTTTTCTGCTTTCTTGCCATTCTTCCAACAATACCTTTACATATCAAATATTTCTTATTCTTTCTCCCATCCCAAACATCGGTCATCGGTCATCGGTCTTTTTCTTCCCAACTTCTCATCTTTAAAAGACTTCTCCCTCTGGTCGAAATGACAAGGATAGGTTTTCTGTTTTCTTGCTACTCTTCCAACAATACCTTCAAATTTCAAATACTTTTTATTCTTTCTCTCATCCCAAACATCGGTCATCGGTCATCGGTCTTTTTCTTCCCAACTTCCCACTTCCCAACTTCCCACCTACTTCAACCTATCCATCAATCCTTCCTGGTAACTGACACTGATCGGGACGAGCTTATCGCCTACAGTCAATTGGTGCCTCTCGATTTTTTGAACATGTTGGATATTCACCAAAAAAGAACGGTGGGATTTGACAAAATTGGAAGGCAGGATTTTTTCGACTTCTGCCAGGGTCATTCTGCTGAGGATTTTATCTTTTGGAAGCTGGAAATTCACATAGTTGCCATTTGCCTCACAAAAGAGCAACTCGTCGAAATTGACCTTGATCTGCTCATAGCCTGTTTTGACAAAAATGGTCCCTGCTGCATTTCCTTTTTTCAGTTCATGCCATTCCTGTGCTTTTTGGCAGGATTTTAAAAACCTCCCGAGGTTAAAAGGCTTGAGCAGGTAATCTTTCGCATCCAATTCGAAACTCATCACAGCGTGCTCTGAGTAAGCTGTAGTGAAAATGACCATGGTGTCTTTCGGAATCAAAGCGGCGAGTTCCAGCCCTGAGATATCGGGCATTTTGATATCAAGGAAAATCAGGTCCACTTGCTCGCTTCTGATATAATCCAAGGCAAGGATTGCGTCTGTGAAAACCTTACGCAAATCTAAAAAAGGCACTTTGGCTGCATGGGCTTTGATTACCTCAAGGGCCATCGGTTCATCGTCTATGGCTATTGCATGGAGCATATCAGGAGCGTTTTATGGTTAAATGTACAAAATATTCCACTTCGTTTTCCCGAATGACAAGTTCATGTTTCCCCGGATAGAGGAGTTGGAGACGCTGTTTGACATTGTCTAAGCCGATACCGTTTGACTTGGATTCAGGGTCTTCTTCATGGCTTCGGTGGATACTGTTGTTGACATCCAAATGGATGGTTCCATCCGTACAACGCAGGCTGATTTTGACCCATGATTTCTTTTGGAAACTGATTCCATGCTTGAATGCATTTTCCACAAAGGGGATAAGCAACATCGGCGCGATATCCCCTGTACAGTTTTCAGGATTATGCCTAAAATCAATGTCTACATTGTCATGGGATTTGATGCGCAGTACTTGCAAGTCGACATAATTGATCAGGTATTCCTTTTCTTTTGCAAGCGGGATTTTGTCCAAGTTGTTTTCATGAAGCATAAAGCGCATCATATCTCCGAGCTTTTGGATTCCCTCAGAAGTCCTTTCTGCGTTTTCCTGCAAGGCTGTTCCATACAGGGTGTTCAGGATATTAAAAAGGAAATGGGGATTGATCTGCATCCTGAGTAAGGAGAGTTTGGCTGAACCTTCGTCCACCCTGTAGCTAAGCGTATTTATCTGACCTAAAAGGTGATCATATTTTTTGAACAGCAGGTTGGAAAAGGGGATAAGGAGGCCAGCAACAAATATCACCACCGCCAACCCAATGACCAAGATGCCGACATTCCTGTATTCAATTGCCAAAATCAAAAAGAAAAAACACAATGCCAATATCAACAATACAAATAGGGAATTGGCAAGCTTGTTCCGTTCTTTCTTTCTGTTTCGGTATATAAAGAAGTAATTATAAAGCACAATGCCAAGCATCACAGGGATGGCGATCGTGTAGCTTAGCGGAATCCAGTGTTCGATGATATCTTGTAAACCAAACAGAAACAACATCGCAAAGGCGAAAATTGTAATTATTCTTACAAGGTTATAAGGCTGAAAGTCTTTCGTCTCGGCACTTGGAAAAATCTGCTCTATCACGTCACAAAGTAAAAGGTATCCAATATAAAGGCCCACCGTACTGAAATAGTAGGGTGCCGCGAAGTTTTGGGCGAGTTCACCCATCATTGAAAATCCGCCAACAAAAATAAAGGACATCAAGAGGATAAGGAAGGAGTAAATGTAGTAGGTGGATTTACGTTTTCTGGTTTCTTTGCTCGGAATCAATACCTGATGGTGCAGGAAGAAAGAAAGGAAAAGTATAACAGGTATCAGGATTTTGGCAAAATACCTTGTAAGTTCCGACCCATTCGGTTCAAAATAGTAGAAGTTGGACTGGAAAATGTTGGCTAAAATGATGGTGACAAACAATACTGTCATCACCCACCATTCTATCTGTCTAAAGGGTAGAGGTTTTTCTTTCATGGGATTAGTTTTCTTAATTATTTGGACTGGGTAGGGTTATTTTTTGGGACTGAAATCCCAGTTGTGGCTTTGAGTTTTTGTTTTTCTTCTTCCGCTTTTCCTATCAGCCAAATATTATATAATATGGCTGCTATCAGTAAAATGAAATAGGGAGTCTTTGATTTCATGGTTTAGGTTTGTCGATTCTTTGACAAGGATAAGCCTGATAATAAAGTACCACAAAAAAATGTGATGAAGCGATTGGTATTTGGGGTGGAAATGCAGTTGGCAGTCTCTTTAGCCGGTTTACAGTGATCAGTCGCAGTTTTCAGTTAACAGTATCAGATTTTAGTAAAGAGTGACAGTTTGCAGAGGAAATTTTGCAATCTTCCAATCTTCCAATCTTTCAATCTTTCAATTTTCCAATCTTCCAATCTTCCAATCCCTTAACCTTTCAACTTTAAAACCTTCTTAACCTTTCAACCTCCTAGCCCCTTCCAAACACTCATTCCTCCAAGCAATAACGTAATCAGCCAGATTGCGAAGGCCATAACATTCATCCATACTCCGTTGGTGTGAGTTCCCATTACAGATTTTTTATTGACCAACCAGAGGATGTATCCACTCAATATGGGAAGCAAAACGCCATTTGCCAGTTGCGCAAAGAGAATCAGTTGGATCGGTTTGATCCCAAATGAAGAAAATACCAAACCCAAACCCAAAATCCCCACAATACTGATCCGCATAGGAAGACTTTTGAGGTCAATGGATAAGCCAAAACTTCCCGCTACGACCAAGGAACCTGCCAAAGGAGCAGTGATCGCAGAAGTGATTCCTGCAGCAAATAACCCGAAAGCCATAAAATATTTGGCCATTTTTCCCATCAAAGGTTCTAAACCGATAGCCAAATCAACCGCTGAGTTGACTTCGGTGGCAGATCCTGCTTTGGCAGTAATGATGATGGCCATAGAAACCAATCCTCCCAAAATCACAGCAATTAAGGTATCAACCCTGATATATTTGAGGTCTTGGATGGTTTTCCATTTTTGGGAAATCAGAGAAGAATGTAAAAAAAGATTGTAAGGAACCACGGTCGTACCGATCAATGCGACGATGGTAAAGATATTTTCAGCATTTACGGTGGGCTGAAAGCCTGAAAGCAATTCCAGAAAGTTGGGCTTGGACCAAACTGCCGTTCCTAGGAAAGCAATACTCATCAAAATCACCAAACCTGTCAGGTAGTTGCTGATGGACTTATAACTTCCGGTCAACAATAAGACCAAAGCCAGAGATCCTATTAAAAGATTGAGCAGATTTACTTCCAATTGGCCAAGGTTTAAAATCTGGGTTTGAAAGAATAATTCAGCACCCAAAGCACCTCCGCTGATATTTCCGGCTTCGTAAGCGGCATTTCCCAAAACAATGGCAGTCATCACAAGGAAAATGGAGAAGTAACGCAGGATTCCTTTTTGAAGGGTTTCTGAAATGACCGAAGCCAATCCTTTTTGGGTAACCAATCCGATTCTAGCTGCCATTTCCTGAAGGACAATCGTAGCAATGACGGATAAAGCCATTGCCCAAAGAAGGTCAAAACCAAAATTTACTCCCGCAAGCGTACAAACAGTAACCGTCCCAGGCCCAATGAAAGCGGCTGCAACAATCGGCCCGGGACCGATGTATTTCCTCCAACTCATGGCGCTTGCTGCAAAGCATATATTGCATAACTGCCTAACCAATGCGTTCCTTCATAATTGTCATCGACAATAGAAGGAAGGGAATAATTGATGTGCATATTTGCTACCTGCATCAGGTGGCCATATTCCTCAGGATAATCTTTGATCAAACCATACAGCACCCAAGCCCTGCTAAAGTTAAGTCCGTCAAGGTGAACCAATTTTCCATCAGTCCTATCGCTGACTTTTCCCGGTTCCAAAGCAAAATCAGTATTCGCCAATTGGGGTAAAAATTGTTTGACCCATGGTCGAAAATCTTCTTTGGGCATCACTTTCCTCATGATATCCAATTCCTGAAAGCAGGGCGACAAAAAGTCAAAACCGCTCGGTTCATAGACCAAAGGGCAATTTTCATCTTTAGAAAACCAGTCCAAAGCCCTGGATTTAATCAATTCCTGCAGGCCCACGTGATTCAATGTTTTGGCATAATCATAAGCCAATGACAATCCAAAGGCAATATTGGTATGCTCACCAACTCTGATGGGATAAATGAGTTTTGGCAAAAACTCAAGGTACTTTTCCACCATGAGATCCGTCAAGGGCTGGAGGTTTTTTTCCAGTTCCCTTGCCAAAGGATCATCCCAAAGATGGATTTCCTCTGCGAGTTTCAGCATCCAAGCCCAACCGTAAGTCCTAGAAAAATCTGGATCAGAAGGGCCTTTAAAATAGGCGACTTCTACAGCAATGTTTTCTGCACTGATATTTTCCAATAATTTCCTTCTGATTTCTTCCCCATTTTCTAAGTCGGGAAATTGCCTCAGCAGACTCACCAACATCCAATGACCATGCATACTTGAATGCCAGTCAAAGCAGCCATAAAAAGCGGGATGAAGTGCTTTTGGGCCCTTCAGTTCAGATTCATTTCCCAATGTCTGATTGAGTTTATTGGGATATTCGGTTTGCATACAATGCAGCGGAAGTTTTGAAAGTCTGTTGGCTTCAGCTTCTGTCAGGCGTATGGGGTCGGGGATTTCGGGGGTTTCCTTTTTTGGCTGACAGGACAAAAGAAAGCCTGCCAGGAAAAGCAATAAGAACAAAGATCTGATCATGTCGATGGTTTTGGATTTTGAATATAAGGGATAAAGGTGATTTTTTCAGATTGGCTCATTTATTTGGCTTTTTCGGGTTATAAATAGCTTGATTATTGATATTTTGCCTGAAGATTATCCCAACAAAAATTCATGAAAAGATTTATTCTAAAGTTGCTTAAGGTCATATTATTCCTTGTTTTGGCTGTAATCCTTGTTTTATTGGCCTCCTACAGGGGTGACATTTCTTCCGAGGAACTGATAGGAAAATACAGCGATGAAAACTCCTTTTTCTTGATGGTAGATGGTGTCAACGTTCACGTGAAGGTCAGAGGAGAAGGAGAACCGATCTTTTTGATCCATGGGAGTTTTTCTTCCCTCCATACTTGGGAAGCTTGGGAAAATGAATTGAGTCCATTTTTCATGACCATTTCTATGGACCTGCCGGGTCACGGCCTTACCGGTCCTGATGGCCAAAAAAGATATGGGATTGAAGATTATTCCAAACTGGTTTTTGGCATTGCTGATCAATTGGGTTTGGATGAATTCCATGTGGCAGGCAACAGTATGGGCGGAGGAGTAGCGCTAAAAATGGCTTCAGACCAACCTGACAGGATTTTGACGCTGAACTTGATCGATTCATCCGGTGCAAGGCAAAAAACCAAAACTGACACCGCCCAAAGCAAATCCTACAATTCAGGTGCAATGATATTTAAAGTAGCCCAAAATCCTATTTTCAATAAACTTTTGCTCAAATGCACGCCAAAATTCATTTTTGGGATTAACCTCAAGCAGGTCTTTTATGACCATTCCAAAATCACAGATGAGATGTTGACCAGGTATTACGAACTGTTGAGAATGGAAGGAAACCGTCAGGCTACTTTGGACAGGTTGACCACAAGGAAATCTTACGACGTGGATTTTGAAAAACTGACTATGCCTGTGCTGATTATGTGGGGCAAACATGATAATTGGATTCCTTTACAAAACGGAGAAAGGCTCGCGGAAGCCATTCCAGATTCCAAATTGAAGGTTTTTGAAAATGCCGGACACGTGCCTATGGAAGAAATACCGACAGAGACTGTCTCGGAATACTTATCATTCTTGGGGATTCAGGTAGAAAGGGATTACTTTTCCACGCCAAAATTCTTAAGCCATGTCCATTGAAACCTTATTGATTTCTCTTTCTATAGGTCAGTTTTTACTGGTCATTTTTTTAGTCATCAAAATCCAAACCCAAAAGTCAGACAAGGATTCCAATCAATTGGCTTTGAATCAATTAAAGCATGAATTTGCACAGCAGATGTCAGCCAATAGAACCGAAATACAAGAGGGATTGCTGCGTCAGTTTGGTTTGGTGTTTGACTCTTTAAGGGCAAATTCGAAAGAACAATCTGAGGTTTTGAAGGATTTTGGAAGGATTTTCAGAGAAAATGTCAAAGAATTCAATGAACTGCAAAGAGAAAAATTCCAAGACCTGATCTTCAAACAGGAAAGGATGTTGGCATCTACCGAAGAGCGGCTTGACAAAATGAGGGAAACGGTCGATGAAATATTGCAGAAGACCTTGGAGGCTAGATTAGGTCAATCATTTGAGTTGGTGACCAATCAACTTTTGGCTGTGCAAAAAGGACTTGGGGAAATGCAGAATCTGGCAACCGGAGTGGGTGACCTCAAGCGGGTGCTGAGTAATGTCAAAAGCAGAGGAGTGTTGGGAGAATATCAATTGCATGGGATTTTGGAAAATATCCTTTCCCCCGAGCAGTATGCAAGTAATGTTTCAGTCAAAAAGGGGAATGCGGAGCGCGTGGAGTTTGCCATCAAAATGCCCGGAAGCAAGGAAGACGGGCCGGTTTACCTTCCGATTGATGCCAAATTTCCGCAAGAGACTTTTTACAGGCTTCAGGATGCCTATGATACCGGAGACAAGCTTATCATAGATTTGGCAAGGGCCGAACTCTTCAAAGCCATCCGGAAAGCCGCACAGGATATAAGCCAAAAGTACCTTCATCCACCCTTTACAACCGATTTTGCCATGCTTTTCCTTCCCATGGAAAGTCTCTATGCGGAAGTTCTCCGTGAACCCAATCTTGCCCAATCCCTGCAAAAAGATTTCAAAATCATCATTACCGGACCGACTACATTGGCTGCCATGCTGAACAGCCTTCAGATGGGATTCAGGACTTTGGCAATTCAGGAAAGAAGCAGTGAAGTATGGAAAGTATTGGGTGCAGTCAAATCCGAATTTTCCAAATTTGGAGACCTGATCAGCAAAGCCCAAAAGAAAATTCATGAAGCGCACAGCGATTTGGATGAATTGGTAGGGACACGGACGAGGGTAATTCAGAGAAAGTTAAAGGATGTGGAAATGATGCCGGAGGAGGAGGGAAGAAAGCTGTTGGAATGATTGGTTGGATATTATTCCTTCTTATTTTTGAAAAAAATTTCTCTCCAATGAAATTCTTCGGCTTAATATTTTGCCTTTTCATCAGTTCATTTTCATCTGCGCAACAGATTTTCGATTTGGATCCCGAGGTAAGAGGAAATTCTATTGAAATCAACAATACCGCTGTAGACATGATTTCCAAGGGAAATTATGAAAGTGCAGCAAGGATTTTGGAGCAGGTGATTGTGAATGACCCTTCCTACCATGCGGCATATTTAAACTTCTACAGAGCAGGAAGCCAATTGGAGTCCAGGAAGGAAAAAGTGATCGAGACACTCCGTGAAGGACTTTTGATATTCGAAGAAGACGATGAAATGGCGTATTATTTGGGCAATATTCTGCAGAAAGAAAACCGCTTTTCAGAGGCCATTCAGGCATATTCTGAGGCAATTAAATATAGCAAAATCAATGGGGAGGAATTTGAACTCGTTTGGGCCTACCATTTTAATAGGGGCAATTGCTACCTGAAAACCAATCAACATGCCAAAGCTATCCCGGATTACGATTATGCTTTGAAATTGAGCCCTTTAAATGCAGACGTATTGACCAACAGGGGCTTCTCCCATTATAAGCTTGACAATACAAAAACAGCATGTGAGGATTGGAATGAGGCCAAAAGACTCGGAAACAAACAAACCGATAAGTACCTCCAATCCTTTTGTAAATAAAAAAACTATTTCTTATTGCGCTTAGGTACAAAACATCATACCTTTTGCCCGATTTGGACAGGAAAAGCTTTCACACCCCTGACATTTATTGAAATTATCAAATGGGAATGAACATTGTCATTGCAGGGGCCGGAGATATGGGTTACCATCTAGCCGAGCAACTAAGTTATGAAAACAAGGATATCACCCTTATTGATGTTGATAAAGATGCATTGGACAATGCTGCTTCGCATCTCGACGTCATGACCATCATGGGAGATGCTACCTCCCTAGAAATTCTTAACAGCGCAAATCTGAAGGATACCCATATGTTTATGGCTGTGACGACCTCAGAGAAAACCAATATTGTAGCAGCTACCTTAGCAAAGCAATTGGGAGCAAAAAGAGTCATTGCCCGGGTTCGTAACCATGACTACCTGGAACCTGAGCATGAGATTTACTTTAAAAATATCGGGATTGACAATATCATTTCACCCACGATGCTTTGCAGCGGTGAAATATACCGGATGATCAAAAACTCGACTTTCACAGAAGTATTTGAATTTGAAGGCGGCAAACTCAACATTGTCGGGATATCTTTGGATCAATATAGCCCACTATTTAATAAAAAGATTTCTGATATGAAGGACATCCCGTTGTTTGGGGATATCAGGATCGTGGCAATAGTGAGGGATCAGATTACGATAATCCCGAGAGGTAATACGGTCATCCGCAACAATGACCATGTGTTTTTCATCTCCAACAAGAAAGCTGTTGAATCCATAATCGAGCTATTGGGAGAGAAGAAAGTCACCATCAAAAACATCATGATTATTGGTGGAGACGATATGGCTTATGCCACGGCTTTAAAGTTGGAAGAAGAATTCAGGGTCACCTTGGTACATAGAGACAAAGAGCGCTGCAAATGGCTATCAGAAAGATTGAATAACACATTGATTATCAATGGTGATTATAAGAACATCGAACTTTTGATAGAAGAGGGTTTAGAACAGATGGAGGCATTTATATCGCTTACCGAATCTTCCGAAACCAATATCATCACCTCCCTAAGTGCTAAAAACCACGGGGTTTACAAGACCATTGCCCATGTAGATACAAGAGAGTACATCCACATCTCACACAGTATCGGCGTAGATTCATTGATCAATAAAAAACTGGTAGCTGCCAATCAGATTACCAGATTTTTGAAAAAAGGGAAGGTAGAGGCTGTTTCGGGAATCTACGGCGTAGATGCAGAAATTATTCAATATGTTATCACTAAGGGGAATAGGCTGACCAAAAAATCTCTTAAAGACCTTCATTTTCCCGATACTGCTATTGTGGCGGGTGTCATCAGGGGAGAAGATGTATTTATACCGGATGGGGATTTTATTCTTCATGTAGACGATAAAGCGATTGTTCTCGCTTTGCCTGCAGCCAAAGCCACTTTAGAGAAACTTTTCCATTGATATGATTCACTATAAAGCCATTGGAAAAGTAATGGGGGCATTGTTAATGCTTTTGTCTCTTTTGATGTTTCCTGGTCTTGGATTTTCCCTTTACTATGACAGTGGGGACCATTTTGCATTATTGATTTCTGCTGCTGCTTCATTTTTTGTAGGAGCTGTTATGTTTTTTTCATTTGCGAAGCAGGACCAAAATATCAGAAAAAGGGAAGGTTATCTGATCGTCACTCTGAGTTGGATTTTCATGTCTATTTTTGGTATGCTACCCTATATTTTGAGTGGGACTACACATACTTTCAGTGATGCTTTATTTGAAACCGTATCGGGACTGACTACCACAGGAGCAAGTATATTGACTGACATAGAAGTGGTTCCCCAAGGAATTCTATTTTGGAGAAGTATGTCACAGTGGGTTGGTGGTCTCGGTATCATCGTATTGACAGTAGCCATTTTTCCGCTTTTAGGAATTGGAGGAATTGAATTGTTTGTGGCTGAATCTCCGGGACCGACCTCTGACAAACTGCATCCACGAATTCAGGAGACTGCCAAAAGGCTTTGGCTAATTTATGTGGGGCTAACTTTTACGCTTGGCATCTTATATTATATTGGTGGAATGACTTTTTTTGATGCCGTCAACCATGCTTTGACTACCATGGCAACGGGAGGATTTTCAACCAAAAATGCAAGTTTGGCCTTTTATGATTCTGCTTTTATCCAGTATTCGGCCATTGTTTTTATGTTTTTGGCAGGAACCAACTTCACCGTGATCTACTTCGGACTGACCGGCAAATTTGATAGAGTGTGGCGATCTGACGAATTTAGAGCCTATGCTTCGACCATCATTGTACTGGCATTTTTCTTAGCCGTTCCTGTTTATTTTTATTCCGGCCATGATTTGGAAAAAGCTTTCAGGGACACTTTGTTTCAGATTGTTTCTCTGATTACTACAACAGGATTTGTTACTGCTGATTATACTTCATACAATGATGGACTGACTTTGATTTTCTTTATGCTTCTGTTTTTGGGTGCATCGGCCGGTTCTACAGCCGGTGGGATCAAATTTGTCAGACATTTGACATTCTTTAAAAACAGTTGGCTGGAGTTCAAAAGGATTGTGCACCCAAGGGCTGTAGTTCCCTTAAAAATAAATGGAGACAGAGTTACAGGGAAAATCATTACCCATATAATGAACTTCCTGCTGATTTACCTGATGATCTTTGTGACAGGATCGGTTATTATCTCTTTGATGGGTTATGACATCCTGACTTCTTTTGGGGCAGTTGCCACCTGTCTAGGAAATGTCGGTCCGGGAATTGGAAAAGTTGGGCCAATTTATAATTTTGCCTTTTTTGATCCGTATTCAAAAATAATTCTCAGCTTTTTGATGCTTTTGGGAAGGCTTGAATTATTTACAATTTTGGTCCTGTTTACCCCTTATTTTTGGAGAGCCAATTAGGATTTTGGTAGTGTGAAGCAAAAAGTAGAACCGGAACCGATCTGGCTTTTTGCCCAGATTTCTCCCCTGTTTTTTTCTACGAGCTCCTTGGAAAGCAACAATCCCAAACCTGTACCTTTTTCCTGATGGGTACCTGAGGTGGTATAAAAGTCATTTCCAAACAACTTACTCAAACCTGCTTCGGTCATGCCGATTCCTTGGTCAGAAACCGAAACTTTGTAAAAACTTTCTTCCTCCTCCAATGCTACTGTGATCTTGTCATGTGCACTTGTAAATTTCATGGCGTTGGTCAGCAGGTTACGGATTACGATCTCGAGCATGGTCTTATCTGCTTCTATTTCAATGGACTTGGGTATGTAATTCTCGAGAACCTGACCTTTATAATACCCTGATCCTAAAAGGAATGATATGTTTTGTTCGATCAATTGATAAAGGTTGAACCTTGAAAATTGAGTATTCATTCCCTTCATCTGACTCCTTGACCATATCAGGATATTTTCAAGCAACATGGAGTTATTGCCGAGGTTTTGGGAGAGTATTGGAAGGTAAGATTCAAATTCTTCCTGACTTAGGTTATCTTCATTGATAAGCTTTACCATTCCCCAAAGTGAATCCAAGGGGGCTTTTAAATCATGGGCAAGAATGGAGAATATTTTGTCCTTTTCAATATTCAGCCTGTTGAGTTCAGCAGCCTGACTTTCGATTTGTAACTGCTTTTCCCTGAGTCTCCTGATATTGTATATTTCTTTTTTGTAAGATCTATAGTAAATCGAAAGGGCTACAAACAGTGAAAATGCCAACATCAACAAGGCAAAGGTGATGTACATCTTGAACTTCTGATTGGACTGCATCAGTTCATTTTCTCTGCTTAGTGCGGCTATTTCATCTTTTTGCTTTTTGATGGTAAGCCCTGCAAGGTAATTTTTAATCCTTTCGGCACTTAAAACCTCCTTTTCCTCGTCCAGAAGGGAGAGGTATTTCTTGGATTCGGCTGTGTTTCCCCTGTCAAAATATAACTGGTACATCATCTCATAAATCTCAATCATCGATTCTGAGTTGGGTCTTTGTTCGTGAAGGACTTTTGCTTCTTCTGCGAATTGGACAGCCTGAGAAGTTTTTCCCGTCGCCAGGTTCAATTCCACAAGTTTCTCAAGGGCATGGATAGCTCTGATTTTGTCATTGGTGATGCCATAATGGTAAAGGTTCAAGATATCCTCTTCCACGTTGTTAAATTCCCCCATAGACATCAAAAGAACAGACCTGTTGAATTTCGAAACAAGCAATTGCCTCTCATTACCTTCTTCCTCACGGATAGCTATGGCCTTATTGATGACTTCCAATGCTTCCTTGTTTTTTCCCAAAGCCCCTAAAACAGGACTCATTCCGGTATAGTTATAAGCTAACCCTTCTTTGTTATCTACTTTTAGAAAATTGGTTTCAGCTGCTTTGTAATATTCCAGCGACTCTTCAAAAAGATCCCGGTAAAAATAGATTTGACCGATGTTATTCAGGGAATGTCCAATTTGGACAGGGTTTTTGTTTTTTTCACTTATAATCAATGCCTCCTCGTACAGTTTCAATGCTTCTTCCTGAAGGTTCATGTTTCTGTAATAGACGCCCAGCCTGTTCAAGTTTTGAGCTTCTAACTCATGGTCTTGAAGTATATTGGCGAGTCTGATGGCTTCAGGATAGTACTTTTGGGCAGAATCAGAATAGTGAATGACTTTGACCAACTCGGAGATTAAATCAAGTTTTTCTCTATCCGAATCTGCATTCTGATAGAGGTAAAGTAAACTGTCTGCTTTGGTACCATATTCCTGAAAATAGTTCCCAAATGAACTGGCCGGCGTAATAAACAGACTAAAAAGAAGCAAGGAAATTATTGGAAGCGGGTTAGATTTCAACATGTAATATTTTTCTGCTCTGAAAATAAAAATCGTTCGAAAATAGCCTTAAAACCTCTGATAACAAAATATTTAATTGAGAAAATGCTAAAAAAAAAGGCTCAAACAAATAACACAACTTCAATTATCAATTTTTGAATATAAAAATAAACCATCTGTTCCTTCTTGTTCCAATTTTAGCTATTCTATCATATAAGCTTTCATTTTTGCGACCCTGTCTTCAATAGACTCAGAAGAAATTGTAGCCCTAAACAAACGGTCCACCATAATAGGAAATGAAAATGGCGTGAATTGACCGGGGGTTTTCAAGACAATTTCATGGCTGTTGATCCGTCGGATGGCTTCGAGAACTTTGTCTTTTTCCATCTGCATATCCAATACCTCGCGGTGTGCCTGCTTGAGGAGTAAATTGTCTTGATCATAATCTTCAAATACCCCAAAAAGAATTCCAGAGTTGGACTGAAGATGTTTGAATTTTATCGGCTTTCCCGGGAATCCTTGGAAAACAAGCCCTGAAATGGTCGCCACGTCCCTGAATTTCCTTTTGGCCATTTCACTTTCATTGATACAGGACTTGATATCCTCTGCCAGATTATTTTCAGAAAAAACATCCTCTTCCAAAATGTCTTCTATCGGTATCGGCATATCTGAAAGCATCTCAAAACCATAATCGTTCATGGCGATACTTAGGCTCATTGGGTAGCTTACGCTGATCCTGTAGGCAATCAGAGCAGCAAGGATCTCGTGAACCATTCTTCCCTCAAATGGAAAAATGAAAATGTGGTAACCTTCCTTAGATATGATCTTTTCGATCAGAAGTGTCTTTTTATCCGGTACCAAGGAAATCCTGTTTTGCAGGTCGAGCAGCGGTGCTACATGAGCTATTTCTTCCGAGTCATAAATCCCATATGAGGACCTTTCCAGGATTTCTCGGATTTTCAATGCAAGTTTGGAAGTGAGTGAAATCCTTCCTCCCAAGTAGGAGGGTGTGTTGGTACTTTTCTTTTTGGAGAGCTGGACAAGGGCGCTCATTTCCTTGATGGCTACAAATTCAAGATTTCTTCCTGCAAAGAAAAAACGGTCTCCCGATCTCATTTTGGTAAAGAAATTCTCCTCAACCATTCCCAAGAAGGCACCATTCTTGAACCTGACTTTGAGCATGGGTTCGCTCACAATAGTTCCCATAGAAAGGCGGTGCACCATGGCCGCTCTTTTGTTTTTGATGCGGTATTTTCCGGTTTCATCCTTTTCAACTTTAGAGAATTCTTCGTATCCCTGCAGCGATTCTCCGCCTTGGGTAATAAACGACAAGGACCATCGGTATTCTTCCTCGGTGAGGTCTTGGAAAGTATAGGTGTTTTTAAGAATAGTAAACAATTCATCTTCATAAAATCCCTCCCCAACAGCCAAGGTGACCAAAAACTGGATCAAGACATCAAAAGTCAAAGTGGGGCATAAGATGTTTTCAGACTCATTGTTTTCCATGGCACTCCTCAAAGCAGCTGCTTCGACTAGCTCCAATGAATGGGTAGGCACAAAGTAGATAAGGCTTGGCAATCCCGGTTGATGGCCGGACCGCCCTGCCCTTTGGATAAACCTTGCCACACCTTTTGGACTTCCTACTTGAATCACGGCATCCACGGGTCTGAAATCCACCCCAAGGTCCAAGCTCGAGGTACATACTACCAATTTGAGTTTGCCAAAATGGAGAGATTCTTCCACCCAAGTCCTTACCGTCTGATCCAGAGAACCATGGTGAATGGCTGCCAATCCTGCCCAATCAGGTCTCTTTTCCATGATCTGATGGTACCAGATTTCTGTTTGTGCTCGTGTATTGGTAAAAAGTAGAACGGAATTATGTTTCTCAATAATCGGAATGACCTTGTCAATAAGTCTTACCCCCATATGTCCTGACCAAGGGTATTTTTCAAGTTCATCCGGATAGACAGTTTGGAGTTTGATGGTTTTTTCAATCTTGGCTTTGACAATATGAACGGGGTGTTTGTCACCCAAAAGAATCTGACAAGCTTCTTCCAGATTGCCGATAGTAGCCGAAATCGCCCAAAGTTTCAGCTCTTGAGGGCATTGATGGCGGATATAAGCCAAGGCCAATTGGACCTGTACACCTC
This sequence comes from Cognataquiflexum rubidum, assembly GCF_022538115.1. Classification (GTDB taxonomy): domain Bacteria; phylum Bacteroidota; class Bacteroidia; order Cytophagales; family Cyclobacteriaceae; genus Cognataquiflexum; species Cognataquiflexum rubidum. The sequence goes on along the minus strand of NZ_JAKZAL010000004.1, from coordinate 29,296 downwards.
TTTTGTTTCCCATCAATTCATGCCACTCATCGATCACAATTGCCTGCATGTTTTGAAACAAGGCATGATTGTCTTTTTGGGCCAAAAGGATATGCAACGTCTCCGGAGTTGTGATCAAAACCTCTGGAGGACTCTTTTTTTGAGAAAGACGCTCTTTGTTTTCCGTATCCCCATTCCTTACCGAAACTTTCCATGGCAGCCCGATTTCTTCACAGACTTCCTGCATGGCTTTTTGGATATCCTGTGCCAATGCCCTTAAGGGCGTAATCCAGATCAGCTGGATGCCGTTTTTTCTGGGTTCTTGCCAATCATCAGGGTGGCTACGAATGTATTCTAATATGACAGGAAAAAACAAAGCAAAGGTTTTCCCGCTTCCTGTTGGGGCATTGAGCAAACCGGATTTGCCATCTAAAAAATCCTGCCAGGTTTCCACCTGAAATTCAAATGGAGTCCATCCCTTTTTCTCGAAATATTGAAATGCAACTGAAAGGGGATTATTTGCCATAGACTGAAAGTAATGATTTTAAATCTTCCAAAGTATTGGCTTCTTCGATTGGCTTGTCTTTTCGCCATCTTTGGATTCTGGGAAAACGCAGGGCAATTCCGGATTTATGTCTTGGGCTTTCCTGTATCCCTTCAAAGGCGATTTCAAATACCATAGCAGGTTTGACTGTGCGTACGGGACCAAATTTTTCAAGGGTATTTTGCTTCACATATTTATCTACTTCCCGGATTTCCTCATCCGTCAGTCCTGAATAAGCTTTTGCAAAAGGAATGAGTTTTTCACCCTCCCAAACAGCCAAGGTATAATCAGTATATAGGTCTGCCCGTCTTCCATGTCCTTTTTGTGCATACAGCAGCACGCCATCAATGGTAAGCGGTTCTATTTTCCATTTCCACCAAGAACCTTTTTTCCGGCCAACCTCATAAGGGGAATCTGATTTTTTTAGCATAAAACCTTCTGCCATTCTGATTCTTGATTCGCCCTGAAGTGTAAGCAAATCATCCCAATTATTCGCTTCGACCAAAGGGGAAATAATTAACCTGCTATTGTCAATGGTGTTGACAAGAGTATCCAGGATCATCCTACGTTCTTTGATGGGATTTTGCCGGAGATCAATTCCTGATTGTTCCAAAATGTCGTAGGCCATAAAACTTACCGGAGCTTCCTGAAGGATTTTTTTACTCAGGGTTTTTCTTCCGATCCTTGTTTGAAGCAAGGAAAAGGGTAGGGGCTTACCTTCTGAAAATGTGAGAATTTCACCATCCAAAACAGTTCCTGAGGGCAATTCCAAAGCCATTGTGGCAAGCTCCGGAAATTTTTCAGTGACCAATTCTTCCCCTCTTGACCAGATAAATACTTGGCCATCTCTTTGGATGATCTGCCCTCTGATTCCGTCCCATTTCCATTCAACCTGCCAATCATTTAAATCTCCATAAGTAGACAATTCCTTTTCCAAAGGATAAGCCAAGAAAAAAGGATAGGGCCTTGAGAGGTCGTCACTTTGTTTTTTTGACAGAATCAAGTCTTGAAATGATACACTTTGGGGATTCCAATCGCCCATAATGCGGTGGGCGATTTCGGTTTTTTCCAGATCAAAGGCATCTGCGACAGCTTGGGTGATGAGATTTTGGCTCACCCCAATCCGAAAACCGCCTGTCATGAGTTTGATGAAAATAAAGCGTTCTTCTTTAGTCATCATTTGCCAAGCCTGCAGGATTTTTTCCTTTTTGGCACCTTCATCAAGTTTACTTAGATCCATCAAATAGCGTATCCAATAACTCAGGGAAAAATCCTGCTGACCATCCGTGACAGGCAAAAGCAAGGAAATCGTTTCAGCCAAGTCGCCTACGGTCTGATAGGATTCTTCAAAAAGCCAATCGGGAATTCCTGACCATTCGCAGCACCATTCACGCAACAACCTCGTATTGACCTGTCGCTTCGGCCTGCGATGTGTAAAAAGCGCAATCGTCCACATCCTGTCCTCATCCTCAGCAGACAAAAAATACTCCTTCAGCGCCTCGATTTTATCCGTCGTTTTGTTACTTTGGTCAAGGCGCATGAACAAACCTGCAAAATGTCTCATGGAATGGTGTTTCTACTCCGTTCAAACTTCAGATAATGTGACAAGGTTCACATCAGGGGAAAACTTAAAATTGTATATTTAACCCGTTATGGAACTTCGGTTCAAATCCAGCGTAATTATTGTAAAAACCATACCGATATGAAAAAGTTGGCATTTATCTTTCTTTCATCCCTTGTCTTGTTTTCTTGTGAGCAAGAGAAAGAAACTATTTACACCACCAATGAACTGACTTACAACCTTTACCAAGGTTCTGACTTCAATTACACAGGTAAAGTCCAGATAAAAGAATTACTGAGCGGGGACTTAGAACTGACATTGGAACTCAATGGAAGCAAGGACACTGATCCTTATTTTTTTCCAGCCCACTTACATTTTGGATCCTATGAAACTGCAGATTCTCCGATTGCATTTCAACTTGACCCTGTAGATATCAGGACTTTGAAAAGTGTAACTATTCTCGGTCAGCTTTCTGATGGGTCCAAATTGAAATTTGCTGACTTAAATACTTTTGATGGACATATAAAAATACATTTGGCTGATTCAGGACCTGACTACCAGGTTATCTTGTCGGTCGGGAATATCGGCACCAACGATAACAGCCCCCAGGCATTTAAAAGGGAGGAAATGTCAATCTGTTCCCCTTACCTCAAATAAAAAAAGGTCATCGCAGGATGACCTTTTTTGTTTAGGTTATTTCACCTCTTCCATTACTTTTGGAACGGTAAGCATTTTAAATTTTTCGTGGAGTTGGGCGATTTCCGCATGCATTACTTTTTGATAATCGAGATGTTCGCTGTCTTTGAAAGGTTTCATCGGATTATGCACATGGTATTCGCGGCCATGCTCATCATCGTGCGAGTGCTCAAATCCCGGAACTTCAATGATATCCTTGTCCCATGTTTTTAGCTCTTCTTTCAAATCAGAGTAGTCAATGTTTGATTCTTTGGCCTGCTTCTCAAAACCGGTAATTTCTTCCCTTAGATCCAGGGATTTTTGAAGGTAATCATTTGCCTCGGCATAGATTTTTGGGTCTCCTTCAATTTCTTTTTTTCCCGAACAGGAAATTGTCATGAAAAGAACGGATCCTAAGATCAGAAGGTGGGATAATTTTTTCATAGCGTTGAAATTTTTATGCCAATATAATCAAAAAAGGCTGTTTCGATAGAAGCAGCCTTTTGTAATTTATCAATTCAAAGTAACAGGAAATGTAATATCCAAGTCAGTTTCTCCGCCTGCCTGTACAAAATTCTCCCAGTTTGGATTATTTGCACCTGCAAAATTTTTGTTGAGATCATGTCTCAATACAACTCTCATCTGAGCGGCATTAAAGCCAAGGGTCTGAACATTCCCTATTAGTCCCACAGGATTGCCATCAATGTCTTCATCACCGTAGCTATAGCTCAGCAGCGCAGTTCCGCTAAAGGCCGACCCCAAGAAAAAGAATTGATGCTCTTCTTTTTCCTCGCGGATTTCTTCAGTGATGTCTTCGTTTTCTATGCCATTAAAAAGAAAAATTTCCATCAAATAGGTTTTTCCCCTGCTTAAAGCGATTGTTTGGATTGTTGGGCCATTGCCAAGCTCAAGACCATCAGGATCGGTGGCTTTAAATTCAACTGGCGTTCCAACAGGCGCTCCCGCTGAATTAAGCTCGGTAAACTTGAGGGTAACTGCTGTGATAACTTCACCTTCGTTTTCCGGTTCCGGATCATCACTTTTGCAAGAAGAGAATAAAACTGAAATAGCGGAAAATGCTAATACAAGGTAATTGAATCTGTAATTTTTCATTTTAGTAATTGGTTTATAAAGTATTGATTAAAATTCATAATTGAGTTTGAGGAAAACATTCCTTCCGAGTTCATGGGAAAAATACCTGAACCGGTTCATATAATCTTTGTAGGCTTCATTAAAGAGATTGGTGACCTGCAAACCCACATTAAGCTTGTCTTTTCCCATTTTGAAAGATGTTTGAACCCCGAGGTTCCAAAGCATGTAAGCAGGTGGGGCAGGAGCGAGGTCAAAATCCGGTTCTCGGGTTTGTTTGGCTACAGCCAGATTACTGAAGGAAATCTTTGATTCGTTTTTTGATAGACCGGTCAGAAATTGATAGCTCAATCCTGTTTCCAGCCGGTCAGCCGGGATAAATGGCAGAAAGGAATTTTCTGTAGTGTTTTTAGCCCTGACAAGTGAACCTCGGGAGAACAACTCCCAGTGTGAAGACATAGTCCAAATAGCGCTCAAGTCTGAACCGATAAAATACGCATCAGTCTGGAGGTATTCAAAGACATTGAATGTTCCCCTCAGGGAAACAAACCTGTCCTCAGTCGGATTGAGGTAGATATAATTATTGATCCTATTGGCATAGCCTGTAAGTTCAATGTTGAGCTTACTGTCTGAATAATTCAGGGTGTTCATCCATTTAAAGGACTGCTCACTTACAAAATCAGGGTTTCCGATTTCAATTCCCGCCAGTCCATGGTGCAATCCCTGACTGAACTGCTCATTGATGCTCGGTGGTCTCCAAGCTGTGCCAAGATTGGTATTGAAAGTCAGGTTGCGGGAAATAGGATACATAGCCCCTATGAATGCCGAAAAATTATTGAAGTTGAAAACATCCTCCTGCAGCACGCCGCCTCGGTTGACCCTTGCGGCCTCGACATGCCTATAATCATACCTCAGCCCTCCCTCAATTTCCAACGGCCCGCTTGTGAATTTTTCGATGGCAAAGAAACCAACATTGAGCATGTCATAATTTGGAATCAAAGGCACCACTCCTGTACCTGGAATATTGGAATTTGCCTGCTGAATGAGTTGCACGCCGACAGACCCGTTCCAGTTTTTTCTTGTTTGATGGTTGTAGCTGAGATCAAGTGTATTGGTAAAAAGCACCAAGTCCAGAGAAGGTCTGCTGTTCAATTCACCCCTTCGTCTGTCAAATTCCTGCCTATGATTTCTCTGAAAAGCATATTGGATATTCAATTTGGCTCCTCCTGCCATATGGTAATGCCCCTTCAATTTCAAAAGCTGATGGTCAACATTTTGCCTAGGGCTTTGGATCTCATAGGTGAAATCAGGATTTCTAAAGGGCCTTCCGTTTTCGATGATACTTTCCAGATCTGAAAGGTTGCCGGTGTGCGAATCAGTCAAAATACCAATAGAGGTCTGAAAATGACTCAAATACACCTCGGTTCCCAGTCGGGAATTGCTGAATCCCAAGGCTCCTGAAAAATTCAACTCCCGTACGCCTGTATTGTCAAGCATGTAGTCCGGTGTTTGGAGATTTCCCGCGATTTTTGAAGATGCCTGAACCCAATAACCCAAGCCTTTTATTTTTTCGGAACCTCCCAATAAGCCAAACGAACCGTTGATTCCTCTACCGTTAGAGAATCCTATCAGGTCTACTTCTCCACTTTGTCCGCCTTTGACCGGAAGAGGTGCAGGATTCACCAAAATCACTCCACCCATGGCATTCGGACCAAAACGGACTGTCTCAGCTCCTTTGACCACGGAAATTTCCCGGGCTAAAAAAGGATCAATCTCAGGAGCATGGTCCGCTCCCCACTGTTGTCCTTCAAGTCTTACTCCGTTGTTGAGAATCAAAATCCTATTGCTGTGAAGACCATGTATAACAGGCTTTTGGATGCTGGATCCTGATGAAAATGAAGTAACCCCTGGAATTCTTCTCAAAGTCTCGCCGAGGTTTTGACCTCTGGAAATCCTCAATTCTTCCCCATAAATACCCGAAACAGTATTGGTAGTCAAAAGCGCTTCCTCATGTCCATGGATCTCAACACCTTCCAATTGGATGTCTTCAGCCAACAATCTGATGGTTAAATTCATATTGGACTTAATGTTGACTTTTTCCAAATGCTCCTTGTGACCAAGGTATTGAACCCTGAGAGTATGGTTTCCTATGCAAATTTTTGAAATCCTGAAATTTCCCTGCATATCCGTCACCGCACCGATTTCTGATTCTATGAGCCAAATATAAGCCCCGACTATAGGTTCATTGTTTTCTTCATGGACCACCTTCCCCCTTATAGTCAACTCACAGGATTCTTGCCCCAAAGCATTGATAGCAAAAAGAATGAATGAAAGGAAAAGGGTAACTGACTTGGACATAAATGTAACTATGTTGCAAAAATAGTCATCCTATCTATTTAGACCTAATGTTAATGCAACTTTGTTTCAATTTCTGACTTCAAAAAATATCGGAGGGCTTTATGCCAAGAAAAAAAAACTTTTCCGTCAATTGATTTTGATTTTTGATCTATACGGAACCGATAGTATGCCGTAACTGATTTGAATTATAATTTATCAAAGGTTTCCCATTGCTTTTATTTTTTGAAACTCTATTGAATCTAAATTATATTTTGACTTAATTTATCAAGGCCAAATGGTATTTGGTATTATCTATCACTCAAAAATTATTCTATCATGATCAAAAAATTCTACAGATTTATGGGAAAGCCTGCCGGAATTGCAGCGTTAGGCCTAGCTCTTGTTACATTCTCCTGTCAGGAAAATGCAGAATCACCGTTGATGGATTCCCAAGACCAAGTAATGAGGTATCAAAATGGTGATATCATTCCCGGAAGCTATATCGTAGTCTTAAAGCCCCAATCTTTGGGATTCAGAAAGGATGGGAGCTACCAAGACAATCAAGCTTCTATGAGAAAAAGTGCGTCAGGTATTTTAGCCAAATACAGAATTTCTGACCAAAATATCGGGGCAGTCTATGCGGCAGCTTTGGATGGTTTTGCAGTGAAATTGGATGAGAGCGAACTTGAACTGTTAAAAAATGATCCTGCTGTAAGCTACATAGAGCCTGACAGGGTGATGACAATAGCCCAAAAAGGCAAGCCAGGTGGAGGCGGAGGAAGTACAGCCCAAGAGACTCCTTGGGGAATCACCAGAGTTGGCGGTGCAGTTAATTACACCGGTACAAACGCTGCCTGGGTAATTGATACAGGTATTGACTTGACTCACCCTGACCTCAATGTCAGAGCAGTTGATGGCTTTACTGCCTTTACTTCAGGAAGAGATGCCAACCTCAACGATGGAGATGGACACGGAACACACGTTGCAGGAACTATCGCGGCTATCAACAACTCGATTGGTGTGGTAGGCGTGGCTGCCGGTGCCCCTGTTGTACCTGTTAAAGTTCTGGACTCAAGGGGTTCAGGTTCTTATACAGGCGTAATTGCCGGAGTAGATTGGGTTGCAGCTAAGGGAAAAACTGGAGACGTGGCAAATATGAGTTTGGGTGGTCCTGTGTCTCAGGCGTTGGATGATGCTATTGTAGCAGCAGCCGGTAAGGGCATCAAGTTTGTGATTGCGGCCGGAAACAGTGCTGCAAACGCAAATAACTATTCTCCTGCAAGGGTAAATGGTGCCAATATCTTTACCATTTCAGCTTCTGATATTAACAACAGGTTTGCTACTTTTTCCAATTTTGGAAATCCTCCAATCGACTATTGCGCTCCTGGAGTTAGCATAAAGTCAACATGGATTGGCGGCGGATACAATACCATAAGCGGAACTTCTATGGCAGCGCCACATGCAGCGGGTGTATTGCTTTTAGGAGCAGCAAGAACTTCAGGATTTGTGACCGGTGACAAGGACAGCACTGCTGACCCAATCATTTCAAGATAATTGCAGCATAAAAATTATAATCATAAACCGCCTTCTTCACAGTTTGCGGTTTATTTTTTTCAATTCCCAAAGGATTTCTTCTAAACCGTTGAGGCGGATTTCATAAAGTGTACTCAGCCACATTCCAAGTTTACCTTCGGGAAAACCTTTCCTATGCATCCAAATCAAATAGTCTTCCGGAACATCGCATAGCAGCTTTCCTTTATACTTGCCAAAAGGCATGGTCTTCGTGACCAGATCAATCAATATTTGCCTGTCCATTGACCAAAAGTAGAAGATAAAGAATTAAATGTGGCTTTGATCCGGAATTTCCTGCTTCCGATTTTAATGGCAGTATTATTGATCACAAAGTGAGTGTGGAAAACTGATTCTTTTTTCTATCAGTAAAGTGAATTCCAAAAACATCTTTCAAAAAAATGAGGTTTTCATTCCGAATGCAGTATTTAGCTAATAACTTCGTGTAGTTCAAAAAACCAAATCAAAACCATGAAATCTATCACTTTTAGCAATGGCGACCAAATGCCAATTATTGGCCTTGGCACATGGAAATCCAAACCCGGAGAAGTATATCAGGCTGTCCTTTGGGCAATTGAAGCCGGATACCGGCATATAGATTGCGCCGCAATCTATGACAATGAGAAGGAGGTTGGCAACGCCCTCGACAAAGCATTTAAAGATGGTCTTGTCAAAAGAGAAGACCTTTTTATCACATCCAAATTATGGAACAGCAATCACCGACTTGATGATGTGGTACCTGCTTTGAAAAAAACGCTGAAAGACCTACAACTACAATACCTTGACCTTTACCTCATCCATTGGCCGGTAAGCTTCAAAAAAGGCGTATCCTTTGCCCAGACAAGGGAAGAGTTCTTCACTTACGGAGATGTGCCTTTGGCCCAAACATGGGAAGGGATGGAAGAGGCAAAAAATCTGGGATTGACAAAACATATCGGGGTCTCCAACTTCAACATTTCCAAACTTGAGGAAATAATCAATTCAGGAACAATGTCTCCGGAAATGCTTCAAGTTGAATTGCACCCTTTCCTTCCACAGAATAAGTTGGTCAATTTCTGCAAAGAAAAAGGCATTCTACTGACTGCTTATTCCCCGTTGGGTTCGGGTGACCGTGCCGCTACTTCCAAAAAAGCCAATGAACCAAGCCTTTTGGAAAATGAAACTGTCAAAGAATTGGCCTCCAAACATGGCGTCACAGCAGCGCAGGTTTTGGTGTCCTATTCTGTCCACAGGGATATTGCTGTCATTCCAAAATCTGTAAACCAAGATAGAATCAGTCAAAATCTAGCTTCTATTGAAGTGAATCTGGATGAGGCTGACATGGAAAAACTTGCCAACATAGGAACAGCATATCGGTTTATCGACGGTTCTTTCTTTACCGGAGCGCAAAGCCCCTATAAGTTGACTGACCTTTGGGAAAAAGAATAAATAATAGATAGCCATTTTACCTGCTGAATGTCTCAGGTAAAATGGCTTTTTTTCAGCTGATACTTAAAATCCTCTCGACCAATAATTCCCATTCTTGTTCCAAGCTGATATCAGGTCGGGTTTCACCGGCTCGTCGGTACCAATAATCAGCATTCCAAATATCTCCTTCTTTCCGGTGGAGATAAGCATGCACTCTTGCAGAAAGCCTGTCAGCAGGACCGTCGGCCCTGTCATGGGCACTCTTCCAATCCCCTTTTCCGTCATACCATAAGGCTTCCAATTGGGTGCCCAAACCTGCAGGAGGATTATCTTTCAGGAGAGAAGATTTGAATTCTGATACTGTCATTTCCATTAAGTTTAAAGTTAGAAAGGATAACCTATACCGATGTTGAAAACGGTCTGACCCCGCTGACCTGGAAAATCTCTAAAAAAGCTGTCCAGAATGTATCGCTGTCCAGGTTTTCGAGCAGGATCGAATGCTTTGATACCCATATCCAGCCTGACAACCAAAAAGTCAAAATCCATTCTTAAACCCACACCGGTACCTACGGCAATTTCTTTGTAAAACCTATTGAATTCAAAATTTGCTCCAGGCCGGGAAGTGTCAACATTGAATGTCCAGGTGTTACCCACGTCAATGAAAAAAGCCCCGTCAAAGTAGCCGTATATTTTGGAGCGAAACTCAAACATGCCTTCAAACAGGATTTCACCGGGCTGCTCAAATCGGTAATCAAAAGAGCCGTCATCCAAGGTTCTCGGGCTAAAAGATCCCGGTCCTAATCGTCTCGGCTGCCAAGCCCTGATACCCGTGCTACCTCCTGCAAAAAAGTATTTTTCATAAGGAAGTACACCATTACTCACGCCATAAGGCTTAGCCAAACCCAGATTTAGGCGGTAGGCAAAAGTTTGGTCCTTGGTGATCGGGATATATTTTCTGTAATCCGACTGAAACTTCAAGAATTGAAAGTAAGCCAAAGATCTTTCCTCCACAAAACTGCTGCTGACAAAATTCAGTGTCGTCCCGCCGCTTTCAAAGAAAAGTCGCCAAAGTGATGCTTTGTTTTTTTGAAATGCACCGTATTGGTTAAAATTAAAAATTACCTGACCCGAAACACTGCTGACATACGAAGGCAGAAATGAATTGATGAGGTTGTTTCCTTGTTCCTGAAGTCCTTCCAATAGCACCCGGAAATCGTCACTCAAATTGGAGCGGATAAAATTCGCATCCAAGGCATTGACGGTGTATTGCTGCCTGAGATTCCGGGTATTCCAATTATAGGCGATAATTCCATTGACACTTTCACGGATATATTCCGGCCGATTGACATAATTATATCCGATCAGTGTCCTGGTCCGTGGATTATACCTACCAAATCTTTCAAGTGAATTGACACTTAAGGGCAGTAAAAACTGGGGAAAAATAACCGAAGCAGAAGTGTTCAATTCCCGGCTTCTGAAAACACCGCCTTCCCCTGTGGCCGATACAACGCCTTCCAAACCTGCCCTGAAGAAAAATTCAAAGATTTCAGCTCCCCTAAAAAGGTTTCTATTTCTCAGGGAATGGCTAAAGAAAGGACCGGGAACCTGTTCTGTTATAGTGGCACCGAGTTGGTTGGTGATCAAATATTTTTGATTGGATTGCGTATAAATCCTCGGCCGCAGGACATTTCCCAAGGTATCAAAGGCAATGTTTACAAACCTGAACAAGTCAAGATTGGCGAGTTGTCGTTGGGTTTCGATGACATTTGTCCTGTTGTAGAGATTTCCTTTCTCGAGAAAAATCCTTGAGGAAATGATTTTTTCAGAATACCTATCCTCATACACTTCAAAAACAATATCCCTGTAGGAGTTATGAAATTCGTAATCTACAAACGCTTCGGACGGGGGATCAATAAAAAAGAAAATAGAATCCAGAGTATAGACCTTATGACTTTCTGAAAAAGAAGGGTTTCTGATGACTTCCTCTATTCTGACTTTATGCTCGACGGTATCTTTATAAACATTATATTCCAGATACGACTTTGAAAAAGTATAATAACCATTGTCTTTCAACAAATCTTCCACCCTTTGTCTTTCACGCGAAATTGAATTTTGGTTATAATTCTCTCCAACCTTGATCTGATTTTCTTTTTGATTTCGATCCAAAAGGGCCAAGATCCCTACATCGTCTGATCTGGTAAAAAACGAATCCACTACGTAAGGTTCATGCTCTGTGATGCGATATATTATCCTCGCTTTTTTGTTTTTAAAAGAAGTCTCAAAATTGGTCTCAGCATCAAAAAAGCCATTGTTGATCAAATAGAACTTCATTTGCCGGCTTGTTTCCTCCGTCAAAGTACTGTCAAAAATGACCCTTGGATTTCCTGTGCGCATGAAGAAATTTCCGTATTCGAGCTTTTTATCCAAGGAGGTCAAGTAATCATTGACTTTATTCAGCCTTTTGACCTGCTTTTTGGTGAGTTGTTTTTCATCTCCCATTTTTCTGAGTTCATCTCTTTCCGCAAGGAACTCTGCCTGTTTGTTGAGGTGCCTGGTACTGTCATAGATCCATTCTCCGAATCGGTATATGGAGATTCCCACAGAAGTGTTCAAAATCGGGATTCTGGTATTAGGCTCTTGTTGGATTAGGTCTGAAAGGTCCGACTTGGAGCTTTTTTTTGCTCCGGTCACTTTTACATCATATACCAAATATTGACCTTCCTTGAGTCCTTTGGTCAAAGAACAGGAAGAAATTAAAAAAAGCAGAAAAAGAAAGTTTATATATTTGGCTTTATTCACAATTAGGCAATTGACCGAATGTTGAGCAAAAATACGCTTAAGTTTATTAAATCCTTGCAACAGAAAAAATTCCGAAAAGAGGAGCAATCATTTTTTGTAGAAGGAAGTAAAAATGTAACGGAATTGCTTCTTTCAGATTATGAAGTGAGCCATGTTTTGTGCACCCAACAATTTGGAAATGAACATGCTAAACTTCTCAAACGACTACATGCAGCTGTTTTTGAAGTCAGCCAATCTACCCTCGAATCAGTAGGCTCATTCCAAAGCAACGATGCAGCACTTGCGGTTGCCAAAATCAAACCCAATATTCCGATCGGTTTGTCTACAGAAGAATGGGCAATCGCCTTGGATGATGTCAAAGATCCGGGAAACCTTGGAACAATCATCAGGATTGCTGATTGGTATGGCATCCAAAAACTGTTATTAAGCGATGAATCTGCAGAATTTTACAATCCTAAAGTCCTTCATGCAAGCATGGGGAGTTTTACAAGGGTCAAGATTTTCTATACAGATTTGCACAGTGAACTGAAAAAAATAGGACTTCCGGTCTATGGGGCATTTCTAAATGGAGATTCTATCTATGAAACCAAATTTGGTAGCGGAGGGATTATTCTGATGGGCAATGAATCCAATGGAATCTCCAAAGAACTTGAGCCCCTGGTAAACCGCAAAATCACCATCCCGAGATTTGGCCATGCAGAATCATTGAATGTAGCGGTGGCCACAGCCATTATTTGTGACAACATCAAGAGGAGCACCCAATAGCATCAAACTATCATTCCAATGGCCAAACTTAGGGAAAACCTTAACCGTGTAGGACTGAATACCTTCTTTTTCCTTCTTGTAGGGATGATTTTTCTGGCCAAAGCCTTTCCTGAATGGGGATCCGATGCAAGTCCTTTGCCTTTGAAAGCCATTACGGGAATCGGTATATCGGTCATCTTCTTTTTTTACGGAGTCAAGTTAAGTCCAGAGAAACTCAAACAGGGATTGTCCAACTGGAAGCTTCATATTCTGGTCCAATCAACGACTTTCCTGATCTTCCCATTGGTTGTCTTGTTGCTTTACGCAGTCTGGGGTGACGAAGCAAACCTTTTCTGGATCGGGACATTCTATCTAGCTGCTTTACCTTCTACCGTTTCTTCCTCCGTGGTGATGGTTTCGATTGCGGGTGGTAACCTTCCTGCAGCAATATTCAATGCGAGTATCTCAAGTATGGTGGGAATTTTTATCACGCCGCTTTGGATGGACCTGATGTTACCGGAAACTGCAGTGGATTTTGACCTGACGGATACCATCATCAAATTGAGTTTTCAGGTGTTGGTTCCTGTGATCTTGGGCTTATTTGTACACAAGTATTTGGTGAAGTATGTCAATAAACACCAAACAGCTTTGAAGAATTTTGACCAAGCGATCATTCTACTTATCATCTTCACAGCCTTTGCTGATTCGTTTTCAGAGAATATGTTTGATGGTCATACTGCGGGACAATTGATTTTACTCGGTGTTTTGATGTTGGTGTTTTTCCTCCTGATGATGGGATTGATGTACCTTTTGTCCAAAGCACTGAAATTTTCAAGAGAAGATATGATCACCGTGATTTTCTGCGGAAGTAAAAAGTCATTGGTACAGGGAGCCGTGATGGGAAGGGTAATGTTTCCGGATCCTGTGGTGTTTGGTGTGATGCTATTGCCGCTGATGGTTTACCACGCGCTGCAGCTGATGGTCGGTTCAGCTATAGCTCAAAAGTTGGGAGATGTCAAGAGCAGTGGTCAGTAGCACTAGGCAGTCTAAATAGGCAGATTTCAGAGATAAATCGCAGTAATCAGTCTCAGTAGGCAGTAATCAATCTCAGTATCCTCTAAATCTCAAACCAATACAACCATTACAACAATTACAACCATTTTAACAATTACAACCACTACAACCATTCTACCCCATGGAACTCAAAATCTACCAAGTTGACGCATTTTCAGAAAAGGTTTTTGGAGGTAATCCCGCTGCAGTCGTCCCATTGACCGAATGGTTGGAGGATGAAATTCTTCAAAAAATTGCTTTGGAAAATAACCTTTCGGAAACTGCTTTCTATGTCCGAGAGGAGAAAAATATTGTTTTGAGGTGGTTTACTCCGGGAACGGAAGTCGATCTTTGTGGTCACGCCACCCTTGCTACAGCACATGTACTTTTTGAACATGAAGGTTTTCAGGGATCAGAAATTTCTTTCTTGTCACCAAGGTCAGGGATTTTGAAGGTGAAACAGGAGGGAAGCCAACTCGTAATGGACTTTCCCCTTGATCAGATCCAAGAGATCGAACTGACAGAGCAATTGACAAAACCCTTTAATCCAAAACCGATTCTGGCATTTAAGGGGAAAACGGATTACATCTTGATTTTTGAAAATGAAAGCCAAATCAGAAACCTAAATTTTGATCTTGCTCGTATTGCTGAATTGCCTGTCCGGGGTGTGATTGTCACGGCTAAGGGAATTGAAGTGGATTTTGTTTCCCGCTTTTTTGGGCCGCAGGTAGGTGTTCCTGAGGATCCCGTCACCGGTTCTGCTCATACCAGTCTGACACCGATTTGGTCACAGAAGCTTGGAAAAGACGAATTGACCGCCGTTCAGGTTTCGCCTAGAGAAGGGAAAATCGGCTGTAGGTTGCTAGGAGAGAGGGTGATTCTGACGGGAAATGCGGTTACTTACCTGATCGGAAGGATTTTTATCTAAGGCTGGAAAAAGCTCATGGCTGGATGTAAACAAATGCATTGACATTCATTCCGGCACCTACTGAAGCAAAAACCATAATGTCTCCGGGATGGAATTGGTGTTCAGGCAGTTGATTTCTTACAATCATATCATAAAGAATAGGAACTGTTGCCACTGAATTATTCCCCATTTTTGAGATGATCATTGGCATGATCTCCTCAGGCATTTCCTCTTTTCCAAACAGCTTAAAGGTCCTTTCGAGAATGGCGTGGTCCATTTTTGCATTGGCCTGATGGATCAAAACCTTGTCGATATCGTCAATTCCCAACCCTGCTTTTTCGATTACCTGTTTGACCAATACCGGAACTGTATTCAATGCGTATTCATAAAGCTTTCGACCATTCATTTTGAGAAATAGTGTATCATCCTTAAAATCTGGATTGTAGGACACATCCATTTTCAGGTAGTGCGCTTGTGTAAGGGTATCTGTTCTTGTCTTATGGGCAATGATTCCGACAGGTTTTTCACTTTCAATTCCCTCAATAACCACTGCGCCGGCACCATCTGAATAAATCATGGTATCGATGTCATGAGGATCTATAATCCTTGATAAGTTTTCAGCACCAATGATCAAAGCACGTTTTGCGTCCCCTGACTTGAAAAAATAATCGGCCTGGATCACACCCTGTACCCATCCCGGACAGCCAAAAGGCAAATCGTACGCCACGCAGTCCGGGTTTTGAATCATGAGCAAATGTTTGACCCTGGTCGCTATGGTCGGGACCATATCCGTTTTTTTATTGTCGTGTCTGATTTCACCAAAATTTTGGGCAACAATGATGTAATCCAATGTCTCAGGATCTATTCCTGAAGCCTCAATCGCTCTTTGAGAAGCAATGAAAGCCATGTCTGAAGTATTCATTTCAGGTGTCAGATACCTTCTTTCCTCGATTTCAGTGATATCCTGAAACTTCTGGATGATTGCCGCATTGTCCTTTGGGATTTTCTTTCCTGTGGCATCAAGAAAATCATTTTTTAAAAAATCTTCGTTCTTTATAACGATTTCCGGCAGATAAGACCCCGAACCAATAATGACAGTATAGATAGACATGGTGGCGATGTTTGGCTATTGGATTCAAGTTCCAATTAAGCAATAAAAAAATTAATTAAATCAAAAACGGACAAAGAAAAAGCTCCGTTTTCGCGGAGCTTTCTTAATCTAGGTTCAAATATTTGGTTGTGGGGTAGTTCTTAAATAAGATTTTATTCTTGTATGTCCTTTCGGGAACCTGGCAGGGATATCTTCATCTTTTATAGCAGGTGTGATGACCACATCTTCGCCGTTTTTCCAGTTGGCCGGAGTGGCAACAGAATACTTGGCTGTCAATTGTAATGAATCAATTACCCTGAGCAATTCATCAAAATTTCTTCCGGTACTGGCAGGATATGTGATGATCAGCTTTATTTTTTTGTCCGGTCCGACCACAAATACCGATCGTACTGTAAAATTTTCATTCGCATTGGGATGGATCATGTCATACAATTCTGATACATGTCTGTCTTTATCAGCGATCAAAGGAAAATTAACTGTCGTATGTTGGGTTTCGTTGATGTCTTTGATCCATGCTGCATGGTCAACCAATCCATCCACACTGAGTGCCATTACTTTGACATTTCTTTTTTCGAATTCAGATTTCAACTTCGCAACAGCACCCAATTCTGTGGTACACACAGGCGTATAGTCAGCTGGATGTGAGAATAAAACTCCCCATCCATCGCCTAAATATTCATGAAAATCAATTTTTCCTTCCGTCGTCTCGGCGACAAAATTCGGTGCTAAATCTCCTAATCTTAGTGACATGGTTATTTTTATTTAAAGTCTATAGAAATGATAGGTAAATAACTCTTTACTTCCATCAAAAGTTCAAGGTTTGGAAAAAGTATTCTGTTTGTTTGAGCCTATTATATAAAGCACTTCAGAAAAAAAAATGAATGAAATTCGGTTTATCTTGATAGTTTGCCTCGAATTCAAAAAAGTATGAGAAATGAAAATGCCCTGATTGTTTTTCAAAAAAACGCAGTTCTGGGAAAAGTGAAATCTAGACTTGCCGCAACCATCGGTGAAAAAAAAGCCTTGGAAATCTACCAGTCATTGCTTTTGCATACCTACAGGCAAATCGAAAAACTGGAAAACGTAGATATTTCCATTTTCTATTCGGACTTTATTGAAGAAAATTCATTTGGCCAATTCAAGCCTGATTTTGAAGAAGTACAATTAGGCGTGGACTTGGGAGAAAGAATGTCAAATGCCTTCCTGTCGCTCTTTCAGAAAGGCTACAAAAGAATAATTATTATAGGCACGGACTGTCCCGAAATCAGAACCGCTGACATAAAGGATGCTTTCCAGGCTTTGGAAAAGAAAGAAGTCTGTATTGGACCTGCATTGGATGGAGGATATTATTTACTCGGAATGTGCCAATTTTATGGAGCCCTTTTTCAGAATATCCCATGGAGTTCATCAGAAGTGTCAAAAAGGACCTTAGAAATACTAAACCGTGACCAAATAAGTTACGAATTGATGAAAACACTCCGTGACATAGATACGGAAGAGGATCTGATCGCAATTTTCCCCAAATAAACCATTTCTAGATGTCGTTTTTATTTTGGAATTTGGCATGGTCAGAAGCTATATGAAAATGAAAAACCTCTACAAAATATGCTTATTGGTGTTTTTTCTTCCCTTGGGTTTGCTTGCCCAAGACTTCCAAGAGTATGACATTTCCATTGCAGGAATATCTATCGGAGAGATGACAGCTACACGAAAAATCTCCGGAGAAAATTCCCAAATCGATATCAGAAGTAAAGTTGGTTTCTGGTTTTTTGGCAAAATTGAGCTTGATTACCACACAGTTTCTATTTTTAAAGGAACCCATTTTATCAAAAGTGAAGTCAATTCCAAAACCAATAAAGGAAATTTCCGATCGCTCATTACTTGGGTCAATGACCATTACAAGGTCAATTCCCGCAATTATAAATATGAGTTGGATACAGAAGTCAGAAAGAAACTGTTTTTCAGTTCTGCCTCCTTTTATTTTGAAGAACCCAAAAACGTGAAAGAATTTTTTGCCGAAGGATATGGATTGGTTTCTCCGGTGACAAAGTACAAGGACCATTATGAAGTCAATGTCAACGGCAACAAAAACAGGTTTTACTATGTCAATGGCAAGCTAGACAAAGCGGTGATGGAGTTTCCGATCAAGAACTTTGTGGTGAAAAGGAAAACTCCATAATGCCCCTATGAAAATTAGTATCATCATTCCTGTATTGAACGAAGCAGAAAATCTAAAAGAACTTTTGCCTTTTTTTCGAAAAGTAAAAAATCGGGAACAACAGGAAGTGATTGTTGCGGATGGAGGAAGCACTGACGGGACCAAAGAAGTGGTAGAAAAGGCCGGATTCAGGTTTTTGACCTGCGGCATCCAAAGTAGGGCAGCGCAGATGAATATGGGCGCGAAAGAGTCTAATGGAGATATTTTTTACTTTGTCCATGCCGATGTGAGGATCTTGCCATCCTTTTATGAAGATATCATGTTAAGTTTGAATGAGGGTTTTCAGACCGGCTGTTTTGCATACAATTTTTATTCAAACAAAAAGATGCTCCGGATCAATTCTTGGTTTACCCAATTTAACGGGTTGTTTTCTGGTGGAGGCGATCAGACATTGTTCATTCGGAAAGATGTCTTTTTGGAATTGGGAGGGTTTGATGAGAAGTTTTGTCTAATGGAAGACTTCGAATTGGTGCGTCGGATAAAAAAGAAGTACGGGTTTAAGGTTATCCCAAAAAGGATTTTGGTCTCTGCCCGCAAATACGAAAACAATTCATGGCTGAGGGTACAAATTGCCAATATGATAGTTTTTGGGCTTTTTTTCCTCCATCATCCCCCAACAAAATTGAAGACTCTCTATTCAAGACTGTTAAAATAAGAAAACGGAACAGCAGTGCCGTTCCGTTTAAAATATCATCAATACCTATGAAGAGAACTTACTAATGCAAAGGTATGTCATCAAATTTTCACCTTGGTTAAGGTATTATGAACTTATGGTATCTGTATGTTAACTTATTTCTTTAAAGCTCCTTTTGCGCCATGGTTTGTGCCTTTACCAACCAAACTTAGCTCATTTGACGCCATTTTTTGTGTCTTCACAAACCAAACTTAGAATCAGCTTACTTTTTCACGCCATGGTTTGTGTCTTCACAAACCAAACCTTGGTCATCTCACTTTTTCTCCATCATCACATCCTGATTTTTCAAGATATCCATCGCAAACAAACTCATGGCTTTGATTCCGGTCTTGATGGTGGGTTCGGGTAGTGGTGCAAAATAGGGGCTGTGTAATCCCGGAATTTCCAATCCCTTTTCTTTTGCTTCCTCAAGGAATTTTGGATCACTTGCTCCCAAGTAAAACATGGTGATCGGAATGTTTCTTTCCTGCATACCAAACCTGCTGAAATCTTCACCGATCATTTGTGCTTTAACTTCTTTTACGTTGTCCTCACCGATATTCTTTTTGAAAACCTCCACCATTTGTTTGGTCAGATTTGCGTCATTGATTAGTGCCGGTGTATGTGGGTTTCTGATCCAATATGTCGGCATTTTGTTTTCGGGTACTCCTGCAGCCCTTGCAAGGTTCTCACTGATGCGTTTGACACTCGAAATCATTTCTTCCCTGACATCCATGGAATAGGACCTCAGAGTGAGTTGCATGATCACTTGGTCAGGAATTATGTTATGGACCGAACCTCCATGAATAGACCCTACTGTAACCACCGCAGGTTCCATCGGGGCGATTCTCCTGCTGACGATGGTTTGATAAGCCTGAATCATCTGTGCACTCAATACGATTGGATCAATTCCTGTATGCGGTGCAGCCCCATGTGCACCGACTCCGTTTACAGTCACATTCATCATATCGACACCTGCCATCAGCGCACCTTCTTTATAGCCAAGTTTTCCAGCGGGAAGAAATGGGTCATCATGCAGGGCAATGGCAAAATCGGGATGGGGGAATCTTTTGTAGAGCCCATCATTCATCATATTCCAGGCACCCATTCCGTTTTCTTCTGAAGGTTGACCGACCATCAGCAAGGTTCCTCTCCAGGAGTTTTTGTATTTCATCATCATCTTGGCTGTTCCGATAAATACCGTCATGTGGATATCATGTCCACAGGAATGGGCGATGAAAGTATCCTTTCCGTCATTGCTGATCCCTTTTTTTACCGAAGCATAAGGCAGCCCTGTTTTTTCTTCCATAGGCAAAGCATCCATATCCGAGCGGATAAGCAATACAGGTCCGGGTCCGTTTTTGAACACTCCGACAACACCATACCCGCCCACATTTTCGGTCACTTCATAGCCTATGGCTTTGAGTTCCTTTGCAATGCGCGCAGAAGTTTCTTTTTCCTGAAGGGAAAGTTCAGGGTTTTGGTGCAGGTGTTTATAAAGCCCATCGAGTTCGGGATAGATCCCGTCAATGTAAGCATCAACAGACTGTGCCGGCAAAATATCGGTAATGAAGAAGGACATAATCAGAAGGAATAAGGTATTTTTGATCAATTTCATTGTGATTGATTTATTTTTGTTAACCAAATAAAACAAATAATTCCCTGTTTTGTGGATATGTTTTTATTTTCGCCAAACTGATTTCTCCTTTTTTATGCCTTTGATTGGAAAGTCCACCTATGGTAAACCTCCCAAATTCCTTTTCAACGGGCATTTGGAAACGATCATACCCAGTATTTTTAGAAAAATTCAAGGGATCCAATATTCAAGGGAAAAGATCAATACTCCTGACGGGGATTTTTTGAACATTGATTGGTCAATAATCGGAAGCAAAAAACTCCTCATCATTTCACATGGCTTGGAAGGCAGTTCGGACAGGCATTATGCGATGGGATTGGCCAAATTATTCAACCAACACGGTTTTGATGCCTTGGCTTGGAATAACAGATCCTGTGGAGGAGAAATGAACAAGGGACCGATCTTGTACCATCACGGAGCTTCCTACGATCTGAAAACTGTCATTGACCATGTCGAAAAATCCCATACTTACGAATCCTATTATCTGGCAGGAATCAGTATGGGGGGAGCACAGACTTTAAAATATTTGGGAGAAAATGGACTTGACCTCAATTCAAAAATCAAGAGAGCCGCCGTTTATTCCACTCCCTGCAACCTGCCTGATTCGGCAGCAACATTGAGAGAAAAGAGAAATGCATTTTATAAAAACAGGTTTCTCGGCAAGCTGAAAGCTAAAATGCAGGTTAAGGGGGAACAGTTTCCGGGATTGGTAGATTTGGATTTGCTAAAATCAGTCAAAGACTTTGACACATTCGATACTCACTTTACCGCCAAAGTGCATGGATTCAGGGATGCGCAGGATTTTTACCGTAGCGTCAGCGCCGACAATTGGATGGAACATATCCAGATCCCGACTTTGATCATCAATGCGCTCAATGACCCGCTGATCATGGACCGCTGCTTTCCCGTCAAGCTTGCCGAAACACATCCCCATATTTTTCTTGAAATGCCAAATAGGGGAGGGCACACCGGATTTTTGGTTCCGGGTCAGGAATTTACATGGGCGGAGTATAGGTTTTTGGAGTTTTTGAATTTGCCGGTGGGGTAAGAATAAAAAATGTTGAAGAAATTCTAAATTTATTTACTTTTCTAGAATTGTTTCTTTGTCAACTATTTGTTCGTTTTCAGTCAAAATAGCCATCAATTGTATCTCAAGGACCTCTTCAAGCTTGGTTATCGTTGAAAGCTTGAAATCATTTCCCCCTTTTACAAGTTTGCTGACTTGCTGTCTGGTGACATCTAAGGCTTTGGCAAGGTCTGTTTGATTCCAACCCTTTTCTTCAAGAGCATCCAAAATACGTAGAGAAATTCGGGTTGACTTTTTGAGCCAAGCTTTATTTTCTTTTCTAAAAGCAACCGTTTCCTTCCAGCCGGAAACAGGATTATCAGCCGCTAGTTTTTTTAATCTTTCTTCTGTATTGCTCATGGGTTTAAATGTCTAGGTAAACGAACTCTCCTTTTTCACCTTTCTCTTGCAAGTAATCTCTTACTATTTCAAGCTTATAAAACTCTTCCTTCGTGTGCTTCCGATCCTTCATCTGATCGGTCAACTTGATCGCTCCACCTGTAATGACAAACGAATTGCCATAACGAATGGCGTAAATTCTCAGGAATGAATTACTGAGTGTACCGTAAGCTTTAAGTTGTTGTAGTTCATAAGCTGTTCCAGCTTCCTTGTTGTGTAATGGTTTAAAAAATTCGCTTAGATGTTTTCCTGATTCATCTTCGGCCAATTTGAATAGAGTTTCAAATAAAGCATCTGCATCTTCAATTGCTTTCTCGACGATTTGGCTAAGAGTTGCTTTTCCATAATACGCTTCGTAGTCTCGTTTGAATTGTTTGAAAAATGTACGCAAATCCTCCGGATCAGCCCATTTTTCCTGCAGTATTTTAAGCGCATCCTGATCACTGCCCTCATACATTACTGCATAAAGACAATCTTTGGAACGCTCAAATATACTGACAATTTTCATAATGTCAACCTATAAGTTTACAATTTGGTTCATATGCACTTATTTATTTCCATACTTTGAGGCGGGTTCTGCAGCAATATTCAAATGAAATTCATCAGAAGCCTTAGTCTCCACCACCCCCTTCAAACAACTCTGCATCCATTGTTCTTGAGTGGTTTGATGGGTTTCTATTTCTTGTTTTTCTCCGTAAAAAACACTTCCTCCCGGACCTGCTTTTGGATATCCCAACCTGCTTTAATCAATGCAGGAGTGATAAATTTGGTACAGATATCGCGTTCAGTGAGGCTTTTTTTATGCATTGGGAAAAAAATAAATGAGCAAATGGATCCTTAAATATATTAGTTTGAAGTTGAAAAGAAAACTTAATTATTGGAATATGAATAAAATCTGTTGTGGATTTATTAATAGATCAGTTTTTTATAATTCTTACTTCAGATTTGGAAAGTTCAACCATTAGATTCCTGACTGCCTATTAAATATATACTTGTTCTTGCAAATGCTTTGGGCGGTAATAATTCTTTCTTATTTCGGCTGTATTTTCGGATTGTACATTGACTGCCTGCAAAAAGAGTTGAATCAAGAATTAAGAAGCAATTAACCTATTTAATCCAAAAAAAAATTTCAGATATGAATACTTTCAAAAAACTCTCGGCTCTAGGGCTGCTGCTACTTTTTTCCCTATCCGTTTCAGCACAGCAAATCCAGGGGCCAAAGCTGATTGTGCGGGGAGATGACATGGGTTCGTCTCGATCGGCCAACCTGGCGAGTATTGAAACTTATGAAAATGGCATTGAGACTTCCATAGAGCTGATGGTCGTCATTCCATGGTTTCCGGAAGCTGCCCAAATGCTCCGAAAACATACCGGAATCGATGTGGGGCTTCATCTTGTCATCACCAGCGAATGGGACAATATCAAATGGAGACCGTTGACAAATTGTCCAAGTCTGGTGGACGATAACGGCTATTTTTTCCCGATGATGGGGCCAAACAAGAACTATCCAGGCTTGGCAATTACCGAAAACAAATGGAATCTGGAAGAAATTGAACGGGAATTTAGGGCACAGATTGAGTTTGCATTGAAGCATGTTCCCCAGATCAGCCACCTCTCAGGGCATATGGGTTCGACAGGTTTTGATCCCAAAGTGGTGGAAATGGTGGACCGATTGTCTGCGGAATTTGACCTGCCTGTGATGGGAAGATCAGTAATGCAGGGATTGGGAATTTCGGGAGTTTCTTATGATGGCGCAAAAACTACCTCGGCAGAAAAAGAAACGGCATTTCTCCGCATGCTGGACAAACTTGAGCATGGCAAGAGTTATATGTTTGTGGACCATCCTGCCTACGACAATATTGAAATGCAAGGCGTAGGACATATTGGCTACGAAGAAGTTGGCGTGGACCGGCAGGGAGTGACAGATACCTGGACAAGCGAAAAGGTAAAGAAAGCCATTTCCGAAAAGGGAATTGAATTAGTAAATTTCCCCTCTTTGGTTAAAGGATTACCCAGAAGTGCAGCAGAAGTAGAAAAAGTCAATCCAAAAAATATTGCCAATTATCTCGAAGCAGTAAAAGCTAGTGGTCAGGAGCTACACAGTTTGATGATTGTTCGGCATGGCAAAGTTGTCGCGGAATATTGGTTTGGGGAGAATGCTTCCAACAAACCCCATGTCCTCCATTCAGTCAGCAAAACTTTCACTTCAACGGCAATTGGATTTGCTGTTCAAGAAGGAAAGCTGAAAGTCAGCGACAAAGTCATTTCTTTCTTTCCAGACAAACTCCAAACGGAGGTGAGTGAAAACCTGCGAGATATGGAAATCAGGCATTTGCTGACCATGACGGCCGGACATGATACAGATCCTACCCGTGCTATCCGTGCCGATAAAGAGAATGATTGGGTGACTGCTTTTTTGGCAACACCTGTAGAACATAAACCGGGAACTCAATATGTTTACAATAGTGTGGCGACATACATGCTTTCAGCAATTTTGCAGCAAGTAACCGGAGAACGTGTCATTGATTATTTGCAACCGAGATTGTTCAGGCCGCTTGGAATAGTTGCAGCAAGGTGGGAGGAAAGTCCACAGGGAATTCCTGTCGGTGGTTGGGGACTTCATCTGAAAACGGAAGATCTGGCAAAACTCGGACAGTTTTATCTCCAAAAAGGAAAATGGAACGGCAAACAGCTGCTTTCAGAAGCTTGGATAGAAGAGGCAAGCACTGCCCAAGTTTCTTCGCTTCCTGCAGGAGTCAAAAGAGAAAACCTCAAAGTAAAGGCCAAAGACAGTGATTGGCTTCAGGGATATGGTTACCAATTATGGAGAAGCCGCCACAATTCCTACCGCGCAGATGGGGCAAATGGTCAGTTTGTATTGGTTCTACCTGAACACGATGCAGTCATTGTCGCCACTGCAAACATTCAGGACATGCAGGGTGAAATCAATCTGATCTGGAAACATTTGTTGCCTGCTTTGAAGTAGGTTGCCATTCTATGTGTTCAAATTGGAAAAAATAGAAAAGGGAAGACCTTGGAGGACCGTCATTCTGAGTCCTCAAAATTTTAAAATCTTCACAAAAGAAATGACGTATGGTGTTGCGTCATCTTGAATCCGAGGTACGAGGATGAAAGATCTCAGTATAAGGAGACACTTCACTACGTTCAATGTGACGACAAAGAGATTCACGTCATTTTTAGTGTTTAACATTTTCAAAAAAACATTCAGAAAAGGAATGACATTGAAACTATTTTATTTCGGCCTCGGCAAGCTCGGCCACCGAGGTTGTTCTTGAGAGAGGGGGAGGAGGAAAAAGCGGCGCCGCTTTTTCCTCCTCCCCCTCCAAGCACCGAATCTCCGATCCCTGAGCCTGTCGAAGGGGAAAATTCCAATTCTGTCTTTGGTAACCTCCGCAAGCAGAGATGAACAAGCGGAGATGAAAAAGCAGAGATGAAGAATCTTCCTTAATAAAGACACTTCACTATGTTCAAAGTGACTGCACCTGCAATTTGGTCAAACATCCGTCATCGGTCATCTGTCATCCAGACCTCCCAAACCTCTTCAAAGCCAATTCGCAGACTGTTCCGCCGATGGACAAAGAACTTGTCGCAGCAGGAGAGGGGGCGTTCAGGACATTGATCGCAAATTCATTTTCCCTGATACTGAAATCATCCAATAATCCACCTGTACGGTCGCAGGCTTGGGCACGCACACCGGCGCCACCATCGACCAAGTCAGATTCATTGATATCGGGAATCAGTTCCTGCAATGCTTTGGTAAAAGCGGCTTTGGAAAAAGAGCGGTAAATTTCGCCCATTCCAGTTTTCCAGTATTTTGCCGCCACTTTTTGGAATCCCGGCCAGGATAAGGTTTCGGCAAGCTCTGAGAAGTTGATGTCAGTTCGCTTATATCCTTCCCTTTTGAATGCCAAAACAGCATTTGGTCCTGCTTCGACGCCACCTTTCATCATTCGTGTAAAATGAACTCCTAAAAATGGAAAATTTGGGTCCGGAACAGGATAGATCAGGTTTTTGACCAGGTATTCTCTTTCTTTTTTGATTTTGTAATATTCTCCCCTGAATGGAATGATCTTGACATCAATCTCTTCTTCTTGGTTCATTTGAGCCACTTTGTCTGAATAAAGGCCTGCGCAATTGATGACCAATTTACAGGAGAATTCATGATAGGCTGTTTTGATATATGAAACACCATTTAATACCTTGATTTGATTTACTTTATGCTCTAAAAAAATCTCCCCACCCACAGATTCAAATTTTGCGGCATAAGCCTTTGCAACCACTTTATAATCAACAATTCCGGTTTGGGGAACATGGATGGCAGCCACTCCCGCACAGTATGGTTCGTATGCCTTTAACTCATCCAAGGCAATGGACCTTGTTCCGGTAAGTCCGTTTTGAAGACCGCGCTCCAATAATCCGTTAAGAATCGGTATCTGCTCCTCTCTTGTAGCGACAACGACTTTTCCGGTCAGCTCAAAAGGAACATTTTCCTCTTCACAAAACTTGATCAGTTCATGGTAGCCGTTGATGCAGTTGATGGCTTTGAGTGATCCCGGTTTGTAATAAAGACCCGAATGGATCACTCCGCTGTTATTGCCGGTCTGATGTTTGGCTACTTCGGATTCTTTTTCCAGAATGGCGATTTTAAGATAAGGTTTTTGTTGTTTGATTTTCAAACCTGTTGCCAAACCGACAATTCCTCCGCCAATGATGATGATATCGTATGTCATTTTCTATATTGTTGCAGACAAATATAAGGATGGGATTTATTTTTGAACAGGATAATTTTGTTGCAAGAAAGCAGGACAAATTCTTATCCTTTACAAAAAAAGAACGCTTATTAGAACTTTTCGACGATACGTGCGTGTTTGGAGCCGTACCTATAAACCATTATGAAAAGAGTATTTTTATTTGTTTTGCTATTTTTTGGATTTTTGACCCTAAGCCTTGCCCAGAATATCATCAAAGGAAAAGTAACTGACATCGAAACGGGTGATCCGATACCTTTTGCAAGTGTGATATTAAAAGGAACTCAGGTCGGAATTACCACAGATTTTGAGGGCAATTATGTCATTACTACTTCCATCAAGGCGGATAGTATTCAGGTGAGTTATGTTGGCTTTGTTTCACAGACTAAGCCGATTGTATATTCCCAATCTATAGTTATCAACTTTCAATTGCTTCCTTCCACATTTAACCTTTCGGAATTTGTCTTCGAATCAGGGGAAAATCCGGCTTTTGCCATCATCAGAAAAGCCGTTGAATCGAAAGAAAAATTTGATAAGAGAAATTTAACGGCATACGAATCAGATAACTATACCAAAATAGAACTGGACCTGGATGAGGTAGAAGGGGCTTTTCAGGAAAGAAATCAGGTCAAAAAAGTGATCGCTGTCATGGACAGTATCAAGCAGCTGACCAATGATGAAGGGAAAAAAATCCTTCCCGTTTTCTTTTCAGAAACATTCTCCAAATTCTATTTCCGGACAGATCCGCTTTTGAAAAAAGAGATTATCGAAAATTCTAAACTGAGCGGCGTCGGAATTACAGACGGAACAACGGTTTCGCAGATTACGGGCTCGGCATTTCAAGAGTATAATTTTTACAGGAATTGGCTGACGATCGTGGAAAAGGAATTTGTCTCGCCGATAGCAGACGGTTGGAAGACATTCTATGATTATGACCTGATGGATTCACTCATGGTAGGAGAGGACTTTTGCTACATGTTGAAAGTCTATCCGCTCCGTGAACAGGATTTGGCTTTTACGGGGACCATTTGGATCAAAAAGGAAGATTATGCACTCAAGCAGGTTGACCTGACCATTCCCAAATCTGCCAACCTTAACTTCATTGAAAGAATCAAAATTCAACAGGAATTGGTCGCAACCGACGCCGGTCCATTGCTTCCTTCCAAAACCAGGGTATTGATCAAAATCTCCAAAATCACGGACAATACGGTTGGATTGCTAGCCAAATTTTATAATTCAGGCACCAATTTCACTGTAAACAATCCCTTGCCTCCAAGTTTTTATTTTCAAGCCATTCAGTTGAAAGAAGATTTTGACAAGGGAACAGAGGAATTTTGGCAGAATGTAAGACCTGAACCACTTTCTGCCCAAGAAATTGTTTCCCGACAAATGGTGGACACGCTCAGTAGGATTCCCATCATCAGGTTCTATTCTGAAGGCCTCAAATTTCTGGGAACCGGTTTTCTGCCTGTAGGAAAAGTAGACCTTGGACCTTGGACCGGACTTGTCAATTATAACAATATCGAAGGCTTAAGATTGGGTGCAGGATTGCGAACCAACTTCAAATTCAGCAAAAAATACATCCTTTCGGGATATCTTGCTTACGGATTTGCAGATAACCAAATCAAGTATTTCCTTTCAGGAACAAAGATTTTAGACCGAAAAAGATGGACAACCATTCAGGTCAATACCCAAAGGGAAATCGATCAGGTCGGATTGGAGATTGAGAATCTTTCGCTCAACAGCATTTTCCTTGCAGCCTCCAGATTTGGGACTTTGAATAAGCCCTATTACGCCAAGTATTATAGACTTATTACACAGCGTGAGGTTTTCAAAGGATTTAACCTGACTGCCGGATTTACAAGAAAGGAATTTGACCCTGCATTTGATTTTTCTTATTATGATGAAACTACAGGTAATTACAAAAGCAGATTTGACTTGGCTCAGGTCACTATGGGATTGCGTTATGGCAGGGATGAAGTGAACATTACCAATGACAATTATAGGGTCTCACTCGGACCGGTGAAATGGCCGATTTTTGACTTTAGGTTTACCCAAGGACTCAATAGTCTTGGCGGTGATATCAACTACCAAAAATATGTCATGAGTATTTACCAAAAACTCAATCTTGGATTACTCGGTGTTTCCCGATATGAACTCAGGTCAGGTTTTGTTCGTGGCACAGTACCATATCCTTTGCTCGAAAACCATATCGGTAACGAAACGATATTCTATACTACTGTTGCATTTAACCTGATGAATTTCAATGAATTTGCAAGTGACCGGTTTGCAAGTTTGAGTTACAGACATTCTTTTGAGGGATTTGGATTGAATTGGATTCCTCTGATCAAGAAACTCAAATGGAGAGCGGTGGCCAACGGAAACGTACTTTGGGGAAGCGTCAGCGACAAGAATCTGACGAATTCCTCGGATCTGGACGAAGAGGGAAATCCGATTCCTGCTTTTGGAAGATTGGATCAGGATCTGCCTTACATTGAAGTGGGGTATGGTATTGAAAATATATTCAAGTTTTTCCGAGTGGATTTTTTCCATAGATTAACCTATTTGGATAATCCGGGTGCAAATTCGTTTGGGGTTAAAGTAAGTGCGCAGATTATTCTGTAAAAAAGCCTGAAATAGAAATCGGAATTGAATAGGCTGATTTCAAAAATAAATAGGAAAATATGATTATCCGCAATCATTCCAGTAAGGATAAATTGAAGCAATGATGAGTCTGTCAAAAAGCTTTTGACCGAAATA
>NZ_JAKZAL010000049.1 GCF_022538115.1 Cognataquiflexum rubidum | reverse complement strand
ACTTTTCCTGCATCGATATCAGACTGAGTTACTGTATAAGAAGTAGCAATTGACTCAGAGGCCAAAGGTGCCAAAGAAGCAATTGTTGTATTCAGTCCTGTCAGAGGATCGCTCACAGCAATGTTTTCCAAAGTCACGTTACCTGTATTGGTCACAACTATGGTATAGTTCAATACATCCCCAACAGCTGCAAAGCTTGGCTCGGTTGCTGTTTTGGTAATGGAAAGGGCAGGGCTTTGTGTTGCAGTTACCGACTCGGAAGCAGAAACATTGACAGCACCCACAGCAGCGGAAGCAGTATTGTCGACTTTTCCTGCATCGATATCAGACTGAGTTACTGTATAAGAAGTAGCAATTGACTCAGAAGCCAAAGGCGCCAAAGAAGCGATTGTTGTATTCAATCCTGTCAAAGGATCAGAAACCGAGATATTGCTCAAAGTCACGTTACCTGTATTGGTCACGACAATGCTGTAATTCAATACATCCCCGACAGCGGCAAAGCTTGATTCGGTTGCTGTCTTGGCGATGGAAAGGGCAGGAGTTTGTGTTGCAGTTACCGACTCGGAAGCAGAAACATTCACTGTACCGACAGTAGCCGAAGCGGTATTGTCCACTTTTCCTGCATCGATATCAGACTGTGTGACGGTATAAGAAGTCGGAATGGATTCACTTGATCCAGGTGCAAGACTTGAAATAGAAGTATTCAATCCTGTCAAAGGATCAGAAACCGAGATATTATTCAAAGTCACGTTTCCTGTATTGGTCACGACAATGCTGTAGTTCAATACATCCCCGACAGCTGCGAAGCTTGACTCGGTTGCTGTCTTGGTGATGGAAAGGGCAGGAGTTTGTGTTGCATTTACAGACTCAGAAGCAGAAACATTGACAGCACCCACAGCAGCGGAAGCAGTATTGTCTACTTTTCCGGCATCAATGTCAGCCTGTGTGACGGTATAAGAAGTCGGAATGGATTCACTTGATCCAGGTGTAAGACTTGAAATAGAAGTATTCAATCCTGTCAGAGGATCGCTCACAGCAATGTTTTCCAAAGTCACGTTACCTGTATTGGTTACCACAATGGTGTAGTTCAATACATCCCCAACAGCGGCAAAGCTTGACTCGGTTGCTGTCTTGGTGATGGAAAGGGCAGGAGTTTGTGTTGCAGTTACAGACTCGGAAGCGGAAACATTCAAAGCACCTACAGCAGCAGAAGCAATATTGTCGACTTTTCCTGCATCGATATCCGCCTGTGTTATGGTATAAGAAGTCGGGATTGACTCAGAGGCCAAAGGTGCCAAAGAAGCGATTGTTGTATTCAAACCTGTAAGAGGATCGCTTACAGCAATGTTTTCCAAAGTCACGTTACCTGTATTGGTCACGACAATGCTGTAATTCAATACATCCCCAACAGCGGAGAAGGTTGACTCGGTTGCTGTCTTGGTGATGGAAAGGGCAGGAGTTTGTGTTGCAGTTACAGACTCGGAAGCAGAAACATTGACAGCACCCACAGCAGCGGAAGCAATGTTGTCCACTTTTCCTGCATCGATATCCGCTTGTGTGACGGTATAAGAAGTCGGAATTGACTCAGAGGCCAAAGGCGCCAAGGAAGCGATTGTTGTATTCAGTCCTGTCAGAGGATCGCTCACAGTAATGTTTTCCAAAGTCACGTTTCCTGTATTGGTCACGACAATGCTGTAATTCAATACATCCCCAACAGCGGCAAAGCTTGACTCGGTTGCTGTCTTGGTGATGGAAAGGGCAGGGCTTTGTGTTGCAGTTACCGACTCAGAAGCAGAAACATTCACTGTACCGACAGTAGCGGAAGCAATGTTGTCCACTTTTCCTGCATCGATATCCGCCTGTGTGACGGTATAAGAAGTCGGGATTGACTCAGAAGCCAAAGGTGCCAAAGAAGCGATTGTTGTATTCAGTCCTGTCAGAGGATCAGAAACCGAGATATTGCTCAAAGTCACATTACCTGTATTGGTTACCACAATGCTGTAATTCAATACATCCCCGACAGCGGCAAAGCTTGACTCGGTTGCTGTCTTGGTGATGGAAAGGGCAGGGCTTTGTGTTGCAGTTACAGACTCAGAAGCAGAAACATTGACAGTACCGACAGCAGCCGAAGCCGTGTTGTCGACTTTTCCTGCATCGATATCCGCCTGTGTGACGGTATAAGAAGTAGGGATTGACTCAGAGGCCAAAGGTGCCAAAGAAGCGATTGTTGTATTCAAACCTGTAAGAGGATCGCTTACAGCAATGTTTTCCAAAGTCACGTTACCTGTATTGGTCACGACAATGCTGTAATTCAATACATCCCCAACAGCGGAGAAGGTTGACTCGGTTGCTGTCTTGGTGATGGAAAGGGCAGGAGTTTGTGTTGCAGTTACCGACTCGGAAGCAGAAACATTGACAGCACCCACAGCAGCGGAAGCGATGTTGTCTACTTTTCCTGCATCGATATCAGACTGAGTTACTGTATAAGAAGTAGCAATTGACTCAGAGGCCAAAGGTGCCAAAGAAGCAATTGTTGTATTCAGACCTGTCAATGGATCGCTTACAGCAACATTGCTCAAAGTCACGTTACCCGTGTTGGTCACCACAATGGTATAGTTCAGCACATCTCCTACAGCGGCAAAGGTATTCTCAGTCGCTGTTTTAGTGATGGAAAGTGCAGGGCTTTGTGTTGCGGTTACGGACTCGGAAGCTGTAACATTCACTGAACCAACGGCAGCGAAAGCGGTATTGTCGACTTTACCTGCATCGATATCAGCCTGTGTGACGGTATAAGAAGTCGGGATTGACTGCGAGGCCAAAGGCGCCAAAGAAGCGATTGTTGTATTCAATCCAGTCAAAGGATCGGTTACAGCAATGTTTTCCAAAGTCACGTTCCCGGTATTAGTCACGACAATGGTGTAATTCAATACATCCCCGACAGCGTCAAAGGTTGACTCGGTTGCTGTTTTGGTAATGGAAAGGGCAGGGTTTTGTGTTGCAGTCACCGATTCCGAAGCGGAAACATTTACTGCACCGGTAGCAGCAGAAGCGGTATTGTCGACTTTTCCTGCATCAATATCAGCCTGTGTTACAGTATAAGAAGTAGCTATTGACTCAGAAGCCAAAGGCGCCAAGGAAGCAATTGTTGTATTCAATCCTGTCAAAGGATCAGAAACCGAGATGTTATTCAGGGTGACGTTACCTGTATTGGTCACGACAATGGTGTAATTCAATATATCCCCGACTTCGGCAAAGCTTGACTCAGTGGCAGTCTTAGTGATGGAAAGCGCAGGGCTTTGGGTTGCGGTTACCGACTCGGAAGCTGTAACATTCACTGAACCAACGGCAGCGGAAGCGGTATTGTCAACTTTTCCTGCATCGATATCAGCCTGTGTTATGGTATAAGAAGTCGGGATTGACTCAGAAGCCAAAGGCGCCAAGGAAGCAATTGCGGTATTCAATCCTGTCAAAGGATCGCTTACAGCAATGTTTTCCAAAGTCACGTTACCAGTGTTGGTCACGACAATGGTGTAGTTCAATACATCCCCGACAGCGTCAAAGGTTGACTCGGTTGCTGTTTTGGTAATGGAAAGGGCAGGGTTTTGTGTTGCAGTCACCGATTCCGAAGCGGAAACATTTACTGCACCGATAGCAACAGAAGCGGTATTGTCGACTTTTCCTGCATCAATATCAGCCTGTGTAACGGTATAAGAAGTCGGGATTGACTGCGAGGCCAAAGGCGCCAAAGAAGCGATTGTTGTATTCAATCCAGTCAAAGGATCG
>NZ_JAKZAL010000048.1 GCF_022538115.1 Cognataquiflexum rubidum | reverse complement strand
TATTTCGGTCAAAAGCTTTTTGACAGACTCATCATTGCTTCAATTTATCCTTACTGGAATGATTGCGGATAATCATATTTTTTTATATGATTATCCGCTATCATACCAGTAGCCAAATATCATTTTTCTCCACCTCGGCAAGCTCGGTGAACGGATATCGTGAGATCAGAGGGGGGTGGTAGAAATGCGGCAAAGCCGCATTTCTACCACCCCCCTTCAATATCAATAAATTCCGGTGGTCGATCCCGATAATTATCGTGGACGAGACCATTCTGTAAGTTATCCTATACTGGTAAGAAGGCGGATATACATAAAACAAAAAAAGCATCCGGATTTCCCGGTTGCCTTTTTTATATGTCAAAATGCAAAAGAAAATCGGACAAAGTATTGCCAACATTGAAATGATTTTAATATTCCAATAATTATCCATTATGCCTGAATTTTAATTATTTGGTGGAGGAGGGAAAGATTTTTGGAGGAATGTACCGTAGGAATAGCCTTCACGATCAATAATTGTTTTTCCAGAATTATCAATTCCCATTAAAACAGGTCTTAAATAATTGGGTTTATCATCCTTAATTGGCACATAGGCCATTGTGTATTTTATTTTTTCCGGTTTAAGAAGCATTAAACTATCATAGGCATCATTATATTCAAAATAAGCAACTGCATATTTAGAAGGAAGATGACCAAAAATTGAATCTAAATCAATCATTAGGTTTTTGAATTCAAATGCGAATTGTAACACTTCACTAAATTCTATTTCTCTATTTACAATTGAACCAGGTTTTTCCGGAATTTTAAAATAACTTTCAAGATCATATTTACCAATGACCGGAGTACCTGTGTAGGCTGAAATGATGGGAACCCTTAATTTTTTTGAAATATCACTAAACGACTCGGGCTGAAGAGTATCAAAATTCTCAATCTGCTCGAGTGCTAAAAAAAACTTTGGATAACCTCCTCTGCCACTTTTATTGAAACAATACCAAAATCTTATTCCTTTTTTTGTGGGATCTTTAATGAAATATGATGCTTCAAAAATACCTGCAAAATTATTTTTGGCTTCCAACTTTCCAAAATCATCAGATCTCTCAAGGAAGTAAGAAGAAATTTCTGCTGCTCTGGTCATTTGCATTGGATCTGATTTAATGGATTCCAAAGTCTCAAGAGAAAAAGCAAACTTTTCATTTGAATCTTCAATTCCCTCCACGCTTTCGCTCTCTACAATAGTTTCTTCCGGTTTTGGATTACAAGCAGCAATCCAAATGAAAGCCGCATAAACAAATAGATTTCTGATTTTCATGTGATTTATGGTTTAATTTTAATTTTTCTCAAAACCTTATCCCTCCACAATCCTTCCCTCCTTTGCCGATACTCCTTGTAAGCTGGAATTCAGCTTCTTTCGGTGAAGAGATGGTAATCGAATAGCTTGTGTCGGCATCGCCATTCACAAACCAATGGACCACATATTCTTTTTCCTCTTCAAGCTCAACTGTAGCAGCGTCCGAATCGGTCAAAATGACTTTGTCATCGAGGTACAATCTCATTTTGCCATTGCCTATAAAAGTCGATACTACTAGATTTGCCATACCTCTAAAAAGAATATTCTAAATCTATCCATTGATAAAGGAATCCGAAATCGACAATTAGAATTCGGCTGTTGACATTTAGAAAACGGTCTATTACGACACGTTTTCGGCAAGATTCACCGGATCACTTTTAGAAACTCTTCTTTTCTGCGCCTTGACACATCTACATGCGATCCATCCACCATTTTGACCAAGCCACCTTCGCCTTTAATATATTCTGTGATAAACTCCAGATTGATCAGATGGGAATTGTGTACCCTAAAGAAGCGGTAGTCCTGAAGCAACTGTTCACAATCCTTCAAAGTCTTGGAAACAACAAGTTTCCTTTTGTCTGACATATAAAAGGTCGTGTAGGTATTGTCCGACTCGCACCTGACGATATCCTTGATCGCCACAAACAAAAATCCTGTCATCGTTGGCAAGGCGATTCTGGTCTGATTTGTTTTTTCCTTCAGGTTATTGATCAATTGGACAAGATTCCCTGTGTCCTCCCCAGATTTTTTCTTTTGCCTGAATTTGTCCAACGCTCCTTCAAATTCAGATTTGTCTATGGGCTTTAGCAGGTAATCCACTGCAGCCAAGCGGAATGCCTTGATGGCAAATTCCTCAAAAGAAGTGGTGAAAATGATTTCAAAAGAAATATGGTCCAAGGTCTGCAACCAATCGAAAGAGGTATATGGGGGCAACATGACGTCACTGAAAACAAGATCAGGTTGTAGGCTGTCCACCATATCCTGCACTTCCCCGATTCCATTTGCTATTCCTACCAGTTCAAAATCTGCATGTTCATCTAAATACCCGGCAAGGGTCTGCTGGGCGTGCATTTCATCTTCCAAAATCAATACTTTGTATTTCATAAAAAACTTTAAATTTCAAAAGGTATAGTAATTATTACCTGCTTTCCCGGAACTCCATCTTCCCTTTCAGAAAAAGTAAATCCGGCTTTGCCCGAACTCACCTGATTGAGGGTTTCGAATCGCTCCCGCATCAGTGACATGCCTAGTGAGGTCTTTTTTACTTTGGTCGAAAGATCAATCTCAGATTTTTCATGGCGTTTTTTCCCATTGTCTTTGATGGTACAAAGAATATGGTCCGGATCCTTCATCCCAAACTCCACCTCGACTTTCCCACCGCTTGAGATGCCATGCCAAATAGAATTTTCCAAAAATGGCTGGATCAGCATAGGTGGGATGCACACTTCATCAGGATTGATGTCAGCCGTCCATAATATGCTGAATTCGAATGAGTTATTCATTCTCAATTGCTCCAACTGCATGTAGATCCTATTGGCTTCGATTTCATCGACCAGGGGTACGATCCTTTGGGTTGAACTTTCCAGGACATGCCGGATCAGTTGGGAAAACTTCACCAGGTAATTCCCGGCCACGGCAGGGTCTTGCTGATGCATATAATGGTGAATGGAATTGAGACAATTGAATATAAAATGCGGATTGATCTGTGCCCGTAGGGCTTTCAGTTCTCCCTGAGCGATTGTCAGTTTGAGTTCAGTTTCTTTCTGTTTGAAAAAGGACTCCCTTTTGGCCCTGTAAAATACAAAAACGATAAATGAAAAGGCTACCACCACAGGAACGAGTGCCAAAAGCACCGCCCTTTGTATTTGAATGGCGGATTCGTCAGTTGGGGGAATCGTTCCCCCGAGTGTAACCTTAGAGTCTAATGTAAGAGAAGAAAAAAAAGCGTCCATGAAAAACAATGACTCAAACATAATTTGGATTTAATTCAAATAACAGAATAAGTGGTAAAAGATACTCAATTTTTTGAATTATTTACCTACTGTTTTGTGTTTGGAATACAATTCCAAAAAAAGGGAAGAAAAGCCCGATATGCTTGAAATAGTAAAAAAATGGATCAAACCACAACTATACAATGGAAATAATTCAAAAAGAATCAGGAAACAAGGGTAAATTCATAGCCATGGACGGTGAAATCCAAGCAGGTTTGATGACCTATTCGATAGCAGGTGAAGACAAAATTATCATCGACCATACCGAAGTCAGCCCCGCCTATAACGGTACCGGACTTGGCAAAAAGTTGGTTGTTGCAGGTGTGGAATTTGCAAGGAAAAACAACATCAAGATCCTTCCTCTCTGTCCATTTGCAAGAGGGGTGTTTGCAAGAAATAAAGACTTGAGAGATGTCCTTGTCTGATTTTTTTATTCTAAATTATGATTATCCGCAATCATTCCAGTAAGGATAAATTGAAGCAATGATGAGTCTGTCAAAAAGCTTTTGACCGAAATA
>NZ_JAKZAL010000047.1 GCF_022538115.1 Cognataquiflexum rubidum | reverse complement strand
GAGGTTTAGTGTAAGATTTATTTGATACTTAAAGTTACATTAACCTCTTGGCTTTACTTAATTTAAACATACAGGCTATCAGGTTTTCAAGTTTTCGGATTCCGTCACCCTGAGGTGCGAAGGGTCTCTCGGTGCTTGGGTTTGAATTTTGGGTTTGTTGAAGAAAAAAACATCACGCAAAGACGCAGGGACGCAAAGGGAAAATCTAAAACCCATTAATGGAAGTTGAGAACATTTTATTTTGGGTGGTGGAAAATTATAAAGTTCCTGTTTGCCAAAGACTTTACCTTGTCACCTCCCTGCCTACCGGACAGTCAGGGACGTAGGAGAGGCCTTTCTTTTTTTAAACAGACTCTTTAAATCCATTAATCCTAAAAAAACCAAGTTACTTCACTTTAACATGGATTTGTTTAAAGTTCTTTGGAGTAGTCAGTGTTAATGTGTCATTTTTTACCAAATACTCATATTCTGTAGGAGCTCCATTTACTTCAAGTATCAAATATTGACCCGTGGTTTTCCAATTAACAGTAGGAATGTCTAGATAAGAAAAATTTGAATTGCCATTTTGCTTTTCAGCAACTCTAAACATTTGCGCATCAAGCAACAGTCTACCGTCCCCATAGTAAATATTGATGTAACCTCTCCCTGCTGACCCATCAATGGTGTTATTGCTTCCATCAGGATTATAGGTTTTGATATGCTTCCATTTTCCTATTACAGCAGGGTCATATTTATTTTGGCCTACTTCAAAAAAACTCTCCAGAGGATTTTTTTTAGGGAGGTTTATCCGGCCAAATTTTGTTTCATATTTTCCCCATCCATTTCAAAGGCCATAAGCAAATAGCTTCTCATCTCCGCAAATAAAAATTAAAAAAACCGAGATGAAATTTGTTCTAACTGTCCTTATCTGCCTGCTAGGTTACCTCGGTTTTTTATAGAATATTTTCGCTTCTAATTCATTTTAATCAAAAAATCAAGAATGTTTAGGTGATGTATCCCTTCCCAATCTCCCTCATCAAATGGATCGTTCCAAGTGATTACATATTTGGGATAGTTGTCCTGGATCTGTGTGAGGTTTCCTACTTCCCTAAACCTCGTATTTTCCTCGACCATGGTCAGCGTCACCTGCACATAGAGTTTCGTCCCATCTTTTTCGGCCACAAAATCTATCTCCTTTTCTCCAAGCTTTCCAACATAAACCTCATAGCCTTTTCGCTTCAAATGAAGAAAAACAAGGTTTTCGAGCAATTTGTGTAAATCTCGGGCAGGATTATATCCCCTGATGGCATTTCTGAGTCCCAAATCTTCAAAATAGTACTTCTCTCCGACTTCGAAAATTTTCAAACCTCCGACATCAGACCTAGGCACTTTGTACACCACAAAAGCATTGGTAAGTGCATGGAGGTAACTTATCACCACAGGTACGGACAGGTTGATTTTTTGGGATTTCAAAAACTTGTGGATGCTATTGGCTGAAAGCAAGCTGCCGATATTTTCTGCAAGAAATGAAACCAGGTTTTCCAGCAAAAAAACATTTCTGATCCCTTCTCTTGCTACCACATCCTTAAGTAGAATGGTAGAATACACGTTTTTCAAATATTCGAAAGGCGCATTTCCATTCAAGCCCAAATGATGTAAAAAAGGCATTCCTCCGAATTTCACATATAATTCTAGGCTTTCAAAAGTTGCTTCCAAATGATGAAATCTTACAAACTCTCCGAAATCAAGACCAAAAATCTCCACCGATACATATCGCCCTGAGAGGAAAGTAGCGAGTTCCCCCGAAAGGATTACGGCATTGCTTCCGGTAAGGTATATGTCGCAGATATCCTTAGCGAGGAGGTGGCGAACAGCTTTTTCAAAATCCTTGATTTCTTGCACCTCATCAACCATCAGGAAATTTGGACAATCCTTTTTGATATTTTCCAACACAAAAGTCAATAAATCCTCGTGGCTTCCTATTTGACGAAATTCATCCCATTCCTTATTGACATAAATCACATTTCCATCAGGATACAGGCTCTTAATTTCATCGGTCAGTTGTCGGAGGACATAACTCTTCCCTACCCTCCTTTGTCCCAATAGCACTTTCACCAAGGGCTTTCCTACAAAAGGAAGGATTTTTTCCATGTATTGATACCGTTTGATATAGTCCATATTAATGTAATCTATACTTTATAAAAAGATCGAATTTCAATTTTTTATTAAATATACTTTATAAAAAAGTAATATGAAAATTTCAATTTCTCTCTACCGGCAGTTTGGCTGAATTTTACTTTAGCCATATTCACCTTATGTAAGTAAATTTATGGAGCATTTAAAAACTGCCAAAAACGTTTGTTATTGAATAACCTCCCCGCCCATGCAGGCTTGGGCCATCTGCATTTGCCGTTCCTCGACTTGCTATCTGCAGCTTTGCGGATTTACTATTTATTTTATATTCCTCCAAAAGCCCCACAAATTTCAAAACTTTTCAGCCTCCTTCCATTTTCCACTGTTTTTTTTAGCTTTACACCATTATAGCATCACCCCTATGAAAAAAATATTCCTTTTGACTTTTTGTCTTGCTGCTTTTTTTACCCTTGATGTTTTTGCCCAAGGTGCCTATGTTCCTTTCAACAGGGACTATTACCATATGCTGGAGCGGTACGAAATCAGGCTTGGCCGAAACAATGACAGTTTCCACACCGGATACAAACCGTTGAGGCGGGACCACCTCGCTTCTTATCTTGACTCCCTGTCTGCTTCTGACATTAACCTCAACAAGGCTGACGAATTCAATCTCAATTACCTCAACAATGACAATTGGGAATTTGTCAGTCAGGAAACAGAAAACTCCAAAAAGCCCTTTCTGAAGGCATTGTACAAAAAGCCCGCTGATTTCTTTTATTACAGGGATTCGGTGGTCGACATCCATATCAATCCGGTCATTTACTTGTCTGCGGGATTTGAACAAGGAGAAGAAGAGATGCGGTTCCGCAATTCACGCGGGATAGAACTCAGAGGCAGCATTGACAGAAAGGTCGCTTTCTACACCTACTTCACCTCGACACAGACCATCTTCCCAAGTTGGGTAAAGGACTACGCCGAACACAACGGCGCGGTGCCGGGCGAGGGTTTTTGGAAAAGGTACAACGAACAGGGATATGATTTCTTTTCGGCAAGAGGCCATATTGCTTTCAATTTTACCAAACATATAGAAGCACAGTTTGGGCATGATAGAAATTTTATCGGGGAAGGTTATCGCTCGATGGTGCTGTCGGATTTTTCCAATCCGGC
Organism: Cognataquiflexum rubidum; assembly: GCF_022538115.1. Taxonomy (GTDB): domain Bacteria; phylum Bacteroidota; class Bacteroidia; order Cytophagales; family Cyclobacteriaceae; genus Cognataquiflexum; species Cognataquiflexum rubidum. The sequence continues at coordinate 1,203 of NZ_JAKZAL010000047.1, read as the reverse complement.
CATATTTTTCAAGCTGAATACCAAAATCTGGCGATTTCAGCTGACAAACCTTTGGTCACAAAAAACCGCCGATATCATCTTTGACGGACAGGGCAGACCGACAGATGGGCGGTATCCGCAAAAATGGTTTTCCATCCACCGCCTCGGAATGAACATCGGGAAGAATTTTAATGTCGGAATTTTTGAGTCTGTAATGAAAAACCAGTTTGACTGGAACTACCTCAACCCAATCATCTTTTACCGGTGGGTAGAACAGCAACTCGGCACCCCGGACAAAGTAATGTTGGGAACGGATTTCAAATGGAATTTCACCCCCGGCATGCAGCTGTATGGACAATTGGCTTTGGACGAGTTCGTTTTCAATGAGTTTTTTGAAATCACAGGGGAAAATTCCTCCCGCAACAAACACGGCATCCAAGCCGGCTATAAGTATATCGATGCCTTCAAAGTCTCCAATTTGGACATTCAGTTGGAATACAACCAAGCAAGGCCTTACACCTATCAGGAAAAATTCGACTACCAATCCTATTCCAATTACCGTACGCCGCTGACCCACCCGCTTGGTGCCAACTTCAAAGAAGCTATCGGCATCATCCGCTATCAGCCTGAGTTCCTTCCAAGGTTGTTTGCCACATTTACCGGCATGTATCAATACTTCGGAGAAGATCCTGCTGAGGATGTCAATTTTGGGAAGGATGTCTTAAAAAACAGAACCGAAACCAATACCGGATTAGGCCTTTATGGCCATGTCATCGGACAGGGCGTGGAGACCACTGTCACGATGGCCAATCTGAACCTTAGCTATATGGTCAAGCAAAATGTATTTTTGGACATAAGCCATAGCTACAGAAAGCGAACCGCCGAAGATCTCCCAAGTCCAACCGTGACCAATTTCACCCAATTTTCCATCAGGATGAATATCGTGAGGAATGATTTTAATTTTTAGAATTGGTTATTGGGAAATGGTTATTGGGTTATTGGTTATTGGGTTATTGGTTATTGGGATGAATCGGATAATTTATGTCGCAATGACGTGAGTAGGTTGAATTTCTTTTAGAATTCTTGCCTTGGACTTGAATAGCCGGTACATCCCTGCCCGACGGCAGGCGGGGGTCTTCCGTCTTCGTCCCGATAGCTATCCATAGCCGTCAAGCTAACAAAAATAGAAACAGCTAGGAAGATATTGAAAAGGGTGTAGTATTC
>NZ_JAKZAL010000046.1 GCF_022538115.1 Cognataquiflexum rubidum | reverse complement strand
TCGCGTTATCGGGTTGGAGACCGTCATCCTGAACCGGAGCTTGCGGATCCCGACAGCTGTACGGGAGAAGGATCTCTTTTTTTTGTTGTAATGGTTGTAATTGTTGTCGGGTTGAAAAACCCCGAAGGGGTGACATATTTATAGAAAAAATGTGAAATGAGTTGGGTTTGGTTTTGGCTAATTTGATGGGTGATTGGGAAGTTGCTTTCCGCCAAAACAGGGAAGGTTATTTTTTAACCACAGATTTAAATGATTTTCACAGATTTTTTACCACATAGGGTCATAGAGAACATAGGAGAGGATTGGTTGTAATTGTTGTAGTGGTTGTCATTGTTGTCAGGTTGTCTGCTTTGCGTTGTCAGGATGTCGGGTTGTCGGGTTGGAGACCGTCATCCTGAACCGTAGCTTGCGGAGGTGAAGGATCTCTTTTTTTTGTTGTAATGGTTGTAATTGTTGTCGGGTTGAAAAACCCCGAAGGGGTGACATATTTATAGAAAAAATGTGAAATGAGTAGGATTTGGTTTTGGCTAATTTGATGGGTGATTCATATGAAAGCTTTCCGCCAAAACAGGGATGGGAGTTTTTTACCACAGATTAACAGGATTGGCACAGATGAAACAAGTGGTTTTTTTTACCACACAGAATCATTGAGAATATAGGAGTGGATTGGTTCCGCCACGGCGGACAGGTGTAATTGTTGTAAGTTATCTGCTGCGCATTCTTGGAACTTGTTTCTTGGAACTTGTTTCTCGTGTCTTGTATCTTGTATCTTGAATCTAATGTCAATTATGGGGGAGTAAGCTCGCACTATCCCTTACTTTGGTACTACTTTGGTATTACTTTGCACCTACTTTGGTACGGCTTTGCTCCTACTCTGGAAGTGGATTTCATGGGGTTTGGGATTGGGAAGATTGGATGGGAATAATAATAAGAAGAAAGAGATAAGAGGTGATGGAGATGTTATCCAAATTGGTCTTGAGTCAAAAAAGGTGAGATAGGGTATTAGAAAGAGTGCGCCACTACCCTATTTTAGTAAAAATACCCTCATCACGGGATAGGATTAAACGGTCTAAATCGACTAAATTAGCAGAATACAAATCTGTGATCAATAAGTAAAGATAATGCCCAAACTAAAGGAAGATCCCGCCAACAAAGCCACGGGAAAAGTAAAAGTATCTAAGCAAATCCAGGATAAGCCCATAGAAGTCACCCTATGGGATGCTGCCAATAAACTGAGAGGCAGCGTAGAACCTGCCGAATACAAGCACGTCGTATTGAGTCTGATATTTTTGAAGTTTGCCAGCGACAAGTTTGAAGACCACCGCACCAAACTGATCGCTGAGGGCAAAGAGAAGTACATAGAAATGCCCGATTTCTACAATATGAGCAATGTCTTCTTTTTGGAAGAAAACAGCCGATGGGGTTTTCTGATCAAAAAGTCAAAGCAAAATGACATTGCCCTCCTTATAGACACTGCTCTGCATACCATTGAGAAAAACAACAAAGCACTGAAAGGTGCCTTGCCCGATAATTACTTTTCCCGCTTGGGACTCGACATCACCAAGCTTGCTTCCCTCCTAGACACCATCAATGACATCGATACGCTCAGGGACCCCAAGCAGGATGTGGTAGGAAAAGTCTATGAATACTTCCTATCCAAGTTTGCACTTGCTGAAGGAAAAGGAAAAGGGGAATTTTATACACCCAAGAGCATTGTCAACCTGATAGCAGAGATGATCGAACCCTACAAAGGGATAATCTATGACCCGGCTTGTGGTTCTGGTGGTATGTTTGTGCAGTCTATCAAGTTTATCGAAGCGCATCACGGCAATAAAAAAGAGGTTTCGATCTACGGACAGGAATACACCAACACCACCTACAAGCTTGCGAAGATGAACCTTGCCATCCGGGGTATCAGTGGTAATCTGGGAGAAAAAGCGGCGGATACTTTTGCCGATGACCAACATAAGGACCTGAAGGCAGATTTTATCATGGCAAACCCTCCATTTAACCAAAAAGACTGGCGGGCAGAAAATGAACTGAAAGACGATCCAAGATGGAGAGGCTATGATGTCCCGCCGAAGAGTAACGCCAATTATGGATGGATTTTGAATATGGTGTCGAAGCTATCGGAAAATGGCATAGCCGGTTTTATTCTAGCCAACGGTGCACTCAGTGGCGGCGGTGAAGAATACAAAATCCGTAGGAAGTTGATCGAAAATGATTTGGTAGAGGCAATTGTCGTTTTGCCAAGAAATATGTTTTATACCACTGATATCAGCGTTACGCTATGGATTTTAAACAAAAATAAAAAAGCCCGCTCGGTAAAATCGGGAGATCTAGAAAGAAATTATAGGGATAGAAAAGGTGAAATACTTTTTATTGATTTAAGAAGGTGGGGCACAGAATATGAAAAAATGTATGTTGAGTTAATCCAAAAGGATATTGAGGAAATCACTTCTACATACCATAATTGGCAGCAAATTAATTGGGAAATGATCTATAAAAACATTCCTGAATTTTGCTATTCGGCTCACTTTGACGAATTAAAGCACAATGATTTTTCATTGGTGCCAAGTAAATACATTGAATTTATCGACCGTGACAGCGAAATAGATTTTGATATTGAAATGAAACGCATTCAAAAGGATTTCAAAACCCTTTTGGAAGAAGAAAAGCGATCGCAGGAACAATTGATTAACGCTTTTAAAACCTTGGGTTATGAGTTATAAGCGTATTGGCGATTATATTCATTTGGTTGACCACCGCAACAAAGATTTAGCGGTTACAAATCTTTTGGGTATAAACATTACCAAAAACTTTATGCCATCTGTTGCCAATACTTCTGAAACTGATTTATCGAAATACAAAATCATTCAGAAAGGACAATTTGCATATAGTGCTATGCAAGTGGGTAGAGATGAAACTATTCGTTTGGCTTTGTATGCCGAAGAAAATCCTGCTATAATTTCACCTGCTTATTTGGTGATTGAAGTGAATGACAAAAATGAACTGCTACCAGAATACATGATGATGTGGTTTCAAAGACCCGAATCAGACAGATACGGGTGGTTTATTAGCGATAGCAGCGTAAGGGCAAGTTTAGAATGGGAACGCTTTTGCGAAATACAAATTCCAATACCTGATATTGACGAACAACGAAAATTTGTTGCTCTTTACAATGGCTTACTCACCAATCAAAAAGCTTACGCAAATAGTTTGGCAGATTTGCAATTGATTTGTGATATGATAATGGATAAACTAAAGTACATCCACAACCACCAACCTTTAAGGGATTTAATACATTTGGTAAATACAAGGAATGGAAATTTAGAAATTACAAATTTGATAGGTGTAAATATCAATAAGTATTTTATGCCTTCAGTTGCCAATTCTTCAGGATTAGATTTATCTAAATATAAAGTCATTAAAAAAGGCCAATTTGCTACAAATATAATGCACGTCAACAGAGATGAAATCCTGCCAGTTGCGCTATATCAAAAAGAAGAAGCTTCTATTGTTTCACCTGCATATATGACTTTTGAAGTAATAGACGAAAATGTTTTGTTATCCGAATTTTTAATGATGTGGTTTCAGCGACCTGAATTTGACAGAAGGGCTTGGACTTATTGCGATTCAAGTGTTAGAGGTGGTTTGGAGTGGAATCGTCTTTGTGATATCGAAATTCCAATTCCCGACATCAAAATACAGGAAGCCATTGTAACCATTTACCACACTTTGGAAACCCGAAAACGCATCAACGAGCAATTGAAGAATACTATCAAACCGCTTTGCCCTGTCCTGATGAAGGGGGTGGTGGAAAGTTTGAAATTACAGAAGTTAGAATTTTAGGTATATGGGATTACAATTAAAAAGTTTAAGGGTTCATGGGTTTAGAGGAATTGACAATCTTGAAGTTGATTTCGAACCAACTACTGTATTAGTAGGAACAAACAATGCTGGAAAGACAACAATATTGAAGTCCCTCCAATTAGCGCTTTCAAATTCTCTACAAATAACCGATGATGATTTTCATTATTCAGATGCCATAATTCGAAATAAAATTGTAATTGATATTTTATTTATTAGTGTTGATGAAGAAGGAAAACAAATAGCGGAGTTCGAGGATAAATGGGCGACTGTCCTTACTGTAAATAGAATTACTATTGATTCTGAGGGTAAGCAAATACTTGCTTTTAGAACAGTTGTTGAGGAGAACCTATTAAGAAAAAGCTATAAGAAAAAACAATTTATCATTGACGAATGGGGCGATTTTTACAATGAGGAAGATGACTTTTGGTATTCTAAGAACTATGATCAGGAGTTAAGTTTTTACTTTGATGAAATACCCTTTTTTTATTTAGATGCAAATAGAGACATACTTGATGATTTGAAAAACAAAACATCATTCTTAGGAAAAATTTTATCTTCTATTATATATAATATGATTATCCGCAATCATTCCAGTAAGGATAAATTGAAGCAATGATGAGTCTGTCAAAAAGCTTTTGACCGAAATA
>NZ_JAKZAL010000045.1 GCF_022538115.1 Cognataquiflexum rubidum | reverse complement strand
TATTTCGGTCAAAAGCTTTTTGACAGACTCATCATTGCTTCAATTTATCCTTACTGGAATGATTGCGGATAATCATAATGAAAAATTTCCATTTTTGATCTTCCTCTTTTTATCTGAATCCACAAAATGAGTGTGGGCAAATTCAACAAACAATTTTCGTTCTCCTTTTCTACATTCCACATCTGCAACAATATATTCTTCTCCAGTTTTTACTTTTTGTTCCTCCAAAACCCATTCAAAATCCATGATATTTAGAGAATTAAAAAGAGAATCCTTGTTTCCTATATCATAGTCAAAATGGAAATCTGGAAGTTGAATTTGTTTGGTTTCCCTTAGAACTTTTTTAGCCAATAAGTGAAGTGCTGATTCATATGCACCTGGGCAATCCGATCCGGAACTATGAGCAAAATGTGGTTCCTTTTTATACTTTTCGGTTTTTATGTTTGCTTTTGCAACTAAAGGCTCTAAGCACTTTGGACATAAACATCCGCACTCCTTTCCATTTGGAACATCTAGTACATGTGTAAGAACACCATTCTTTAGAGCATATGTCAGCAGTTTTTCCATGTCGATATAATCATTAACCCTGTCTTTCCACTACCCGCATCAATTCTGATAAAGTCACGGTAAAGGGTATTCCAACACGCGTCCTAATATTTCTTTCTGACTCAATTGATTTTTGGTAAGCATGTAGATCCTTGAACCTCCATTTGACTGCACCAAAATCACTCGGCTTGACCTTTTTTATTTTTATTATCAAGTAATACGCCTTTCCAGTCCCTATTTGAGGATAACCTAATTCATGGAGCTTGGATTTGGAATAGACAATAGGTCCTTCACTCGTTATCTGGAAAAGTCTATCAGCCTTGTCCTTTCCCTTCTCCCGAAGAAGCAAATACTTGGCATCTGCCACTTCTTTGCTCAAAACCAAAGAACCCGCATCATCATCCATTCTGAAATTGTAAAGTCCCTTGTTTTCATACCACTTCATCCTTTTCGGTGATCTACTATAACCGACTAATACAAAGGTCTCATCAGGAATAATCCTCTCTGAGCTCGATTCTTTATGGTATTCCGGGAATGGTTCATGAAGGATATTGTCGTCAGTTTTTGAGTTTTTATGAATCTCATAGACTTTGGATGAAAGTCTGTCCCTTTGTGAAATTCGATCCAAGAGATGTTTCATCACTTGGTCGATGAAGTCAGATAGCTTGTCAATGCCGGATTTGTCTTCTGAAGGATTAATGGCAAATGCACCAAGCCCGGGGATGATTTCATGAAACCCACGAAATGCTTTTTGCTCCGTTCCCGGATAAAGGATATAGGCACCACCTGTTCTTCTGATGGCATCTTTGTAAGCATGCATTTTCAATAAATCTGCATTCTTATAATTCCCTTTTCTTTCTTCCTCTTTTTCAAGGTCCAAATCTTCCGTTCCTGAGCCGATATTTACTAAAAATTGATTCACCTTGTATTTCGCGTCAAAGTGGATATGGACTATTTGTTCAAGCTTTTCTGCATCCTTTTCCTTCATATCAGCCGGCCAAAAAGTCAAAGTATAATCAGGCCTAAGTGTGGAAGTCCAGCTTCCACTATTGCCCTCGGTGTACATGTTGCCTCCTTGAAATGACCTGTTAAAAGAAAATTTGATCATTAGCACTCTAGTTCCAAAATCACATTTTCCTTTTAAGGCTACATGTTTTCCGCGTTTTACGATGACTTGGATTTTATCTTTATCAAATTCAAACAGATGATTATAGGATATATCATCACCGCTATGTTGGTCAAGTTTGAATTTTCCTTTGAACAAATCATAAAGGGTAAAAAACAACCAGTATTCATAAAGTGCTGCTATATCCCGTTTTCCTGCCTGATACACATCATCCCCGCCTTTCCAGATCAGTTTGGCGGCTAGGTCAAATTTCAACCAAGAACTTAAAATCTCACGGTAACCACTCTTCCTTTGGAGAACAGTACTATTAAGTCGTAATGTGGTAGGTCTTGATATTTCTTTAAAAAAATTATGGCTTAATATGTTTTCTAAGGTTTTTACTAAAATATCGGCTTCTTTCCTTTCCCGCGTAGTAGGCGAGAATTTATCCAAGCAATTTTCACAAAATGATAGGTAAACTTCTAAGGCGTGTTTGATAAACCGGTTCTCCGGGTTATCCAAAATCTCCACTTTTTTGACTCCTTGGATTTTTGAAGGGATAGAATTTAATCCATATCTTCTAAGCAAATGGCCTTCATCCAACGCAGTTCTGTTGCTTCCCGAAACCAACTGCCTGATGGAAGATTGATTAAACCGCCTGATATTTCGGGTATCCTTAACTTCCGGGTTTTCTGACCAATTGGTTTTAGGATTACTGATGATTTTCTGGATGGCTTCCTCAAATTCCGGAGAATTGATGATCGACCTCACAAAGCAAAAGCGTTGGTAAATGGTTTTGGGATCCTGATCAAAATCCACTTCATAGTTTTGGTGAACAGGGGAATTGATTTGCATCAAAAGCTCAGTGCACTTGTCAGTAATGCTTTCCAACATATACCTGTAATGCTCTCGATAGCTTTTATTGGGTTCATTGTCAAACTTTGAAGCCAGCACCTCAAAAGAAACCGTAAATTCTTTCTCGGGATTGTCTTTATGGGAAGCGTAAGCGGTAAGGGTTCCTACATAAATATTGGGAACAATCCTGCCACCTGCCAGATTTGTGGACCGGGATTGTGTAATGATCCCGTTATAATTTGTTCTCAGTCTATAATCCGGACATGAAAAAAGATACTCATAAGATTTACCTTCCAAAAGCTGAACAGCTGCCTCACCCATTTCTTCCGCCTCCGGCAAAGGCAATTCCCTCAAAAAATTATCCCCTTCGGGAAAAATATCCAAAACCAGACCCGGTTTGAGTGTATCTAAAGGTATAGCTATTCTTCCCTTAATTTCCATCAGGCCTCAGCATAACTGGTAAATCCGTTAGAGATGATATTCTTGTGCATGCGACAGATTTTTTCCAAGGATATCGGATACTTGATTTTCAGTCCTGATGCAAATCCTTCTTTATCATAGGCTTCAAACAACTTCTTTTTAACATCATCTTCGGAAACAACATTTTCTACACAAAGTTTGGCTAAGGATGTCAGTACCGAGACTAGCTTACTTCTCGATCCATGCAATTTTGGAAGTAATTTTTGCATGATGGCTGCGTCAATGATTTCATCAAGATTCCAATCCGGATCCAATTTCTTGGCAATGCCGACAAACCGCTTCATCTCGGAGGCGGTACGGTAACCAAACTCAGCCCCGGTTTTTTTCAGTTCTTTGAAAAATTCCAAAAGTGCTTCGTTGAGTTGGTCAGCATTATCCGAAGGATAATTCCTTTCCAAAGCCAACCTTACAAAGTCCGATCCCATGCCCGAGCCCTTACCCTCAATCCCCTTCAGGTTGAGTTCTCCTACTGAATCAAGGTAATCGCTTATTTCGTCTTCAGTAATCCTGAACTCGATCACATTGGCCCTGTCCAAGACTTTGGGACTAAACATATACGTCGTTTCATCGATATTGACTGTCCCGATGATAAAAAGGTTTTTGGGCCATGAGATTTCCAAAGGAATAGCTTTTTCGTCAGAACTCTTTCTTGATGTTCCTGAATAAAGCTTGATGGCATCACCGGATTCCATGACAGATAGGAAATCTGCAAAATACCGCTCCACATGGCTGAGGTTCATCTCATCCAAAATTATAAAATGGGGTTTGTTTTGGTTTTCATTTTGGGAAGCTTCTAATAGCAAGTCCAAAACGCCATTATCAGGCTTGACGTAATTATTGGATTCCAAAGAATTGGGATAACCCAAAAGTGGTTCGCGATTAGTCCAATCGGCACCCACAGGGACAATTTTGAATTGCTTGTTCGATTGACAAATCCATAATACAAAGGCTTGTGCCAATTTGGTTTTGCCTGAACCCGAAAGGCCGGTAAGGATAACAAAGGGTTTGGTAAGAAGGGAATCAGTAAATCTTAGAACTAAACTAGATGGAATTTTAAGTCCGTAATTCAAGAGGTTTTCCACCAACAACTTATTTGAAAAAGGAAAATCTGGGAATGTTTCAAACTTTCCCAACAAGTCAAGTAAAATATCTACATTGGATTGTTCAGAAATAAATTCCGATAAAAATTTAATGTAATTATTTTTGCCTAATACCGCCTCGGGGGCACCTTTACTTGTGGCAGAACTATAAAGTTTCCATTTTTGATTAGTATTCCTTAGAATTAAATTTTTTATTTTTTCAAGCGATTTTGTTAAATTATTAGGGTCAAGTAAAAATAGATTATTGTCAAAATAAACTGAATCCCAAAAATTTAACACCTCAAATTCAACCAACCCTTCATAGGATTCTTTGTGGTTATCCGGATTATTGAACCATTGAATAAAGCTATGTTGTAATAGTGATTTTAAAGAATTTTCAGGATCTGTTTTTTGAATTAATGCTTTTTTATTCTCAGATTGATAGTGTTTATGTAAAAATGTAAATGGCAAATCTATCTCGTTAAATTCTACGTCATGAAAAAATTCCTTAAAACTACTTGAAATTTCTTTGTTCGTGGAATATAAAAGATTTAGTAATGTTTTATAATGATTTTCATCCGGAATATATTGCAAGGCATCATTTCTGTTACCATTATAAGGGGTTAAATCTATTGTTTTGGGATGCATTTGAATGTTCCTTAATTCTAAATGCTTTGGCAATTGAATAGGAAAACTTATTAAAATACCCCATTTATTATGTTTTTCTTCCTTTGGAAACAAAATTTCAGGGTCACTTGCTGCAATTCCAATTGCATAAATCCCTCTTGTCGATAATGCGACATTCAAAGAATCAAATTGACCCTGACGATAGCAAAAAAGTACATCACCTTTTTTTAAAAATGTCCTGGAATGATCATTTATGGGAGTATAAATCATTGATTTCCCCCAATTATCAATTGGTTTTATAGTTGTTAATTCTGAAAAGGAATCCTTTGAAGTTATTGTGAAGTAATTTCTATTTTGATTTTGGTCTTTTTCAAGGATTTTACTTCTAACTTCAAATTTAGATTCTGAAACCCCAACCAGTTTAGTATCATCTATTAAATTTGAATAATAAGAAATATGATTATCCGCAATCATTCCAGTAAGGATAAATTGAAGCAATGATGAGTCTGTCAAAAAGCTTTTGACCGAAATA
>NZ_JAKZAL010000044.1 GCF_022538115.1 Cognataquiflexum rubidum | reverse complement strand
GCCTACTTTAAATTGGTAAAAAATATGAAATCAATCCCCACCTAAAGTGTTGATTATCTTAAATATAAGGAAGATTGTTTAAAAATTTAGTCCCTTCACAAAATTTAGAACTGAAAATTCATTTTACCCTAATCACTTTCCTTCTGTATGCCAAAGGTGGTAATATTCCATTGTAAAACTTCCTGTTCAGGATGGACATGGCTTTAACCCTGATTTATTCCAGTTTTATTTTTGTTTCCCCCTTTGCGGCTGTCAACTCGATTTCAAATTCGGATTTCCCATCTGATGGTTTTTGCAAGAAAGAGTGGTCATACAGGATCCTGTTTTATTTTGTGGATCAATTGTTTCAATGAATGATCAAAATAAAACTTAGAGAACTTTTCCTAAATCCAAACCAAAAGAACGTGAAAACTCCCGTTCAAAAACATAGAGGCCGATTTAGAGAAAATCGGCCTCTATGGCTCAATTTCGGCTGTTACATAACATAAAATATAATTTTTATACAGCCTATTTTTCTATCGTTTGTTACTTGGATTTTCGAATCCTATTTCACGTCCCACCAAGGTTTGATGTCCATTTCGTTGTCGAAGCCGGCATTGGCTACGGAGGTGGGGTTGTTTCCTAGCTCTACAGCAGGCCACAAAGCCCTAACGGGGATAGAGGTGCGGACGGCGGCAACAGGAACGGCCAGCTGAGGCACGTCGAGCCTTCTCCATTCCGACCAAGCCTCGATACCATTACCATAAAGCGCAATCCACTTTTGCATGCCAATGGAGTTTTTCCAGTTGGCCGCATCGTAAGCATTTATAGGCTGGGCCAAGTAGGCGTTTATTGCTATCTGGTCTGAAATGCCCCACTGCATCATGGAAGCAGCTACTGCAGCGTTATATGCCTCGGCAGCGTTCCCATTGATGAAGCCCCTTTCGATAGCCTCAGCTTCAAAAAACTTCAATTCGGCATGGGTCAAGAGGTAGCCGGGTGCGGTAGCCGAGCGCAGGCGGTTGCTCGGCCTAGAAGCCGTACCCTGTAAAGCAAAAGTCTCACCATCGGTAAGGCCGAAGGGTAGGCCAACAAACTCTCCAGCCACATTTGGATTGCCAAAAGCCGGAATACGCGGGTCGTTACGCGCTTTCATGGCGTCTACCAATACATCTGAAAGCGTGAAGTCATCACGGTTGCCGATGGTGTTATCAACGAAGAAGGGATTTGCCAACCGTTGGTCTGATTGAAAAGGAAAGTAAAAACCTTCATCAGCCGAACTAATTACACCCGCGGCAAAACCCTCAGAAACCATACGTCTAGCAGTGGCCTGCTCAACGTCAGCCATCCGCATACCGATGCGGACTTTGAGCGAGTTACCGAAACGTTGCCATTTTGCCATGTCTCCACCGTAATAGATATCGCCCGAGGCGAATCCAGGAGTACCCACGGTGATTTTGCTGAGCGCTGCGTCTATTTCACTGGCTAAGCCTGCATAAATATCCTGCTGCCTGTCGTACTGGGGGTTGGGGAACTCAGCCGGATTAAAAGTCTGTGAATAGGGGACGTTCACCCAGATATCAGTTATGTTCTGGAGAGACCATACGCGAAGGATTTCCAGTATAGCCAGATTGTTGTTGCGCTGAGCTTCGGAGAGGTTTTCATTGGCCGCCGTAACTCGCATGGCTGCTTGCAGGTCATTCATACCATTAGCGTAGAACGTGTTCCAAATACCATCGAAGCTGGAGGGGTTCTGGTTAAAGCGGCTGTTTTCAGCGTATTCGCTTTGCGAGAAGTGCTGTACCATCAGCATCCCGAAGTCGAAGTTGAGCGCCCGGCTCCACATCAGGTTTGATAGGGAAAACTGGGCTTGGGTAAGCAGGTTCTCAGCCGGCACAGCTGTGGGGTTGTTTGGGTCGATATTCATCTCCTCAAAACCCTCTGTACAGCTCGAAACCCCTAAGCTGAAGAGGAAAAAGGTCAATAGATAGTTTGCGATATTTTTCATGATTTGTCGAAATTTTGAATGTTCATTTGAACAAAGAGTAATATGTAGGTAGTTGCGGTTTAGCAGTTACACCTCACCGCCAATTTGGTCAAAGCCTTAGATTAGAACTTAAAGCTGATGTCGAAGCCCAGTGAGCGCGTAGTTGGCACCTGCGCGTTTTCCAATCCTTGGACGTTGCCAGCACCATTTACTCCTTGTGGGTCAAGGTAAGGCAAGTTACTTTGAAGGATGGCCAGGTTGCGGCCAAACAGACGGAAACGCACATCCCGTATGGGAAGCCTGGAAATCAAGCTGTTAGGTAGGCTATAACCCAACGATACTTCGCGAAGCTTGATGAAAGAAGCATCGAAAACATTGGGAGAGGCCACCGACCAGATAGTTTGGTAGTAAGCTTGGGGGCTAATGTTCACCGTATTGGGCTCTCCAGTTTCAGTTACACCGGGTACGATTAAACCAGTTTCACGAACGTTATTCTCAACAGTTATGGGATCCATACCTGAGTATTTGGACCACTGCAAAGAAGTCGAGTGAATAATACCACCACCTTGAAAGTCAATCAGGGCACTGAGTTCCAGACCTTTGTAGGAAAAGCTGTTGCGCATACCACCGGCGAAGTCTGCTATGGTACTGCCCAAGAACTCGCGGTTACTATTTACCAATGGGAAACCGTTGGTACCCACAATCACTTGACCGACATCGTTGCGGCGGAAGTCTTGGCCGAACAGCGACATGTAAGGGAAGCCTTCCTGAACACGAACGTCGGCGGCCCAAGTAATACCTGCAATGATGTTCTCAACACCCGGGGCCAATTCAACTACCTCGTTGTTGAAAGTGGCAAAGTTCACCATCAAATCCCAGGCAAAATCACCTCTAACCAAAGGACGAGCATTCACCATCACTTCGATACCATGGTTGCGCATAGAACCAGCGTTCAGCACCCTTGAAGTAAACCCGGTTGAAGCAGAGGAAGGCACGTTGAAGATTTGGTCTACAGTAGTACGGTCGTAATACGACACATCGAACGACAGACGGTCCTTGAGTATGCCAAATTCGATTCCGAACTCAATCTCGTTGGTACGCTCAGGTCGAAGATTTGCATTAGGGTTACTCAAAGGCACTGTATAACGCGGGAAGTCGCCAAAGTTAGGTACTAAATTGCTGTATACGTTTCGCAACTGGTAAGGGGCAGCATCATTGGCGGCTTGGCCATACCCCACGCGCACTTTTCCAAAAGAAAGAAAGGAATTGCGGAAGGCCTCAAGCTCTGTAAACACAAAGCTGGAAGATACCGAAGGATACCAGTAATTGTTGTTATCGGCAGGTAAAGTAGAAGACCAGTCGCCACGCAAAGACAAGTCTACATATAGCAAATCCATGAAACCCACAGAAGTTGTAGCAAACACACTGTTGATGGCCCTTTCCTGCTCATTGGTAATTACCTGAGCTGCACCTACAGAGTTAGCGATATTGAAGAAACCATCCAAGGCCAAGCCTCCCACGGTGTTGATGCTATTCCCAGTATTCTTCTGGTTCATCAAGTTACCCCCGAGCATAGCATTCAAAGAGAATTTTTCACTGAGCCGCTTGTTAAAAAGCAATTTGGCTTCTAAGTTGGTTTCTGCGAAAGTACGCACCGTCTCAGCATAGCGAGATTGGGTAATACCACCTTGGGGGATACCTTCGCGAGAGCGGAAAGTGAACCCATCACGCATGGCCCTTACATTGAAACTCAGGCCATCGATGATTCTGTAGTTCAGGTTGAAGTTACCGAACAACCGGTCGCGGCTGTCTTCCTGCAAGTAGTTGTTGCGCACCCAGTAAGGGTTGTCAAAGAAACGGGGACGGTGGTTGAACGACAGCAACTGACCGGTTGCCGGATCGATAACCGGACCTATGGGGTTCCAAGTTTGCTGACGCCCATCAAGGAACTGATCGTTTTGCAAACGCTTCACATCAAGCTGGGTTTGCCACCATTGGGTGAAGCCCTGCATAGGGTTGGAGTTGTCGTAGCCGGTAGTATTACGCCCATCTGCGTTTTGCAGCACAAAACTACCGGCAACAGATGCGGTGAGGCGATCAGATATTTTGTAAGTAGTATTTAAGCTGATGGTATTACGCGAGAGGTTGGAGTTGGGGATTACACCCTTTTGATCCAAGTTGGTGTAGCTCAGACGGAAGCTACTGACATCATTGGAGCCAAAAACGGCAAAGCTATTTTGCATGGTAACACCAGTTTCGAAGAAGTTCTCATAACCATTGGCAGGGGCTACCCAAGGGCGGGTCTCGCCGTAGGTAGGAGAATCGATATCCCAAGAGTCCCAGTGACGTACCCTGGTATCCTGATCGTAGCGCGGTCCCCAAGAGCCGTCTTTGGCGTAGATAGGTGCCAAGAAAGATTGACCGTTTTCAGTAAATTCCACAAAGCCTGACTCTGTATTGGTAATATCGCCACCACCATATTGTTGCTGATGGGGTATCAGGGCGATGGGACTCTCAAATGTAGTGGTGGAATTCACTTCCACTCCAATACCTCTCTTGCTGCCGCCACTCTTAGTCGTGATCAAGATCACGCCATTTGAACCTCGGGTACCGTATAGGGCAGTAGCAGCAGCACCTTTCAACACCTCCATAGAAGCAATATCTGCAGGGTTGATGTCGGAAGCAGCGTTACCGTAGTCGTAAGCTCCGCCTCCAAAGCCATCCTGCTGGTCCGCCGTAGAGTAGTTGTCGTTATTGATGGGCATACCGTCTACCACAAACAGGGGCTGATTTTCTCCCAAAAAGGAGTTTGCACCCCGAATGGTGATACGCGAAGACCCTCCGATGGCAGCTGGCGTACCCTGAATTTGGACGCCGGCTATTTGACCTTGCAAGGCATTTATGATGTTGGTTTCACGGGTATCTGCCAAGCGCTGGCCGTCGACCGACTGAACAGCGTAACCCAAGGAAGCTTTTTCACGGGAAATGCCAAGGGCGGTTACCACAACTTCTGACAGTTGTGATGCATCTGGAATTAGCGTCACATTAATCAATGACCTATTACCGATTGTTTCTTCAACGGTCTTCATTCCGATAAAAGAAAAAACCAAAATGTCAGACCCTTCAGGAACACTAACCGAATAATTACCATCCATATTGGTAGTTGTTCCCATTGTACTGCCTTTGACAAGAACGGTTGCCCCCGGCAAACCCATTCCATCTTCTTGGGAAATTACCTTTCCGGTAATTTCCCTTTGCTGCGCCGAGACCTCATAACTGAGTGCCAAAGAAAAAAGCGCTGTTACAATATGTAAAGCTTTCATCATTAGGTATATAGATAAGTTTAATTGAAATTTAAATCTATTTTTTAAACAATTCAAAGATTTTTTTTTATTAAATAATTGTTTTTTACTAAAATATTAAATAAATTATGATTAGTTTGTTTCTATCGGATAAAAAAATCATTTTCAATATGATTTCCATCTCCGAGCCTCACCTGATAACAGGATTGATTTATCGAGAATATTGAGTACTTATATGAATATTTTTTTAGGAATGCCTCACTTGGACATAGGGTTTTTCAGAGGCCTATGTACCAAACCCACACCGAATCTTGTAGTCAACCACATTTTGTACAGCTGCTGAATGATATTTTTTGTTCCTCTCATTGTTTTTTCATTCACCCAAAAAACTGCTCAAAAAAAGCTAAAAGCTTAATAGGCCATATTGAAGAATTGGGCTATTGTGAACATAATAGGTTTAAAAATTCAAAGAATATCAGTTGGGTTTTGTTAGGAAGAAGTGATCATACACTAAACTGTTTAATTCTGAGGATCATTTATCCTGTACCATCTTCAAAAAACGTGGAGGTCATAGGACAGGCACGCCAAAAAATCGAAACTCATATAAAATCCACATTACCTAAAAATAAATTGCTACACATTCAAAGTCAATAATTTCGGATTCTTTTTTTCTTTAAATAAACAAGGGGGAAAATATCAAAAAAATTGTTAACCCAAAATTTGAGGTTAAAAATTAAGCTATTACAATTTTGATTTTCAATGGCTTGATATCCTTTTAGAATTAAGTTGGAAGGAGAATAATAAAAGTTGTTCCTTTCCCCTCTTCCGAATCCACCTTGATCTCCCCCCCATGGGCTTTCACAATATCATAAGATAAGGATAAACCCAATCCTGTTCCCTGCCCGGTTGGCTTGGTGGTGAAGAAGGGTTGGAAGATTTTGGACTTGATGGAATCGGGGATGCCTGGGCCGTTGTCAGAAACTATTATTTCTAGATTGTCTCCATTCTTCATCGTTGAGACCTTCACTAGAGGCTTTAATTCTGAATTCTGAATTCTGAATTCTGAATTGGTAAACGCTTGAAAAGCATTGTTGATGATATTCAACAGCACCCTTCCGATTTCTTGTGGGACCAAGTTGATTTTGGGAAGGTTCGGATCGAAGTCGGTTACAAAGTCAGCGTTGAATGACTTGTCCTTCGCCCTCATCCCATGGTAGGACAATCTCAGATACTCGTCAGCCAAAGCATTGATATCGGTGGGCACTTTCTCTCCCGAACTTATTCTGCTGTGCTCGAGCATCCCTTTCACAATCGCATCTGCCCGCTTTCCGTGGTGGTTGATTTTTTCTAGGTTTTGCTTGATATCATTTGAGATAAATTTAGCCTCTTCAATATCTCCCTTTTCTAACTCTGCATTCATTTCATCCAAAAGTTCGCTACTGACTTCCGAAAAATTATTCACAAAATTTAAAGGGTTCTGTATCTCATGGGCAATACCAGCTGTGAGTTCTCCGAGTGAAGCCATCTTTTCGGACTGGACCAGTTGGGCTTGGGTGGATTTTAAAGTTTGATGGGCTTTCCCGAGTTCACCATAAGCTTTCTCGATTTCTTTCGCTTGCGCTAATTCTTTGTCTTTGGTTTTTTCCCGTTCCTTTCGGAGGGTTTTTGCTTTTTGAATTAAGTGGATTCTCCAGACTATCCCCAGCATGAATAAAGAATAAATTGCATAAGCCCACCAAGTACGGTACCAAGGTGGCAATACTGTAAAAGAATAAGAAACAGGCTCCGTCCAAATTCCATTGGCTCCCAACGCCTTGACTTTAAAAGTATATGAACCCTCGTGTATATTTCCAAAGGAGGCATTTGACCGGTTGGTGACAGGACTCCAGTCCTCGTCATACCCTTCCAATTGGTATTGGTATTTAATCAATTGAGGTCTGGAGGTTTCGATGGCAACAAATTCAAAAGAAACCTGATTGAGCTTATAGGGTAATACTAGATTTTGGGGCAAAGGATAAAAAGGTGTAATGCTATCAAACTCAATATTTTTAAATCGTTGGATCATACTATCCCTTTCAACAATGGTTAATTCCCTCCCGAAAAGACTAGCTTCTTCTGTGATATAAGCAGGTGAGGTGATACTGTCCTCAATATTTAAGTTTTCGTTATTTAATGCTGCACTTAATGTATGCCAGCTGATGTTTTCATCTCTTACTTTTATTGATTGAATGACCAACACCGGTGGCTCAACACTTCGATTTAAGGCCTCATAATCAAATCGGACCAAGCCTGTTGACTCTGAACCAGTGCCCGCCCAGATAATGCCTTTACTATCCAAAAGCATAGTGCCTTGTCCTGTAAAAACGTCTTTTACAGGATATCCCGTAGAGGTGTTGAAAATTTCCATATCGGTAAGGTTAGAAAGATCATCTGAAATATTAAAAATTGAAATCCCTAAATTAGTTCC
>NZ_JAKZAL010000043.1 GCF_022538115.1 Cognataquiflexum rubidum | reverse complement strand
TGACGCCAGATCAGGCAGCGTACATAGGTGTTACCGAAAACGGACCGTTCAAGCCGGAGTATTATAGGTATTGATTTGTTTCAAAATTTTATAAAAAAGCCTTCAGGAGAGATTCTGAAGGCTTTTTCCTGACTTCGACACTGGGACACCCAAAATCAAAAACCGAACATTTTTGCCATTTTTTTCTGACTTTCGTTCAAAAACAGGGTCTTTCGTAGCTTTTTCCCGGTTGATTTGAGTTGGATTTCGACTGTATAAATACCTTTTGCTATTTCGATTGCTTTCTGTGGAGAAAGCTTGATTCCTTTTTCATTTAATTGTCTTTCCAACTCTTTGTAAACCTTGTAAGCTACGAATGCTATGCTGATATGGGCTTCTATTCTCCTTTGTTTATAATGGTAAACCGGCCTTACCTTAATTTCATTTTTGGTTATTCTGAATGCCTTTTCTATTTTCCATAGGTTGTTGTAATTCTCGATTACCTGTTCTTTATCAAGCTTTGTATTAGTGATGTAACCCTTAAGACCGTCCCATCGTCCATCCTGTTCAAACTTGTCAATATCCAGTGCAATCTTTATCTCACCTTCCATTTTAAGGTACTTGTTATAGCCTCTGTTGTTGATGTGGGTTTTGTTGAGTTTTCCTGTCTTTAGCTGTTTTTCGAGCTTTTTAAGTCCATTTTCCCTGTTGATCCTATCCTTTCCGGCCCGCCTTTCGGAGTAGCTCACAATCATCCTCAGACTTTCTTCCCAATCCATTGATACACTTTCTCCATTTTGGAGTTGAATGGCCAATACTTTTTCTTTTTGGTTGTTGCCTGAAGACTTAAGCCGTGCCCCAAGAATGAATTCATATCCGTTATCGAGTAATTCTTTGATATTGCTTTTGGAAAGCAAACCTGAATCGGCCACAACTATCGGGGCGGGCAGACTATACTTTTTTCTAAATGTCTCTATTACCGGAATCATGGTATGCCCTTCAAACTTATTGCCCTCAAAAATCTCGTATGCCAGGGGATAGCCTTCAAGGCCCACCAGCAAACCCAAAACTATCTGGGGATTCTGATGCTTCCCTTCCTTGGAAAAGCCGGTCTTCCTCAGTTCATCCTCCTGATCTACTTCAAAATAAAGTGTGGTGCAATCGTAAAAAACAATATTGATACTGCCTCCCAGAATTTTCTTGGTGTGCCCAAAACTGATCAGCTGTATTATCTCTTTGTAATTGTTGTAGAGCTTGTCCATATACCTGTACAGGTCCTGAACCTGAAACCCAAGGCCATGATAGGTCTGCAGGTAATCACAGGTCTTCAGTTTACTGGCGGGAAAACATATTCTGGAATAGACAAGCCATTTAAAAATATCATCTTGGATTACATTGAATCCGATATCATTGAATACCTTATCCAAGAGGAGTTCTGTACCTGAAACAGTAATGTTTTCAACACTTTCCAGGACAGATGCTGCAACCTGCTCTTCATTGTTGAAGGGTATATCAAGGATGCCTTTATAGTTCCTGATCCATTCTTCTCCCAAAGAAACAAGCTCTTCCACTTCTGCACCGTCGGAGCTGCTGCCTATGGTTTTGGCAACTTTATAACTTCCCCTTACCTTATCAATTACCTGAACACTGATCTTGCCACTTTTATTGGGCTTCTTGCGGACAAACATGTCTAAAAGTACTCAAAAATACCCCTGGGACACCCAAAACGAAAATCAAAAAATTATAAAACATTACTTATCAGTACTTTATACTAACATGGGACTGACGACTGTCGAAGTCAGGATAGGTATTGATTTGTTTCAAAATTTTATAAAAAAGCCTTCAGGAGAGATTCTGAAGGCTTTTTTGGTTTATTTTTAAAATTATGACAACAATTAATTTTTATATATTTTTCAAAAAATAGGTAAAAATTTGATTCAAATTTTAATAATATTACATTTCTTCAATTAAATCAATAATTTCCGTGAAACATGAACCTACGCCTCAACTCTGAATTTGGAACATTGAAAGCAGTTCTGATGCACCGGCCGGGAAAGGAAATTGACCGACTTACTCCTTACAATAAGGAATTGCTCCTATTTGAAGATGTTCCTTATCTGGAAGCCATGCAAAAGGAACATGATTTCTTTACCGATCTGATCAAACAGACCACAGGTGCACAGGTCTATAGGCTTCATGAATTGCTGATACAGGTTCTTTCCAATCGGGAAATTCTGGAGAAATTGATGCTGGATGCGCTGACAAAATCCGGTCTGACACACCTGAAAGACCATATTCTTGAAAGACTATCTACTGCAGAATGTGCGACAGCGCTGACGGCAGGGGTAAAAGTCCATGAGCTAAAACGAAAAATACCCAATTTATCCTCCGGTGAATTGTTGGATTATGCTTTTGTGATTCCTCCAAGTCCAAACCTGTATTTTCAAAGGGATCCTATGGCAATAACACCGGGTGGAATTATTTTTTCGAGTATGAAAAAAGAAGGAAGACAAAGGGAAGCCAATATCCTCCGGGCAATATTCGAAAACCACGTGGATTTCAAAGACCATGTCAACCGTCTTTATCCGATAAACGGACATGATTCCCCGCCGAGTATTGAAGGTGGAGATGTGATTGTTTTGTCAAAACATGCAGTTGCCATTGGTAATTCTGAAAGGACAGATGAAAAGGCCATCTATCATGTCGCTAAAGCATTGCTAGCTGAAGGGAATGTAGAAAGGGTTTATGAGGTACACTTGCCCAAAAAACGACAGTACATGCACTTGGATACCGTCTTTACCATTTTAGATGAAAACCTCGTTTTAACTTACCCTGATGCCCTCAACTCCGTCCTACAAACCTCTCTTTATACCTTGAAAGAAATCAAAGACGACAAAATTAATATCAAAAGACAGGTATTGAATGAATCTCTTTTGACGGTCTTGGAAAAGGAAATCCCTCATCTCGAAATTTTGTCCACTGCAGCGGGAAAGCCCGATTATTCGATGAGAGAACAGTGGTTTGACGGAGCAAATGTGTTTGCAATAGGCCCAAGAAGGGTTATTTCTTACAATAGAAATATCCATACCAATCGTGCCTTGAGAAATATGGGGGTTGAAGTTTTGGAAATTCCTTCTTCGGAACTTTCCCGAGGCCTGGGTGGCCCAAGGTGTATGACAATGCCATTAAGCAGGGCGAAAATCTGACCTCACCTTGGATTGATTCTTATAAAAAAATGTCCCACATATGCATTGGAATAGAACCAATGAAATTCAATTCACCTGAAGGCAGTCTTTTCATAAGAAAACCATCAGATTGGTTAAAAGGCCTTATGGAAGTTCTATAAGGATTCTGCGCATACATGTTGTAATGACCGACAAGTACCACAATCCCGTCGTTTTTTGGATTGTCTTTGATGACCTGAAAAGCATCTTCCCACATCACAAGCTTATTGCTTTCATTTTCGTGGTTAAGCCTTTTATCTTGTGCGATGTTTAATCCCAAAGCCATATTTTCAAAAGTCTGAACGGCCCTACAAAATTCACTGCTGATCGTAGCAGAAACCGGGACCGAAAGTTTCTTGAGGGCATTCCCAATTTTCTTAGCATTATTTTTACCTAGCTCACTTAGCTGTCGTGCAACATTGGAGTCACAGGATTTCCACCATTGAGGTAAAGGCGAAGTGACAATATCTTCCCCTACAGAAGCATTAGCATGCCTCAAAACAATAACATAACCGCCATTTTCGGTCTTCATTTTTTTTAGAGCAGAAACCGTCTGAATGGCCTCTTCTTTGTTTTTTGTTATGTAAACAGGGATAGTTTCACGGACCGGGATACCATTTGCCCACGCCACATCTATCCAATATAACCCAGGGGACAATTCCAGGAAATCCTCCCCTGATTCATCTATATCAAAGGTGTTTTTTGAAGCGGATGGAAAAAATTTTGCAGGAGTACTTGTCTGGATTTGAATAGCAAAACCATCATCCCTATGATTCAAAAAGAGAACACCATCTATGAAATCACTGGATAAAATTTTATTATCGGGTTCATTTTCCGTTTGGCAGGAAAAAAGAATAACCAAACAGATTACGGCAACAAAAGCCTTTGATTGAGCTAGAAAATATTTCATTCTTTTGAATACTTAGAAATTCTATTTTAAATCCGCAAAACAAATCGGTCAATAATTGTTCCAAACCGATCCCTAATACCGGAAAACATGATTCATAAAAAAAGACTTAAAAAGCAATTTTCTTACTATGAATCACAATTGAAAGTTATTAAAAATATTCCCCTCCGACAACTCTTTTTCCAATTAATCAATTGATAGAAAAGTTTTTGAATTGGTATTTCGCTCTCAGGTACAAATGATTACCCAAGCTATCTACCCGGTAGCTTTCTCTTATTTTAGGGAAAAGAATCCCAGTAGAATTATCCCATTCCTGATTATATACCATGCTGAAATGGTCACTTGTCTTGACTCTGTACCCTACAATCTGAAAAGACTGTGTATCAAAAAAATACCACCAAATATCCACAGTAGGGTTTTCGGGATCGCCGTCAATGACCTGAACGGTCTCTACCACCCTTCCGTCGGCCAATTTGGTTATCCCTTGGTATTCCAGGTTTTTACCTTGTTCCAATAAATTAAAAGGTTTTGTCAAAACATAATAAGCGGCATCAATATCCTTCTTTTTATTGGCCAAAAAGCCCTCATTTTTGATTTCATTCTCACCCATCAGGTATTTGGTCCTAGTCCCATCGAACACAATTCTATGGATAATTGAATCCTTGACCCACGACATCTTTGCTTCAAAAAAAGGTTTTTGCCTAAATTCAATTTCTTGGATGATATGGTTTTCAACTTCTCCATTTTCAAGGTAAAGCCAAGTTTCTTTTTGTAAAGTAAAAGACTCAATGGAATTCCATAAATCTACACTTCCATGAGCAAGAATAGACTTTTTTATGATTGCCAATGCTTTCCTTTCAGAAGAAAGGTTACAATTGGTAACCATAACAACTAAAATGACAATAAATAAAATTTGGCGAAATTTCATAGATTCGGTAGGAACTTATCTAAAATCAAATGTAGCAAGTCAATTTTTAGAAAAATCCTTTTTGTAAAATAAAAAACCTAAGGGAATTTGATTCCCTTAGGTAGATTATTCAAAACTTCAACTGAGATTCTCAATTTTTGTGAGGAAGAATATCATCTTGGGATACCCTTGATCTTGAGTTATTAAAATCCAATCGGGCTGACTTTAATTCAGTAATTGGGGTGGTATCAATTTGAGCAACACCTGCGAGAACCAAAGAATTGGTTGAATTATAAAATAAAGCAAAATCATTTGGCCCTAATTCAATAACAGATGCAAAATTGACCATCAGTGAATTTATATTTCTCATAATTGGATGTGGCCTTAAAGATGATAGAGGTAATACCGTATCAGCACCGTCCACAGCATTACCAACATTTCTCATGAACGCCCCCATATTTATGAGAAACTGATTCTCTACCGCCAATCCAACATTTGTGTAGAAACCATCCCATTCCCCAACAAAAATAATTCTTCCCCCTTCTTCACCAAATTTTTTCATTTCATTAATTTCTGCAAGAGTAAACTGAACCCGGGGAATAAACAAAAAGAGAATTTTGACATCTGCAGGTATATTAACGAGAGTTCCGGAGGTTGAATTAATATTTTCAATTTCAAAACCTTCACTGTTTATTAATGACCTGAAAGGTTGAAATGTATACCTATCTACCCCACCTACACATGGTGTGAACTGAGATTGTGCCCCACGGCCACAATCGAACCAAATTTTGTTTCCTTGAACTCTAACACCAGTTGTTTCATAATTGAGCAAATTTTTTACCAGCTGAATGTTTCCTGTTCTTGTCATAGCAATATCATCAAACACATTGATATCATTGAATACTACCACATCTCTACCTGGTCTAGGGGCAACAGATTCCTGCACAAACAGATCAGCTGAACCTGTCACATCAAAAGATTTTGCACTGACTTTGGTCAACCCAAATTTCTTACCCTTTGCCAATCCATTCTGGTCCACTGAGGCCACATCATCTTCTGAAACAAACCACTCAACTTTTAAATTTTCTAGCAATTCTCCGTAGAAATTATAAACTTTTGCTTCAAATTTCTGCTCTCCATCCACCAAAATGGTGGCTTCTTTTGGTGTAACTTCGATTCTGGCAGGGCAAGTTTTATCCTCCAATCTGTATACCACTCTAAATGATTGGTTTTCCACTAAGGGAACAATTCCATTGTCAAGTTTTTTGGTTTCCTTATTCACAATCGCCACATCTACAAATCCCAAAACTTTTTCACCGATCCTGACTCTGACACGGTAAATTTTGCCTTTAACAGCTTTGGACTTAGATGTATCCCAAACCGCGGTATAATTTTCTTCTGCTGCATTTAGGCTTACTTTATCGCCTCCTGTGCCGTCTCGCTTAAATGACTGAACAACAGTTTTAAACTCAAAATCATCACTGATTTCAACTATCGGCGAAAGATTAGGATTGAACTTACCATTGAATTTTGGGTCCTTGCCAATCGTAGGCGCCAGAAAATAAAATTCGTCAACATTACCACCATTGGCAGCATCTGAAATCCCGATTTTTCCGAAATTAGAGGATAATGTCTGGGACAACAATGCAATATCATCATTGATGTCATCATCGTCGAACATGCTTTCAGAACATGAACTTGCCACCAAGAGGATAGAAAAAAGCATTAGGAGTTGCGATTTGAAGGTTTTGATCCCTTGCAACAAAGTTGGATTTTTAAAATAGGGTTCCATTAGATTTAAAATTAAAGTTTAAAATTTGACTTAGATTTCACTGACTCAAGCTTTATTCAGCTTTTTGATATTTTATTTGGATAAAATTAGATATTTTAAAGTATTGAAATTCTCAACAACAATTAGGTGAGGGGTTCAATGTACAGTTGGCTGCTTTTTCAATGCCATTGGCCAATTCGGATGTATAAAAAATATGGCAAAACCTTTATTTTTAAACCTTTAATAGTTGTTTGACCACAAAAAAATGTTCTATAAATAATTTTTTTAGCATTTAATTTTTTTATATTCATCGAAATTTACATAAGTCTTGAATTATTTTTTACCAAAATCAAGTGTTTTGCATGTCATTAACCAAGCAGTGAATGTGCCGAGTCTGATAATTTCTGTTTTCACAATTCTGAAATCTCAACTCAAGAAGCCTTCACCTTCAAAAGAAAATAAATGCATTTTATATTATAAGGAAGACTCAAAAAAATAGGTAATATCAGTCCAATAGAAACAATGGATACCATCAAAACCAAAATGACCTCGAAAATTGCCATTCCAATATTGAATGGTTTTGAA
Organism: Cognataquiflexum rubidum; assembly: GCF_022538115.1. GTDB lineage: Bacteria > Bacteroidota > Bacteroidia > Cytophagales > Cyclobacteriaceae > Cognataquiflexum > Cognataquiflexum rubidum. The sequence goes on along the minus strand of NZ_JAKZAL010000043.1, from coordinate 3,895 downwards.
ATTCTGAATATTCAGGAAATCATCAGATGTGAAGCAGATGGCAATTATTGCAAGATAATCTCTCCTAGTAATCATGATTCCAATCAACCCGAAATCCGCATAGTTTCTAGAAACCTTAAGGAAATATGCGGTAATCTTTCAAAGAAGGGGTTTATAAGGATACATCACTCCCATTTGATTAATCCCTTATATATCAAAAAAGTCTTGAAATCGAACGGTGGTATAATTGAAATGGTGGATGGAATGAAAATCAGGATTACTCAAAATAAGGAAACCTTATTACATGAAATCTTTGATTCTGTGCCAAAAATTTGAAGTAAGATAAAAATTATTAGGTCTTTCATTTTGGTTTTTGTGATTGATAATCTGATTTGAAAAAGATTTCTTTTACTATAAAAATTAACAGTATCCCATATTCCACCCATAATAGAAGGATACTCTCTTTTACATCAGGGTTGGAATATGCATTGTAGGATAAAAAAACCAAACCTGTCCAAACCAAAAAAATCCTACTTTTCGTCAAAATGCTCACCCCAAATGCCGGAATAATGTACCAGGGATGGACAACATTCTGTGATAAAAGGTAAATGAGATAAATATGGACTATTCCAAGTAATAATTTTTCATAATCCTGCACCTGAATCTTTGCGCTGTAAAATACGATTGCCAAAAAGGCAACCAAATTTAGGGATGGCCCAACGTAAGCTATGGGATTGTAGTTTATTACAAATCCGGAAATCCATTTTACTATATTATATATTGACCCGTTGAATTCGAAGGTACTTTGAAACAACCTTATACTTTGCCAAAATTTTTGAATCCCATCCGAGATCATAAGGGGTGAAAACAAAAGGGCTAATATTAAAGCGGAGAAAAAAAGAAATGGGATTGATTTATTTTTTTCCCATGAAAAAAGAAATAAAGGGCCCAACATCAATGGTGTCAATTTGATACCAATGGCCCAAGACCATCCTAATGCAGCAAACATTGGTTTCTTTTTAATCCAAAAAAATATTGTAGTTAAAATCCCGGCCAAAACTATTCCCTCAAAATGGAGATTGCCGGTTAGCTCGAGGATGATAAGCGGATTGAATGCGTAAAACCAAATTTTCGAAATAGGTTGGTTTACAAGAATTAAGATTTTGTAAAGCAGGTAAATATTTAAAAAATCAAACCCAACAATGAAAATTCGAAGGAAAACAATGTTTGACAGCAAGTCATCCCCTGTCAAAGAGGTAAGAAAGAAGAAAGCCTGATGCAGGGGGGGATAAATTGAAAAATATTGGGGAGAATTCATTTTTTCATATAAATAAACCCCATAGGTATTTGTCCCGAAATCCAAACTCGTCACTATCTCATTTGGAGTTGATAGAAATGGATTGAACCCCATTTTTAATAACTGACCATCAAAAAAGTATCTATAGAAATCATCTGAAAGAGCAGGTATTGACAACATCAATACTACCCGCAGAAGCAATGCCAACAATAAACCCCTTTTGAAAGAAAACTTCCTGACGATAGAAACCCAACAAATACCTAAATAAAATAAAAAGCAAAGTCCAAATAGGAGAAAAGTTAACGCAAATTCTTCCCTAGGAATAAAATATCCCAATAGTAATAGGAGAAAAGCATAGGCACTGAAATAAAGGTAAATCTTCAAAGCTTTGATTATTGGTTAATGATTTAAAGTAAGGGATGCGAAACCCATAGAATTTTAGGCTTTTTGGATAATGAACTTCATTACCAAATAATGAATATACCATCAAAGTTGTCCATTTCAACCGCATTGCCCATTCCATTGAGATTTAAGTACAAGATATTGCCTTTGCATGATATTTGTGTTTGTATTGGCTACGCCCGGAAAAAATATGCAGCCGGGAGATGATTTGGGACAAAAGGCTATTTAACACCGGAAAGAACAATATTGACAAAAAAGGCCGATTAGATCAAAATAGAAATGAAAAATTTTATAAAAATAAAGTTAGAAAAAAAGGTGAAACTTCTCAAACAATTTATTCATATTTTTTATGGTATAAATTATTTTTTACCATAATAAATGTCTTTTAACAAATTTAAGTGATGCTTTATCTCAATTTATTTTATAGTAAATATAAATAAAAAGCAAAAACTAAACCCTTTCCAATGTATTTTTTTGCTTTTCAAATAAATTTTTATGCATTTTATTTTTTTTTATGATTTATGGCTATATATTTGAATCATCATTTAAAAAAAATCCCCTGTAAAAAGGGAGAAAAATATTTAAAAGGTAATTAATGGGATTGAAATACAATTTTTTGTATATTTGATGCCGTTCAAAAGCCTAAAATACCTTACCGTTAATTTAGTTAATTACTTATTAGTAAAAAGCTCAGTAATCTATATTAAAATTTAATTTTTAAAGGCTATGACAAATCATCAAAAATCAAACGTTCCTATCCTTGTTTTCTGGGACGTGATCAGCTTAACCCTCGCATTCTTTATCTCCTTGTACTTTTACAGAATCAATGACCTCTCTTTCCAAAGAATGGAAGTTGTCTTTTTAATGGCACTAATTTCCCTTTGGCTTGTGATCGGATATTCGAATAAATTATATGTGGATTGGACAGGGAGCAGTTTCTTCAAATCCAGAATGAGTAAATATTTTAAAACTTATTTCATTCTTGCAGGTATCATTGGCATCCTTTATCTCGTTTTCTCTTTCCCAAAAGATGTCCGTAATCTATTGATTGCAATTTTGGCTGGAATCCCTTCCTTGGGAATTATCACAAATTCTTTAGTGATAAGGCTTTCAGCACCAATAAAGGAAAGACGAACAAAAATGAGTACAACGTTAATTGCTGGTTCAGGCCAATTGGCAAATAAAGTTGCCGGATTCTTGGAATCCAATTCTTATGCAAAGTTTGCCGTTCAGGGTTTCATTGATTGCAATCCGGAAGCCAAGTCATCGTCAAAAAATGAGCGTGTGGTCTCGACTTTAGATGGATTGAAAGACTATTTAAAATACAACTTTGCGGATGAAATCATCATTGCATTGCCTTACAATGAGTTGGATAAAATAAAATCCATCGTTGAAATAGCTGATTACCATGGTACGAGGATCAGATTTGTTCCTGACTATCAAGGGATTTTTGGAGAGAATTTTAAGACATATCAGTTTGGTGATCTTCAGTTGGTCAATATCCGTCAGCTGCCTTTGGACAATTGGTTCCCAAACTTATTGAAAAATGTTTTTGATGTAATCTTTGCTTCCGCTGTTCTACTATTCCTTTCCCCAATATTTGTTGTAATTGGTTTGCTCATAAAGCTTGATTCACCAGGACCTGTATTTTACACTCCTATTAGGACGGGTAAAGGTGGAAAACCTTTCAAAGTATATAAGTTCAGGTCGATGAACAGCAATGACAGTGTTGTGGGCGGAACCCAATCTACGGTAAAGAATGATCCAAGAATCACTAAAATAGGAAAGTTCTTAAGAAAATACAGTCTTGACGAATTGCCCCAGTTTATCAATGTCTTGACAGGAGAGATGAGCGTGGTAGGACCCCGTCCTCATAGAACCTTCCTAAACCAAGTCATGCAGGAGACTGAAGACAAATACATGGTAAGACATTATTATAAGCCGGGAATTACAGGATGGGCCCAAGTAAATGGTTGGAGAGGTCCAATGGAGACGGAAGAACAAAAGAAACAAAGAACCTCCCATGATTTGGAATACCTAAAAAAATGGACTTTATGGTTGGATATCAAGATCATTTGGTTGACAGTTTTCGGAAAGAAGACGCACGAGGAAGCATTTTAAGTCCTACATAATTTAATAATATGATTATCCGCAATCATTCCAGTAAGGATAAATTGAAGCAATGATGAGTCTGTCAAAAAGCTTTTGACCGAAATA
>NZ_JAKZAL010000042.1 GCF_022538115.1 Cognataquiflexum rubidum | reverse complement strand
ATCTTTAACAAATAACGATTGTCACTAGCTGTCACTTTATATTTATTTGGCCACTGGTATCATTGCGGATATACATATACTTTATTATTGTAAAATAAAATAAACATAAGAATTAGGTAAAATTAATTTCTTAAACTTGTAAAATTTTCCAGTGAGGAAAAATTTAATCTTTCTCAACTAAACTATTTAAATAAATTTCAAGATTGGTATGATTTGGATCCAAATCGTATAACCTGTCATCCCTTCTTTCAGGGTTAAGGCCTTGCTCTATTTCCCATGCATCAGGCATGCCGTCCCGGTCAGTATCTTTAGGTGCAGGTAAAGATTGTAAAACCGGCCATCCTCCGACATCAGCTTGACTGTCAATAATTCCAAATAGACCTGTTTTTGAACCTTTAAATGTTGCTGTTCCATTTCTGACCTCCTCAATCAATCTTTCGTCAACAGCATCTCTGACCAAATTTGCTCCTGCTTGCTTCAAAACTTCTTTGAATGTTTCGCTAGCTGACAAAGTATGACTATAAATATCATCTTTTATAGGGAAAGCAATTGGTTTGCCGGTACTGTCTTGGTTTTCACAAAGTTTCAGGTACTTATTGGTATTTTCTGAATTTTCCAATCTTGCCCCGAGCCATTGGTTTTGGTTGATCTCAGGCCTACCCTCCAAGATATTTCCCTCCAAATAGAATTTACCGTAAGTTGCAGGATTTTTTTCTAAGGAGGTCGCCCAAAGAAAATTTTTATCGATTAATTCCTTGCTTGGCCGTGCTTTGGTTGCGGGACCGGGTTTATAGTAATTTTCAATTAAATTGGCTTTAGAATTTGCACCATTATTGGTGGCCCTGAATTCCCAATTATAAAAAACACAGTTTCTGATATCCAAGATATCTGAACCAGTAGTGATGGAGGGCATTCTAATATGAAAATGAGCCATCAAATTTTTTAAAAATGAAACGTTTTTTCCGCCTAGTAGACTACCAAATGAGTGAGGAAAGGCTTTGCTAAATCGGGAGGCATCGTTTAAGCCTTCAGAAATAATGCTATTTTGAATAGTAACATTTGAAACTCCATAAATTGAACAGGTTTCATCAGTTCCCCAAGAAAACGAACAATGGTCAATAATAAGATTACTGGTTCCGGATCTTGCCTCAAAAGCGTCAGCCTCTTCATTTCCTTGATCACCTAATCGGAACCGTAAATAGCGAATTATGATATTTGATTTGGCCATAATACGAACTGGATAATTTCTTATTGTAATTCCATCGCCCGGGGCGGTTTGCCCTGCAATCGTCAGGTCTCCATCCTGAACGTTGAGCCTTGTTTTTAGTTCAATGTTTCCTGAAACTTCAAATACCACCGTGCGAGGTCCTTTTGCCTCCAAGGCCCAGCGCAGGCTTCCGGGTCCACTATCATGAAGGTTGGTCACGATATACACCAAACCACCCCTTCCTCCCGAAGTGTATTTGCCAAAGCCTTCGGCACCGGGGAAAGCTAGTACAGGTTGAATGAAGGTTTCTTTGGGACGGATAACATCCCCCAAGATAAAAATTAAAAAAACACCAAAAAGGAAACTATTGTAAATTTGCATACCAGTAAATTTTGTGATTAAATTCTCGATTTTAAACACCGTTCCGGGAAAAAATCGGTGAACTTCCTTTCCTTCTGCCGAAATCAATATCCCGTATTTTATTTTGTGATCAAAGCTGAAGCCAAGTTAACCAATTTATAAAACTTATTTCTTATAGTGGGGACTTACCCTTAATTCTTGGGTTAGATATACACATTTGATTGGACAAAAGTTTGTCCCAGATGGGGGGATAAAAAACATTGATTTATGTTATCATTATAAAAAATCCCCCTGTGGCCGTGGACACAGGGGGATTTATAATATACACAAAATTATTTTTTGATGAATTTAAGGACTTGATAACTGAGTTGGGTTTTGATGACCAAAAGGTGGATACCCGGTTGGAGGTTCAATTCCTTTATTGGAACAGTTACTGAACTTTCTAGAACAACATACTCCCTTTCTAAATAATTGACTCCTTTGGCATCGAATATTCCAATTTGTAACAAATCACCCTCTTGACCTGCGTAGGATATGTATATCGTATGGTCTACCGGATTTGGATACAGGCTAGTGATTTCAACTACTTCCATTGAGATGGGTTGAGATCTGGAAAGTTCGTTTGTTATCAACGGTTTTTCTAGATTTTGCTTATCTATTTGAGTATCAATTCTTAATTGATTGTTTACCACAGCAAGATTCCCAATCTCAATATCCGTTAATGCTCTGTTATAAAGTCTGAGATCATCCAAGGCCCCATTAAATCGTTGTATCGTTCCAAATGCACCAATAACCAAATCACCTGAGGAAGTCCCAATATTGAATGGAGCATAATTAGCGGAGACGTTCTGCACTCCGTTAACGTAGATTCTACTGCTAGTGCCGTCAAACGTAGCGGCTATGTGGATCCAATTTCCAAGGCTTTCACTATAATTGTATGTTGACTTTAATCTATAAGTAGTGCCGTTATTGCTTCTATTTAGTCTGAATTCAAGCAAGCCATTACTATCAAGCCATAATTCAAAACCATTTCCCGAGCTCTTGTATAAAATATGCCCTCTGTGTAGGATATTAGGTTTGACCCAAGCCGCAATTGTAAGGGAGTTAGAAACAGATTCAAGGGAGGTGCTATGCGGGGCAATTCCAAACCTTCCTGACCATCCGTTGAGATTCAGGGCATCTCCTATAATACCTTCTGACCAAAACACATTGGCAGGATTTTGAAGATTGGCATTGTTATCATTTCCGGAATGGTCAATCAGGGAACTGCCGATACCTTCATCCATCTTCCAATGACCGACAAGGTTTTGGGAAGAATTATCACCCAAAACATTAATTTTCGATATGGAAATAAAATCCCCATCCTCTGACTTTGCTGAAATGTCAGCATCTCCCAAAGCTAAACCCAATACTAATCCGCTTGAATTTACTGTAGCAACAGCAGTATTGGAGGAAGACCAAATCACATTTTTATTTGATGAATTAGAAGGGGTAATCGTGGCAGAAATTTGTTTCAATTCCCCGATGATTATTGATACTGCTGCAGGACTTACTGAAATACCGGAAACTCGAATTGGAGCTGATTCGACAATAGAAAATGTAATTGTTGTAGATGGTCCTGCCGTTCCACTTCTGTTTGAACCTGAATAGGGGATTGCGGATAAATTGTAGGTACCCAAAGGTAAAGTTCTTCCATTATAATTTCCATTGCTATCCCCAAACAAAGTGTAGGGAGCTCCATTCTCCGTTCTTGAGGCATTGATTGGTCCGGTCAATGAAATAAATACACTTCCGACGAGAGAAGGATTTGTGTTGATCCTAAAATTTAGGCTTAAATTTTGTATTTGGCTTAAACTTAAATTAGTTCCATTTACCAATGTGGCAATATCAGTGGCCGTACCTGCATTAACCAACGTAAAGCTCCCAATACTTATTGAGGAAGTATTGGGGTTAACAGTTATGGCGCTTGATGAGGTGAAATTTCCGTCTAATGTTCTTGCAGTTATTATAGATGACCCAACAGTTAAACCTGTAACCATTCCACCCGAATTAACTCCCGCCACAGAAGGATTAGACGATGACCAAGTTATTGATTTATTGGAAGCGTTATTTGGAGAAACAGTTGCAATAATCTGTTGACTGCTCCCGACTGTAACGGATAATGTATTAGGACTGATCGAAATACCTGTGACTGCAATAGTTGAAGTGTTTGGATTAACTGTGATAGTAGAAGTTCCTGTAAAGTTGCCATCTTGCGTTCTAGCTGTTATAATGGTTGTACCTTCCGAAACTGCTGAAACCAATCCATTGGAGCTAACTGTAGCAATAGTGGGGTTAGCGGAAGACCATAAAACAGTTTTGTTGGTCGCATTTGCCGGGGATATAGTGGCGGAAACTTGTTGGGAACTACCTGTTTGCAAACTTAAGTTAATCGGCAAAACGGAAATTCCTGTTACATTTATTGTTTGTGGGGGACTTGTATCACAGGTAGTCTCTAATTGAGTTAAGCTCAATGGGTTTGAGGCATTTCGATGCAGAATAATCCTGTCAATTAAATGATAGGAAGACCTTGCAGACAATTCCATGGTATACTCACCTGGGGAATCAAATTGAACAAAAATGGGATAGCCATCTCCGTCATTTGTTTGGGTTGTCCATCTCCAATTAACATTGCTTGCAAATGCTTTGAACCACCCCCCCGATCCGGCGCCTTTTACAGTTGGGGTCTTCCCACTTCCTCTTGGATACAGTTTTATACCTTCCTTTTCTGCAAAAAAATCACTTGCATCGGGAAACCTTATCCATGTATCATTATGCTCAGAACTCGAAGTTCCACGGCCTACTCCACTTCTAAATTGAAACCGATATATCCCCGGTGAATTGATGAAAATTTTTGTTGTGATTAAGCCATTTCCGGGGACAGAGGTGTATTGTGGACCCAACCACAAAATATAGCCCGATCCTGTAAATCCGGGTGTAGAGTTTTGTATGGCCCAACTTGATGAAAGATTAAGATTTTCAGCTTCAATTACAACCAATCCATTTATTTCTTGGTAAGGGGATGTACAATTATAATCTATTTCTGATGAAGCGTATTTTAATATATTTTCTAAAATAAGATCCGAAAAACAGTCGGATATAGGCTCATTATTTAATGGTTTTACATTTTTTTTTATGGAAGTATTAAAAGTAAAAGAACTATATAATAAAGCTATAAACAAGAATGGAAAGATTTTTTTCATTATTAGTTGAGTCAAATGGTTGAACAATATGGAATTGGATCCTTTTTAGGATGCTGTTTTTAAAACTGTATAACCTTCAATCATAGAAGCTTCTGTATATTTTCTTGAATAACACTATACAAAAGATTGATCATGTTTCAGTCATTGATGCTGTCTTCTATCATCGGTGTTCTAGGGAAAATAATCTGTAATAAAAGAGCTTGGAAATCAGGTTCTTGTATCACTGCGAAAATACGTATTATCTTACTTAAAATATCTAGTAAAATAAGTTTATTATTGAAATTTAATATGGTTGTCCGCTATGACACCTGTAGCCGAATTTTATTTTAATTTGCTCCTCGACTTCGCTCGGTGCTCGATGGTTTTGTTTTTAGAGGAAGAGAGGAAAATGCAGCGAAACCGCATTTTCCTCTCTTCCTAGTCATCATTCAATATCCGGTGGCCGAGCGAAGTCGTGGTCATTTTGTAAAATTGAAATGGTGGTTAAAAAGCGGATGTACATAAAATTTAATTTTCGTCCACCATTTGTATTGGTGATCTGCTATTTTTTGTGACAATCTCAAATATATTCTTCAATGAAAGGCCTGCATCAAATACAGGCCTTTTTCTGGAAAATTTTATCGATTACTTTTTAATAAACCTTACTTGGATAGTTTTACCATTACCCTGATCAAGCATTAGAAGATAAGTTCCTGCTGCCATTTTAATTGATGCAAGATCAAGAACAATTTCCCCATTTTCAGTAATTGCTGACCTGTTGATATACTGCCTACCCATCATATCATAAACTATGAGATCTACTTGTATTTGGTCTTTACTATTCATTTGAATAATAAGAAGGTTCTCCACGGGATTAGGATATACTTTGAATCCTAACATGCTATCCTCGGGTATCTCTTGATTAAAAGTTTGTAATTCTTCCACCGGTTTGTTTTTATCTACCGCTGCTAAAGTTCTGAAATTACTGTTTTGACTACTAAAAATTCCCAAAATTTCAGAACTGCTCAGCGCTTTCCCGTATAGCCTGACTTCATCGAGGTCACCGGTCCATCTATTTATATTATCCCATGCACCAATTTGTAGGTTGGTTGTATTTGGCCTGATAGTAACAGGAGCGTAGGTTGCCGAATTGTCTTCTACACCGTTGATATACATCACAGTTTTTGTCCCGTTGAAGGTCACTGCCACGTGCATCCAAGATCCATTTGTTGGATAATTTTGATTTGACCGAAGCCGGTATGTTGTACCGTTGGTAGTCCCATTGAATCTAAATTCAATCTTTCCATTTATTTGGTTCATTAAAAAGAACCCATCGGGTGTACCTTTGGAAATTATCGTTCTTTTTGCTAAAGCTGAGGGTTTGATCCAAGCAGCAACAGTAATTTCATTGGTGAATGCGAGGCTTGTATTGTGGGGCACAGAGCCGAAATTATTAGAATTTCCACTGAGTCTGATTGCTAGACCTTCCTGGCCGTTTATCCATGACACGCCTGAAGTGTTTCCTACAGTTGCGTTATTACCATTGCCTGAATGATCAATAAGGATGTTTCCACCGTTTTCCTCCATCTTCCAGAAGCCAACGAGATTACTTTCATTTTGATTTTCAGCGGCAGTGGTAAAGCTCCAAGTTTCTGACCAAGGGGAATCACCTTTTTGATTGGATGCCCTTACTCTCCAATAGTAGAGAGTATTTGGGTCAAGTTGAGGGCATTGGAATGAGGCTACCTGGATTCCTGTCCCTACAGCGATAGGATTGGAAAAGTCTGTTGATTTAGCCATTTCGACCCTGTAGGCCTGGGCAAAATCGGAAGTGTTCCATCCAAGGAGAGGACCTGAATAAGTAATACTTCCGATGCCGTTGGCAGGAGAGCTGAGTATTGGTGTAGCGGGAATTTCCATCTGGGACCCCATTAGGCCAAGGATTTCAGTACTGGTAAGTGCTCTTCCATATAACCTGACTTCATCCAGGTCACCCGCCCATCTGTTCATATTGTCCCATGCACCAATTTGCAGGTTGGTTGTATTTGGCCTGATGGCAACAGGAGCATAGGTTGCTGATTTGTCCTCCACACCGTTGATATACATCACAGTTTTTGTCCCGTTGAAGGTCACTGCCACGTGCATCCAAGAGCCATTGATTGGGTAGTTTTGATTGGATTGAAGCCTGTATGTAGTACCATTAGCATTCCCATTGAATCTAAATTCAATCTTTCCATTGGTTTGGTTCATTAAAAAGAACCCATCGGGTGTACCTTTGGAAATTATCGTTCTTTTGGCTAAAGCTGTGGGTTTGATCCATGCAGCAACTGTAAGTTCATTTGTAAATGCTAGGCTGGAATTGTGGGCAACGTTTCCAAAGCTGCTGGCGCCGTTCAGTCTGATAGCGAGACCTTCCTGTCCATTTACCCATAACATCCCGGAGGTATTTCCTACGGTGGCATTGTTGCCCATTCCGGAGTGATCTATAAGAATGTTTCCCCCGTTTTCTTCCATCTTCCAATGGCCTACTAGACCCACGTCTGAATTAGTCCCTTCAATAGAAATATTAGACACTGCGGTAAAGTTTCCATCCACCGTGGTTGCACTGATGATGGCAGTACCTACAGTAACGCCAGTCACCAAACCAGAGGTATTGACTGTAGCGACCAAAGGATTGGAAGTACTCCAAGTAACTGAGGTATTGGTAGCATTGGTTGGTGAAACAGTAGCGGTAAGTTGTCGGGTACTTCCTGCTTGTATAGAGGCTGAGTTAGGTGTCACTGAAATACCACTTACAGGAATAGATGCGGATGAAACAATGGAGAATTGGATCGTAGTGGTTGGACCAACAGTACCACTCCTAAAGCTACCGGAATAAGCTATTGCTGAAAGGGTGTAGTTTCCATTAGGCAGGGTCTTTCCACTGTAAATACCGTTGCTATCACCAAACAAAGCATAAGGTGCTCCATTTTCTGTTCTTGTTTCATTTACAGGACCGCTCAATGAAATAAATACACTTCCAACTGTTACAGGGTTGGTATTGACCTTGATATTTAAACTTAAACTCCCAACTTGACTGGAAAGTAGTTGTGTTCCATTGACCAAAGTTAGTAATTCAGAATTATTCCCGGCATTGATCAATACAAAGCCGGCAATGCTATACGGTATCGAAGCTTGGGTTACGGTAACCGCTGAGGTGGAGGTAAAATTTCCATCTTCTGTTCTTCCGGTTATGGTAGCATTTCCAACAGAAACCCCAGATACCAACCCGCTGGAATTTACAGTAGCTACCTGGGGATTAGACGAGGTCCATAACACAGTTTTATTGGTCGCATTACTGGGGCTGACAGTGGCATTTAATTGTTGGGTGACTCCGGCTTGTATTGAGGTATTAGTCGGACTGATTGAAATCCCTGTTACAGGGAAGTTGGAAATTATATTTTCAACAACTGCAAACTGTATAGAAAGTGGTTTCCCTGCCGTACCGGTTCCCCCAATACCTGAATAGGGTGTGGCTATTACATTGTAATTCCCTAAAGGTAGATTTATTCCACCATCCATTAACAGGGTATAAGGTATTTCATCATCAAACCTTGACAAGGTAACAGGTCCGGTTAAGGATAAGAAAACACTTCCAACTGATGATGGATTAGTATTGGCTCTAAAATTCAATCCCAAACTATTTATTTGACTTAGTTGAATCTGGGAGTTTTCTTCCAATAAAGCGACATCAAGATTGTTTTCCGGATTGATCATGGTAAAATTCTCCACCCTTAATACGGAGTTTGTAATTGGTATTTCCAATTCAAGGTTCAAATCGTATTTAATGAGGACATTTGCTACAGGATTGTCTTTTATTCCCCCATATTTAATTCTAACAGTATGACTTGAATTAGGCAATTTCAATGCATTGCTAATAGCTCCAAATTCAACGGTAAAGTCACCTGAATCAACTCCCTTAAATGTAATTTCTCTTATTAGAAGGCCCTGATTCCCTCCCGAAAAATTCAATTCAAAATCCGCTGAAATACCATTGAGCATACTAACAGAGTTTGGTCCTGAAAGAAGGCTTTTGGATACGGGAGTTCCAAAAGGATTATTAAGTCCAAAAAATTCCATATTTCTTTGTCTGCCGCTGCCGCGATTAGGTGAACCTCCTGCCACAAAAAGGCCTTCCCCTGAAACTATTCCCTGAGTCCCATGCCGTCTGAAATTAAGATTTGGACCTGCTGACCAAGTTTGTGTTTGAGGGTCGAAAATTTCTGTAATATTCGAAGCAAGTTCATTACCTACGCCGGGGATTTCACCACCAGCTATCAACAATTTATTTTTAAAATTTGCCACTACCGCGGCTGCTCTAGGTGTTGGTAGATTTAATGTATTAGGAAGGGTACTCCAGGTCCCTGTAACAAAATCATAAACATCTACTTCAGGTATTACTGGACCAAAAGTACCCCCTAGTCCTCCCGAAAGTCTTCCTGATGCCACATAAATTTTATCTCCGATTACCGCAGCATGAAAGTGATCCCTTGGTCTTGGAGCATCGGGCATTATACTCCACGAACCTGTTGCTGGATCAAATTCATCGAAATAATTTACATATTGTCCATTGTGGCCCAGTTTGTTTCCCCCGATAAGATAAAATTTATCTTTATACACCACTAATCCAGCAGATCCTCTTCGTCGGTCTTTTGCAGGGTCATTGGGGTCTTCAAGACCATCAGGAATTTTTGGCCCCTGAATGTACTGTTCTGTCACTGGATCAAACATCCAGATATGGGTAGCCGGTTTTTCATTCGGGAATAAATTATCTTCGAAAGCACCGATCACCCAAATATATCCTTTATACTCAGTCGCTTGGAAATGGTTGAAACTTACCGGAGCAACACCAGAGAGTGCTCTCCAGCTATCTTGATGGTAATCATAAACATCTATTGTTTTAGAATTTTCTCGGCCACCCATCACATAGAAACTTTCACCCGCCTGTACAAAGGAAGCTTCATGTCTCTCGGTGTAATTTTGATTTTCATTTGCAATATTCCAATTCTCGAAAGGCAGAATTGTCCAAGAAAAAGTAGTAAATTCTTGATTCGGAACAGGGCTATTTGAATCAGTTACCCAAATGGTTACATTATAGGTTTGGTTCGCCTGTGCAGAAGGGCTGACAGTTCCATATAGCCTTCCGTTTACCGGTTCAATGTCAATTCCCGGAGGTAAGTTGGTAGCACTGTAAAGGAGTGTACCCACACCACCAATGGCTGAGCAAAGCAGCGTTCCCTCAAGTTCCTCATTAATAGTATTGACTTGATCAGGTATGGGAACAATAAAATTAATAGGGGTTGCAAGTGTGGTACCAATGATCTCAATGGCATTTATTATAGGATTACCTGTTCTTTTGACAAACTCTATATTCAATTGTCCATCACTAACCTCAATCTCAAATTGTTCTACGGCTGCAACACCCTTTCCATATTTTTGGACCAAGTCCAAATTGTTCCTCACAGTGATGCCTTCCAGCCTGATATCAAACTTTCTTTCGTTGATATTTACCTGTCCCGCACCGTTTTCACCCAAGTAAAGGTTGATGATATATACCCCGTTTGATAATGGTATCGTATACCGCAAATTACCTGCATCAGTTTTTTCTCTTTGGCTTCCAAAAATAGAATTGAAGGTAGGTTCAGAAATATAGCTTGGTATTGATGCATGCTTGTTGGCATATTGCAAAGAGCTGCTGGAGGAGGTTCCCCCATTGACAGAATACCCTATCCCATCAAACGAACCGTTTTGATCGTTTGGAACCCAGTTAGGTGCATTATTTTCTCCTATCACCTCTTGTCCACCTGCATTGATCCTATAAATGATCTGGTTTGCCCTAACGACTGAAATTTCAAAACTTTGTTCTACAAAATAACCGAAGGAGTCAGTGGCCCTCACTGTGATCACTCCTGTATAGGGAGAATCAGGAAATGTCAGGGTAAGCATATTGCCTTCAATCTGAACTCCAGTCAAAGATAATATGGTAGAACTGTATGAAAATGAAAGGTTTTCTACTCCGAAATTATCTCCAAAAAATTCTGACAAATCTATTTCTCTCGGAGGAGAGGATACCTGCCTTGTGATATCGGGGATTTGGTTGGTCAGATAAGGTTGTTCACCATCTACCTTAAAGGAATCGTAAATAGTCAAAAACTCTTTTGTTGGGTCAGCAGAAGTTCCGAATACGCCTACTGCAAGTGGCTTGGTAATATCTTGAACGGCCTGTAGGACTTTTCCAGAGAGGTTCTTTATCCCTAAACTGATAATATTCCTGTTTCCAATTTTAATTTGAGGTTCTACGGTTCCAAGAATTGGATCCACCTTAAAAAGAAAACTTACAGTTTCTGAACTCAATGGGCGGTCCTCTACAGACAAAGGAAGAAAAAGAGGACTTGGGTCAGGAACATCTTCCACTTCCAAGGCAGCCAAAATACCGGTTTTTGTAAAAACCAACTTCAAAAAATTGCTTTGGGTGCCATCACCCATTTGTATTCCCAATTCTCCTTCATGATCAATATCATAAAACATTTGAGGACCTTGAAATCCCAGCAATACTCCGGTAATTAAGAAATTCCCTGTCTCAGTCCCAACATTTACACCGAACTGGAATCCTTTTTCTTGAGTATTGGCCATTCCGGTGGCAGTACCACCAGTCATGGCGATCTGTATTGCACCCGCTGCACCTCCAAAAATATCATCAGGAAGGGATCCAACTCCCGGTTTGTCCAACCAATTTAGCCAATTAGGATTTGGAGATCCATTGTTCATCAGTCCGGTCAAACCAAGACCTCTATAACCAAAGGGTCTTCCCAATTCATCTGTTTTATCAGAAAATAATTCATTATTGATAGGTAAGTTCGATGGATTTCCCAATTGGAAAGGATCCATTGCATCAGGTATACTATCACCATCATCATCAAGGTCGTTCAAATCTGAAATAAAATCCCTGTCAAAATCATTAGGGCTTGAGGCTCCATCACAATAGTCGGTTCCATTGTCAATTTCATCTTGGTTGGTAAATCCATCATTGTCATAATCAGCATTAGGATCAAAGAATGGATCTCCAGGAGGAGGGCAGAATGGGATATTAGAAGGAGTAAGAATACTTATTCGGCTATCAAAAGTTGCGACCCAAATAGTTCCAGGGAAAACGTCATTATCTGCTTGACAAGTGATGCCAAGTGCATTTCCGCCATTTAAATTCCATTTATCTTCCTCTAGACTTAGTAATGTTCCGTCAGGATTTAACCTAACCAAATGTAAAAATCCTTCATTTCTTCCTCCGATCAGTGAACCCTTCAATACGCCATTAAAATTTGAAGCTTTGTATTCATCAATTCCATTGCTGTTTTTTTTCCAAATAGTTACAAATTTGGGTTGAGGACCGTTTGGGTTTGTCAATGATGGATCTCTATAATCTGCTTCATCCGAATTTGCTAAACTCACAGGTACAGGTGGCCAATTTACAGGCAATGAATTTTGGGCATAAAAATCAAAACCTGATTGACCTGGGGCAATAGGTTCCAAAATTTGAGTTCTAAAAATTTCATTTTGGGTGTATAATGGTTTTAACGTATCCTGATTGGCCCCCAATGATCTGAAATATTCGTCTCCGATTGATTTGGTATATAAACCTGCGCCACCGGGATTAAAAGGAAATGCCGATCCTTTGGTGTAAGGGATTCCGGGGTTAGCCCGGATAGGCGTGGGATGTCCACCATAAAAACTTCCCGGTTGGTAACTGTTGATATCTTGGGTAATTAACAATAGGTGATCTTGATTTCGGACCCATTCACCACTTGCAGATCTATTGGAACTGTTTCCTCCAGGTTCCCCTTGGGGATAATTATTGGTTACCGTATTTGGATTCCCCTCATTTTCGGGAAGTCCGCCCCAATTGGTGTTTGGACCATTGTCAGTTACAAAAACTTTCCCACCTTCGGTAACAACAAAGTCATAAGCATTTCTATAACCACCAGAAAAAATTTGAACCGGTCCACCTTCTACTATCATGCCCATATTCAAGCCGTCATTCCCACCAAATGGATCACCAACATCGATGCCGTCATATCCGATTTGATTTGGATTGTAGATACCGTTAACATTCGGCCTTGATGGATCGTCTAAAGTTGGAATATCGTATTTAAATTTTCTCCCCGAGATTGGATCTATTTTGAGAGGTAAAGCCTCAATTGCGTCCAAGTCAATACTGAGTAATGCCGCAGCTAAGGCATATTCGGTTATCCAAGTAAAACTGGTACTTGGAGCACCTGCATTGGTAAATCCACCGCTAGCGACTAAGAGAAAAGGTTTTCCATTTATAATTGTATAGGTTACGGCATTAGTTGAGTGATTCTCCTCTGATCGTGGTAGACCTCTGACAAGATCAACCGCATCCCAATTTGTTCCTGTCCATGTTAGCCGAGTGATGATCCCTGAGTTGGTGTCCAACACCTTGTCCCCTGTAGGACCACCCCATCTAGGGTCGCTTGAACCAACATAAATAATGGGGTTTGCAGCCGTTCCGGTGACTTCTATCCCGGTGATTTGCCTATTGGACCTTTTGTCCCACGCACGAGTACCCGTGTCATCGTAATTGGGAATTGACCTTACAAGTGATATTGACTCTGTACCTGTAACCCTGTAACTATTAAATCCTGCATTTTCAATGGTATAAATTCGGATAAGCCCATTTAACTGAGAAACGTATAACCTGTTATCGGGACCAAATTTTAAGGAAGTTCCTGAAGAAGGAGGGGTATATCCATTGAAATTTAAAGAGGCTAAGTCAAATTGGACACTTTGCGCCAATAAAAATTGAAATGAAAAGGTGAATAAAAAAAGTAAGAAAAACCTTTTTTTTGCCCGGCTAAGCGTGAAATGTGTTTTCATCGTAATAGTAATTTTAAATTTATTCTTGTAAAAATTATGCCTGTAGAGTGATGAAGAAGAAATAATATATTCTAAGAATATTTTTACACATATTAGAGATAGATAATTTCACTTCAAATATATTTATATAAATTTTAAATACAAAAAAATGATATACAAAATATTTTAAATGAATTGTAAATATGAAAATTTATGATTTTTATCATTTAGTAGAAGATTGAAAATAGCTATATTCCCAATACTCCCAATCCGGGACCCATTTCAGAAAAGTAAAAAAGGAAGAGTATAATGACGGGCGAACGCCCCAAAATTTATAATTGATGATTTCCAGTAATTTGCAAAAGCTCAAATAAAGGATCAAAGCTGCGAATAATAAGTCCTCGTTCATCAATCTAAAAGCCACTTCTATAGCACTTCACTTCGAATTTTATATAGTTAGGTTTAAGAAAGCGTACATACATATTCATAGAAATATTTGAATTAATTCGCACATCAAAATTAATTTTAAAGTTTTCTTTAGAGCTCTCGGGAGTCGATTCCTCATGTTTTTTATAACTCCCTTCTCTTGATAAAAAAAGTATTATCTCGGTAATTTTTGTGAAAAGGTGGGCAACCGAACAATCTTGCTATTAAAATCTCCTGTAGATCCCTTATCCGCGTCAAAGGCCACTGCCGGCTCTTAGAATTTCGGAATCATTTCTCCCCACCTCCAAAATTTGAGAACCAGTTTTAGATGAAAAATACAAAATTTATAGAGTATATGCAGCTTTGGATAAACGCTTATGGAATGTCCTGAAGCGGTGTTGAATAAGAATTTTCAAATTCATTTTTCTTTGAATATTGGAACTTTAACATTGGATTTGAGATACCATAGGCTAAAGAAGTTTACATCCTTTGGGCATATTGATTGTTTCTCCTCGCATTGCCAGTGGGGGTATATTTAAGAAAAACACAAAACTGGGGCTTTCAGGACAGAAACTGGATATTTTAATATTTAACTCATACAGACTGGAATTAAGAAATGAAAAGTGACTTAATCTTTAAATTTGAGATAGATAAAGTTATGACAGATTTTTATTTTAAACTCAATGTGTGTACACAATTATGCCAGTAGATTGGATATCCATTTAAATTTTTGTCTGCAGACTGAAATATTCTGTACATCCCTGCCCGATGACAGGCAGGGGTCTTCCGACTTCCGTCCCCATGAAGAAGAATATAGGGTTACTGGCAAAGAAGCGTATATCCATGTTAAACTCCATACATTTTTTTAAAAAAAAGTAAACTTTGTTTTTCAAGTAGAGGTAGATGGATTATACTTTAAAAATCCACTGGTACATAATACGTTCGATAGTATATTATTTCTACATTCAAATGTAAAAAACATTGTAAAAGGCAATAAATTGAAGATAAAATATTTTTTTATCTGACTCTTCGGAATCCTACACGTATCCAAATATAGTTTGTCAACTGGTGTCAAAGGTTTTTGTGAGTGGATTCGATGATGTTTCTTGGATAAAAATACATAAAGCCATGAACATCTTCGAGTTTGTCACACATTTTCCA
>NZ_JAKZAL010000041.1 GCF_022538115.1 Cognataquiflexum rubidum | reverse complement strand
TCGCGTTATCGGGTTGGAGACCGTCATCCTGAACCGGAGCTTGCGGATCCCGACAGCTGTACGGGAGAAGGATCTCTCTTTTTTTTGTTGTAATTGTTCTAGTGGTTTTAATTGTTGTTGGGGAATCAAATCTTGGTTCTTGTGTCTTGGATCTTGTGTCTTATTTTGTTGTCTACTACGCCCTGTCGGGTTGGTTAAAAAACCCCGAAGGGGTGACATTTTTATAGAAAAATGTGAAATGAGTTGGGTTTGGTTTTGGCTAATTTGATGGGTGATTGGGAAGTTGCTTTCCGCCAAAACAGGCATGGAGAATTTAACCACAGATTTAAATGATTTTCACAGATGGAATAATATGAATTTTTTACCACATAGGGTCATAGAGAACATAGGGGTGGATAGGTTCCTCCACAGCGGACAGGTGTAAAATTGTTGTAATTGTTATAGTGGTTGTAATGGTTATCTGCTCAGCACCTGCCTGTTGTAAGTAGGTTGTCTGGTTGTTATATAACCCCGAAGGGGTGAAATGTTTATAGAAAAAATGTGAAATGAGTTTGGTTTGGTTTTGGCTAATTTGATGGGTGATTGGGAAGTTGCTTTCCGCCAAAACAGGCATGGAGAATTTAACCACAGATTTAAATGATTTTCACAGATTTTTTACCACATAGGGTCGTAGAGAACATAGGGGGAAATGTTGTAATTGTTTTAGTGGTTCCGCCACGGCGGACAGGTGTAGTGGTTGTCAGGTTCTGCTGCGCCTTCTTGGTACTTGGTACTTGATTCTTGGTACTGGTTTTTTGGCTCTTGTGTCTTTTTCTAAAATGTTTAAAGGAATGGTTCAACTTCCTCTAAGGGGATTCCGGAAAAGGTGCAGAACTCCTGGACGGTGATGAATTGGTGTGGCTGTTTCTTGTACACCTCCCTGATTTTGGTCAAGAGGTCCTGTCCATATCTTTCACTCTTGCCGGTGATGAGCTGGACATCTTTCGGGTAAATGACACATCGTTTTTTTAACATGGGGGTTTTTGGTTACTTGGACTTAGCTCAGTTTGGGTAATTGGTTAATGGTTATTTGGTTAGTGGTTATTTGGTTAATGGTTAGAGGTTAATGGTTACTTCGACTGCGCTCAGTACGGGTACTTCGACTTCGCTCAGTACGAGTATTTGGCTAATGGTTATTTGGTTAGTGGTTATTTGGTTAATGGTTATTCGGTTAATGGGTAAAAGGTTAGTGGAAATTTTTTAAAAGGCATGGGGGTATCGGGCCATATGGGGATGGAAAGGGAAATAGGAACTGAATGAAGAAAGGTGGGGTGGTTAGCTTTTTTCGCGGAGCCGGTGGAGGGTTCTTTCGGGAAGGTTGAGGATGCCGCAGATGTCTTTGATTTTGATCAGTGCAAAGTCGGGACAGATTTGGGGTAATCTCCTGTACCTTGCTTTGGGTGACAACCACAGTACGCTTGTCCATTCCAAATTCTGCACTACCACCTGATGGCTTAATCTCAAAATCAATTTGATGATGTTGGGCGGTGATTCCAAGATCGCTGCATCAAGTTCTTTGGGGATTTCGCAGACCAAACAGTCTGTGTAAGCCACTATGGAAAAGTCTGTCAGACGCTCATTTGCATAAGATTCGAAATCGCAGACCAAACAGGATTTGCTGTATATTCTTCTGCAAATCCTTGTTTCCAGTTGCTTCTCGAACATGGCCAAGGTACCTGAGATGAGGTATCTTCTATAGATTTCGACCTCATGGAATCCTTTTAAAATTTCATTTTTGCGGTAGCTTTTGACTTTAAAGTAGGGCAACAGTTCAATGTACTCTTCGATCGGAATGGGTACCTGCGAGATGATGGTCCCCTTCCCTATTTTATTTGATTCCATAAAGTTGTGTTAAAAAATTACTTTACCTCCCATTTGCTTTGGACCGTTGCAAGGATGAAACGCCCAAGATATTTACAGAAATCCTCCTTTCGGGTGCTCTGAAGGTGGTTTCTGTCCCTTTTTCCATTCTTACGGAGACGATACTCTTATCATGATAGTTAAGTTAATCAGATCTTTAGGATAACTGCAAATTTATTTACGAAAAATTAACACTTATACCTAAAAAACTGCCTACAGGCAGGAAAAATTGCCGCGTTTTGATGATTTAAGACTTTATTGGTGCGGTAGATCTAGTTGTATGCTGGGTTCTGTCGGGTTGAAAAGGTTCCACCACGGCGGACAGGTGTAATTGTTGTCTGCTTCGCCTTGTCGAGTTCTCAATGATGATGGGGAACCAAGTCTTGGATCTTGCGTCTTTTTTGAATCAAATCTTGGATCTTGTGTCTAATATCTTGAGTCTATTTTTGTCTTGGATCTTGCATCTTTTTTTGAAATACTGATTGTGGGACAATATATGTCGGAGGCCCTCAGAAAATATTTCTCTTAAATAGGAATTTCCTAATTTGATGAAAAATTGAGGATATGGTAATTTTTGAAATTGACAGCAAACAGGCCAAGAAGGTTTTTTTGGAAATAAAAAATCTGATGCGTGTCTCCAAAACATGGAAATTAACTTCTTCTATTGAAATCACTGTCCTGGATGGAAAGATCCAATTGGTAGGCCAAGGATTTGTCAAGGAAATGGATGCATCGACTACCGGTACCTGCAAGCTGGTGGTCAGGGCGCTTTATTGGTTTGACTTGGTAGACATGACCCAAGACAAAATCTTCAAAGTGGTGGTCACAGATGGAGAAGCGATGGTAAGGACGGTGACTGTTCCGGTGCAGACCACTTTTTTTAAAACAGACAGGATTCTCAGAAGTATCCCGCTGCCTGCCAATCCCGAATCCATTGATTATTGGAAACTGGAATACCAAGGGTACACGGTGGACGAACTTCAGTTTAACAATGTGATTACCAAAATCCCCAAGGCCAAGAAAGAATTCGAGGCCTGTATCCGAAAAGCCGCCCTGATTCTCCATCCTTTTAGAATCTCAAATAGTGAGTTGAGGGAAATTGTGCTTAATAGATTGAGAGAAAGAGAAAAAATTGATTTTGAAGTTTGAGTGAAGGAATTTTTCTGATGAGAAGGTAATTCTTACTCTCGTATTATGAACGAGTGTAAAAAATTGGAAAAATTACCCTCGTTTGTTACTCAAGTGTAATCTTTACCCTCGTTCCTAAAGGGGTTCCATAGGATTTGGAAAGGGAAAAATAAATGAAGAATGAAGAATTAAAAAATTATTGAATATAAGTAAGTGAACTTTTAATTACACCTAGGTGGAGAAAAGGTGTGGACTTATTCTTAAAAGGATTAGATACCAATTCAATTCTTTAATTCAATAAACTTGGATTACCTGTTAAAATATCAATATCTGAATTCTTAAAATCTTTATCATTTGTTAAAAGTATAAGATTGTTTTCTTTACATAACAGTGCAGTACCCTTATCAACAAAATCAAGTTCATTAACTGTCAAAAAATCCAAGATATCATTTTTAGAAAAAGACTTTCCAATTACAATAAATCTACTTAAAACATCATCTCTGAGGATTGTATGTATGTCATTTAATGCTTCCCGACCATCTGAACTATCTCGAAAATCTTTAAATTTTTGATCTGGATTAATTTTTTGATGCTCGATTCGCAATATGCGATTTATCACTTCTGAGACAACCAAAAAATCAACAAATAATTGGTTTCGTTGACGTAATAAAATCGAGAATGTCTTTGCATAATTTTTCTCCCAATGAAAAGAGCCAGTAGGCCAAAATAAGTATATTAATACATTAGCATCAAAAAATATCCCTTTATCCACTAAAGTGTTAGAATCTTGTAATCTAAATTTCTGACCCATAGATTAATGACCCAAGATCTCGTTAATACTCCTTTGCATGGCTTCCGGGTCTTTGTAATACAATTTCGCTGTATCAACTACCCTTTTGAGGGCAACTTTCCCTGAATTAGAGATATCTGAAACTTTTAATTGTTCTCTGATCTCTAGTTCAGAAAAATCCTTATATAACTGACCAACAGCGGTATTCAGAAAAGCTGTGGTTAGCATTTCTATATTCTGAAAAGAAAGGGTCACCTTCTTGCGATCTCCAAAAGCTTTTGATATTAATTCAAATACTTTTTGGCCGTCATCAGCCTCTACTCCGTAGACATCGCCAATCGTATTAACTACGTTTATTGTTATGTTTTCCATAATCTTAAAATATATCATCTAAATTCACTTCACTTTTTAGCGAATAATTATTTTTATCATCCGTGCCAAATTGCAAATTTACGATTGTTCCGGGAAATTCTCCTTGAAATTTATGGGTTACTTCTCTATTTTCATCAAGTTGATAAAATCCCTCGTTGCTGACAATCTGTAATTTACCCTTATTCTTTTGTATAAATTCTTTGAGTATTGCAAGACCTAAACCTCCCGAAATACCTTGTTTTGTTGTACTTCTGTCTTTAACGGCCCATTGGATAGCCTGTTCTGCACTAAGATCTGAGTTGAATCTGCTATTGATCCGGTTTTTAAAACCCACTCCTGTATCTACTATTGTAAACTCTATTTTGTTTTTATTTGGGTAGAATTGTCCGCAAGTGTATATAAATTTAGTCTCACTGTGAATCTGGGCATTTACAAAAATTTCGTAGATGGCCTCCACAATTTTTTCCTTCACTCCACTTGACATCTTTGGAAGGTCTGATTGGTGGCCTTCAATCAATTCATCAATGACATAATTTTTGAAGAACTTGCCATCGGTAATCTTTAGCTTTTGAAATTTGATAGTAGTATTGTTGGTATCTATTGCCCTTATACGGCCATAATATGTCAAAAAATCATTTTTAAGCAATATCTTTTCAATTTGAGGGCTAATATGATCAAAATGAACATCATTTAGGTCAGATTTGAACAAGTCTAAAATTGCTCCAAGTGCAGCACACATATTGGCTGAGAAAAAATAGGTCAGCTCAATATGAATATCTGAAAACATCTTCCCTTTATTGTCCTCATAAAGAGAGATTAAGCACTGATAGCTTTGGTAGGTGTTGTTTATCGAGTTTAGTCTTGTTATCAATTTTTCAAGATGTTTTTATAATCAAAGCTAAAATTCTTTACTCAATAAATTTTTATACTTATTACAGATTTCTGACTTATTAAGGAATTAACACTTTGATCTTTAAAAAAAAATTTACTATAGACCACCAAAAATATTTTGGGAAAAACCTATAAGTGAACTTCTTACAAACTATATTAATTCTTAATGCAGGAAATAAGCTCTTAATATTATGGAATTACGGATTATAATTTAATTATAATCCAGACCATAATTAGTAAAAAAATCTAATTCATCATCCCAATGTTGACGTCTTTTGATTTTCGGATTAAAAATTTCTACTTTTTCATCTACATATTCAATTATACACAAAGGGTATTTCTCTTTAAATTTCGTTGAGGATTCATTTGGTTTAGACCTTAAAGTTATCTTTTTCAAATTCATAAAATTATTATCAATTGCAAATACTAAGGGATAAAAAGAAGCATCGTTTAAATACTCAAGCTTTTCAAGATTGGATAAATAATTAATTGAATAATCTTTTGGGATTTCCAAAGAAAGAATTTGCAAAGAAGTCATGTATTGAATGAAACTATAATCTTTTACTTTACAATTACCTATATCTAATACCTCTAAATTTAAACTTGAAATGAAATTAAAGTCAACTTCTCTAAATAAGTTTAAGGTATTTAAGTTTAGCTTCCTTAAGCTGGAAATCCTACCTATGGATTCAAAAGAATTAATATAACAGTATGATGCATCTAAAAATGACAAATTATGAAGATTTGACAAACAGTCAATTTCTTCTAATTGTTGCCCTGCTATATTAACACTTTCTAAAAAAGGCAAATATTTACAAAAATTAATACTTTTTAAAGCAAGTAAATCATTTCGCTTTCCCCTAAAAAACATTCCATCTTCATTATAACACCGTTCTTCCACCCAAGAACTTAAATTTAAATTTTTTAAAGAAGTGATTTTATCAATTATTTCCTCAGTGAATATATTTTGATCCTTAGCATATTTTATATCAATATTGTTGCAAAGAAAAAGTTTACAAGTTTCACCTAAATTATTCCAATAATTTAATTTATCATTAATTGGATTAATATAGTTATTATATGTTTCTATAACACTTTTTAGTTTCTTCGATATTCCTATTTCAAAAATATTGATTGCTTTTGCATACTGCCCTATTTTTAAATAACTAATAGCGATGGCATTTATTATTTCGGAAGATTCCCAAAATTTATCACTCAAAAAGAAAGAAGAGTAGTTTTCAGTAGACAATACATATTCAAATTTTTTCAAATTATATTTACATAAAAACTGCTGTCCTATTAATTTATCAGTGTTGAGTTTAGCACCTTTAACATTATAAGCATTTTTGTATTGTTCAAAGGCATCATCAAAATTTTTATTTTCAAATAGTACATCTGCTTTTTCAACTATTTCCTTATAAATATCATCAGGATTCGGAGTAACAAACCAACTAAATAGACCCATATTATAATTTGTTTGATTAAGTTTAAACTAAAAATATTTCACCTTTTCCTAAAGCTATAGATTAAACCTGGATTCCAATACTTATATAAATATTATTTTTTTTACCAGAAATTTCACCAGTCTGCAAAGTGTCCAACTACCAAGGTTAGGGAAAAATAGCGTGTTTATCCTGATTTTTTCTGATTTCTATTTTGAAAAAGCATTATGATTATACATTCTTTGCCAAACCTTTTGTTGTATGTGTGACTGGTATATAGGCCTCATTAACCTACAGTGTTATATGTTGTTCCGATATCAAATCGTTCTACTTGCTTTATTTTGTTCAACTTACAATATTTCTCTTGGTCAACTAATGCTTTGCCATTTGTGAGCAAACAGTTTGCTAAAATGTCTTTAAATAAGCTAAATTCTAAAGTGGTGGTATGTGCATTTTGAGTTTGTAGAGCATTTACCCTTTGCATAAAACCATGTAATTGGTCAATTGGCAAGGCACTTGTATTTTTATACTTGAACTTTGCATCCATTATCAATTCAACCATTGATTCATCCGGATCGTCAGTTGAATCGTGTTTTTGAATAGAAATATCAGGGGCAAAGGTTGTTTTGGGTGCAAGACTTAATTTGATATTAGTACCATAACAAACTTGGAATTTGTTGTTTACATCTTTCTTATGTTCAATTGTGAAATATGCCCAACCATTCTTATTACCTGGATTTTGGGGAAATATTTTTTTATCCCTTCGTGTCTTTGAAACAAGTCTAATATTGTAATTTACTCTTAAATCATCTATTATTCTCATTAAACACCAAAATTCATACAAGTGATCAATCTTTTTCTTTGCATCAAGGTGTTCTTCAGTTGCTTCATCCTTCAAAATTTTATAATGCCCAAAAGCCTTGCCTGATGATTCCCACTTGGTAAGCTTTTCTGTTGCCGTTTTTAGATTTTTTAGTTCCTCCTTAGTCATATAATTATTTTAAAGTGATGGGTAAGGGAGAATTTTTAAAAAGCGATTTTGATTTAAAATTGTCTTCTAATTCTAACATTCTTATACCTCTTGCTTCATTATTGTATTGAAACAGTTCTCCTAAATACTGATTTATTAGATCTACTTGGGGCTTTAACATCTGCCTACTTTTTATGATTTGCCTTTCAATATCTTCAGCAAATCCAATTTGCTCAATTTCTTCATCTGAGACTATATTTTTGAGTAGCTCTACACTCTCCTTAAGATATTGTGCCGGTTTTATTACAGCAAAATCAAGATACTGCAATAGTAACTCGAGCGCTTTATCCATGTCAGACTTACCTGTTAATAATTCAGGCGATTCCAATGCTACATAGTTTATATATGCCTTTTGATGTTCAGAATGCATAGCATTCAGAATAGTGCCTAAGATGGTACGTTTCAAATAAATTTTGTCTTCAACTATCGCTTCGAATTCGGCATCAAAAAGCCTGCTGTATTTTCTACTGAAATGTTTTATTGGGTATGAATAATTGGTTATTCTTCTCAGGCTATAAATATAGTCCTCTAAGAGTTTCTCTTCTTTAAACAGTTTTACCAAAGCAAGACTGATTGTTATTTCTTTGTTTTCAGCTTCTTGGTTTTTGACTTCAATTTTTACTATGCTGAAATGAGAGATAAACTGCCATTCTGATCTTCTTTTCTCTAAAATCAATACATCTTCGCCTTCTTTGCCTGTAAAGTTTCTTTTCTGCTCAAAAGTAATAGTCGCTCTTTGCCCATCATTTTCAGTTTTAATATAATCGCCTGTTTTGAATATCCAATTCATAGAATCTAATTTTCCTGATTAAACAAATCCCCAAAATAACCAGCGTTGGTTTCTTTCACCACATTCGATTTCTTACTTCCTGTTTTCTTCTTATCCCACAAGCCCGCCTTCACTTCCTCCTCATGTATTTTATGATTCAGCTCTAACAACCGTTTCAACACCTCTTTCCTGGCATCGGGATGGATAGTAAACCGAACCCTGTCATTCTCAGGCAAATAATCCACTTCATAAAAATCATGTTTAAGTTTTATGTCATTCCATCCATAAGCATCCAACACCGCTTCATCCATTTGTACATGCATCTCACGGAGTTTGAGAATGCCTTGCATGGCTTCATAAAATGAAATGGTATTAGTCGCCCCGTATTTGTCGGGATTTGCAATTTTTTCTAAATGCTTTTGTAGCGATGCTACCTGTTTCTCTTTATCATTAATGCTTTGGGCAGTAATGGCATTGCTGTGAAACAGATTATAGGTTTTGGTAAGCCCCAATTGCATTGCCATCATAATTTGCTTGCGGTGTTCGTGATAGGCTTCGCCAATGGTTTCTAATTGCTGTTCTTGATATTGTGTTAGTTTTTTGGGAAAAGGATAAGTTGCCAAAGCTGAGCTTGGAGTATACCTCAACCCGAAACCCATCGTTGAGCTTTGAAGCCAAGCCCATTGTTCATGAAAAGTGTTGCTGATTAACGAAAAGGATTTAAACTCCTCAAATGCAATTGCTCCTCCGGCATGAGAAATAACAATATTTCCAGATTTAAAAGTAAATGATAAATACTTGGTTGTAAATGGAACAACAAGGTATTGTTTTAAAGGCTTAATAGCCTTGTACAAATTGATTGCCTTCTCTGCATAATGCCACCAATTGTCTCTGTATGTTGCTCTATTAACTTTGTCTCTTTCCGGCTTAACCCTTTCCCTTAAAATATTAGCACAATCGGGATATTCCTTTTCGCAATACTCAAGGGTCCAATCAGAAAAGTTAATGATGTTACGGCTTGGTGACTGAGACGGTGAGTTGTTTATATCATCAGCATTCAGAAAAGCATAAATAACTTTTTCATTTTTGGGGTTACTTTTTATTAGATTATTGGATTCTTCAAAGTCTAAAATAAAACCACTACCTAAAACATTGCTACCCATAAAGCCTAAGTTTTGAGATGATGATAATATTTGGGCTGAAAGAGTGTTTTCTGAATTTTCTAAGTAAGAATTGACTACATCAACTGGCTTGCTATTAAGCCAGATTGGAATATTCATTTTTGATTTACTGATAGCAAGCAGGGAAACTTCAACTGCTGCCAATCCCGGCCATCTTACCGATTTTATTGCAAAATTAATATACCCGTTATTATTTAAAATGTGCTCCAAACCACCAACCCTTGAATCCCCTTGACAAATTGTATTTGTGGAAATCAAAGATTGGAATCCCTTTACTTTTATTATGTCAAAAATCCTTCTAAAGAAATATGTCACAAAATCAAGCCCTCCATTTGAAGGTTCATAATTGGATTTGATAAAATTTAAGTAGCCATCACCGAAAGTGCTACTAATCTTTTTCCCTCCCAAAAATGGTGGATTACCCAATATAGTATCAAAACCTCCATCATCAAACACTTCGGGAAACTCAATAAACCAATGAAAGAACCTTTGTTCTAATGCTACTGCTGTTGCCTTCGCCACTTTTCTATCCTGCCAACCTTTATAACCGCTTAATATCAAACGGAAATCTGCATCAGTCATCAGGTAATCTTTATTGGCTTCAGTTTTAGGAATAAAGAATTGGGCACACTGCGTATCGGCCATCGCCTTCAAAAAAGTAAAGCCCTTGCCATCAATAAATTTTTTGTAGGCTTTTGACTTGCGTTCTATTTCATCCGGTGTGGTTTCGGGCAGTTGATTAAAGGTTTTGTATTCCGCCATTGCTTCCTGCACAGAGTTTTCGGTGCTTTTTTCAAACTCTGCTTTTAACTGTAAACTTTTGGCAATTCTTTCTTTTCGTTCTTTTACGTTTTTATCACGCCATGTTTTGGCAATGTTCTTATCATCTACTGCAAGGGTTTTAAAGGCTTCATCGGCTATGCCTTTTTCCAATTCGCTGCGATGTGCTAAGCCTACAATGGCATCGCCACATTTAATGTGGTGGTCTAAAAAGTTAAGCGGTTCGCCTGGGTTGTATGCTTCCAGCCATAAGGCAATTTTGCAAAGCTCAACTGCTAATGGATTTTTATCTACCCCATAGATGCAATTCCGCACCACATCTTTCATGGCTTATCGAATAGACAAAGGATTGGGTTGTTCTTCATCGGTTAGTACCCTTGCCACTGCCAATGCAATTCTACGAGCTGCACTCAACAATATATGGCCGCTGCCGCAGGCAACATCGCATACTTTTAATTTCAACAAAGCCTTTATCGTATTTTCCTTGTTTACTTTCTTTTGAGTATACAGCAGCAAAATATCTTCAATGAGATATTCTAAAGAATGTTTGATTAAAGGCTGCACCAATTCTTCGGGTGTGTAGTGAGATTGAAACTCTCTGCCACCTGCTTGCTTTTGCCAGTTCACCGAATAATTATCAGTGCCTTCTACTTTGTTGAACTCCAATTTTAATTCCAGCAAGCCTTCGTACACAGAGCCAAATTCTTCAACATCCAGTCCGCCATAATTAACGGCTATTAATACGCCATTGTCATTTTCAAAATAACTGAGTGACTTAATGATGTTTAATAGAACTGCATTGCTCAAATAACATTGGTGCAAATCGTATTGATTATTGCTGATGGCATGGTAGCCAAATAAATCGCCTTGCAGGCTCATAATTCCGAGCTTTTCACCAATTTCTTTTTTCTCGAATAATGAGAAGGTACTCACCAAACTTTGCCATAAATCGTAATGGCGGTTGGCTTCAGGTGGGAGCAATTTCTTAGCTAATTTCCTTAATCGTAATAAACTATAATAGTTGAAATAGATGTGATTGAAGCGTTTGGTTTCGGGTGTCTTACTATCGGCATAGACAAGATTACGTTCCTCGATTACAAACAAAAAAAGTAAGCGGTAAATTATACGTAACTGATGGCGGTAATATTCATCTGTATTGATATTTCCGGCAGCAACTGCCTCACGCAAAGCTGCATTATTTGGATGGTTGATAAAGCCATTGGCTAAGTTCTTAATTGCACCTTTTACCGCTTCGCCTAATTTATTGCGGATGGTACTGCCAGCTTCTAAACCTTCCTGATGGTATTTCTCCATGATGCTATCAGCCCCGGCATCCACCTTTTTGGGCATACGGCTGGCATGAAGCACACGGTAAAGAATAACGAAATCGGAATACAGATCCTCCTCCATCATTTTCTCCAGGTTAAACTCTACATAGCTTAACCGTGTAATGCGGCTGGCATCACGCAGTAAACGCAATTGGCGGCCATTTGTAACCATTCCATACAGGTGCTCACTGTAATTGAGGTACTCCTGCACCATAGCATGAGGCGATACACGGAGTTGTTTATTTTCCGGTCTTTTATCAAGGGATTCGTGGTAACCACCTACATACACAGGAAAATTATCTAAGCTGCTGTCCCTGTAACCAATAGGAAATGATTTGCCATTGAGTTCTTCACCTTTGCGGTCGAAAGTAAGGTTATACCCAAGATTGGTAAGCAGAGGAGAAATCCAAAAATTACGGGTTTCGGTGGTACCAGTTTCGCCTTCTTTTAATCGGGTTAGTTTACTTTTGTAAATGGTCCATTGTCCTTTAGCTTCTTGCCAGGCGTAGCTGATTTCATCTTTGAGTTTAGCATTTGTAAATTCATGGTGGAAGTCCTTACCCTGCTGAAAAGTTGCCTGCTCAGTGCGGATTTTACCGAGCAAGTCGGTGGAAAGAATGGAACCTTGTATGTCTATTGATGGGAAATTCATACTGATTGCTTTGCTTAGATTTTAGGATTAGGAATTAATACATATACCCCTAAAATATCAGGAGGCAAAACAGGAGTGACTGCTTCAAACCTTTTAGCACCTATGTACTTTGCAAAACGGGTATGTGCATTCACTAATTCATCAGAACGTTTCGCAACTACCTCAATAAAGTCAGGATGCAATTCTTCAAAATGCTGCAATTCCTTTTCAAAAATGATTTCCTGCCTTTGGGTGCTAATGTCTAATGCACTTGAAGTATGCAACAGTGTTTTGCATTGGTCAATATCCAGAGCATGAATACCATCAGCCGTTTGCTCGTAGCCCCAAAGAAACATTTCTTCGGAAACCATTTCATGCGTCTTGCTTACTTCACGAATAACATTGCGAACTCTGAATTGAATTAAAGTGGTTTGCGTATTAACCGCATTTGAGCGGAATACGGATGCCCTTGCTGCTTTATTCCCCTTTTTTTCTTTATCAAGAGAGTTGGCAATAATGCGGTGACATAGCTGCTCTACAAAACGATGGTTGCGGCCTATGTAACGGAAGCCATGCGGAGTAGGTGACTGGAATGAAATATGAATTTTGTCGCCCTGCCCCAATGCAGATGCCATCCAATCATCCATATTCAATTTCTTAAAAATATAGCCGCCTTGTATTTTATCAAAACTTGCACCCAATAGTTTTGCGGCTGCCAACACAAATGTTTCTAAGGTGGCCACATCGCCAATGGCTTCGTCTACTTCGTCTAAGTCTTTTTTTACATCATGCGGCATAATGCTTTCATGAGCAAAAATGGAACGAATTTTCTCGGCTTTTTCCCTGGCTGCTTCAATCTCGTTGGTAATTTCAACATCCAATTCATCTAACTCAGGGCTTGTTCCAAAATCTAATTTTAGTTGTTTAGAGAATTGATTCTGTGCCTTATCTGGATTTAATAAAACTTCTTTCAAAACCTTGTCCATAACCGAACGGTTATCATCAGCCAAGGCAATACTTACACCTGATGTGTTTTGAATGCGTTGTATTTTTTCAATGATGATTTTTAGTACCACCACATCCATCGGATTATCTTCACCAAATAGCACTTTAACATCAATTGTGTTTTGATGATTTCCGTTTTTATCAATCCATCCCGGTTGGCCGTAGCGGTCAACGCGGCCTTCTCTTTGTTCTAATCGGTTTGGATTCCAAGGTAAATCGTAATGAAGAATGGCATTGAATTTATCTTGAAGGTTAATACCCTCACTTAAACAATCGGTAGCCACTAAAACCCGTTTTGGGCTCTTAGCCATTTCATCAATCTTCTCTCTGCGCTCTTCATCACTCAGTTCGCTGGTGATTGCCCGAACATCAACATCTTTTGGTAAATATTCTTTTAGAATTTTAGCAACATATTGTGCGGTGGCAATAAAGCGGCAGAAAACAATAGGGCTTTGCCCTTTATTAATCCAAAGCTTGATTTGCTCTGCACCCAGCTTTACTTTTTGGTCTTTCTCTATTTTGGTTAATTCCGAAGCCCTTTGAGCAAGCCTATGTAAAATACTCCACTCACTCTCAGAAAGACCGGCACGGTCAATTATTTCAATTTGCTCTGAATCACTTTGCTCATCCCATTTTTCAACGATAGGGTTATCCCTAACTTCGTCAGCGGTAAATTCATCATTCTCAGCAATTTTTGATTTCCGCTTTTGTAACATTTCAAACCCCGCGGCAGGGCTACTCATTACACCTCTCAATAATGAAAGAGCAGCAAAGTATTTTATTCTTGCCTTGTTTTCAGTAACACCTTCAGTGCTTATTCCTCTTGCAAATTTTAATACATCCTGATAGAGTTTGTAATAATCTGAGGAGGCAGAGAGGGTGTAGGGCAATTCTTCTGTTGTTCGCTTTGGAAAGGGTGTTTCTTCATCCAACCATTTTTCAATGTTCTTTCTTTTCCGTTGTATAAATTGATCAGCTACCTTCTTTTTTTCAGATGTTTCTAAATCGGAAAAATTATAGGTTTCAAATGCTGGATTAACTAATCCTAACAGCGACTTAAATTCTCCATCCTTTCCGCTGTGTGGCGTTGCTGTGAGTAATAGCAAATGTTGTTGGTCATTTTTAGCAATCTTCTCCAACAGTTCATATCGCTGCTGACTTTGACCTGCTTTTTTAAAATCAAGATTTTTAGTACAAGTATGGGCTTCATCTACAATCACCAAACCGGGCACATCTTTTAAAAAGGCAGGCATCTTAGCAGAACCATTTTTTACATAGTCAATGGATACAACCTGGTACGGATAATAGTTAAATACATTCAGCGTATCATCTCCAACAATCTTTCTCTCCAACCCGGCGACTGTACTTGAACGAATGATTACAGCATCAATATCTAATTTATCTGCCAATTCCTTTTGCCACTGTTCGCATAAATGTGGAGGACATAAAACAGCGAAGGTTTTTATAGTGCCTCGTTCTAACAGTTCTCGTAAAATCAAGATGGCTTCGATTGTCTTCCCAACCCCCACATCATCTGCCACCAATAAACGGGTAACAGATTGTTTTAAAGCCATGATAAGCGGAACCAATTGATATGATCTTGGACGGAACGATAGCTTTCCCATGCAGCGAAACGGTCCACTTACCTGACGGAAAGAAAGCCTTGCGGCATCATATAAAAGTTTTGCTGTAAGAAAACTGTCTAAGTCCGATTTATCGGGCAATTCAAACTGGTCGTCTTCTATTTTATCAAAGGCTTGCAATACGGGTTCAAATACTGAAATCATTTCATCCTCAGAACCACCAAGCGGTTTGAGCAATACTATTTCATTGTCAGAAGATGGTTGTACGACACATCTTCTTCCTCTGAACTTTACCAGCTTACCCGGTTTTTTTAATTTACTGTCTATCATAGTGCTTAGCGTACTTTTCTAAAAATGTCTTGTCTCCTTGTAACAAATGATGTAACGGGTTCTGAAGTATCATCCCAAACCAAAACATCAAAACCTGCCAACTCGATTGTTTTCCTTTTCTTTTCATCATCAGCTTTATTGATTGCTTTCTTATGAACCCCACCATCGACGAACACCAAAGCCTTTTCTTTCTCATACACAAAATCGGGTTGCACGTAAAATTGCTCCATATTGTGATTGGTGAAATCAGGTAACCTGTAACCATTTTCAAACAGATAATCTAACAGCACTTTTTCGCCCGGGCTGCTTTGGTGTAATCCCTTTTTTAATTGCTCGTATTTATCTTCATAAGTGCCGCCCACTGTATCGTCAGGATTGGAAACAATTAATAATTCTAAGGCTGGAATGATGGAATGACGATCAATTTTGATATGATCCATTTGATTATAGTAGGACAATAAATCATCATAGCTTGCTTTAGGACGTGTAGGAAATAAGTCTTCCTTTGTAGCATAGTCATATCCACATATTTCATAGGCCTTTAAAAATATTCCACGAAGTTTTGCCGGGTTACGGGCAACGTCTTTTAAAACACCTATACTACCTTCTGCTGATTCAAACAACATGATGTTTTTAAATTCATCACTTCCCATTAATCGTGCATCTATTTCAACTGGTTCTATATTGTATAATTGTTCAATCGCCTTTTCCAAAGCATACTGCATTGTAACAACTCCTTCCTCCGTTAAACCCAGTGATTTTATTGGCTGCACATATAATACATCGGAGGTATCATAAGTGTACAACATTATGTTCTGAATTGGGTCTTCCGGATTAGGTTTCTCTAATTGTTTTTTTGTTTTGAAAAAGCCTGTCTTAGTCCCAATATCAAAACCATCATCACGGCCACGCTTCCATTTTTTGTTCAACAAAATCAGCTTTGCTGCCGGTGCGTAAAACAATTTCATCAATTCATCGCCATCAACTGTCAGTTTAATTTTTGTGGCATCAAGTAAACTATCTGCTGAGTTCAAATAAAGTTCTGTTACATAGCCTTCGGAGGTTCGTATTTCCTCCATACAAGAAATGCGTTCAGAGTTTTCAGACTGAGCTTCTTCTAATTCGAGAAGATTCTGATGTAACTCAATATTGCTTGCGGTGAATTGTACACCTGTAATCGGATCTTGATTTTTTCCTTTGCCCTCATCCTTGCCGAGGAAGGCATAGTTGGTTTCCTTAGAAATTTTGATTTCCTGAAGATCCAACGAAACATCATTTGGAGTAATACGGTTAACTTTATACTTACCACCATTGTGATAAATAAGATTGTTAGGCCCAAATTCCTTTAATCCTATGAAACGAGGTCTTGAAATAGACTCATTCCTATCCTTACCTCCTAAGAATACACGAATAGGTAATCGTGTGAAATTGTAGCCAGGCAGAAAGCCTTCAGAAGCCAAGTAACGGAAAGTGTAGAACTCCGATAAGGTTGAATTTTTGTTTTTATCCGATTGGTTTTCCAACAGGCTTTTTCTATCCTTTGCCCTCATGTAAGAAATGTTGGCAAGTTTTTTTAGCTCTGCATCTTTTATTACCGGGCTTATATGTGTTTCGTGAGCCTCGTTCATTTGCCGCAAAGCATCCAAATACATTTTACGCCAACGTAGCAAAGCATTTTCTAACTTATCAGGTACAGTTCTAATCTGCGTTTCTAACCATGCATCGTTAAACCACCGGATGTCTTTAAAATCAATACTGGCAACTACCCGTAAAACCAATCTCTTTATTTCTGTAAAACTGGAATCAATTACATCCTGATATTTTGCCTTTATGTCGCTTTTCAATTTGTATGTGCCGCCAGCAATATCAATAAGGTCAATCAATGAAGGTTTAAATTCTTCCGCATTTAAAAAAGATAGGACGGTTGCATTTATATGTGAACGGATCAGTTCTTCATTGGTGAGGTCAATTCTTGGAGCCTGAACAATACCGGCAACCATTTTTACAGGATTTGCAAAATAGTGCTTGTCGTGTGGTGAGACTTTTGAAGCATAAGTAAATACCAATGCTGATTGTCCACTTCGGCCGGCACGACCACTACGCTGTGCGTAGTTAGCCGGACTTGGCGGCACGTTTCGCATGTGAACAATATTTAAAGAAGAAATATCAATCCCTAATTCCATTGTAGGTGAACAATACAAGGCACTTAATTCAATTGCCTCATTGAACTTATCTTCTCTTTCAATTTTTTCCTCGTTTTTAATTTGCCCGGTATGCTCGGCAGCTATATAAGATTTTGGAAGTTTAGAAAAATCTTCTTGATACAAATGTTGGAAGTATAGATGCGGTTTAATTTTGATTTCTTCATCCAACGTAATGTAGGATGTCTTGTCAGTGGCAACATTTATTAAATCGCCCTTTTTCCAGCGAACTTTAGTGAGAATTAATTGATAAGCATCTTTGTCGCCCTTTTCTGCTTTAATATTTATCTTCTTCAAATAATGAGCCTCTGCAAGCGCATCCAAAACCTCAGTCATGAAAATATTGTAATCATTACTGCTTGGGGGTGCAATACCCTGTTTTCTAAACTCATGTTTTATGAATCGAGCTAAGCGACTGGATGGACCAATACTTTGGATGAATGTTTCTCTTGTGGCTTTATCAGCTCCCTGCACTGAAAGAAAGTTTGGGGCATCCAACTTTTCGCCTTTATCAAGCGACCAAAGTTTTTCTTTATTTAATTGCTGATTTAATTCACTTTCAATACGCAGCCTGTTTTCATACCGCAGCATGTCGTAATCAATTGCATACATATTTCTGAAGTAGTTTAATACTTGGAGAATAAATTCTTTCCTTTTTTCAACTGACCAGTCTTTTAATAAATCAATCGTATTCCAAAGTGTTTCATCGGCAACATCTTTATCTAAATTTTTGTATGTTATTTCTAAAAGTGCAGTTTGCTCAAGGTTGGGTAGAATGTACCGCCAGCCTCTTTTAAGATCCTGTATTATACGATATGAAATATAGTTTCTTAATGCTTCCAGATTATCTTCATTTGGCCTATTAGGGTTTGGAGCAGGGTTGGTTGCATAATCTTTCTCAGGAAGGTTTAATGCTTCCTGAACCTTGAATATTAAGTCAGAAATTTTTAATGGTTCATCACTCACTTTCAACACTTTTTCAATTGCAGAACGTAAATGAACAACTTGTATGAAATCGTTGAAATGTCCGGCTTGCAGGGAAGCGTCTTGCCTGTTATCGGTAAAGCTCATAAGCTTTTGCTCTTTCAATACCTTGCCATGTTTGTAAAGAGCCAACAAAGTTTGAAGTGTAATCAGGGTGGTTGATGTGGAACGACCTTCATTGCCTAAAGAAATGAGTTTCGATTTTTCACTGAGTTTAGGCTCCAAATAAATTAACCCACAAGTTGGGTCGTAAACTAAAGGTGCGGGCATAAACCAAGCCTTTTCGCTTCCATTGGGTGTATCTGAATATGAACCATCCTTTGAAACATAGATTTCTTTTGGAAGTAGAAAGTCTTTTGATGGATCAATTTTATCACCTACTTTATTCTTCCATGCAGAAGGTAGCAGTTCGATAAAATCATTTATATCCAACTGGTATCCCTTATCAAAAAGAATGTAGCCATCCTTGTAATCATCCTGAATGCGGCTTTTAACTTTCTTTACTTTGTTGCCATCATTGGCTTTTAAATCATCTTCATTCTTGGGATTTTGATTTTCATTGAAGTCCCTAAAGATTAATTTCGATTTGCTAAAATCCTTTCTTACACAAATAAAATCTACACCACTAACCCTACTGAAAACCGTTTGATAAACCGGTACTTCTGGCTCGGTTTCAGAAAGTTTTACAAATGGATTTGGTTCTAAGGTTATATACCTTTTATCAGCATCTTCGAGGGTTACATATACATAGCCAGTTTGTGAAATAAATTGATGCAATTTGAACGGAAGAATAGTGTCTTTTTTCTTTTCTCTTGCACTTTCAATATTTAAGGATTCAGCCCAAATTAAAATTTCAATAATTTTTTTCTCCGCCTCTGCTTCGCTGATTCCCGTTTCAAGTGAGAACTCTGCTGCAATTGTTTTTAAAGATTTAGGATCATTCCTTCTTTTATGCTCTCCTTCATTTCTAACAGCAATGGTTCTTTCAAGCCATATTGCTATGGGGTTTTCAAGTATTGCTTTTTTTGATAAGTCTTTTATTTCTGCTTTTAAAGCTGATACTAATGCCTCCTTTGATGGAATTACTTCATTTGTTGAATACGTTAATGATTCTACAATTACATTTTCCGGAAAGAAATCAGTATCAAAAAATCTTGTTGCAACTTTCGCAACTTCGTTTTTTTGCTCATCAATTGTGCCGGTAGCCATCGTTGCCGATGTTCCGATGCAAATGATATTTTTATTTTTAGCTGCTGATTTAATTCTTCTGTTTAATAAGGATACATCTGCACCTTGTCTGCCTTTGTAAACATGCAATTCGTCAAAAACCAAATATTCAATACTATCCAAAAATGATTTCCTTAAACCCTCATCTGCCTTACGCACCATTAAGAGTTCTAACATCATGTAATTGGTGAGTAGAATATCGGGAGGGTTTGCAATGACCTTATCTCTGTCATCTTGCTTTTCCTGTCCGGTATATTTTGCGAAGGTAAATGGCAAACTGCTTCCCGTTCGTTTTCTGTAGTTTTCTTCAAAGCCTAATAATGCTGCCTCCTGTGAATTAATTAAGGCATTTAAAGGATAAACAATAATTGCCTTAATACCTGGCTTATTTGGGTTTTTAAAAAGATGGTTGAAAAT
Source organism: Cognataquiflexum rubidum (assembly GCF_022538115.1). Classification (GTDB taxonomy): domain Bacteria; phylum Bacteroidota; class Bacteroidia; order Cytophagales; family Cyclobacteriaceae; genus Cognataquiflexum; species Cognataquiflexum rubidum. The sequence continues at coordinate 1,322 of NZ_JAKZAL010000041.1, read as the reverse complement.
GGTTGAGATGTAAGTTAAACTCTTACCCGAACCAGTACCAGAGGTAACAATAAAGCCTTTACCTTCATTGCCTTTGACTATTGCTTCTGTTTGGTGTTTATATATTGACCATGAATTATTTTCACCATCATAGAAAATGTTATTAAACTCTTTTACCAATACACCTTTATTTACCAAATCTTCAACACTCCCACCAGATTCAAAGGAAGGGTTGAATTGGACTAATGGCTCGGGATATAAATTGCCGGAATCAAAATCCTTTCTAACAGTTGCAAGTATTTTTTCATCAGCAATATTGATAAAGCTGTCAATGTATAGCTTGTAATCACCAAGAATATCCTTATGTAAATCGAATATGTTTTTCATTTTTCCTCTTTTAATCATTTTCTATTCCTTTCAAGTGCACTAAAGCTTCCAATTTCTTGGTCCAATTGCTCAGAGACACAGTGTCCATCTCAAGAAAAGTAGCAACTTGTATAATCAGCTAGCCTTTTTAATGTATTGTTTTCGGGTTTGAAACAAATGGTTCTTTAGGTTTTGCGTATTGGTGGCTCATGTAAGGGGCAAAACTAAATGCTCCACTTGAGTCCGGCATTGATAACAGGGTCCAAGGTTCACGTTTTGTCTATAATATCGGAAAAGAAGGTTAAGCAATACGGCTACACAAAAGCAAATGTGCTGCAACCGGGTCGGCTGGTTAGATGAGTTCCAACTATTTTGATTTTGCTCAATCATTGGCTTGTCTTTGTACATTAAAATTATTTTCTTTTAGAACGGCAATTAATCAGGAATACGGGGATTTTCTGTCCACCTTCCAAAAACCTTTGATCCATAATAAAGACTTCAAGCTGCCGTTTGTATAGGATTTCTAGGTTCTTGTTCGAAATATCCTCTAAATCCTCGATATACTTGAAATATTTCCTACGCTCTAGGAAATGGCATGGAGATTATACTTAATTCTTCTTCGGTTTCTTATAAATGTAATTATAAAAATTAAAAGAAAAAATGTCGGCATTTTTATGAAAAAAAATTTCTTCCTCTTCAAAAGCCGGAGCGACGGTTCCTTGGAAATTTTTTTGAGTATCAGAATTGGGGAAGCACCTTGCTTGGGGTTATTCATTTTCAGTCCGCCGCGACGGACTGTGGGTTGAAGGGCTGTGTTAGGAATGCACTTATAAAAAAATATCCGGATCTTCAGTTTTTTAACGTCCGTAAGGCAAGGAAAATTTAATTGTGCAATAATTCAATCTGACTCTTCGGAATCCTCCACGTAACCAAATATAGTTTGTCAACTGGTGTCAAAGGTTTTTGTGAGTGGATTC
>NZ_JAKZAL010000040.1 GCF_022538115.1 Cognataquiflexum rubidum | reverse complement strand
TATTTCGGTCAAAAGCTTTTTGACAGACTCATCATTGCTTCAATTTATCCTTACTGGAATGATTGCGGATAATCATATTTTTTTATATGATTATCCGCTATCATACCAGTAGCCAAATATCATTTTTCTCCACCTCGGCAAGCTCGGTGAACGGATATCGTGAGATCAGAGGGGGGTGGTAGAAATGCGGCAAAGCCGCATTTCTACCACCCCCCTTCAATATCAATAAATTCCGGTGGTCGATCCCGATAATTATCGTGGACGAGACCATTCTGTAAGTTATCCTATACTGGTAAGAAGGCGGATATACATATTTTTTTATGAATTTAAAATAAAGTGTTTCAAGTCAAAATAAAAAAAAATTAAACCCACCTTTGACCTAAAAAGTATGCTTTGCATCGTTATCTCCGATGATCTTAAACAAAAGCCTTCTGTTTTTTCAGCATATGATTAAACTCCTTTAAGAAAAAACAATAGAATTCAACATAAGTTTACTTCGAGCTTATAGAACAAGTTGGGAAATATTACCAGCTTAAAAGAGAAATATTTTTTCCTTCAAAAAAGTAGCTTGTTTTTAAAATTAAATTTTTGCTTTGTATGATTATCCGCTTTCATACCAGTAGCCAACTATCATTTTTTTCCACCTCGGCCTCGGTGAACGGATCTCGTGAGATCAGAGGGGGGTGGTTGAAATGCGGCAGAGCCGCATTTCAACCACCTCCATTCAATATCAATAAATTCCGGTGGTCGAGCCTGCCGAGACCATTCTGTAAGTAATCCTATACTGGTAAGAAGGAGGATATACATATTGCTTTATTTTTGGATGATCTTTTGAAGTGCCGTTTCATAAATTTTATCCGGGATTTTAATGCATGAGTCTTTGTAGCAAGCTAAATTGAGTAAACACAATTGTGAAGACTTGCAGAAATTCTAATAATTTCCCAACTTCGCTCACATTAAAATAATATTTAAAATTGCTCTTAGGACAAAAAGTTACCAACGAGGCTTTCAAAATAAGTGTCACCCAATTAAATGGCAATTCTTAATATTGAAATTTAATTACTTTGCTAAAGTAAAAAGGAACTTTTAAACAATAGAGAGAGGCTTTCTGCCGGTTGGTTTTTTCCCCGGATTTCTTTCTCATTCACAATATCTTATTTATGCAAAAATTTTTCTTTACCCAAGAATCAAATATGGAAATGATAGTCCAAGGTGGGAAACCAATGGGAGGGGCCGTAGTGGCAACACATGTTTGGATGGAGGCATTACATGATTTGGGCAATGAAGTTCAGCTCTTTAGATACATAGAAGACAATAGGAATATTTTGGAAGAATATCATTGGGTTAATACGGTAAAAGTATATGATTCACGGAAAGGATTCCCATTATTGAGATGGCCCTTATACAGGTTTCCAAAATTTTTTGACGCACTTAGGACATCAAAACCTGATTTTGTTTTTGAATCGATTCCTACTTGGACTTCATATTTTAATGGGATGATTTGTCATTTTTTGGGGATCAAACATATTTTGAGATTAGCAAATGATAATATGCTAGATGAAAGAATTAACTGGACACATAGTTTTTTTGATCAATTTTTTATAAAAAAGGCTTTTCTTCGGTGTGATTACATTATGACACAAAATTCATTTCAGTTTAGCAAAGTAAATTTGAATTACAAATCAAAAAAAGTCATTAAAATTTCTAATCCTTTTTTGATTAACAGGGAAGTGCTTGTTATGAAATCTTCTAATGCAGGTTATATATCTTGGGTTGCTAATTTCAGATATCAAAAAAATCTTCAACTGCTTTATAAAATTGCTATTCACCTGCCAAATGAACAATTTATGATAGCAGGACAACCTTTGATTCCCACGGACCCTGAATCGACAGAGTATATGGAGAAATTAAAAACCTTGACCAACGTACACTTTAGGGGTAATATTTCAAGGGATCAGATTCTGGAGTTTTACAAGGGAGCCAAATTTTTGTTGAATACCTCCCGTTATGAGGGGTTTTCAAATACTTTTTTAGAGGCCATGCAGACATGCACGCCAATTTTGACAACGGCACAGGTGAATCCCGACAACATTATTTCAGACTACAAAGTTGGCCTGATTTACAAAGATGAAGAAGATTTAAGGATTATTTTGGAAAAATTGTCAGTGGATAATTACCTGGATTTGTCTAGGAATTGTAAAGAATACATCCAAAACAATCATGACCATTTGATTTTAGGGAAAAAATTATTGGATTTCTTGATGTAAATTATTTGTAATTTTTTTTGTTTAATAAGATTTAAAAGGAAATGTTAAAGTTGTGAATTAAGACTTGTCCCACATTCTAATCGCTAACTCCACCTTCTTCGCTTAAGTCAAACTAAATCTAATTGAAATAATCGAAACAATGGGATTACAGGGTTTGTAAAGGTGTTTGTTGCAGTTAATTGAATTTTCTCAGCGGTCCCAAATTATGGAAGGCCATACAATTATTCGGCATTATATAACACCCTGAAGCTTAATATACTCTTTGATTCCTTGAATAGAACTATTCCAGCTATATTGTTGTCTAACTTTTTCAAAGGCCAATTCTCCCATTTGTTGACATAAATCCGGATTTTCCAACAAAATACAAAGTTTATCTGCTAACCCCTGAATATCCATAAAATCAACTAAATAACCCGATTTTCCATCGTCTACAAAATCAGGTAGGGCTCCGATTTTTAAAGCTACAATCGGTAGTTTATGCGCCATAGCCTCTAAGTATACTATTCCAAATGGTTCTCGTTTGGACGGCATACAAAAAACTGATGCATTTTCATAAAACTTTTTAACTTCATGAATTGGGAGTTTCCCCCAAATTTGAACGTTGGCAACATCAATACCAGGGTCGCATCCGACAATGTCAAGTTGTGCATTTGGATGTTTTTGAAGTACCAATTTAAAAGCTTCTACCAGTTCTGGTCCTCCTTTTCTGACCCAATCAACCCCTACGAACAATATTTTTTTTGCTTGATACCTGCTTAATGGATAGGAAATATTCTCTTGGGAAATATTGGCGCCGGCAAAAACGCATTTTACTTTTGATGCATCAATGTGGTATTGATTTAAAAGCGAATTTTTCACATGGTTGCTCATCGTAAAGAGTCCATCAGTCCTTTTATAAAAATTGGCTTCTTCCTGCTGCCATGAAAGGGGATTTAATTTATGTTTGGAAAAGCCGGGATACTCCAAATTTACCAAGTGGGTATGATCCGTGTAAACGAAATGGGGGGAATTACTTATTTTTCCGTCAAAATTGGATTGAGTCTGAAATGTAAATATATACTCTTTACTTTTAGCTGCTTTTTTAATTAGACTCTTAGTAAGCTTCCAAAAGTACGGGCTTTTTGTAAGGGCATTTTTTATGTTTTTGGGAGTCCACCTTTTGGTGACGAAAAGTGAGTTTACGATCAATAACAATTTATCTTTCAAGGACATTCTTTTCAATAGAAGCTTTAAGTCTATTGTTTCAATTTCAAATTCTTGAAAAGCTGATTGAAATTCTAATAACACCGCATCATTGATATGGGAGAAGGAACCCAAATGGGTAAACAATATTTTCTTTTTTTTCATTACTTCTTTTTCAATATAAAAATGCAAGCGTCGAAATTTACAGAATTTCAAAGACATCCTAGCGCGGCCAAAAAAATATTTTCATATTATTTAAAAATAAGTATATCTGTTTAGAATCTTCCTTTCCGAATCCTTTTAGGTGAAGTTGGACAATACCGAGGTATATGACATTTTGAAAATTTTTTTAGAAAGAAATGTTTATTAATTGCTTAACTTTCACCAAAATTTAATTTTCTTTGGCAAAATTTAATTTTCTTTGGGTTGTTAATTGTATGTTATGAAAAGAATTTTGGTATCAGGGGGAGCGGGGTTTTTGGGCTCTCATTTGTGTGATAGACTAATAAAGGAGGGGAATGAAGTTCTCTGTGTTGACAACCTATTCACAGGAAGAAAAGTCAATATCCATCATTTGTTAGGAAATAAAAATTTTGAATTCTTGAGACATGATGTGACCTTTCCCTTATTTGTTGAGGTGGATCAAATTTACAATTTGGCATGCCCTGCAAGCCCAGTCCACTACCAGTTCGACCCAGTTCAAACCACAAAAACGAGCGTTATAGGGGCAATAAACATGCTGGGCCTTGCGAAAAGGTTAAAAATTAAAATACTCCAAGCTAGTACTTCAGAGGTATACGGAGACCCTGAAGTTCATCCCCAACCGGAATCTTACAAAGGATCAGTAAATACTATAGGAATCCGGGCCTGTTATGATGAAGGCAAACGTTGCGCTGAAACTCTTTTTTTCGATTACCACAGACAACATAAGCTGGACATCAAAGTAATGCGTATTTTCAATACCTATGGGCCAAGAATGCATCCAAATGATGGAAGGGTTGTTAGTAATTTCATTGTCCAGGCCTTGAAGGGAGAAGATATTACCATTTTCGGCGATGGAATGCAGACAAGGAGTTTCTGTTATGTAGATGATTTGATTGAAGGGATGTATCGCCTTATGAATTCAAGGGACGGATTTACAGGCCCTGTTAATATCGGGAACCCCGGAGAATTCACTATGTTGGAATTGGCCCAAAAGGTAATAGAACTTACTGAAAGTAAAAGTAAATTGAAATTTTTGCCCCTACCTCAAGATGATCCCATGCAAAGACAGCCAATCATTGATTTGGCTAGAAAGGAATTGGATTGGGAACCAAAAGTACAATTGAAAGAAGGTTTATCAAAAACGATCGAATATTTTAAGAAAGTCATAAATTAAGTTTTGTTTTCTTTTTCAAAATCCATATTTCCTAGTTGTTATTCGACAATTCAAATTCTAAAAGGAGGTATCTATAAAAATTGGATACAAGTGGGTTATTTTATTTGGGTATACTTTATTGCCATTCGAAATAAAAAAAGATTGTATTCTTTTTGTCGTAATTGATGCTTGCAGACTTTAATCGGTTCTCCCAAAATAATTATTGCTGATTAAAGTTTTAGAGAAATTTTTGAATAATACTTTTCTTATTCGTTAATGAGTTTGATTAAAAAAACAAACACAATTACATAAAATCACCCCGGAAAAAGACGAAGAATCCAAACTGTAGGTATGCCGAAATAAGATAAAAGTGGAATTTCTATTTTTGTTCATGAAAATTAGAGCGTTAACGGAAAAAATAAACCTAATTTTTAGTATTATTTATTAGATCGACGGAAAGTTAGAAATGTTGAAATGATGATACGCCAATAAATGAAAGGAGGTTCTTGGAAATGAAAGCCTTTGAGCCATTGAGGTTACATTTAATCCATTTATTTTCATTAGTAAAAATAAAAAATATGTGTGTACACAATGATGCCAGTGAAAGCGATAATTCAAAGTTATTCAATATTGGAGACTGACATGTCCGAAACATCGTTCTCTTCCGACTTCGGTCTTCCGTCCCGACTGAAGTAGATTATTGGGTAACTGGCAAAGAAGCGTATATCCATTATAAAAAATTATGAAATCGACTAAATTGTTTCCTTCAATATGTCCTCAAGCCTTTTAGCAACCTCCTTGGCATAAAAATTTTCTTTGGCAAACTGAAAGTTATAGTCACTGATTTCTTGAATCGTATCTAAGTTAGATAGAAGGTCCTGAATTTTTCCAACTGTTTCTGTAGACAATGCTTCGGGGGGATTAATTGAAATCCCCATTTTTCCCTCAATAAAAAAATCTTTTACTCCTCCAACGATAGAGGTAACCAAAGGTAGACCAAATGCCATTGCTTCCAAAAGGCAAATAGGCATTCCCTCGCCATGCATACTTGGAAAAAGAAAAATATGTGAGGATAAAAAAGCATCTTTTTTTTCCTTGCCTGATATATGTCCCAAAAATTCAATATTTGTAATCATTTCAGATTGAACATAATCTTTCAAAGAGTCTAACGCTGAACCACTCCCTGCAATTTTGAATTGAAGTTGTTTATTTGAGAGTTGATTTTGAAGTTCCCTGAATAAATTTACAGCTTCAAAAATTCCTTTTTCCTTTTCTATTCTTGCTATAAATAAGAATACAATAGGAAAATTATGATGTTCATTCCATATTTTCCTCGGAATTAGGCCATCGGTGAGGAAAGAATCAACCACAGTCGTTTCAATATGAATTTTTTGATTAAAACCCCAAGAAACCAATTTCTCCTTAAACTCAGAGGCTAAGACTACCATAGAGTCTACTCTTTTGAATGATTTTAGGGGATATGCATTTGATTGATTGTATTTGTCTATTTTGAGTTCAAATTCTTTATCCCAACCATGAAAAAAAACAACTACTTTTTTATTTAAAAATTTTAATATTTGAATATAAACTTGATCTCTTGTGCACCCCGTTGTTGCAAAAGAAGTATTGATTAAGTATATATCATATTGGTTATTGATTAAGTGAATCAAAAATTTTGAATAATCTAGAATATATTGAAAAATGACTTTAGAACTTCTGATTGTACTCTTATTCCCCCTGAAAAAAAATTCGTAATTATTCCCCATAACTTTTTTGAGTGAGGAAAAATAAACCGCAACCCCTCCGGGTTTGTCAAAATATGGAGTAAGTATCAATACTTTCATAAATCAGTGTGGTGAAAGAACTCTAAGCAAATCAAATGCTTAAAATTACAAATGCAAAAACTTTCAATAACTTTAAATTATTCTTTTTTAAGATATAATTTATAACAGAAAGCAAAATTTCATTTAAAATTGAAACAATTTTGTTTTCTGTTATTTAAAAACCCAATATTCACTTTCATCCAATTGAAATTGGAATTAGGCTTAAAAAAACCTCTTATTAGTAATCCATATCAATCAGAGTTTTTTCAATAACAAACGAATGGGACTACCCAAATTAGAATACTGGATTGAAATATTATTTTGGTTATTGAGGGTTAAGATTTTACTTTCTGGGCATCACTTTTTTTTTTGATCATTTATGTGCTTTCAGTGAAAGTACCTTTTATAGTTTCTATGATAACTTAAATGATCGATTTTTCTGTTCCTTATTTTTTTGGCAGGATTTCCTGCATAAATAGCCCATGGTTCAGTATCCTTGGTTATGACAGAATCAAGGGCAACTGCCGTACCTTCTGCAATTGTTCTACCGGGAAGCACGGAGACACCCAAAAAAAGGCTTGCATTATCCTGAATAACCACGGAAGCACCTATGGTAGGGTATTCAGGATCATCCAAATCGTGTCCTAAAGTCATTATTTTGATGTGCCCTGCTAAATCAACATTGTCTCCTATTCGAATTCCTCTCCTTCCATCCAATAGTGAATCGTGTCCAATGGAACAATTCGAACCAATTACAATATTCCAAGGGGAATATACCCTCAAGCCCATTTGGATATTGGTGTCCTTACCAATTTTCATTCCATAAATGTATTTATAAATTAATCTTCTTAAAAAATAACTTGGAATCCTTGATACAATATGGTTGGCAAAGCTTAAATAAAAAAAATGAAAATATTTGATGACTTCACCTTTAAATCCGCTTTTTTTAAACCTATTTGTTTTCATATTCATTGTTATGATTTTGGTATAGGTAATAACTTAAACCTGCAAACATCCATGCATTGTTCCAACGCATAAATATGTTTTTGTCTTTGTAATGTTTGTGAATTCTAAAATAAAAGCCTCCTTTCTTATCCTGCATATTTTTCCCCATCCATAATGCCACTTTCTTTGCCAAATCTAAATACCCAAATCTACTGAGAGACAAGAGTGATTGTGCTGCTGCTGTACTATCAATTGGATAAGTTTTATTGTCGTAAAATTTTGGGATTCCTTCCTTTTCAAAAAAATGATTAACATAAAAGTGTAGCCCCTTTTCGAATTCAGGGATATATTCATTGTCTTGGCAAAGAGTCATATAAGCATTTATACAATCCAAGTTGTAGCCGGTATGGTAGTTGTCAGCCCATGTTCGAGCATCATGCATGGCATAAGGCCAAGATCCGTTCTCTCTTTGGACTTGTGTAACGTATTGTACTGCAATTTTCGCAGTTTTTTTAAATTCTGGATCTAAATTAAAGTAATATGCTTGTGAAAGCAACCTAGCAGCTTTTAAAGAAGCGTTCAACACAAATTGATTGTCAACAGGGGAATATGAAAAGCAAAATAGTTCGCCTTCATAAGAACGGTTAAGATCTTTCAATACAAAGTTGCTTGCATCTAGAATAATTTCTTTAATCTTTTCATTTGGAAAAATTAAATAACTTTCAAATAATGAATTAGTTATTATTCCGGTCGCTACGCTTGTGGGCACATAGGCGTTGATTTTGGTATATCGAGCCTCCCAATCAAAATCATAACCCCAGCAAAAACCACTATAACCGGTTGACTTGTTTTGGACCAAAAGATCAAGTAGAAAATCAATTTCTTTTTTGTAAAATCCCTCATCTGACGGAATAGCTTTCCCCAAATAAGAGTATGCTTGGATGCAAAGGCCAATTGTAACAGGATTTAATCCTTTTTTTACCAATAGAATCCTTCTTAGGTTGATGGGTATTCTTTTACAAACTTGTTGAGCTCCAAACCTAATTATCCGAGACTTTAGAATGGGGAGTTTAAAATAGGGAGACAAAAGAGTGTCATAGGGATCGTATCCCCTGTACCCATTTGATCGAATATGCTCCTGCAATTTTAATGTAGAAGAAAGAATAGCATCCATTTGGAGAAATTATATTTTAAAATAAACTAAATTCATTCCATTTACCAGCACAAACCATGATAATTAGGTAGATTCTCCAAATCCTCTATCCGGACAAGGTCAATTACCGCAGATTTTTGGGAAAGTGCGGATTTATATTTGTGACCATCAAAGTTTTTGTGGTTGATCAAAATGATATCGGCACTTTCAATCGCCTCCATTGGGTCATTGGTGATAAGATCGGATAAATGAGGCAAATGTTCATCAATAAATTGTTTATTGGCACCCACGAGTTTTGAAAGGTGCACATTTTTATCATAAATCGATAGGCTATAACCTTTACCAATCATTTTTTCAGCCAAATCGACAGAAGGACTATATCGCAAATCATCTGTACCCTCCTTAAAACTTAGACCCATCAAGGCAATTTTCTTCTTTCCTGTTCTTTGGATTATCTCAAATGCAAGTCTTTTTTGGTTTTCGTTAGAATCATGTATCGCATTGAGAACCGGAGAAAGTAAGTAATGGTCATGTGCTAAGGTGACCATACCCATCAGATCTTTGGGAAGACAAGATCCCCCATATGCAAAACCGGGTTTGAAATAAGCAGGTGAAATATTGAGATGAGTATCTTTGCAGAATATTTGCATCACATGGTGTGAATCTATTTCAAGTGCTTTACAAATATTTCCCACTTCGTTTGCAAAGGTGATTTTAAGGGCATGGAACGAGTTGTTCACATATTTAATGATTTCAGCGACTTCTATATCAGTTATCTCAATAGGAGCATCAAGTTCTTCATAAATTGAAGCTACCTTTTTTAAGGCAAGTTCATGATCACCCCCAATTACAGTAACTGCAGGGTTATAGTAATCTTTTACAGCCGAACCTTCTCGAAGAAATTCAGGATTAGATACAACCGAAAAGGCAACCCCTCTTTTTTTGCCGGAACTATTTTCTATAATTTCACCGATTTTTTTATTGGTGCCCGGCATTACTGTACTCCTGATGATGACAACATGGAAACTATCTTTCTTAGCGAGAGCTTCCCCAATTTGTTCAGCTGTTTTATAAATATAACTCAAATTTAAATGGCCCTGAGGAGAAGAAGGAGTACCTACGCAAAGTATACTTACTTCTGAATTCAAGACGGCTTCCTCAGCAAAAACAGTCGCAGTTATTTTGCCTCTTTTAAACTCTTCTGAAATGATATTATCTATATCCTTTTCGACGATCGTAGGTAAACCCTTATTAATAAGGTCTACTTTGAATTGATTAACATCCACTCCGATGACTCGGTGTCCATTTTTTGCGAGACAACCTAGGCTTACGCATCCGACGTAACCAAGTCCAAAAATTGAGATTTCCATTTTTTTTATTTAATATATTGTTTGATTTTATTTTCCATAAATGTGTTCATATCATCCCATTCGAGCAATAAATCTTCCCGTATTTTATCTTGAAGGTAGGCTTTAGTTTCAGCTTGGAGTGATGAATTAATTGGTGCTATCGCATTTTCCAAAGGGTAATGTTCTAAAATGCCGCGATCAATCAGCAGCTGATTGGCTTTCATTTCTCTAATCCCGCAATAAATACTGGGTACACCGAGCATAGAACCTTCCCTTGCCATGCTGTCACCTGAAGAAACTGTGAGTTTTGAATAGTATATGAGAGAATGTATATCCTCTATAGGTTCCTCCAAAAGGATCCAATTTGAAGGGAATTTATCTTTGATGGTTTTGTCTTCAAGTGAAAGTAAAAAAGGAAAGTTTTGATCGAGTTGACTTGAAATACTGCAAACAATGGCATCCATCTGATTATAATAATTAAATGATTTATTGCTTACCTCTCTTACAAAAACGTAACCATATGGTTTTAAACCAAATTTATCTAAAACAGAGGGGTTTGCATTAAAGTAGGATGGGCTCAGGTAACTCCATTCCTTTAAACAGTTGAACCACTCAATTTTTGATGATTTCTTTATGATTGGTGGAAAAAACAATTTCGTTGAGAGAATTTCATTTACTTTGTTTATGCCCTTTCTCTCAGGATCATCATAAAACTGTAATAAAGGTATCCTGCAATATAAACATGCCAAGGCCAATGGCGCGCTGCTTGCAGCGAGGCAAAGATGAATTTTTTTATCCCTAATTATTTTGATAAAATCAGCAGTTCTGACAACATTTCCATTCCAAAAAATTGACCATTTTGTTCCTTTGCTGCTACCAATTTTAAAGCAATCAAAACCCTGATATTCTTTTTCAATTATTTTTGGCAATTTACCTCTGTCAAGATAGCAAATTATTACATTCCATCCTTTTTGTTGAAGCCTTTTGGATATGTTTTTGAATAGATTTAATTGGGCAGGATGTTTAATATCGATTAAAATATTTTTCATATCAAGTTAAACCAAAGATGAATGGGGTTTTAAAGTAAATAGCAAAAATTATTATGAGACAAGGCTTGGATTTTCTTTTTCAAGCCTTTCATAAACTTGTTTGATTTTTTGAGAGTCGGCTTTATTCAAAATAAGTAATGCATCATTAGTGAATACAAAAATGGTATCTCGTAAACCTACAAATTCTGGGTGGATATCAATACCTATGGCCATATTCCCGTTTTCATCTACTGGATGTCCTTCGGATTTTAAATAATCATAAATAGATTCAAAAGATCCCATATCCGACCACCCAAATTCTGATTTGACCACCTTTATTTTCTTTGTTTTTTCCATCACAGCATAATCAACTGAAATCGAAGGAATTTCCAAAGTTTCTTTTTCAGGTAAAAAATTATTTACTTTCTTATTAAAGGCCGAAAGGGACGATTCAAATACTTTTGGTGTATGCATCTTCAATTCATCCAAGAAAACCGATGACTTAAAACAGAACATACCTGAGTTCCAGAGGAAATTTCCCGATTTTACAAAATTGGAAGCAGTATGGAAATCAGGCTTCTCCCTGAAACTGATCACATGCTCATTTTGAAATTCAATGTAACCATACCCTGTTTCTACTCTTGAAGGTGAAATACCAAAAGTTACCAAATAGCCTTCTTTTGCCAATTGTATTGCTCTATCAACACTATTAAGATATTCTTTATTATTTTCAATTAATTGGTCTGATGGTGTAACAAATAAGATGTCTTCAGGTTCAGTGGAAAAAGCTGCAAAAGCGATAGCCGCTGCGGTATTCTTTGGAAAAGCTTCAATCATCTCACTATAATCGTTAATACCCAAAGAAAGCATATCTGCATGGGACAATAAGTGATTATCTTTATTGCCAACAATTGTAATTTGGTCACAAAATTCTGAATTTCTGAAAACTGTTTTTTGAAATAAACTTTGTTTATTAAAGATTGGAAGATACTGTTTGGGTCTTGATTTTCTAGAAAGAGGCCAAAGCCTGCTTCCTACACCACCTGACAATATTACGTTTATTACTTTCATGAGATAGATAGTTTGAAAATTCAAGTTCTTGGATGACAATAAAATGACAGATAAAAAACAGAGTTTTTAAGCACAAAAATTAATTTGTTCAAATGATTCTCAAATAAAAAGATTCATTTTTAAATTTAATTGGATTGGAATGATTACCCCAAAAATAAAATAATTCTTTGAAATTGTTTATTACTTTTGTTCTATTTATTTTAATCATTTCTACCCCTTTACAAACTAATTTCAATTATAATCATTGATGAGGTCAATTGATCTTCCTGACATGGGTGGTGTTTTGACATTATTCAGCAAGAATTCACAATTGCCTTTATTGTTTTTATCCCTTTATTAACTTGTTTTTTAAATTCAGAAATTTATAATGTAGATCAAAAATCCGATTGGAAGGACTTTTGGTTCATTTTTCAAAGGATATATTGGTTAGGATGAGTAAAAATAATTAGTATTGGCATTGAAATAGACAACAAAATTTTCACCTATGGATTCCAAAAAAATTACTATCCTATTTTTTATAGGTTCATTAGCCTCAGGAGGCAAAGAAAGGAGATTGTTAGAACTTATCACATTTTTGGGAAATAATGAGAAATACCGTTTGATTTTGGTTACGAAAAAGACTGAAATATACTTTGACAATTTTGAAAAGTTGAAAATGGAGTGGGTTCAAATGGAGAGTGAAAGAATAGGATTAAGGACTTTTTGGGATTTTTTTAAAATCGCAAAGAGGGTTAAACCAGACATCATTCATTCATGGGGAAACATACAAACTTTTATAACTTTGCCCTATAAAATAAAATTCCGTCAAGCCAAACTAGTCAATAGCCAAATCACTTCTGCCCCCCCTAAAATTTCTTTCCAAGAAAAAATTGTTTCAAATATTAACTTTCGGTTTTCAGATGTTATTCTATCAAATTCCTTCGCTGGCCTTGAAGCTTATAGCCCTCCTAAATTAAAGAGTAAAGTAATATACAATGGAGTAAATTTAAATCGCTTTCAAGATTTGATTTCTATTGAAGATATAAAGGAAAGTTATGGTATGGGTAAAAAATTTACAATAGTTATGGTTGCGTCCTTTTCCGCGAACAAAGACTATCTAAGATTTTTTAAAATTGGGATTGCTCTTAGCAAAATAAGAAATGATGTTAAGTTTCTTGGAATCGGATTCTTCAAAGGTGGAGGGGAAGGCTTATTCCAAGAATGTAAAGATTTAACTAGTGAATATCCAAATCTCATCCCGATGGCTGGAACCACCCATGTGGAATCCCTAATTAATGCAGCGGATATTGGTGTGCTTTTCACAAATAAAAATGTTCATGGTGAAGGAATATCAAATGCATTGATAGAGTATATGGCTTTAGGAAAACCTGTTATTGCAAATGATGCCGGTGGTACCAAAGAGATTATTCAAAATGAAATTAATGGATACTTATTAAATGATGAATCTGAGGAAGAAATTGCAAATTTGATTGATAATCTTTTAAATGATCCTCGAAAAATGGAAATTATGGGAAAAAACTCCAAGGAACGGATATTTAAGGATTTCACTTTAGAACGGATGGGAACAGCTTTTGAAAAAATTTACCAAGAATGCCTATAAACAATTGGTTAAATTGTAGAGTCAATATATATTAATTTCTCTGAATAAATATATTTACCTCAAAGCATAATGATTAAAAACCATATTTAATTCCGTGTTTTATTGGCTTTCATTTATTTGAATCAAAACACTCTTTGTTACAAAATGATTTTACAGCCTTTAAAATGATTTAAATTTTGTGGACTCTGAATAAAATATCATCTCGTTAATCACCAAAATATTTTTGAGTAAATTACAATCAATATGGTAAAAGTTGAAAACGGAAATTATTCTCAAGTACGATTTCTTGAAGGTGACTCCGGTTTGAAAGAATTATATGACTCTAATTTATTGAGACAATGGAATCATTTGATGCAATGTTCATCAGTATACTCTGTTTTTCAATCTCCTGATTTTGTTCTTCCTTGGTTAGAAGAAAACAAAAAGGAATATTCTCCATTGATTCTTTTGATGTATTTAAATGGTTCGTTAATCGGACTTTTACCACTAGCAAGAAAAATTGACATCAAATCAGGGAAATTGTCTAAACATTTGGTTGGATCTGGTCATTTCTACGCTTTGTATCAAACTTGGTTGTTAGTAGAAGGTTATGAAGATATTTTTTGGGAAAAAGGATTACTGGGATTGATCAATCATATTCCAGGTTGCGAAATCAATTTAAAATCCTTGCCCAATCTGGAATCTTTTAAAAAAATGGCTTCCAATAATAAGGTATTTAAATACAGCGTTATTGAGAAATATCACAACCCAATTTTAGGTTTTAAATTGGATGATTATCAAAAAATTATAAATAAAAGACATTTTAAGGCTAAGTTCAACAGAGTCAATAAGAGTGGAGAACTTCTTTTCGAACATTTAAATTCTTTGGAAAGACTACAGCTTGCTTTGAATCATGTTGAAGTGTTTCACAACCTAAGACAGGGGGCAGCATTCAACAAAATCCCATTCCCCTTAAATAAGGAGGAGATAAATATTTTTATGGAATGGTTTAAAATGGGAATTCTGCATGCCACAGCTCTTTGGTTAGATGGAGAATTGATTGGAGCCATTATCATGATCAAAGATGGAGACCATACAGTTCATTTGGCAGGATTAATAACATATTCCCCTTTTCATAGTAAGTATTCTCCTGGATTGGTGCATTTATATTTACTTGTATTAAGGTTAAAAGAGGAAGGTATCAATTACTTAAAACTATCTCCCGGAAACGACTCTTATAAAGAGAGATTTTCTAATGAAAGTGAGGAGTTATTTGAATTGCTAATTTCACGCAATAGACTTTCTTTATTAAAAAGAAAATTTAGAATCCCAATTAGAAATCTCCTGCTCCGCAAAGGGATTCGTCCAATGGATATTAGCGTTTGGATAGATAAAAAGAGAGCTTCAATTAAAAACAGATGGTTTAAGTTACGAATAGGTAACATCCATAAGGAAGTTGATTGGATTCATTTTTTAGGCAAGTTTGAGAAATTTAATGAAAACAAGATTCTTGGAGAAATTGAATTAAGGGTTATGGATATTTCACAATTGCTTTTAGTTGATGACTATACCTTCGAAATATGTCGATGGGAATTCTTGAACGATGCTTTGAAACGTTTGGAGGAGAATCAAATTTTTTATACAATAACCAAAAATAACAGGTTGATATTTTGTGTATGGGATGAAAAACCTGAAAAGCTGTCTGGTATGAATTATGATTTGAAGATTTCTTACAATCCAAAAAATACATTTGCAGCATTAGATATTGATTTCAAACAACTCGAAATTTAGAAATAGAATAATTTGCTGAGTAATTGCAATAATTTTCGATTATTTCTTGCCCAACTATTTCTTATTTGATTTTATTTAATAAATTCAGAGTTTCAATAATAAATTCACCCATTAATTTATTATTGACAACTTTACCAAAACACCTTATTCAACATATATACAAGGTTTTACCACCAATATTATATCTCTATGTTTTTATTATGAAATTTAAAAACACTGTCATTAACTTCCATGTCATTAAAAACTCTAGGTGGATGGAACGTATTTTGATATTACTAAAAAGCCATTACCATTTTGTTTCTCTTTCTGACTTGGAAGATTTTTACTACCATGGTACTGATTTAAGAAATGCATGCCATATCACTGTTGATGACGGTGATATAAGTGTTTACACTCATTTATTTCCAATCATAAAAAAATACCAAATTCCCATATCTATTTATGTTTCTCCTTTGTGTGTAAGAGAAGGGAAAAATTTTTGGTTTCAGGAGATAAGTGGTTATGATTTTCAGAAGTTTTTTGAGTATTATTCAAAAATTTATGATCACTCAATGCAGTATGAAGGAAAGCACCAACTTTATGCAGTTTTGAAACATTTACCAATTGAAGAATTGATAAAGCTCATAGACTCTTTTAGGTTGTCACAAGGTATTAAACCTAAACCTCGAATGGGAATAAATTTAGAGCAATTATTAGAATTAAAAGCATCGGGCCTTGTTGAAATAGGTGCCCATACTTACAATCACCCAATTTTGGCTAATGAGGACAATTCAACTGTTATTTACGAAATTAGTTCTTGCATTTTAGAATTGGAGGAAATGATTGGAGAAAAAGTGAAGTGGTTTGCATATCCAAATGGTATTCCCTCCTTAGATTTTTCCAAACGTGAAATGGAAATTCTTAGGGAAAGTGGAGTAAAGTTGGCTTTTTCTACAGAAAACAAAAGGTTTTCAAAAAGTGATGATCCTTTAAGTGTTCCGAGAACTGGAATATCCAAAGGAAATATTCCATTTATTTTTGCAAAATTGTTTTTTGGTAGCAGATGGGATATATTGAAAGGATTATTTAATTCAAATAAAGAATCAGAGTTCAGAAAAAAAATGGTTTCACTGCAAAAAAGTAATTAACCTAACATTATGCAAAGTGATCCTAAAGTGCTAATTTTTGTTCCCCATTTTTTCAAAACGGGAGGAGTTACTTTGTTTTACAAATCCATACGTCCTTATTTTGGATCAAATTATAAGTATTTTTTTAGAGGGAATAGATCTTCAAATCATGAAAAGTGGGCTATAGTTAGCTATTTACTTGATTACACAAAGTTCTTAACTCATTTAATGATTTATAAAACAGATTTCATAGTATTAAATACTTCCTTAGCCAAATCTGGATGCAGCAGGGATGCAGTATTTATCTTCATTTTGAAACTTTTTAAAAAAAATTTTATGGTATTTTTTCATGGTTGGAATAAAGAGTATGAAGAGCAAGTTGAAATGAATTCGGGCTTTAATAAATTTCCTTTAAACCAGTTTAAAAAAGCCTCATCTGTGGTTGTATTGGCAAAAGATTTTAAATCGAAATTGGAGTCCTGGGGGTTTGATCAAAAAATATACTTGGGGAAAACAGTTGTGGAAAATAACTTGATTGAAGGCTATGTTAATCCTGCAAAAAAATTTCTTGATAAATCTATTTTCACTTTTATTTTTTTAGCGAGAGTGGAAAAGGCAAAAGGTATAATTGAAGCACTTCAGATTTATAAGCAAATTCAACTTATTAACCCGAACAAAAAAATCCAATTTAAGATAGGGGGAGAGGGTAGTTTTCTCAAACCTGCCAAGGATTTCGTGGCGATGAATAATATCCAAGATGTTCATTTTTTAGGTCATGTAGAGGGCCTTGAAAAAAGAATTCTTTTGGAACAAGGTCACTTTCTCCTTTTTCCATCCTATTCTGAGGGAATGCCTTTGTCAGTTTTAGAGGCAATGGCATTCGGGATTCCCTGCATGGTTACAGCTGTTGGAGGTTTAAAAGATTTTTTTGTTGACAAAGAAATGGGTGTATTACTTGAAGATCTGGATATAATTAAGGCCGTCAATAATGTGAATGCGATCATTAACGACCAAAATTGGTTAATCAAAATTTCAAATAAGAATTACCATTTTGCCCAAGAAAATTTTCTTGCCTCCCATGTCGCAGAATCATTAAAGGAACTTATTGTTGACGTTTACAAAATGAAAAGTAATGCTCAGAAATTCTAATGGGCGATCTTTTGTGAAACCAATTATTTTAAAAAGATTCTATTGAGTAAACTGGCGTACACTCAAAATTTCAGCTGAAATTAATCTTGGTGTAAAGACCTGAATTTTAAATAAAAATAAATAATCGCACTAAGCACGCCTTTTTTTAGGTCAAGGTAGTATGCCAGTTTTAAAATTTAAAATGCCAATTATTTTTTTACCTTAATTTTGGGAATCCATGTTTGTGGATATATAGATTAAAATTAACCATCAAAACCTGATGAACAATTACAGTTTACATTTGCCTTTGCAGTCTCGCACTTTAATTCAAAATGGAGATTTCTTGAAGGCGTGGGATGAATTACATTCTTTCTGCCCTTGGGCTACAATTTTTCAATCAAAAGATTTTGTTTTGACGTGGTTTCAATGTTTTACAGGCCAGGAACCTACCATAATTTGTGATTGGGATGGTAAATCCTTAACAGGACTATGGGTTTTGACTGAATCAAATGGAAGATTTACCGGTCCTGGATTTGATTTAGCAGAATACCAAGTGTGGTTATCCACTCCTCAAAGGCAAAATGATTTCGTGGAATCCGCTTTGAAAGAATTTCAAAAGACTTTTCCTTCTAAATCCATTTACATGAAATATGTCCCTGGAACTACACCTCTTGATGTCTTCAAAACAAGCAGCTTTCTTAAGCATCGTTCATTTTTTAGACATTACATTCATCCCATAATGCAAACGGATAAAGAAAGCCTTCAGCTTGAGCTTAAAAAGAAAAATAGAAAAGAGAAAATTAATCGTTTAAATAGGATAGGAGATTTGCGTTTTTCAAGAATAACTGATTTTAAGCAATTTGAATTATTGATTGATGAAATGGCATTGCAAAGTGATTTTCGGAAGGGTGCCATTTACAACAAAACTTTCTTTTTTAATGAACCAAATAGAAAGGACTTTTTACTTCGATTATTTGATTTGGGGCATGTTCATGTAACTTCACTGTCAGTAGATAATATACTTATCGCATCCAATGTTGGGATAATGGGTACAGATATCGTTCACCTTCAAGGAATAAACTGCCATTCTCCTTTCTATTCAAAATATTCACCTGGAATCTTACATTTTTTAATGTTAGGGATAGAATTAAGTGATACAAACATCCCTTATTTCGACTTGACACCTGGAGGGGCAGATGGTTATAAATCGATTTTAGCTAACAAACAAGGAGATGCGTTTGAATGGTGGTTTGGCCCCAAAACCTTTGCTTGGAGGGTGAAATTCAGGGAAAGTTTAAAGCAAAAAGTAAAAAAAGGATTGGAGAAACAAACTAAAACGGGCTTGAATTGGGAAAAAATCTTAGATTCTTATCTTGATTGGAAAAATTATTTCCTGGGTTTTAAAGATAAAATATTGAATATCCAAAAACCATTTACCACATATTTCTTAGGTTCAAAATCCGCCT
This sequence comes from Cognataquiflexum rubidum, assembly GCF_022538115.1. Taxonomy (GTDB): domain Bacteria; phylum Bacteroidota; class Bacteroidia; order Cytophagales; family Cyclobacteriaceae; genus Cognataquiflexum; species Cognataquiflexum rubidum. Next base: position 2,563 of record NZ_JAKZAL010000040.1, on the reverse strand, counting down.
GTATAAGACTTAATGGCTTAGATATTTTAAGGCCATATCTCGATGAAAGCTTAACTGAAAATGAGACATTGGGGAATCTTATACTCCGCAACAACAAAATTTTGGACCTTTTCTTTTGGGACGAAAAAAAAACCGGAATACCTAGATCATCTTTGTTTTTGGATTGTCTTAGCAGAATTGAATTTGGGCAACAAATGTTTACGTTAACGCAAGACAATGAACTATTTGGAGTAGTTTGGATAATCCCTATTGAAGCTAAAAGAAATGCTGAAGAAGAAAGGAACATAACAAGTGAAAAACAATACGTTTTATTATGTTCTTGTTACGAATTAGGCAGAGAAGAGGAATTATTAAAAATGTTATTCAAAATTTTTAGAAAATCAGTTCCACAAGAATACCAATCAAACTGTATTTTCGAATTAGCAGGTAATCAAAAAAAACTATCGGATTATATAAAAAATAAAAAAACTCGATTTTCTAAGGTATAAAGTAGAAATACAGGTTGAGGTAGTTTTATACCGACTTTTTGTTCAAAATCTAAGTTCTTAGGTTTTAAGATTAATTTAAAGCTTTTGAGGACAGCAAAAAGTAATTGATTTTTTACCTCAATGTAGAGTTTTACCCGATTTTTTAGATCCTATACAAAAGAAGCAAGACAAACAGACAACAATTAAGACTATTAGAACAATCAAAACTTTTCGAATTCGGCAACCTGAAAATCCGACATTAATTAACAAAATGACCAATTAAACAATTAACCCTTTTCTATAAAAAAATCATTAACCAATACCTTAGAATAAATCAATCCTTTTATAAATAATTTAATTAATTTTCTTAAAAACCTCAATCATTCCCCATTTCTTCCCCGCTTCCAGATCAGCCCTATTATTTATAGCATCAATCAAATCATTTAACAATGCAATCTTATTCCTTTCATCAGGAGATTTCATTCTTGAAGAAACAAACCGCTGAAGCTGTTCCCGAAAGCATCCCAAAAATTCTGGATTACTATTATATAGCAGCCCTGGAATCAAATGGACTCCTTCCAACTCATTCGCTGTTAGTTCTTCATCGGTCAGCCCCCCAAACTCCAGATAAAAATTTAAAAACACCTTCGAAGCATCTTTGTGATTTTTTTCATCCAACATACCCATACCATATTGTTGCAATTCACCGACTATCATATTCAATAAATCAGGTTTTCTAAACATTTCATCCTTAAATAAAAAATAAGAATTGATATACCGACGTTTGATGTCATCTGATAAACTCATGAATACCTCTCCACCAGACATCAATTCCCAAGCAAAACATACCATTTCATCCGGAGCCTCATCAAGCAACTTGTTAAATTTAATTATCAATCTTTCCCTTTTTCTTGAAGGTATTTTCTGCCAAATACCTTCAAAGCAATACCCCATGGATTCAGTTTGGTTGTCTGAAAAATTTTCATGGATGTACCACACAAGCACCGTTTCTGCTGCCCACTCCTTTTCCTCATCAGACAACTTTTCTATCCATCCATCCAAAATGGGTTGTAGTTCTTCAGGATCAGATTCCAAAGCCAATAAAAAATACCCTAAAGCACCATCATATTGTAACATACCATCCAATCCAAAGAAAAAAAGCACCTCGGTTACCACCTCAAAAATACCAATGCCTTGTAATTGTTTCAGACCTTTATCCAATTTCCCTTTCATTCCTGCTACGATAGGTAAAACACGAAGTAAACTCTCTTTATTATAGGCGCTTAGGACGTATGTTTGAGAAGTATGCTTTGGGAGACTGATTTCACGTTCAATTTCATCCCTTATCAATGGTGAAGTCTTAGTATCCAACCCATTTACTCCCATGCTCAAATTGAGTTCCCTCACCATAAGTTCCACAAGCGTATCTACAAATTCCTGATAGTCCCCGGCATGTAAGTGAAGCAAAAGGTTGATCTCACTGTCTTGGTATTGGGTGATTTGGGGTGTCAGGATCCCTACACTTCTCACTAGACTGTATTTAAACAAACCTTCATTTTCAAGTAAAAACAATTCAAAGATGTCCTCTGTATTCATAGAGATCGGGGTGTTAAGTCTTTTCCTTAACATGATTAAGGTGTGTACAATATACCTAATCTGTCAAATAATAAAATTGACTTACTAAGATTTTATCTGATTTCCTTTTACAAATAGGAATAATTTGACTTATATTAATTTTTACACTAAAACAGATCAGTCAAGAATCCCCTAATTTGAAAAATCCCCAATACTGAAATTATTGGCGCATCCTCCTAGTTTACCCCTTCGACAAATAACCCCATCGGGGCGAAATAATTATAGCCCCGTGCAAGGTCCTTCCGCCATTCTGATTCTAAGACAAATTCTAATGCACCGCCACTCGGGGTTTTGAATAGGCAGGAGTTTCCTTAACTATTCACCCAAAACATACCTTCAATTCTCCCTCCGAAAACCTGATACCAGAGAATCGGACACCCCAATAGCCTGTATGTTTAAATTAAGTAAAGCCAAGAGGTTAATGTAACTTTAAGTATCAAATAAATCTTACACTAAACCTC
>NZ_JAKZAL010000003.1 GCF_022538115.1 Cognataquiflexum rubidum | reverse complement strand
AACCAAAAAAGGCAAAAACAACCATCTTGAAATTCTAAATTTCTTCTTAGCTTGACGCTTATGGATAGCTATCGGGAGGAAGTCGGAAGACCCCCGCCTGTCGTCGGGCAGGGATGTACCGGATATTTCAGTCTGCAGACAAAAATTTAAATGGATATCCAATCTACTGGCATAATTGTGTACATACATTTAACATAATTCCCATTTTCTTTGCTTGTGGTCCAAAATACCATTTCAAAATAGACGGAAGACTGAAGTCGGATGTAGCGCTTTTTTCTACTTCAATCCAAAGATTAAACAGCAACATTCATCTTTTTGGCAATATTGCTTATGTAACTTTTTCAAAGCCTTGGTCAAACGAAAATCCAAGAGTTTATCCTTTGTTTTTCAAAAAATTATTACGCCCCAGGAGCTTATTTTTTTTTGAAGCTGATACCCCCCAATTGTCCCCTTAAGAGGAAATACCTGCAAACATTCCATCAATTGAGTTAAAATACCTTACAATGCAATTACCATGTAAACCATTTTTTTGGTCAATTTGGTCGTGAAAAGAATGGTTCAATTCATAATGGCAAATAAACTTAAAGTATTTCTCCTTCTAATACTTTTTTCTATTTCAATTCCATCCAAAGCCCAAATCATCATCGGTTTATTATTTGGAGAGGCCCTCAATATCGAAAAAATAGAATTTGGATTGACAGGTGGTTTAAATAGGTCCAACTTCAACGGATACAATGATTCTGAAGCATTAAACAATTTCAACTTGGGATTTTACTTTCATTTCATAGTCAAAGAAAACTCCTTTATCAGCACGGGAGTTCTGGTCAGATCCAATGTCGGCGCCACAGGAATGCCTACTTATCTTTTAAACGACCCGGGTTTTGATGAAATCTTCAAAGATGGGGTTTTGATCACCAAGGTCAATTATTTCTATGTTCCGGTCAAAATAACCTAGTCTCATAAAAAGTAAAAAATTTCTTCAGTTTATTATCCTTAAACCAATTAACTGTTTTTCAAAAATGAAGCGTTTCCTAATTATCTGGTTTGTGTTACTTATTTCGGTCAGCACCGGCTTCTCTCAGGTATTTACAAATAGAGAAGTGGGTCCAAAAAATCAATCTTACATTGACAGTGTCAAAGCAGCTGAATATCCCTATGTCCTTCCAATTTGGGGAGATCGGGCGACCAAAGCAGGGTTTTCCCTCCCCTATTCTGCAGGTATTAGTGTAAATTATCTATGGCAAGAATCAGATATTGTACTCGAAAATCTAATGGTTGGGTTCAACGGAGGACAAAAATTTGACGTGGATGACATCGTCCGATTCAATACTGCTGTTTCAAGAGCAGGAGCCATTTCTGTAAGGCCGGATGTTTGGGTCTTCCCTTTCCTGAATGTCTATGGAATATTGGCGCGGACGAGTGCATCCACCGAAGTTGGATATAGCGTTTGGCTTCCTGATTCTCTTAATTTTGATTCTGAAGTATTCTCAGGAGCTTCCAGGGTGGATTTCAATGCAGGCACATTCGGGTTTGGAATGACTCCCACCATCGGCGTGGGCGGAGGTTTTATAGCTTTAGACTTAAACATAGCTTGGACAGATGTACCGCAATTAAGCGTGCCAACAAGAACATTTGTTGTTGGGCCGAGGTTTGGCAAAAACTTCAAACTCAACAGACCTGAAAGCGCAATAGCAGTTTGGGTGGGTGGCTTCAGAATCGATATCAATAGGGAACAAAGCGGATCAGTAAACTTTGATGAAGTCCTACCTGTGGATCAACTCCAGCCAAAAGTAGATCTGGGTTTTGAAAAAGTCGAAGTTGCACAGGTAAGGGTAGATGAATGGTGGGAAGGACTTTCCCGTGTAGAAAGGCTCAATCCTGTCAACATCGCTAAGTTTACCGCCGCCAATCTTGCTATTGAAAAAGCGAGTACTTTTCTTGTTGCAGTGGACGGTGCGCTGAATAATGGAGAATCAAGTACCATCCAATATACAATGGATAGAAGACCTGCGGATTTGTGGAATTTTATTGTTGGATCTCAATACCAATTAAATAAAAGTCTGATGTTCCGTGCCGAAGTTGGCTTTTTGGGTTCAAGAACCCAGTTGATGACGGGCATCCAATATAGGTTCGGCCTTTAATACTACATCCTATAAACCAAAACCCCGGAGATTTCAAAATCTCCGGGGTTTTATATGGAAAGAAATCGAATCATCAGGTGATTCAATAGTGAATATTTTGAATCAAAGTCACAACAGACTCAATTCTACACTTTTTCAGATTTCATTTTCAAAAAACCAATCCATTCTTCCAGTTTTATTTTCAAGGCTACCAATTCCTCCATCTTGAGCTCATCAGGGGAAATGTCCGCCATCAAGCTATAAGGAATATGGGCGGCCTCTGCTTTCATTGCGCTTCCCTTTTCAGTAAGCCTTACAATGACTTTCCTCTCATCTTCTTCAGATCGAATCCTGGAAACTAATCCCAATGTCTCCACCCGCTTCAAAAGTGGCGTCACTGTATTGGTATTCAAAATCAACTTATGGGCAATGTCATTGACAGAAATCCCATCCTCCTCCCAAAGAACCAACAAGACCAAATACTGAGGATAAGTAATCCCAAGTTTGTCCAGATGGGGCTGGTATTCCCTGATGATCAACCTTGAGGCCGCATACATTGGGAAACATATCTGGTTATCAAGTTTTAGTTGCTCCATTTCATTTAAATTATCGAACGTCTTATCACTTAATCAACATTATCCTAATCCAATGGAAATTGATGTTTAAATCGATATTGATTGATACTAGATATTAGTTGATACATATATTCCGTCGGGCATTGATTATTTCCTTTTGAGAAGAAATGTCTAACCAAATAACCATTGGTTACTTCATCAATATCTATCAATATCTATCAATTTCTAATATCAATGAATATCTTAATAAGCTTGGTTTACAATTAATTAACAAGCAAAGGAATCGCATATAAATCAATTCACTCTTCTAATTTTTGTTTCTCCAAGCCTGCCAAGCGCCTGTGGACCACAATGCCATGACTATCAGGACCGGCTGGAAAAACAAACGGATAAACCGTGCGCGGTCAGTATCCAACCCAAAGGCGTCAATCCCATTGAGATACTGCGAAACGTTGCCCGGAAAAATCAGTACGAAGAACAGCGCTACCACCCAACCGACTTGCGCCCTTTTGGAGGCAAGGAAAAGCAAAGATGCTCCAAGGAGGATTTCCACTATTCCTGACAGGATTACAACTAGGTCCGGATCCATGGGAACCCAAGGCGGTACCTGCGCCAAAAATTCTGCCCGATTAAAGGAAAGATGGCTGATACCTGCAAAAAGCAAAAAACTGCCTAGCAGGACCCTGACGATAATCTGTCCGATGTTGGTTTTGGGCTGAATGGTGGGATTGAAAATTGATTCCATAATTATTGAAGATTTTAGATTGAAAATAAAAATCAGGATGCTCTTTCCTTAAGTGCCCCTTTTCTTTTGAATATCAGTTTATAAACGAATTTCAGAAATACGACAAAGGCGGCTAAGTTTGGCTTTGGTTCCATTCCTTTGCCCATTCTTTCCAGTTGTTCGCGGTACCACACAGTCTCCATCACGCCCATTTTGTCTATGGGTCCGATTCCGGTTTTAATTGGTTGGATAGATATTTTGGGAGATTGTCCATTCAGGAGCCTGAGAGGTGCATCCGGTTCTACGGCGATTAACCTTGCCAAACCTACAAAATCCACATTTCCTGATTGAATGGCATCTGCCATACCTTCATAGCTTTTAAACCCACCTGTTACTACCAAAGGTAGTTTGACTGCCTTTCTTGCTTTGTCCGCAAAATCCATAAAATAGGCTTCCCTTTTTTGGGTGCTTTCCTTCCATTTGGTTCCCATCATCGCAGGGGCTTCGTAGGTACCGCCGGATATTTCTATCAGGTCAATGCCTACCGATTCCAATGCCTTAATGGTTTCTAAAGATTCCTCATCCGTAAAACCCCCTCGTTGAAAATCAGCCGAATTGAGTTTGATTCCGATTGGAAAATCAATTCCGACAGCATCCCGCATGGCCTGATAGACTTCCAATACAAACCTTCTGCGTCTGTCTGGGTCACCTCCCCACTTATCAGTTCGCTGATTATGATGGGGAGAAAGAAACTGACTGACCAAATACCCATGGGCACCATGAATCTGAACCCCCGAAAACCCAGCTTCCTTTACCATTTTCGCTGCAAAGGAGAACCTTTTGATCAGGTCCTGGATTTCCGCATCGGTCAGTTCCCTCGGGGTATTGAAAAAAGACTGCATGTCCTTCCTAAAAGGAATAGCCGAAGGAGAAACTGTCTCTTTGTTCAGTCCCTTGGGTGCCTGCTTTCCGGGATGGTTCAATTGAACCCAGCAATGTGTCCCGTTGGCAGTGGCGTTTTTGGCCCAGGTTTTCAACCCTTCCAATCCTGAGGTATCTTCGATCACCACATTTCCCGGTTCGCCAAGTGCCCCTCTGTCAATCATGACATTTCCCGTGACACATAGACCAATTCCTCCATCCGCCCATTTACGATAAAGGAGATCGAGCATTGGCTTGGGAGAACCATCCTTATTGCCGAGTCCTTCACTCATGGCGGATTTGAAAAGTCTGTTTTTGATCAGGACTCCATTTGGAAGAGTAAATGGACGGTTTAATGGATTTTCAGGCATTATTGGAGGGGAAGAAATAAAAACGGTGTGATTACTTTAAAATTTTCCTAAGGTATTTATCAATTTCTGCGGGCTTGGTGATGGGAGAAAATCTCTTGACGGGTTTCCCATTTGCATCTACCAGAAATTTGGTAAAGTTCCACTTGATACTTGACCCAAATATTCCACCCAATTCATGTTTGAGGTATTTGAATACTGGATGGGCATTCTTTCCGTTGACTTCTATTTTGGAAAACATGGGGAAGCTTACTCCATAATTCAGAAGACATCCTTCTGCAATGTCCTTTGAATCCCCGGGTTCCTGATTGCCGAATTGGTTGCAGGGAAATCCCAGGATGACCAAGCCTTTGTCTTTGTACTTTTGGTTGAGTTTTTCCAAGCCTTCATATTGTGGAGTCAGACCGCATTGGCTGGCGGTATTGACCACCAGAACCGTCTTTCCTTTGAACTCTGACATGGATACTTCTTTACCCTGAAGGTTATTGGCAGAAAAATCATAAAACCTGTTTTTCATAAATCGTATTGTTAATTCATATTATATCGTGCGCGATACAAATATAGTCTTAATTTATATCGCTTGTGACTTATTATAATCTAAATCCTTAGATTTTGTTTTTGAATGAAAGAGAATAATTTTTCATAGATATACGCTTCTTTGCCAGTAATGCTAAATTCTTCTTCATGGGGACGGATCCCGCTATCGGGAGGAAGTCGGAAGACCCCCGCCTGTCGTCGGGCAGGGATGTACCGGATATTTCAGTCTGCAGACAAAAATTTAAATGGATACCCAATCTACTGGCATAATTGTGTACAAACATTTAATTTTTTTACAAAAAAAAAGAGGTCTGAAAAATCAGACCTCGGAATGGAAATTCATTTTATGTTTTACCTTCTCAATGACTCCAATCAAAGCTATCGATGTCCTCCAAACAAGCCTTCAGAAGTTGGATACTGTTGGAGATGTCTTCTTTGTGGGCCATTTCGATGACCTGATGCAGGTGACGTGTCGGTATGGAAATCGCACCGGCGATAGCCCCCTGCTTGCCCATACGCTGCACTCCGGCGGTATCTGTACCTCCTGCAGTTAGGATTTCAGGTTGCCATTTAATCTGATGCTGATCGGCAGTATGCTTCATAAAAGCCACCATCCTATAATCGCAGATGGTCGAAGCATCCATGATTTTGATGGCAGTTCCTTTACCCAATTCGGTGACTTTTTCGTGAGGTTGGGCTCCCGGTACATCAAAGGCTATGGTTGTATCCAATGCTATCCCAAAATCAGGATTGATCCCATGTGCGGCAACATTTGCGCCACGGATACCTACTTCTTCCTGCACGGTAAAAGTGGCATACACGTCATAGGCCGGATTGTCCAATACCCTCAAGGTCTCCAAAAGAATAAAAACCGCAACCCTGTTGTCAATGGATTTGCAGTTGACACAGGCACCCATTTCTATCAATTCCCTGTCTCTCGTGATGGGATTTCCTATGGTCACGTACTTCTCCACTTCCTCTTTGCCCATGCCCAAGTCTATAAAAAAGTCAGTGATCTGAGGCAGTTTATTCTTTTCGTCAGCGGTCATGACATGGATGGGTTTACTACCCATGACACCCACCAAATCCTTTTTGCCGTGGATGATTACCCGCTGTGCGGTCAGGGTCTTGGGGTCAAAACCTCCCAAAACATGGAATCTCACAAATCCTTTGTCATCAATATGGGTGACGATAAATCCGATTTCATCCATATGTGCAGCCACCATCACTCTTTTGGAATCGGGATTTTTCTTGGATTTTTTGATGGCTATGACGCTGCCCATGTTGTCCGTCCTGACCTCGTCTGCAAGAGGGGTCACCAATTCGATGACCAAATCTCTGATTCTTTTTTCAAATCCCGGAGCACCGGCAATTTCACAAATCTGTTTTAACAAGGGTACATTGACTTCCATGATTACGGGTTTGATAAAGATGAATTTTAATTAAACAAACAATGACCAAAAACAAGTGCTTTGGGGACTTGAAGTTTGGTCATTGGATTAAATATTGGTAAAGATCAGTATGCCCTGACCACTTTTCCTTCCATGTAATTGGCAAAAGCCCTGTTCACAACCCGCATTCCTCCTGAAGTCGGGAAGTCGCCTGTAAAATACCAATCTCCTGAATGGTCCGGGATGCATTTATGTAAATTGTCAACAGTTTGATAGATGACTTTTACCTCTGCATGGATGTCGTCAGTGGTAATGATATCGGCTACTTTATCTGAAATTTCCTGATCGGTAAATGGCTCATAAAGTGCCTTTACATAGTTTTCTGTCAAAATCTGATTGGTATTGCACTTCTCATAGACCTCATCCAACAAATAGCTCATACTTTTGTCTTTCAGCAATTCCACTGTCGCACGGAAGGCGATAAACTCTCTTAGCTTTGACATGTCAATACCGTAGCAGTCCGGGAAACGGATCTGAGGAGCCGAAGAGACGATGATAATCCGCTTGGGATTGAGTTTGTCCAATGTGGTCAATATGCTTTTTTCCAAAGTAGTCCCTCTCACAATACTGTCATCGATGACCACCAAAGTATCAAGTCCCGCCCTGACGACTTCGTAAGTGGTGTCATAAACATTGGCCACCATGGCATCCCTGTCGGAATCATTGGTAATAAAAGTCCTCAATTTGACATCCTTGCTGACGAGTTTTTCTACCCTTGGACGGAAGTTGAGAAGCTCCTCCAGATCCTCCAAATGAGGCTTCCCTTCCAGGAGCACTTCTCTCCTTTTGGCACTCAGGTAATCCTCGAGTCCTTCGATCATGCCCAAAAAGGCTGTTTCCGCAGTATTTGGGATGTAGGAAAATACGGTGTTTTTGAGGTCAAAATCTATGGCTTTCAAGACCTGTGGCACAAGTGCGCGGCCAAGTGCTTTTCTTTCTCTGTAAATATCCGGGTCAGTTCCTCTTGAGAAATAAATCCTTTCAAAACTGCAGGATTTCTTTTCTCTTGCAGGAAGGATTTCATGCTCTGCGTAGGAACCGTCTTTATTGATCACCAAGGCATGGCCTGGTTTGATTTCTTTGATCTGCTTGTAATCTACATTGAATGCGGATTTGATGGCAGGCTTTTCGGAGGCTACTACCACTATTTCCTCATCTGCATAATAATAAGCAGGACGGATTCCTGAAGGATCGCGGACGACAAAACTTGAACCGTTGCCGATGATTCCCGCCATCGCATATCCCCCGTCAAAATCCCTGCAGGACCTTTTGAGTATCCGTGCCACATCGATTTCATTTTCTATGACGGCAGTAATCTGTTCATTGGAATATTGGTGCTTGTATTTGTCAAAAATCCGCTGGTTTTCTTCGTCCAAAAAGTGACCGACTTTTTCCATGACGGTAACGGTATCCGTTTTTTCTTTAGGGTGCTGTCCGAGCTGTACCAATTTGCTGAACAATTCCTCCACATTGGTCATGTTGAAATTACCTGCCATGACGAGGTTGCGGCTCCTCCAGTTATTTTGCTTCAAAAACGGGTGACAGGTTTCGATACTGTTTTCTCCATGGGTGCCGTATCTGAGATGTCCCAACCATACTTCTCCCGAAAATGCGACATTTTCTTTCAACCATTGTGCATTGTTCATCCCCTTCTTCCCGCCCAGTTTTTTGGCTTTCTTATATTTCTTATAGATTTTGTCAAAGATATAATTAACAGCTTGGGGTTCTATAGACCGGTATCTGCTGATATATCGTGTGCCGGGTTTGGTGTCAAGCTTGATGTTGGCAACTCCCGCGCCGTCTTGACCTCTGTTGATCTGCTTTTGCATCAGGACGTACAACCTGTTGGGAGCATATAGCGGCGAACCGTACTTCTCGATGTAGTATTGTGGCTCCTTTCGAAGCCTGATCATCGCAATACCACATTCATGTTTGATTTGGTCACTCATTGGTTTTGTACACGAGTAATTTCTGGAATTGTAAAGGTAAATCTTTTTTAGAAGTTTATGGAAGTAAAAAAAGTTCGGTTTATATAATATTTTGTTGGTTCCCACAGAAAAAACCACGGGCCCAATTTTTTATTTTTTTGAGTATTCTTTTGCCTAAATATCAGATTATGTATATCCGCTTTTATACCTGTAGCCAAATATCATTTTTCTCCACCTCGGCAAGCTCGGTGAACGGATATCGTGAGATCAGAGGGGGGTGGTAGAAATGCGGCTTTGCCGCATTTCTACCACCCCCCTTCAATATCAATAAATTCCGGTGGTCGAGCCTGCCGAGACCATTCTGTAAGTAATCCTATACTGGTAAGAAGGCGGATATACATATTTCAGATTTTCAAATACTATTCTTCCTTTTACTTTTTGGATTCTAAAAACAAAGATGATCTAAACCTCGAGAAGTCAATTAAAGGTAAGCGGATTTAAGAATGACCCGCATTTTGAGCCTGCCCCACCCGACCAAATAGGATTGTTTCACCCTCAGTTTGGGGAATAATTCCCCACTTTGTGTAATGATTCCCCACTTTTAAAGAATAGAATCACTGTTTATGATTAAATAAGGGCCTTTTTCCCCTTGGCACGACATGTGCAAATAGGGTAAACATGAAACGGAAATCAAAAACTACAAAACCGGCGAAGTGATCCTGACAACAGGAAAGCAATACACTGGAAATTTGAAACTGAATCACGATTCAAAAAAAACAGAGATGTCTATTTCCATGCCAAAAGCAAGAGATAGCAATCCAAAAATTAAACAAAACCAATTATCAATTTTAACTAAACCAAATTATTATGAAAACCCGATTTATTATCCCCGCAATGCTTGTTATTGGAATGGCAACTGCTCCTTTGATGGCAAACTCTACCAACGCTTCAAGTGTAATCACTGAAATGAAAGTTTCTCAGGAATCAGAAAAAGTAAAAGTTGATCCTGCCGATCTTCCAGCTCTCGTGAAGGAAGCGATTGAAAAAGACGCAGCTCTGAAAGCTTTGAAAATCAGCGAAGCCTGGAAAGTTAGCGGCGAAGACGCAGCAAGCCATTTCGTTATCAAATTTGACAACGAGGGCCAAGAACTTGTCAAAAAATATACTGCCCTAGGAGAAGTGATTGAAGACTAATCAATCCTAAACTTGTCAAATTTAAAAGCACCGGAAATATTCTGGTGCTTTTTTTGTTATACTCCCCGTCGAACGAAGAACGGAAAGAGATGCAAAAGGTACTTTTGATAGAGGATGACATGACATATTCCCGGATTATCCGGAATTTTTTAGAAAAAAATAACCTTGAGGTCCAATCAGTCAACAGTTTGGCCCAAGCCGTACCCATTTTCCAATCCGGTTGGCCACAACTCATCATTACGGATTACCGGCTTCCTGACGGAAATGGACTGGAACTATTGGAGCAATCTATCAAGAAAAACCCCGAAATCAATGTCATCCTGATTACGAATTATTCCGATATCAGAATCGCAGTAAAGGCGATGAAAATGGGGGCTTTCGAATACATCACCAAACCCATCAATCCTGACGAGTTGCTCGTCACTGTCAAAGAAGCCTTATCAGGACCCGTTGAATCAAAACCCCAATTGCCTGTTGCTGAAAAAAAAGAACAGGACTATGTCAAAGGGAGCAGCGCCAACGCCTCCAAATTGGAGGAATTCATCAGCCTTGTCGCACCCACCGACCTTAGTGTGCTGGTTTTGGGAGAAACAGGAACCGGAAAAGAATACATAGCCAAGAAAATCCATCAAAATTCCAATCGCAAAGACAGTCCTTTTGTGGCGATTGATTGTGGAGCCTTGTCTTCAGAACTTGCAGGAAGTGAGCTTTTTGGTCATGTTAAGGGTTCTTTTACCGGAGCTTTGGACAATAAAACCGGTCATTTTGAGCAGGCAAATGGGGGCACCATATTCTTGGATGAGGTTGGCAACCTTGGTTATGACATTCAGATCAAACTGCTCAGGGCTATCGAAGAAAGGAAAATCCGCAAGATCGGAGCAAATAAAGAAACAGAAATAGATGTTCGGATTATTGCCGCTACCAACGATGAACTGAAGTCAGGAAGTCAGGAAGGAAATTTCAGAGAGGACCTTTACCATAGATTGAATGAATTCACCATCAACCTGCAGCCCTTGCGGAAAAGAAAAGAGGACATCAAGCTTTTTACCGCACATTTTATCCAGCAAAGCAATATGAAGTTAGATAGAAATGTCACCGGAATTGATGCGGAGGTGGAAAAGATTTTTATGGAATATGCCTGGCCCGGAAATCTCCGTGAACTGAAAAATATCGTCAGACGCGCAGTTTTGTTGTGTGGCAATAAAGTAATCACCAAAGATTTGCTTCCACAGGATTTATTGGAAATCAATCCTGAATCCCACGAGCCTGCTTTGGATTACAAAAGCAATTTGGTAAACCACGAAAAAGAAATGATTGATAGGGTTTTAAAGGAAGTGAGATTCAATAAATCAAAAGCTTCCCAAGTCCTTGGGATGGACAGGAAAACCCTCTACAACAAAATGGAAAAATATGGCCTGAAGTAATTATTTGGCTGGTTCAGGCATCCATTCAGACTGGATTTTAGCCATGATCTCGGTGGTATATTTTGCCAATTCTCTGATCGATTCAATTGTTTCGACGGTTTTGCCAAGTTTTAAATCCCTCTCAATTTCCATTGCCAATTGGGCACAGGATATCTTCAGCTGGCCAAGCCGACTGGACATCCGATGGATAATTTCGAGTATTTTCCCAAAATCAGAATTTTCCAAAGCCAAATTCAGCCCCCTTACATCCTCCTTTGCAGCGTTTATAAAATCCTGAATAACTTCCAGCAGCATTTCCCTGTCTCCCATACAAAACCTCATCAGGTCCGAAAGGTCATAGTCTGTCGTTTCCAAATCAGATTTTATCTCCACTTGGTTTTCTGTGGGATTTTCCGGGCGAAAAGCTATTTGGGTGAGGCCTAACATCAATCCTATCCTCTTGACTATTTCATTTTCCTTGAAAGGTTTTAAAATCAATCCGTCAAATCCAGCTTCCGCTATTTTTCTTTCCTCCTCCACAAAAACATTGGCAGTCATGGCAATTATCGGCAAAGTCAGGAATTTTTCATTGGCCCTTATTATTTTCACTACCTCCAATCCGCTGACTTCAGGCATCTGTATGTCAATGATGGCAATATCAATTTCATCAGAAACAAATTCCCTCGAAAACGCTGCACCTCCCTGAATTGCCGATACCATTGCCCCGCGGCTTTCGAGGATCAATTTGAGCAATTGTAATCCTAGAGGGTCATCATCTACCAACAGAATTCTTAATCCTTGAAGGGAGAATTCAAAAGTATGTTCGGACTGTTTGGAAATAGGTTCGATCACTTCACAAGGTATTGTAAAGGAAATAATGGTGCCTTTATCAACTTCAGTTGATACCTGAATGGTCCCTCCCAGTTTGTCAATCAATTTCTTGACTATCGCCAAGCCCAAACCGGTACCACCAAACTTTCTGTTTATGGCGGAATCGCCTTGGTTAAATTCCTTGAATATGTTCTTTCGGATTTCAGCCGTCATTCCCATCCCTGTATCAGCAATCTTAATTTCTAGATGCTTTTTTACCCAAGTGATGTCGACCACAATTCCTCCTTTTTGGGTAAATTTAAGTGAGTTTCCAAGAAGGTTATTCATGATCTGATTGATCCTCAATTGGTCTCCAACCAGCCATTGATTCTGGGGAAGGTCAATATTCCAATTAAAATAGAGACCCTTTTGCTCGGCCTTCAATGCAAAAAAATTCTTGATCGAAAGAAAGAAATCCTTTGACTCAAAGGGTTCTTTCACCACCTGAACCTGCCCCGCTTCGAGCTTAGAAAAATCAAGGATATCATTTACCACAGCGATGAGGGTATTAGAAGCAAAGCCTATTCTCTCGACAAACTCTTTTTGTTGGCCATGGAGATCAGATTTTTCCAAAGCTTTTTGGTAGCCCTGAATGGCATGAAGGGGGTTTCTGATTTCATGGCTCATATTGGCAAGGAATTCCTGCTTGGTCTTGGCTAGTTTGTCAGATCGTATTTTTGCTTCCTCTAATTTTTCCCCATATAAATCAGCTTTATCTACTTCTTGGAGGATGCTAAATACAAAACCCAAAGAACCGGCTACCCCAAAAAACACCAAAATCCCCAAAATCCAGGAGACGGTGTAGGTAAGCTTGTAAGCAGAGCGGTTTTGGACTTTGTATTCCTTCAATAAATCATTCTGAAGATTGGAAATCATTTGCTGGATTTGAAAAAAAATATCTGTGTTCTTTTCGATCAGGTTTTCTTCCAACTTAAGAAACCTGTCTTGAAGGCGCTGTTCATCTTTGTAAATTCTCTCTACAGAATTACGGATTACGAGCAGGATTGAATCTTGGTTGGTGGATTTTGGGGGCACCGAAGGCGGGACAACTGTCCCGGACTTTTTGATGTCTTTGGCAATTTCTAGTAATTCATTCCCGATGTCAAACTCATTTGATCGCTCAGGTTCTTTACTTTCTTTTCCTATAGAATCGGATTCTTCCGATTTTGGATTTAAGGAGGAAAGCAAATCTTTGGTCCGGAGTTTTCCCAAAAACTGCATGTCGCTCAGTTCCTGCTGCCTTTTGATTCTGATCTCTATTCCTTTTAATGCCTCCGCACTGAAATTTCTATTGGCTAGGTAATTTCTCACTTCTTCCAATCCGGCAAAAACCACCATCAATTCGGAAATAGTCAGACCGACCTGTTCGTAGTTCTGGATTTCTGCTGAATCGAGGGAATTGGTTTTTAGCCATTCGAGCCTTTCTTTGACCCGTTTTCTTGCGAGTTCGGAGACAGAATCTTTGTCAGATGTCCGCTCAGTTTTGTTGATGTCAAGCACATAGACATCTGCCATGAGACCATTCAGCTGCTGGAGTTTTTCATTTGGCCGGGTGAGATCCTGGACCGTGTCGAGGAGATTTCGGATGCTGAAATAGGTCACCGCGCTGATCCCCAACACCAAAAAGAATGCAAGGATAAAACCAATGACAACCTTTCCCCTGACCTGATATTTTCCTGTAAGCCGCATCGGTACCTTTTTTTACTTTCCAAAAAGGCAATAACTGTTCCATTATCCTTGTCAATTTATCAGAGAGAAAATTGCTCGGATTAAAAAATCGCTCTAAACTGTCCTGAGCTCAAGGTAAGGAACCCATTCTTCGGCATGGCGTTCTGCATATTCTGCCAAAAAATACCCCAAGCTAGGTTTGAAAGGTTGGGATCTCAGCTGCATTCCTGCCTGCTCGGGTGTTTTGTCTCCTTTATAGACATTACAGCGGTGACAGGCAGCGACCAAGTTGACCCAATTGGATTTTCCTCCTTTGGATCGTGGCACGACATGGTCTAAGGTAAGCTGCTTTTTGGAACCGCAATATTGACATTCCTGACTGTCTCTACGGAAAATGTTAGCCCTGTTCAGCAAAACACCTTTGTAGGGAATGTTCTTATATTCATTCAATCGGATTACGGCAGGGTATTGGAAAGTTTTGGTCACTGTCCTGATGGTCAGGTCTTGATAAAAAGTAAGGCAGCTTACTTTGTCGAGATAGGTCAACACGAAGGCCTTTTGGACTGTCACCACAGCGACAGGAGAATGATCCAAGTTTAAAACCAAAACACGTCTTTCCATAATCCACTAATATAAAATCTTTGGTTGGAAAAACCTGTTGTAGAATTCAAATGTTTTAGAACTTCATCTTGGCAAGCTCTCTTTTTACGTCTTTTTCTTTGATGTCTTCCCGCTTGTCATGTAGTTTTTTACCTCTGGCGACGGCTATTTCCATTTTGGCCAAACCCTTGTCATTGATAAAAATCCTGATCGGTATGACCGAAAGCCCTTTTTCTGAAAATTTTGTTTCAATCTTTTCAATTTCCCTTTTGTTCAGCAACAATTTTCTCTCGCGGACAGCTTCGTGGTTATAACTGGCAGCCATCGAATAGGGCGCGATATGCATCTGTTTGACATACAACTCTCCCCTTTGAAAATAGCAATAGGCTTCAGTAAGGGAGACTTTTCCTTCCCGTACGGATTTGATTTCTGTGCCACTCAACACTAGGCCTGCAGTATAGGTATCCAAGAATTCAAATTCATGACTTGCTTTCTTGTTCCGGATATTGATGATTTTATCGAATTTGTTCTTTTTGATTACTGACATGTTTGGTTCTAATTGTTGTCAATTTTGTCTTCTTTGCATCCTCCGATTTGAGAAATACGATTTACGAAGTACGATTTACGAGGAACGATTTACGAGGAACGATTTACGAAGTATGATTTGCGTGGCTTGCTTCTCGTTTCTCCCTTCTCGCCTCTGTTCTCGTTTCTCGCTTCTCGCCTCTCGGTTCTCCTCAAATCTTCATCCTCGCTTCAGGCACCACATCCAGTCCACAAAATTCCCCCTTGAGGTATTTGAAATGTGCTGCCATGGCAATCATCGCGGCATTATCGGTGCAGTATTCGAATTTTGGGACGTACACCCTCCAACCGTATTTTACTGAAAGATGGTTCAATTCCTCCCTCAGTCCGGAATTGGCCGATACCCCTCCCGCAATTGCAATTTCTTTGATTCGGTATTCTTTTGCTGCTTTTACCAGTTTTTGGGAAAGCATTTTGATCAGGGTATACTGAACAGACGCGCAGATATCAGCAAGGTTTTCAGTAATGAAATTTGGATTCTCTTTGAGATTATCTCTAAGAAAGTACAATACTGCGGTTTTGATCCCTGAAAATGAAAAACTCAGACCGGGCATATCTGATATGGGAAACTTGAAAGCTTTTGGATTGCCTGTTTTGGCATACTTATCGATCAAAGGTCCTCCCGGATATGGCAATCCAAGCAGCTTGGCTGTCTTGTCAAAAGCCTCCCCGACGGCATCGTCTGTCGTCTCTCCGATCACTTCCATATCCAAATAATCCCTGACCAACACCAGTTGGGTATGGCCACCACTTACCGTCAGACAGATAAATGGAAAGTTCGGTTTTGGTTCATCGATGAAATGTGCCAAAATATGCGCCTGCATGTGGTTGACATCAATCAAAGGAATGTCCAAAGCAAAAGCCAGCGATTTAGCAAAGGAAACCCCGACCAACAAAGAACCCATCAGTCCAGGTCCTCTGGTAAAGGCAATCGCAGAAAGTTCATGCTTACTGATTCCGGAAGAATCAATGGCCTCATGGACTACCGGGATCAGGTGTTGTTGGTGTGCACGGGAGGCAAGTTCAGGAACTACCCCCCCATATTTTTCATGTACCGATTGGGTGGCGATGATATTATTGAGTATTTTGCCATCAGAAATGACCGCCGCCGACGTTTCATCACAAGATGATTCAATAGCCAGAATATTTATCTTCATTTCGCTTGCCTCTTGGAAAAGAACCCCAAAGTTACGGAAAAATTAATGAAAGCCTTAAGGGTGCTTTTCAGGGCGGTTCTTTTACTTTTCCTGATTCTCCTATTAGTCGTGATCGCTGTTCAGATCCCTGCTATCCAGACAAGAATCACAAAATCCTTTACCGAATACCTCAGCAAAAACACCGGATTTGAGACCAGTATATCCAAGGTCCGGATCAGGTGGTGGGATGCCATCAGTCTGCAGGATGTGGTAATTTATGACCACCATGACAGTTTGATGGTGGACTTGGAAGATGTTTATATTGATTTTTCCATTTCAGGACTTTTGGACAGCAGCAATCCGGGTTTGGACCAGATAAAATTGGAAAAAGGTAATGTCAGGCTTCTGTTCCATCCGGAGGAAGATTTTATCAATATCGCAGAATATCTGTACCAAATCAACCTTCTTTTCCCAAGTGCTCCAAGAGATCTCAATAAAAAGGCCTCGAGGTTTGGAATCAAAAATATCAGCCTCAAAGAAACTTCCATAGACATCATCAACTATGGCAGTGTTCCGGTAGAAAGCGGGTTTGATTTCAACACGCTTCAGTTTCGGGATTTGATTGCAGATGCTGACGACTTTTATGCTGAAGGGCCAATGATTGGGATCAAAGTCAATTATCTCCGGGGATTGGAGTCTACCTCGGGCCTTGTCTTTCAGCAGCTCAAAACAGATTTCACTTACGGCCCCACTTTTATGGAATTTGATGATCTCTTTTTGAGATCAAATAATACAGAAATCAAAGATTATCTCAAATTCAGCTATAATTCTTCCAAAGATCTTTCAAACTTCATCCATGAAGTCAACATTTCGGCAAGGCTGGATGAAGCCGCCCTGGATATCCAAGACCTGAAGTATTTCACCGAAAGCCTAAGCAACATTGAAGACAGGATTTTTATCTCTGGCGAAATCGAGGGTACAGTTGATGATCTTGCCTCTGAAGAACTCCTGGTCCGGTTTGGGGAGAAAAGTGCTCTTTTTGGTAAGTTCAAAATCGATGGCCTTCCCAATATTGACAGCTCTTTTTTTGAACTTTCACTCCTGAATTCTGTGCTGAACAGCAATGATCTTTCACCCTATATCGGCGAAAATGCCAGGAAGGAAATCAACAAATTCAAAGACGTCCGTTTTGACACCGATTTTTCAGGATACATCAATTATTTCACAGCCAACGGAAATTTCAGAACAGGCATCGGTAATATCATCGGGCGCTTGGGTTTCAAAACTGAAAATAACAAACCTACCTACACCGGAAGGCTCCAACTCGAAAACCTCGACATAGGCGTCTTGGTAGAAGATCCGGAAAATTTTCAAAAAGTCACGATGACGGGACAGATCAAAGGCACAGGACTGACTTTGGAAACTGCCCTCCTGCAAGTGGATGCGGATATCCAAAGTGCAGGTATCAATGGCTACAATTATGTCAACATCGTGACTGATGCGACCTACGGCAAGGATTTGTTTCGAGGCAATCTCCGCGTAAATGACCCCAACCTCAAAGGCGAAGTGAGCGGGGTATTGGACTTGAGAGAAGGAAAAGATTCTGTGCGGATGACAGTCAAATTGGATACTGCTTTCCTAAAGGAATTGAATTTGATGGAGCAGGACGCCTTTGTGAGTGGCAAGATTGCCTTGGACACCAAAGGGGTGACTCTGGATGACATCGAGGGAATCGCGAGGTTCAGTGATGTGAATCTCAGCTATGAAGGCCGAAACCTGTTTGTAGATAACTTCTATTTCCAATCCCTTTTCACCGATGAATCAAGGCTGATCTCCCTCAATTCGGATCTTCTTGTAGCCGGTATTTCGGGTAAATTCAAGGTAAGACAACTGCTTGAAGACATCACAAACCTCAGCCAACAATACCTCGCTATCCTGACAAATTCGGATGAGAAAATTTCACTCAGGGCTGATGCCAACGAGGAACCATACAGTATTGACCTCAATCTCAATTTCATTGACATCAATCCCATTATCAACTTGTTGGAGCCTAGGGCTACAATTTCAAAAAACACCATCATTGAAGGAGCTTTTTACCAGACACCTGACAATACCATCTTCAACTTTTTTTCGAGCATTGATACCATTTACTATGATGGGAATTTCCTCTATGATACCAATCTGGATTTTAACACGTCAAAGCTGATAAACAGCGCTGAGGTGTTGGCCTCTTTTTACATTTTCTCCAAAAAACAGGAACTCAACACCGGACTGATATTCAACAACCTGGCCATAGAAGCCATTTGGGATGAATCAAGTATTGATTTCAGGTATGACCAAGACCAACTGGAGACGGGAAGCTTTGTCCGGATCAAAAATGAAATTACTATCTACCCTGACCATACGACGGTGGTATTTGAACCGTCGGAACTCAAAATCCTTGACAAAACCTGGCGTTTTGATGAGGACAACAGCATCTACGTCGCCCAAAAATCGCTTCTTTTTGACAACATCAAGCTATTCAACGAAGACCAGTTCATCGCACTCAACGGCACGATTTCCCCAGATCCAAATGAAATGTTGGGTTTGGAAATCAACAATGTCAACCTTGATTTTTTCAATACCCTTACCACCAAAGAACTCAGTGGCCTGGCAAACGGGAATTTTGGATTTACCAATTTTTATGAATCCATAGGAATCAACGGTCAGATCAATGTCGATGAATTGTACATCAACAATTTTCTTGTCGGCGATATCGACGCGGCAACTTTCATTGCGGACAAGGTGATCAATGTCGAAATCAGCAATACCCGAAACGGGAAAAAAGTGATAGCTATTGATGGATTTTTGGGAAGTACCGACAACCAACTTGACCTCAACGCCAAATTAAACGAAGCTGACCTGTCGGTTTTGGAGCCTTTCCTGTCCAATTATATCACCCGAATGGGAGGCACTGTTTCAGGGGATTTTGATATTTCAGGATCACTGGCGTTTCCTGTTGTGATTGGAAATGGACAGGTAACCGGAGGGACATTGCTCGTCAATTACCTCAAAACCCAATATACCGTAGACGGTAATTTGATTTTCAACAACAATGAAATCAGCTTTAGGGAATTGACCTTAAAAGACACCAACGGCAACAGGGCAAGAATGCGCGGGGGTATTTCCCATGATTACTTCTCTGATTTTATACTCGATATTTCTTCCAATCTGGAAAATTTTCAAGTCCTCAATACAGGTTCAAGGGACAATGACCAATTCTATGGAACGGCCTATGTCACCGGTACTTTGAATATTTTTGGTGCGGCCAACAACCTGGATATTTCTGCAAGGGCAACCTCCCAAAAGAACACCCGAATATATATTCCGCTCGGTTCCCAAAGTTATGAAGCCCAAGAGGATTTTATCAAAATCATCAATGTCCTCGATACTGCAAGAAATATTTCTTTGGAAGAGACAATAGACAAATTGGATATCAACAATGTGAGGATGAATTTCACTTTTGATGTCACGCCTGATGCCTATACCGAAATCCAGATTGACCCGAGGACTGGCGAAACCATCCAAGGCCGGGGACGCGGGGTTTTGACGATGAACATTGATACCCAAGGCAATTTTTCCATGTCGGGAAATTATGAGATCACCGAAGCCAAGTACAACTTCTCCCTTTATAATATCCTGAGGAAAGAATTTATTGTACAGCCCGGTGGCCGGATTTCATGGTTTGGAGATCCGTATGAAGGCGTGATGGACATTAATGCCTACTACCTCGAAAGTGTTTCGCTTCAAAGTCTACAAACCAACCAAAACGCCGCATTGGAAGATCCTGCCATGCGCCGTAGATTTCCGCTGAAGGTTCTTATGAACCTCAAAGGGCAGCTCCTTTCGCCGGAAATTACCTTCAACTTTGATTTTGCAGAATTTCCGACAGAAGGCAATATCCAGACTTATATTTCGGCATTCCAAAACCGCATTGCAAATGACGAGCAGGAAAAAAACAGACAGGTTTTTTCCGTCATCATGATGCGCTCACTTTCTCCGGAAGGCCAATTCTCCGGTGTCAGCAACATCGCTACTTCCAACCTCAGCCAATTGCTTTCTTCCCAACTCAACAGCTTCATCGCTCAGGTAGATCAAAATCTGGAAGTAGATATTGACCTGGCCAATTTGGATCAAAGTGCTTTGGAAACTTTTCAACTTCGTGTCGCTTACACCTTTTTGGATGGGAGACTTAGGGTATCAAGAGACGGAGGATTTACTGACTTGCAGGGCAATGCCGATCTCAACAGCATAGCGGGCGACTGGCAGGCCGAATACCTCGTCACCCAAGATGGACGCTACAGGGTAAGGGTTTACAACAGAAATAATTTCAATACCTTCACCTCGCTTTCTTTGGCGAGAAATGTCGCGACTTATGGCGTCTCCGTTTCGCAAAACCTTTCTTTCAATAGCTTTGGGGAACTTTGGGACCGGATCAGAAACAAAGAAAAACAACGTCTCCGCATCAATGACCAAGATGATTTTTTGAGATACAACAACGGTGAAGAAGAAGGTTGGAAGAATATTCCATTGGACAGCCTCCAAAGAAAAGTGAGCCCTTTGGATTATCAAATGGATCCTCCGGTAAAAAATCCACCAAAAGGGAAGCAGGATTGAAACAATTTTGCTTTCAGGATATTGATAGCTGAAAGGAAACAAACAGTATGGAAAAAATCAGCCTATTTTGGTTCAGGAGAGATTTGAGACTCGAGGATAACACCGGTCTGTATTACGCCTATTCGCAGGAAAAAAACGTCCTTCCCTTGTTTATTTTTGATAGGGAGATTCTTGACAAACTGGAAGACAAAAAAGATGTACGGGTGGAATTTATCCACACCCAAATACTAAAACTCCAGAAAGAATTGAAGGGATTTGGAAGCTCAATTTTGGTAAAGTACGGTAAACCTATAGAAATTTACCGCCAACTTATGGTAGAATACGACATCCAAAATGTCTACACCAACCGGGATTACGAACCATATGCCAAAGAACGAGACTTAGCCATCAATGATTTGTTGAAAGAAAAGGGAATCCAATTTTTGGATTTCAAAGATCAGGTCATCTTTGAAAAGGAAGAAATCGTCAATGGCAGCGGGGAATTTTACAAAGTCTTCACTCCTTACAGCAAAGTTTGGCAGGAAAAATTCCAGAAAACTTCACTTCAGCTTTTGAGCCTGGATCCGAAAAAAAACAATTTTTACCAGACTTCTCCCCTGCCTGTTCCTGCATTGGAAGAAATGGGTTTTGAGAAATCTGAGATCGAAATCCCTGCACTACACATAGACCAACCTCTGATCCAAAAATACGATTCACAGCGGAATTTCCCTGCAATAAAGGGAACCTCCCGGCTTGGGATTCATCTGAGATTTGGTACCATCAGCGTGAGGAAACTTGCCTTAGAAGCCTCAAAACTCAATGCGACTTACCTCAATGAATTGATCTGGAGGGAATTTTACATGATGATCCTCCATCACAATCCCCAAGTGACCGACCATGCTTTCAAGCCAAAATATGACCACATTCCATGGCGGAATAATGAAGAAGATTTTGAAAAATGGTGTGAAGGCCGGACAGGATATCCGATAGTCGACGCCGGTATGAGGGAGCTCAATGCCACCGGATTTATGCACAACAGGGTCAGGATGATCGTCGCAAGTTTTCTAACCAAACATCTTTTGATTGACTGGCGATGGGGAGAAGCGTACTTTGCAAAAAAACTGCTCGATTTCGAACTCTCCTCCAACAACGGAGGATGGCAGTGGGCCGCTGGGACAGGGACTGATGCACAGCCCTATTTCAGGGTATTCAATCCCGAATCCCAAACCGAGAAGTTTGACAAAGACCTCAGGTATATCAAAAAATGGGTGCCTGAATTCGGAACATCCGCTTATTCAAAACCTATGGTGGACCACAAATTCGCAAGAGAAAGGGCCATAGAAACATACAAAACAGCACTGAACACATGAACATAGGAGACAAAGTCCGTTTGCTTCACGGCAACGAATCAGGAGTAATTGTAAAAATATCCGCGAGTGGAAGGGTGGAAGTAGAGATCGAAGACGGGTTCCGGATTCCAGCCATGAAAAACGAGATCGTAGTCATTTCCAGTGCCGAGAAGCAATATTTTGGAGAGTCCAAAGAAGCCGTGACTGACCAGCCAAGTTCCTTTTCAAAGATCAAAACTTCCAAAGAAGACGGTCTATTCCTAGCCTACATCCCGCTCAACGACAAAGACCACAGCATCTATATCAGCAACAACACCGACCGTGATTACATCCTGATGGCTACGGAAGTCTATGGCGGCAATGGCCAAACCATTTTTGCCGGGATGCTCAAAAAGAAAACTTCGCAAAAACTCGGTGAAAAATCCATCCATGATTTTGAGGAGTGGCCGCTGCTTTTGGTGCAGTTTTTTCCCATCCATCCCAAAATCGAAAAGATGGAACCTTCCTTTGAGAGAAGGCTGAAATTCAAAGCTTCCTCCTTCTTCAAAAGCCGTGGGACAGCTCCAATATTGGACAAAAGCGGCTATGTATTCAAGCTTTCGGATCAGACCAAAGAAATAGACATCCAAAAACTGAACGAACAACTGAACACTGAAAAAACTGTTCCTGTGATAAAGTTCCAAAAGCCTCCCAGGGAAATTGACCTCCATATTGAGCAGCTCACCAAAGATTTCTCGATGATGAGCAACAGTGAAATGGTGCGCCTTCAGATGGAAACCTTCGAAAAAAACCTCAACTACGCCATCGCTTCCGGAATGGATGAGATCACCTTTATCCACGGCATCGGCAACGGCGTACTCCGAAAAGAAATACACAAGTATTTGAGCCATTTGGGAAATATTAAGTATTTTCAGGACACACAAAAAAGCCGGTTTGGATACGGCGCTACATTGGTCAGAATCTCTTAAGCCATGCAAGGAAAGATTTCCCCCATTTTCAGGTTGTTCACGCAGCAGTTTGAAGACGCAAAATCAGCTTTTTTATCACTGAGCAAAAGATATAGAGGAAAAAAATCCGGCGAACTGGAACAAAAACTCATTTTCCTGGAAATCTATGTGGACTTCCTTTCAAGGATCCATTTCAAAGAAGAAAACCTGAAGTTTCAGCTGTTTTCACCCTTCAAAAAAATCTTTAAAGGGCTGAAGAAAACCAAACACCTCAAAATGATCATGAAGCAGGTGGAGGCTGTCAAAATGAAGGACAATGTGGTTTTCAATTCCTACACCAAAGCCCTTGAAGCAGAAAAAAACAAAGTATATGCTGAGGTGTATGACCTGATAGTATCCACTCCGCTGCAGATTTGGGATGAGCTCTATGATTCCGTGTATCATTATAGTAAAGGTCTAAAACCACTGATGATCAATACTTCTAGCACTCAGATCATCAGTGAGGAATTGGAATTTTTTAACCTTGACAACAAAACCAAACTGGATACCAAAGCCCTCAAAGACATCTATGAAGGTATCCGTGTCATCATTGCTTTGGAGAATCTCCGCATCGAGTCCGGTTTTAACTCCATCTTTGTCAAAGAGGTACATGACCGAATGAGTGAACTCCAAAAAGACCTTTTGGTATGGTATGAAAACCAGCTTTTCCTACAACATCTCACGGGATTTTTGACAGACAAAGAAAATATTTCCAAAAAATACATCGACCTCTTGGCTTCTTTGCAACAAAATAAAAAAACAAATACAGCCAAGGTGGAAGCCAAATGCAGGGATTTATTTGAGAGGATTTTGGAGTAAAAAAATCCTGAAATGTCGAATTTAAGAAAGCAGGCAGTTCATTTTTGATGAAAAAAATATAGCAATATCGATATGTACGTAAACAGAAACTACGGCTTTTGGATGACTTTTAAATGGTCAAGAAAACCTTTTTATTATGGACTTGCCTACGCGGCTATCATCACTGTCCTTTATCTGGTCACGGAGATCAAATTTACCTTACCCTGGCAGCCTATCAGCATCATCGGTATCGCAGTCTCTTTTTACCTGGGTTTCAAAAACAACTCCTCCTATGACAGGACTTGGGAAGCACGCAAAATCTGGGGGGCAATTGTAAACGATAGCAGGACCTTTGCCACTGCCGTCCTGACGATGATCCATGAAAAATCAGGTGAAAATACTGAAGCAATCAAAAAAGAAATTGTTTACAGGCACTTGGCTTGGATCATTTCCCTGAGGTATATGCTCAGGATCCCAAAAACATGGGAACATAAATATGGTCCAAAAAATACTGTTTTTGTTCCGACCTATACCGAAATCCTGAACAACGGCCTGGACAAAGAACTGCTGGAGTATATTTCCGAATCAGAGTTGCAGCATTACAGAACCAAAACGAATATTCCCTCCCAGATTTTAAAGAAACAATCTGAAGTCATCCGCGAACTTACTTTAAAGGGATTGATCAGTGATTTCAAGCAGGTTTGGTTTCACCAGTTGATCGGGCGGCTCTATGACAATCAAGGCATGGCGGAGCGGATCAAAAACTTTCCGCTGCCGAGGCAATATGCGTCTGTCGCCCTTTGGATGACTTATGTATTCTGTGCCCTCATTCCATTTGGATTGTTGGACATTTTTTTGACCTCTGACGAATTATGGATTTGGATGACCATCCCATTTTCAGGATTGATCATCTGGATCTTTTTTCTGATGGAAAGGATCGGGGATTACTCCGAAAATCCCTTCGAAGGTGCCTATAATGACGTGCCGATTTCGTCCATCACCCGGGGTATAGAAATAGACCTGAGGGAAATGCTAAATGATGAAAAAATTCCCAAACCATACCCTGTAGAGAATGGCTTTTTGATGTAAATTGAAAGCGTCATCGACAGCTAAAAGTCGGTGGTATCCCATCCTATGTCCCTAATTTTCAAAACCGCCGAAACCTATGAGGAATTTGTCGGCATCCTTGACCTGCAGCAGGAAAACCATATCAAAAACCTCGAATCACTCGATCAGGGCTTTGTCTTCGCAGAGCATACTGTAAAAGATCTTTGGAAGATGAATTCCTTTGCACCACATATCATCGCAAAAGACGGCGAACATGTCGCTGCCTATATCCTCGCGATGACGGTAGATTGCAAAGAAGACATTGAGATGTTGATTCCGATGTTTGAGGAGTTTGATCAATTGGAGTACAAAGGAATCCCCCTATCGGAGTACAATTACTTGGTCGTCGGTCAGGTCGCTGTGGGGAAAGATTACCGGGGACAGGGAGTTTTTGACTATTGCTACGAGGTGTATCGTGCAGTCCATGGGGACAATTTTGATTTTGCAATTACAGAGATTTCGGACCAAAACTATCGTTCCTTGGCAGCCCACTACCGGGTCGGCTTCCGCGAACTCAGCCGCTACCCCAATGCCGATGGAGATATTTGGGTCATTGTAGTGTGGGATTGGATGGAATAAAGGAGGTAATTTCAATTAGGAATCATTGAAACCAAGAAAAGAGTGAAAACCTTTTTCGAATCAATGTATCCAAAACAAGATTGCATGAGGATGGAACATTCCAACATGGCTATTCTCTTTAAATTTCCGCCTTTTTGAAAGCGTTCCAAAATCTATCCACTAAAATTTCAGATTGGAGAAATGATCCTAAAATTGGTTTAATATTTTCCGATATCGAAGGAAACTCCTTGCGAAGTTCCTCTAAGCAGAAGAACGCCTCACTATAATTATTCAATTCAGAATAAGAGGTGATTTTCAAAATCAATTCCCAAATTACACTCTGCCTTTGAATTTTATTTGCCCAGTAAATGGCTTCCTCAAATTCGGAATTATGAAAATGATATATACTCAGACCTGCATTGAACCACCATTGATAATAGGGATTGACTTGGATCGATTCACTCAAAAGTTTATGACCCCGTTCATAATCGCCTGCACATATCAGGCAAAATCCCAGTCCTCCTGATATTCCGGTGGAATTCAAGTTCAATTTTTTCCATTGGTCATAAAGTTGAAAACAATTCTTTGGCTTATGCTGAAAAAGATAGGCCAAACTGAGAGTTTGGTAGGCGTGCTGACAGCGAGGGTCTATGACAATTGCCTTTTGACCACATTTCACGCCCTCTTCAATTGGGTCTGCCACCCCACAATCATAACCAAAAAAGTATCCGGCGATATAGGTTTCCCCAAGAATAGCCCAACCTAAAGCATATTGGGGGTCAAGCTGTACTGTGTTTTTCATGACCTCCAATCCTTTCTTGAAAGTGATTTCATTTAAATCATTGACCAGATAATAATACCAAAAAACGGCATCATACACTTTTATATCTACTGATTGTTTGATCGGTGTTGCCTTGGCTGCTTCTCTGTAAATGATTCCATGGCTACCCCCTATCTGATTGATCACATGCTTTACGATGTCATCCTGAATGGCAAAATTATACATTGCGGATTTTTCCTTTTCATAGGAACAAGCCCAAATTTGATGCTGTGATTTGCTTTGGATAAGTTGTACCCTGATCCGAACTTTGTCATCTCCTGATTGGATACTTCCGGTAAGCAAGTATGTCGCATCCAATAGAAGTGCCATATCTTTGTTTTCCAATAATTCTGAAGCAATCTTCCTCGAAGAAAAATAAGAGACTACAGAAAGCTCGCTAAATCCTGTAAACTCCGTACAAATCTGATCACACAATCCATCTGCAAAAGTCTGAAGGCTATTTTCTCCAAGACAATAGAAGGGAATCACTGCCAAGGTGGGTTTATGGATGAAATTTTGGGTGATTCCCTGTGGTGACGGATTGAATGCTTTGGGAGGCTCAAAAGTTGGAATGTAAGCCCCTTTTGGTACTGAGATCAACAGAGGGTCATTCTTGCCCAAAGTAAAATAATAGTCATCCAAGGCCCTACGGAGCCTTCCTGCATGAATCCTTACAGAGGCATCGGTCTGTGGGTCATATCCAGCTTTTTTCAATAAGACTTGAGTGCCAATGGTATATTCCTTCAAGGAATGTGACCTCCCCTCAATTGTTTCCAGGACAATAAATCTGAAAAACTCAGACAATATCATTGAATTACTAAATACCGGGAATGAAAGAATCCGGTTCATCTGATCAATTATTTCCTGCTTTTGAATAAGGGGAATGGGTTTCATTTAACGGTTAATTAACTGGCTTAACTGCCGCTTAAAACTACAAAATAATAGTTTTGAATAAAATTTAAATAAAAACTCCGACAAGGATGGTTTCCCTCAGGATTTACAGCTAAACCTAGTCAAGGAGAAAAACCTTCAGGTTTGGTAAAGATGGCTCCATTGAGAAATTTTTACATCGATTCGGAGTGAGGATGTTACTTAATTGGATAAAGACTACCAAAAATTTAAGGTTCTATTTTATTACATCAATTATGAATTTATTAAAATCAATTTTATTATCGGTGCTCCTGTTTTTAGGGGTTTTCTATGCAGAAGCCCAAATCGATAAAGAAAAATTATCCTTGGATATTTCAAAAGCTGAGGAGGCCAATCAGATGAAACTGAAAGAATATGTATGGAAAAGGAGATCTGATGTTTTTATAGCAAACGAACTGAAATTGACGATAATAACAGAATTTGGTTATACCCCCGAAGGCAAACTTGATACAAAAATCATTGATACCAAAACCAGTATTGAAAAAAAACC
This sequence comes from Cognataquiflexum rubidum, assembly GCF_022538115.1. Classification (GTDB taxonomy): domain Bacteria; phylum Bacteroidota; class Bacteroidia; order Cytophagales; family Cyclobacteriaceae; genus Cognataquiflexum; species Cognataquiflexum rubidum. The sequence continues at coordinate 347,967 of NZ_JAKZAL010000003.1, read as the reverse complement.
AGGTCTAAGAGGCAAAGCGCAGGCAAGTGCCGTCGAGGACAAATCTGATTACATAGAAAAATCTCTTGCTTTGGCGACTGACTATGCATTTATGACCAAGGGTGAAATGCTTGATTTTTTCAATAAAGCAACGGTTACAGAAAAGGATGGACAGATTGAAGCTGTATCTGACAATGTCCATGTGGACGGGGATCGATTGATGATCCGGATTGATCCTGAAACCTACCTATTTACCTATAAAGAATTTTCCACTTTGCTGGGAAAAGATAAAGTTGAAGGAAAACTAAACTACGAAAAGTTCAGCAACGGGACGAATCACTTGTCCACCACTACTTTGAATATGCCAACCCAAAATATGATCGTTGAGGAAAAGAACCAAGATTATACCATTCGGATAAAATAGACTTCACTTAAACAATTAAAAAATGGGAATCCCATCAAAAATCAGATTAGTAATTTTACTCAGCTTAACTGCAATGGCCTGCAGTTCTCCACTGAAAGTAATTACAGATTATGATTCAAAAGCCGACTTCAGTCAATACAAATCCTTTTCCTTTTTTGAGCTAAAGGACACAGGACCTGGTTTAAGTGAACTCAATCAACAGAGAATCATCAATGCCACCAGAGAAGAGCTCATCAAAAAAGGCTTTATCGAGGATCAAAACAATCCTCAACTTCTAGTCAATGTTACGGCCATAGTCAATGAAAAAAAGCAGATTACTGCCAATAGCTACTACAATTACGGTGGGTACTACAGACCATACCGATGGGGTCCTTCTTATGGCGGATCAACAGTTTACAATGTTACTGACCTTAAAGAAGGTTCATTGATAATTGACATCTTGGATGCCTCCTCAAAACATTTGCTGTGGCAAGGAACTGGCAATAAAGAAATTGATACAGGATTGAAAAAACCTGAAACTGAAATTCCTACCTATATAAATAAGATTCTTTCTGATTTCCCTCCAGTTCCAAAAAGCAGTAAAACAAAGTAAATCATTTAATGAAAAAGCTATCCTTATATTTTCTCTTTGTATTGGCAGGGTGTAGCCAAAACCAAAATGTTGAAACCCTTTCCCCACGGCCAAACATCCTTTTGATCGTTGCTGACGATTTGGGGTTTAATGATATTGAACCTTTTGGTGGAAATATTCAAACCCCGGTTTTGGGACAGCTCAGCAAAGAGGGGATGCTGTTTTCGAACTTTTATGTATTGCCTACCTGTTCACCCACACGCTCTGCTCTACTGACTGGAAATGACAACCACGTTGCCGGAGTAGGAATCATGAGCGAAGTCAGCTATCCCTCTGTGGCAAACCTCCCCGGGTATTCCGGACATTTGAATGACGAGGTGGTAACCCTTCCGGAAATTTTAAGGGAATCCGGGTACCATACTTATATGGCAGGTAAATGGCATCTTGGGGATGAAGACGCGCATATCCCTTCCTCGAGAGGATTTGAAGAATCTTTTACACTCCTCCAAGGCGGTGGTAGTCACTATGCTGACCAAAACCCTCTGTCACCACCCCAAGTCATGGACTATCGTTCAAACGGGAAAAAAGTAGCTGAATTACCGGCGGATTTTTATTCTACCAAAAATTACACAGATACACTCATCAGCTATATTGAGAAACACAAAGCGGATAACAAACCCTTTTTCATGTATGCTTCATACACTGCTCCCCATGACCCGCTTCATGCTCCAAAAGAATATATCGACAAATACAAAGGGAAATTTGATATGGGTTGGGACTCTCTTAGGGTCCTTCGGCTCGACAATCTAAAAGCAATTGGGATTATTTCCAAAAACGTCAACGATTTCGCTCCCAGTGATATTCCTGCATGGTCCTCACTCAGTCCGGAGCAAAAGAAAGAATTTGCCAAAGATATGGAGGTATATGCCGCTATGGTCGAATACCTTGATATGAGCATTGGCCGTCTTTTAGACTATTTGAAAAATCAAGGGTTGTATGACAATACGCTTATTGTTTTTATGTCGGATAATGGAGCCAATGGCGTCATGGCAACCACATATCCCGGAAATGGTGATGGTAAATATTTGGGATCATTTAATAATGATTTGGAAAACAGGGGCTTACCCAATTCCTTTATTGAAATGGGTCCCGGTTGGGCACAGGCATCATCATCTCCGTTCAGGTTATTCAAAAGTTTTACATCTGAAGGAGGCATTAAAGCCCCACTCATTGTAAAATTACCTCAGACTTCTGCCGATAATGGGAATTGGAATACGAGTTTTGCCCATGTGACAGACTTAATGCCTACTTTTTTGGAATTGGCCGGAGCCAATTATCCAAAACAATTTAAAGGAAAAGATGTAAGACAACCTATAGGTAAATCTTTGATGCCTGTGTTATCCGGGTCAGCCCAGGAAACCCATCTTTCCAGTGAAGGCATGGGTTGGGAATTGTTTGAGAGAAAATCCTACATAAAAGGAAAATGGAAGATCCTGAGGTTACCGAAACCATTCAGCACTGGGGAGTGGCAACTTTTTGATAGGATAAATGACCCAGGAGAAATCTATGACCTTTCACTACAGTATCCTGATATAAAAGATTCACTTATCAATGATTGGCTTCAATACGCCAAAAAGAATGATGTTTTTGACCACAACGGACATTATGATTCTCTTTTTGGAAGAAGCCTTATGGGTGAACATTGATTGATCCGAAGCGATAAAAAGAAGGTAAAAAATTAAACAAAATCATGGTTAAAGTATATAAATCTACTGTTTTGATTATTTCCTTAACCATGTTTTCAAACTTCCTTTTTACGGCAGGTTTAGGAGTATATAAAACAATTCATGCCTATTCGATTTTGTATTCTGAAGGAATAAAAGGAAAACCGGGACTTGAAATTGTCGAATCTCTTGATCTGTTTTTGGTAGCTTTGGTTTTTCTTATACTCTCCTTAGGCTTCATGAAATTGTTTTATCCTGATTTTGGCGGGTTCAAAAAATTGGAATTGCCATGGCTTCTCATCAATAATTTCTTTGAACTTAAAAACTTAACATGGAATGCCATTTTGCTGACATTGCTCATCACTTTCGGGACCCATGTTTTGAGGGCAAACGGACCATTAGATTGGGAAATTCTGATCATCCCTACTTCAGTGGTGATGTTTTCGATAAGTTCTAAATTGCTAAAACACTGACAATTTGAATAAAAAATAAAGGACGATTGGAGGAATATTTAAAGAGTAAATTCAGCAATTGACAGGTAATCCTTTTTGGGGAAATATTTGCTGACAAATCTTTTATAAAACAAATTGCTCTAAGCAAAAAAATATTATTCTTTAATTTAGTAAATAATTAAAATTAAATTTTAAAATAATTAAATAACATGCATAGGATATTGGTTTTAATCACACTCTCAGACAGTGGTATAGAAATTATTAAGTCCAATCATGAATTGCCAGAAAAAGAAATGGTATTATTAAATCAGTGGAAAAAAGAAAGCATTCTGGAAAATTTCTTTATTTCAGTTTCAAAGAAAAGTGCTGTTTTAATATTCAAAGACATAGATGAATCCAATAGCAAAAAGCTTATAGAATCATTGCCATACTTTCCTTTTATGTCAAAAATAGAATACCATATTTTGGAGAAGCAGTTTTAAATACTTATTTCAGAAGGTAAGTCGAAATTTTGCTTATTTTAAAACAACCAAATTTTTTCATTGGAAAAAAAGAAAGAGTAGAACAGAAATTTTGAACATTATCCTCCTATATGCCTCTTTATAAGCACTTCCATCACTTCATCGAGCTCGATCTCCTTGGCTTCGAGGAGGATAAGGTAGTAAAATAGCAAGTCAAACCCTTTCGTCTTTGAAAATAAAAAATTTGCTTGATTACAGTTACCTAATTAGCTAACTTTGTGAAAATTTAAAAATTGGTAATGAATGAACGATAGTTTCAACAGAGAGATTTTCTACTATGAAAATCATTACATGAACTTTTTTCAGACATTAAAACCAGAAGTTAAAAAGAAATTTAACTGGACTTTGCAGTTAATAGCCACTTTAGATAGAATTCCTGAAAAGTTCTTCAAACATATAACTGGTTCTTCAGGAGTATATGAAATTCGGGTTGAAGTTGGCTCAGATATTTATAGAGTTTTCAGTTTTTTTGACAAAGGTAATTTGGTGATATTGGTAAATGGGTTTCAAAAAAAGAGTCAAAAAACGCCGAAAAAAGAATTAGAATTAGCAGAAAAACTTAAAAAACAATATTTCGATGAACAGCGAATCAGAAAATAAGAAGTTAACTTCTTTTTCCGCTCATTTAGATGAACAATACGGGAAAAAAGGTACAGATCAAAGAGAAAAATACGAGGAGGAATTTGAAACTTTCAAATTGGGAGTAATGATTCAAGAACTTCGGAAAGAACAAGGTTTGACTCAGGCACAGCTTGCTGCAAAATGCGGTACGACAAAAACTTATATTTCCCGAATTGAAAATGATGCAAGTGATATTAGACTTTCTACACTGATGAGGATAGTGAGAGAGGGTTTAGGGGGAAACCTAAAATTAAGCGTAACTCAATAAAATTGCGCCTTACAACTTCCTCTAAATCCAAAATGTGCAATATTCCTTATTCAAGTATTATTTACCTCCCCTGTGCCTATTAATCAGCACTTCCATCACCTCGTCGAGTTCGATTTCTTTTGCTTCCAGGAGGATAAGGTAATGGAAAAGCAAATCGGCAGCTTCACCTAAAAACAAATCCTTGTTGTCGTCTTTGGCTTCAATGACGATTTCCACTGCCTCCTCCCCTACTTTTTGGGCGATCTTGTTGATGCCTTTTGCAAAAAGCGAGGCGGTGTAGGATTTTTCGGTTGGATTATTTTTGCGGTCCTTGATGATATCCCTGAGTTGGTCGATAAAAAGTGTTTTGCTTTTATTTTCTTCTGCAAAACAGGTATCATCGCCTTTGTGACAAACAGGCCCGACAGGATTGACCCTGACCAAAAGCGTATCATTGTCACAATCGAGTTTGATGGATTTGAGCATCAGAAAGTTGCCGGAGGTTTCGCCTTTTGTCCAAAGCCGTTGTTTGGTCCGGCTGTAAAAAGTAACCTTTTCAGTAGAAATGGTCAGGTCCAAAGATTCTTGGTTCATATAGCCAAGCATCAGGACAGCACCTGTGACCTCATCCTGAATGATGGCAGGCACCAGACCATCTACTTTGTCAAAATCTATATTTAGGTTATTCATTACAGTTTAATTGGTAATTATTTACTTTGATTATTTATGGAAATATGGTAGAAATAAAGTAGAAATAAATTGATATAGGGTCAATTCACCTCATTCTGATCTTTTTTGCTTCCCTTAATTCTATTTTTTCTTCATTTATAGAAAATAGAAATAAAGTAGAAATAGAATGAAAAAAGGCCAATTTGTGAAGCTTATTTCTATTTATTTCGCGAAGCATATTTCAACGTTATTTCAGTTTTTATATCGCGAAGCATATTTCTACATTATTTCCTTATAGATATTCCTTCTGAATTCAAATAGTCCTTGAGTTCAGGAATTGGGATCTCTTTAAAATGGAAAATACTTGCCGCCAAGGCAGCATCCGCCCTGCCAAAGGTAAACACATCTTTGAAATGTTCGCTGTTTCCCGCCCCACCTGAAGCGATGACCGGAATCGAAAGCATGGAAGAAATCTCTGCTGTAATCTCATTGGCAAAGCCTCCTTTGGTACCATCATGGTCCATGGAAGTAAGGAGGATTTCTCCAGCACCTCGATCACAGACTTCCCTGGCCCAAGCTTGTGTTTGGAGTAGGGTCGGCTTCCTTCCACCATGGGTATGGACGAAGTCTATCCCATCCACATTTCGGGTATCGATGGCCACAACCACGCACTGACTGCCAAATTCCTGTGCCATGTCATTGATGATTTGTGGGTTGTGGACTGCGGCTGAATTGATGGAGATTTTGTCCGCGCCGGCGTTGAGAAGGACTTTTACATCCTCCACAGTAGATATTCCACCACCGACTGTAAATGGGATATTGATAGCCTTTGCAATCTTGGTTACCAATTCGGCCAAGGTTTTACGCTTGTCTACGGTAGCGGTAATATCCAAAAAAACAAGCTCGTCTGCCCCTTCATCGGAGTAAATTTTGGCCAACTCCACTGGGTCTCCCGCATCGCGCAACTGGACAAAATTTACTCCTTTGACTGTTCTGCCGTCTTTAATATCTAGGCAAGGGATTATTCTTTTTGTTAACATTTTTTTAAGACAGGAGACATGAGACTTGAGATATGAGATTTGAGACGGGAGACAAAAGATCCAAGACTGGAGCGCTGGCAATTTGGTCGACCTTAACTTTTCAACTTTAAAACCTTCCAACCTTTCGAACTTTTTCCTTTTAACCAATTTTGATCAAGGAAAAATTCCCAAATCGGTATAACTCACCGCAATTCTCTCCAAAGCCAGGATAAACCCGGCAGTCCTGAGGCTTTTGATGTTTTTTTCCTGCCTCACTTTATTCATGGCATGGTAGGCATTGACCATGGTCTCTTCCAAACCGGAAAGAACCAAGTCCCTTTCAGATGCTCCTTGGATCAACTGTTCTTTTTCATCATCTGTGAACTCCTCCCCGGTAGCATTTTCGATAGTGCCTAGAAGTTTCCTGTATTTTTCCTGGTCATAGCGCTTTTCGAGTTTACCAAAAGAAACGCGGGAAAGGTTTTTGAGCCATTCGAAGTAAGAAACGGTCACACCGCCGGCGTTGAGGTACATGTCAGGGATGATCATTATACCTTTTTCGAGCAGTATTTTTTCAGCTTCTTGGGTCACAGGTCCATTGGCAGCTTCGCCTATGATCTTGGCTTGGATCTTGGCGGCATTGTCTTTGGTGATTTGATTTTCTAATGCTGCGGGCACTAGGATGTCACAGGCATAGGTCAGCAATTCTTTGCTTTTCTCAACAAATACTCCCGATGAATAACCTTTGAAGCTTCCTGTTTGGGTTTGGTATTTTTTCAAAGCCTCGATATTGATTCCCTTCTCATCGTAAATACCACCATTCCACTCAGCAATGCCTATCACTTTTGCACCGGCTTCGCTCAGGTATTTGGCAGAATAAAAACCAACATTTCCCAATCCCTGAACAATGACGGTTTTCCCTCTCAATCCAGTGGAAAGCCCAAGTGGAGCCATGTCCTCGGCAACACTGACTGCCTCCCGGATTCCAAAAAATACTCCCTGTCCAGTAGCTTCGGTTCTACCATCAATCCCGTGTTGGGAAAGAGGCTTGCCTGTAACGCAGCCTTTGGCATTGATGACTTCGGGATTGAAAGCCTCATAAGTATCCACAATCCAAGCCATTTCGCGGGCACCCGTACCGTAATCAGGCGCAGGAACATCAATGGCCGGACCGATAAATTTCTTTTTGATCAATTCTGAAGTATATCTCCTCGTAATTCTTTCGAGTTGATTGACAGAATATTTCTTTGGATCGATGCTGACCCCGCCCTTTGCTCCACCAAAAGGAACATTGACCAAAGCACATTTGTAAGTCATCAGGGAAGCAAGTCCTTTTACTTCCTCTTCGTCCACATGGTCGCTGAATCGGATACCGCCTTTACAAGGAAGTTTGTGGTGGGAATGTTGGATCCTATATCCTGTGAGGGTTTCGTAAGTCCCATCATCGTTTCGGATCGGGAAATTGAATTTATAAATACTGTTGCACTCTTTGATCTGCTCCAATAACCCCGGATGGATATCCAAGTGCTTGGCTGCCTCATCCACAAACCCACAAACATCCTCAAACAAACTGTATTCGGTCTTCTTGCTCATAAAAACTGGTATTTTGGTTATGCCCCGAAGATACAAATCATTTGACTGAAGTACTTAATTGGCAGGAATGATATTTCTCAGGATTCCCCAGATATCATCCAAAAAAGTAAATGGCACCAAAGACTGATCCGGACTTTCTCCCATTCGCACTAGCACGAGGTTTTGAGAAGGAACCACACATATATACTGTCCATCTTTGCCCATGCCACAATACATGTCATCAGGACCATTTGGTGCATAGGAACCAGGGACTTTGATCTGAACCGTAGGAGGCATAAAAGAGTCTGTGCCATTCAGCCACCAAAGATAGCCGTAGCCTTGGTTGATGTTTTGGGAGGTGCTGACCATGTCTTTCAGGTAGTTTTTGTCTTTGATGATGCTTTCTCCGTCCCAGTCACCATTTGCCAAAATCAAAAGACCAAATCTCGCCATCGATCGGGCATCACTGAAAAACACATTGTTGAATTCGACCCGCTGCCAAGCCCCGGTCATACCGATTTTTGACCCAAGTTTTTCATTGAAATATTGGGGGAAGGTCTTCCCTGTTCCACCTTCAATCACTTTGTCCAAAAGCGTATAGGGAGCGTTGTGGTATGCCCACCTTGTGCCCGGTTCAGCTTTATAGAGAAGCGCCTCCGGTGAAAAATTATCCCGACTAGCCACTCCATCGTCCAAGCCTGAGGTCATGGTCAATTGGTGCCAGACTTTGATTTTTTCTTCCTGAGAAGGAGTTAGGGAAGTCCATCCTTTGCCCAAATAATCAGAACTTGGTTTTTGAATGCCCAGTTTTCCCTCTTCCTGTGCGATTCCTATCAAGGTTGCTGTAAGGGTTTTGCCTGCCGATGCCCAATACCACAGCGAACTTTGGTCAAAAGGTTGTGCTCCGGTAATTTTGGTGCCGAAATATTCCTCTACAACTATCTTCCCGTCCTTTAGAATAATAAAGGCACGTGAACTGTTACTTTTTAATAATTGCTTGAGTTCTTCTAATTTTTGCAAATCCCAATTGAGTGAAGCAGGTGTGATCGTTTCCCAAGTATTGCCTGACAAAGGTGGGAAATACAAGGCGGAGGGGTTGGAATTGGGAGTTTCTTTTTCCGTGCAGGAAAATAATACTGCCAAAATAAGGAGCAAAAGGGGTGAATTTTTCATGGGTGTGGAGATAGATTTTTTTAAAAAAAAGATTTGATCATTAGACACTTTCGAAAGTGTCAGGTTTAAAAACAAAAGTTTATTGTTTGATAATATAGCCGTCTTCCATTTCAATGATTCTGTCTGTACCTGCTGCAAATTCAGCATCGTGGGTGACGATAAGCATGGTCTGTTTGAATTCCTTTGCCAGTTCCTTGAAAATATTGAAGACAATATCTGAGTTTTTTTTGTCAAGATTGCCGGTCGGCTCGTCACCCATGATGATGAGAGGATCATTCATCAAAGAGCGGGCGATAGCGACTCTTTGCTTTTGCCCACCGGAAAGTTGGTTTGCTTTCTTCAGTGCATGGTCCTGCATGTCAAAAATTTTCAGCTTTTCCATGGCGATGTGCTCGAGTTCGGGCCGGGATTTCTTGTTGAGTTTTAGGCCGGGAATCATGACATTTTCCAAAACCGAAAATTCATTGAGCAAATAATGGAACTGAAAAACGAATCCGATTTTTTCATTTCGGATTTTGGAAAGGTAGCTTGGGCTTTTTCCGCTGATCACCTCACCGTCAATCGACAATTTACCCTCATAATCCGTATCCATGGTACTGAGGATATAAAGGAGGGTTGATTTGCCACAGCCTGATTTTCCCATGATGGACACGAATTCTCCTCGGGTCACCTTAAAAGTCACCTCTTTCAGCACCTGGGTTTTATCAGGGCTGTAAAAGTATTTGTTTACTTTTTGTGCTTCTAGGACAGGTGTTTCCTGCATGGTAGTGGTTGTAGTTGTTGTAGTCGTTATAATTGTTGTAGTGGTTCTAATTGTTGTCTGCTTCGCGTTGTCAGGTTATCGGGTTGAGAAGCGGACATTCTAAATGAAAATGATTCTTATCAACAAAGACTTTACCTTGTCACCTCGACGAAGGAGAGGTCTACTTTACATTTCTTTCATTTATTAAAAGATTTCTCAGTCGTACCTCCTTCCAAATGACTAGTTTAGGCTCTTTCTTGACTTAACGCTGTTATTGCTGACTGTGCCTGCCAACTGCCAACTTTTCTCGTTTCTCGCCTGTTTTTCATTCTTCATTATTAATTCAGAATTTACTCTTCCCACCTCTCATTATTTTCCCCTAATTATCTCCACCGGATCCACTCCACTTGCTTTGCGGGCAGGAAAATATCCGGCAAAATACGTCGTCACAATACTGAATATCGCCGCGATGATATAATACTTCGGGTTAAAATCTACCGGAAAGGTTTTGACCGTCGGAAGTGCCTCCGTCTCAAAAGGGATCCGCTCAATGCCCAAACCGGCCATAAATCCAAGAATCAATCCGATAGTTCCTCCTACAAAACCGATGGTCAAGGCGATGGTGATGAAAATATTATTCACATCCCTACCCGAAAAGCCAATGGCCTTCAGGATGGCAATGGTATCCATTTTTTCATAAATCATCATGTTCAGGATATTGTAAATCCCAAAACCTGAAACAATCAGCAATGTAATCCCCACGGCATAGCTGATCAAAGTCCTGATATTTGTCCCCGTTTCAAACTGTGCATTTACAGTCTGTATGTCATCTGCATCGATCCCAAAGATATCTCTATATTCCCCTGCCATAGAGGGAGCAAGGTTGAAGTCCTTCAATTTGACTTGGATATCAGTCACATAGGAAGCGGTTTCTCCCATCATTTTCTGGACGGTGCCAATGGACGCGTAAGATTGGACATTGTCCAAATCCCCCAAACCGGATTGGTAATAACCCACAACTTTCAATTGAACCCTGTTGCCCTGAGAAGTGGTCGCTTGGATGACATCCCCGATTTCAGCCATCATCCGGTCCGCAGCGCCTTTTCCCAAAATAATGCTGTTGGAGGTATTTTTCAAATCAATATAATTCCCCGCTGTCACGTAATCTGCAAAAGCAAAAAGTTTGCTCTCAGCTTCGACATCTATGCCGTTGATGACACCGGTGATATCAATGGTCCCTACATTGTAAAAAACCTGTGCGGATAACTTTGGTGCCACACCCAAAACCCTTGGATCCTCTTCAAGTGTCCTGATAATTGCCTCATTGTTATAAATGCTTAGGCGGCCGGCAGCGGGTTTGACTGACCTGATGATATTGTAAAAATTGCTGAATTCATCGGCAAGGTCGATTGGCTGATTCACCGTTGGTTTGATTTCATTGTAAAAACGAATATGGGGCGTGCGGTTAAGAATCAGACCATCCAAGAGTTTGTTTAAGCCGTTCATGAATCCCAACAAAGCCACAAACATCGTAATGCTGAATACCACACCTATTGCAGCTATCATGGTTTGTTTGAATCGGGCAAGCATCAGCGCCTTGGCTATTTCTAGGATGAGGGAAGCTTTCATTTGGCAGGTTTGATTACGGCGGTTGTCTCGTCAACCCCTTCTAATATTTCTGCTTTTTGTAGATCCTTGAGTCCCAATTTGACAGGCAAAGTATCGCCTTCAGCATTGATCACAAACCTATCATCTAAAATGTACGACCTTGGCAAAATCAGAGCGTCCTCTTTCACCTCTATCACAATATTGGCTTCCAAAGTAAGGTTAGGATACAAAACAGCCGGAGCATTCACAAAAACCCCTTCCACCAAAAAGCTTTTCGACGCTTCATTCATAAGGGGGTTGATTTTGGACACTACCGCCTCGAATGTCTCTCCCCTGTAACTGTCCATGATCACGATGATTTTTTGTCCTAATTTTACCTTGACGATATCATATTCATCCACCTGCATCTCCAAAACAAACTCATCAGCACTTCCCAAAACAGCCAAGGGTGTTTGGGCATTGACCATTTCTCCCTTTTCTTTGAGCAGGTCATATACCCTGCCGTTAATCTCACTTTTCAAGATCAGGTCACTTTCCAAAGCCTTGGAGATAGAAAGGTTTTTACCTGCACTTTTCTCGTTGTATTCAATTTCCCTTTTGACATCCTGATAGATCAACCTGGCACTTTGATATGCATTTCGGGAATTTTGGAAGGCCAATAGCCTCTGTTCTAAATCCACTTCAGAGCCTACCCCCTGATCTTTTAACCTTTTTTGTCTTTGGTAAAGCAATGAATCGTTTTGCCAAATATTCTCGGCATTTTTAATGTTGTTTTCCAATTCTCGCAGCCGCGTTTGATTCGCTTTTCGGTCTGCAAATGCCCGTGTCAGCTCGGCATTTTCCCTATTCAGTCTGGCTGTTTCGTTGTAAATCGCCAAAATCGGGCTTCCTATTTTTACAGAATCCCCTTCACTCACAAATATCTCCTGAACAATCCCGTTTGCATTGGCAAAAGCCTGATATTGGTTTTGTGCTTTGATAAGACCGGAGGCGTAAACAGATTCCGAGATACTTTCTCTTCTCGGGAAGACAGACTCTTGAGAAGAGTCACAGGAAAAATTAAAAACAAATATTAACCCTAAAAAAATAGCATTGAAGTATTTCATATGAGACAGGTTTGATGACCTGAATTTAAAGGATTATTAATTATAAAAGGTTACACTTTTTCTATTTTAATTGCCCATTTTCCCGATTATCCACTCCCCTATTCTTGGAAAATGCTGACCGATAAAAGCAATTAATTTACCATGTCCTGTAAAGACAAAGGATTTTTTTCGGCTCGAAATGGCACTGACCATTACCCGGGCAGCTTTGTCTGTTGGCCACATGAGATTTTTCGGTCTTGGGTCTTTAACTTCAGGATGAAACACACCGTCATTGTCCACCCTCGTGATATCGGAATCCACAAATCCCGGATGGATTACCGTACAGCTTACACCCGTTCCTTTCAATTCCAACTGCAAAGTCTGTCCGATAGAACGGACGGCAGCTTTAGAAGCGCCATAGGCACCGGTTTTGGGATTGGGAACGTAAGCGGCCACACTCCCAATAAGCCCCAACCTTCCTTTGCTTGCTTTCAAATGAGGGATCGCAAACTTGGCTGTCATCGCCAGTCCTGTGACGTTGCCATCCATCTGCCTCCGCCATTCTTTGGCAGACAAGTCTTCAATCTTGCCAAAAACACCATACCCTGCATTGGCAACTGCCACATCCAAGCGCCCAAAATGGCTGATAACTTCCTGAACAGCTTTTTCGATTTCAGATTCCTCAAGGACATCACAGGGCACCAAAATACCTTCGGCCCCTAAAGCCTTTACCTGTTGCAATACTTCTTCCAGTTTATCAACCCTCCTTGCACTTAATGCTAGTTTTGCTCCTTGCTTGGCAAATTCAAGGGCCATGTATTTCCCCAATCCCGAGGAAGCGCCGGTAATCCAGATGACTTGGTTTTGGAACATATTGAAATTTTGAAATAAGGTAGAAATAAATTGAAATATAATCGAAATAAAAAGGCATCAATTATTAGATATTAATGAAAATTAGATATTAGTTGATATTGGATGTCTAAATTGAAATAAGGTAGAAATACATTGAAATATAATTGAAATAAAAAAGCACCAAACTTGATGTTTATTGAATTAGGCACAGATATTCATTGATATTGGATATTAATTGATATTGGTCCATATCAGAACTTTACTCAATTTTATAGGTTTTGCGGGAAGTGTAGACGATCAAAAAAAAGCACCAACCCTGATTTAAAGGATTGATGCTGAAATTATTTCGCCGGAGGCTTATTCCTATGTATTTCGCTCTTATGAAAAACTTCAAAATCTGAAGAAATCTTAAGTAGAGCTTATTTCAATTTTTGATCATTTAGAAATCCCAAGTATATCAAATACAAAAGCATACTCAAAAGCCAATTCTTTCAGACTTTCGAACCTGCCACTTGCACCGCCGTGTCCCGCATCCATATTGGTTTTGAGGAAAAGGCGGTTATTGTCGGTTTTTTTGGTTCTCAGCAAGGCTACCCATTTTGCAGGTTCCCAATACTGAACCTGTGAATCGTGAAGTCCTGTGGTCGCCAGGATGTTAGGATAATCCTTTGCTTCGACATTGTCATACGGGGAATAGGAAAGCATGTACTCATATTGCTCCTGAATGTTTGGATTTCCCCACTCTTGCCACTCAAAAGTGGTCAAAGGAATAGTCTCATCCATCATCGTGGTAATGACATCTACGAAGGCAACATCGGCTACAATTCCCCTATATAATTCCGGAGCCATGTTGGCTATCGCTCCCATCAGCAATCCTCCTGCACTTCCACCCGAGGCAAAGAGTTTGTCTTTGGCCACATATTGGTTATCCTGAAGCCATTTGGAACAATCGATGAAGTCATTGAAGGTATTCTTCTTATTCATCATCTTGCCATCCTCATACCAATCTCCACCCATTTCCTGACCTCCACGCACATGCGCAATGGCATATACAAAACCTCTGTCCAACAGACTCAACCTAGAGCTGCTGAAATATGCATCCATGGATGCACCATAAGATCCGTAAGCATAAATCCATCCAGGAGAAGTGCCGTCTTTCTTGAATAGATCGGCACGGTACACAATGGACATCGGGATTCTCTTTCCATCACGGGAAGGAACCATGATTCTTTCTGTCTTGTAATTGGCTTTGTCAAAATCCCCCAAGACAGGCTGCTCTTTCATCAAGGTTTTTTCCTTGGTTTCCATGTCATAGTCGTAGGTCGAGTTTGGCGTGGTCATAGAAGTATAAGAAAAGCGCAAAGTCTTGGTTTCAAACTCAGGATTATAACCGATCCCTGCTGAGTAAGCCGGTTCGTCAAATATCATCTGATGCTCTGAATTATCAGCCCACTTGATGATTCGGATATTGGCAAGGCCCTCTAAGGTCTCCTGCACAGCATAATAATCCTTGAAATATTCCACTCCTTCTAAGAAAACATCTGCCCTGTGTGGGATCAAATCCTTCCAATTGGCGACAGATGGATCAGCAACAGGTGCTTCTGCCAATCGGTAATTGACTGCATTCAGATTGGTGTAAATGTTGAATTTATCGCCAATAGCATGGTCCACGCTGTATTGTACATTGTCCTGAACCGGAGCAATCAGTTTTGGTTTGCCGGGATTGTCTGCATCCATAAACATGGCGTAGGAAGCATCTGTACGGCCTGAACCAATGATGATGTATTTTTTGGATTTGGTAATTCCGACGCCACAGCTCAAAGTCTGGTCTTTTTCCTCAAATACCACCTCATCTTTGGAGGGGTCTTGGCCAAGGAAATGTCGCTTCACCTGAAAATTCCTCAGTGTAACCGGATCCGGGATGGAGTAGAAAAAGGATTTGTTGTCATTGGTCCAGACTGCCGAACTTCTGATATTTTCGATTTTGTCAGGAAGTATTTCTCCGGTACGGAGGTCTTTGATCATCACGGTGTAGAAATTTCTACCCACCGTATCCATAATGATGGCGGCGAGGTTATGGTCAGGACTTACTGAAGTAAAAAAGTTGAGGAAAGATTTTCCTTTTCCCAGTTCATTTCCATCCATGATGATTTCTTCAGCACCTTCGAGAGAGTCTTTTTTCCTTGCATAAATCGGATACTCTCCTCCTTCCACATAGCGGGTATAGTAATAATAATCGTCCAATCTGTAAGGAACAGACGAATCGTCTTCTTTGATCCTTGCACGCAATTCATTGAACAATTCTACCTGAAAGCCCTTGGTATGCGCCATCATGGTGTCCAGATAGGCATTTTCAGCATTCAGGTAATCGATGACTTCAGGGTTTTCACGGTCATTGAGCCAATAATAATTGTCGGTTCTTTTATGTCCGTGTTTGGCTGTGATTTCAAATGGTTTGACGGTAGCCAAAGGCGGTGCTACATCAGGTAAAGTTGATTCCGGTTTTTCCGGGGAACATGCGATACTCATTCCTGTTAGGATAATTAGGATGTTTTGGATTGATTTATTCATAGTTGCTAGCGAATGAGGTGCAAATATAGGGAAATAGTAACATAGAAAATCGGGCAAGTGATCTTGGATCATGGTTATGACCGGTAAGGAAAAATTTAAAGGTTTTGGAATCCAATTGCTGTGCAAAAAATGAAAGGGCTGCGGTCTTAATTAGCAGGGTATGAATTTGGAGAAAATGTAAATCAAGATACCCAGACTAAGTAATTTGAATTACCAGTTGGTTTAAAACTCAAGGACTGGAAATTTTCTCCAATAAAAAAAACAAAAAACACGGGAAACGGACTTGACTTAGAAGGTCGATTTCCCATGTTTTTTAAAAATGCTATTCTTTAATAACGATAAATCGCAGCAAGCCCGGTATCCGAAGGCATTTTGTCAGCAGGAAGCACCATTACTTCACCTCCCATTTTAATCACCAGCTCACCCATATCATCCAAAAGGTCGTCCACGATTGGATTGTCCAAGTCTTTATTTTGGGTATTTCCGGTGACAAGATTGGTAATCCTAATGGCAATAATCTTATCCTCTTCTACCAAAAGAGTTTCTATACGTCCTTCAGTAGCCGCAAGAGCGACTTCTTTGATCACGGTGCTGCCCTTGCCATTTGCTTTAGCCTGACCAAATAAATCTGCCAGATCATTCAACTTTTTCAGATACACCGGCTCCATTAGTTCCCAAGTCATCGTTGCCAGTTTATCAGTACTGATAGCAGAAGGATTAATCTGTATTCCTTCTTTCAAAAGATGGGAATTCTTACTCACTTTTCTGAAGGTGTGGTGATGTTCGGGCAGTGCCGCCAAAATCAAAGGCAAACCAATTGGTTTTGAATAATATTCTTCCACATGTTCGCTAGCAAATCGGAAAAATCTCTCAGTATCCACATCGACCTCATCCTTTTTGCCTCCATGGCCGTGATGCATGTTGGAACTTTCACCCCCGGTACCACCATAGGAGGCAACAGTAGTATGCTTTTCGGTCAACTCTGATCCTAACGCTTCTTCTATCGTTGTTGGGATGATTTCTGAAATATCAATCTCAGATATAGAAAACCTGTTTCCTTCAAACAATTTCATTTCGTGTCTATCCAAACCCAAAATGTGAAACCGATCTGAAGATTGTAAATATTTACGCAAAGGTTTGGTATGAAAACTGTCCGCCACAATGGCCAGCTCCTCAACGGGAATCTGCAAATTGACGACCTGTAACCAATCGCCTGCGCTGAATACTGCCAATCCTTCAAGGTTTTGGTTCCAGATTTCAGGGTTTTGGATGAGTTCTTCGAGAGGTTCAATAAATGAATTGGTTTCATCTTTGGAATATTTTTTCAACAAAGAATCTTCCATCTTTTTCAAAAGGTTCTTGAATCTGATAGGATCTTGAAGGTTATCAGGGTGGCTCCGATGCGTAGGCATGTAGAGGGAAAGGCAGGTCTTGTCGGTGGTTGCCAACAAGTCTTGAACCAGTTTTTTGGTGAGTAATTTCATAATATGGATAAATAATTTGAGCCGGGGTTTGATTTAGGATTTGTGCTATCCTCAACTATCTTGTATAAAGATTCCCGAAAATTGACTAATAAAGGTATGGAGAGTGATCCCTCAAAACATTACTCAATTGTGACAAATAGTTACACATTTACTTTAAAAATCTTTCTCAAATGGAAGACAAAGGGTTGATCAAATCAAAACCAACAAATCAAAAAATACAGGCAAAATCAATCCGAATGTGAAACCCAATCCGGTGCGGCATTGATTTTTTGCCGAAGTATCAGATTAAGTTGGGCGACATGGTGCTGCACATGGCGGAGGTTAAAAAGAGGATTTCAATAACAGAATAATCCTCCACAAGCGAAGGGCACAAACCATGAAGGTTGATTTCCTCCTTAGCAATCCATTTCATCTTTAACTTTTCCTCCGAGGAATCTAGGATCAGTTTTTTACATTTTTCGCGGATTGAGGAAAGATAATCTAACATCTCTTCTCTCGTATAAGCCGCATTTGGGATTACATCGTCGACAGCATCTTGCGGTAAGCGATCCATGGGGACAAGCGTAAATGGTAAAACCGGCTTAAAGTCCCTTGCCGGAACGGTCAAATAATAATCCAGAAAAATGAGGGTATGGTAAGACAGGAAAAAGAATTTCTTTTCCGATTGCCATAAAGAGTCCGGGCAAAGGGAAATGGAATCCCCGAGCATGTCTATGGCTGCCCCAAAATTTTTCCATAAAACATCTTTGAAAGTCTCTACCATGTAAGATTTATTTTCTGACAAATGGCTGAATCCTACTATAGGTAAGGCATCTCCATAGCCATTCCAAAGGTCCGAAAAGGAAATATTTCAACCATATCGGGCTGACGATCAATTGAAAAATCCAGATTCCAATAACCAAATAATAGAGTTGGTAATATTCCCATTCGGCATATTGGTTCAATCCATATCCGAAAAAAACCAAGCTACAAATCACGGTATGCATGATATAATTGGTAAAAGCCATCTGCCCTACAGCCCGGAGTCCATTCATCAACCTAGTAAGATAACCTGCCTGATAGACCAACATCACCAAAGCCACATGCGCCATCATGATCGCAATCCGCTGAAAATCATAGATCAAAGCAACCCAATTGATGGAATGATCTTCTATATATTTCAATCCTGCTTCCACGTTGGGGAAATGGATGGTATTGAACGCAAAAGAAAATACCACCAAAGGGAGACCGATTCCATAACCTATCAGCACTGTCTTTTTGTATTGGGCTTTGGTCCATTTGAGTGTCAGAAAACCCCATTTGTAGAGCGCTATGCCCAACATCATCAAGGCAAGCATGTCCCAAATACTAAAAATCAGGTATTTGAACTGACCATCCCAGGATTTTGGCCTGATGTAGCTTGCGACCTCTGAGTAGCTTCCTTTCATCAATGCGGTATGTTCGGCCGCCTCTTCCTTGTTTGGGATAAACTCTTTCTGGATTTCGGTCCATTCCATGACGATGGAATCCTGTGCGGGGCTAAGGGCAATTCCTTGGTCCTGCAGTGTTTTCACTTCTTTGTATTCCAGATATGTACCCCTGATGTTTTGCATAAATAGGGTATTGGCTACAAAACCGATAATCGCCACAATCGGAACACCCAAGGCAAGGTATTTGGGTTTCATTTTCCTAAACAAAAAAGCCAGCATCCCGATCAGTCCGTAGAAGTAAAGGATATCTCCGATCCACAGAAGAATATGGGAATGGATCAATCCGAATATGGTCAACCAGATCATCCTTTTGTAAAAAAGCCAGGTGGCAGATTTCCCTGCTCTTTCTTTGTTGGAGGTAAAAAGAATAATCCCTGCCCCAAAAACCATGGAAAAAAGTGCACGCATCTTTCCTTCAAAAAACACGGTATTGACAGCATTTACCCAAAAATTGGTATTGGAAGTATCCTGCACCCAAGCTTCTTCAAAGTACTCCGCCATGGCAAAATACGGGATATTCAAAAGTAAAATCCCCAAAAGGGCGACACCGCGGATGATGTCAATGATGTCGATTCTTTCAATTTGAACTGCCGGTTTAATGGATTTGTCAACCCATTCGGTTTCGGTGGTGGTTTGTAGAGACATGGTTAAAAAGGTTTATAGTCAGCTAGTTAACAAAAAAAATTAATCAAAATATAAACTCAAAAGAAAAAAATTTTTCATCATTAAATATTAAAATTCCTTGGGTTTAATTTTGACCTTACAAACACAACAAACAAAAAGAGAGCGATCTCTCGCCCTCCTTTTAATCAAATATCAAAATCCCAAATCAATGGGTCGTATCCTTGATAAAGTCCGCCAAATCTTTCTTGAATTTTTGGAGCGATGGCATGTGGGTATAGAACATATGACCTCCTTCATAATAAGTCATGATGATGTTTTTTCTGATTTCAGGTCTCAGGTTCATTTGATCAATGGTATGTTCCACTCCATAAAACACAGTAGCCAAATCGTAGTAGCCGTTCATAAGCAGCACTTTTACATTTGGATCTTTGTTCATGGCATCCGCCATATCGATGGCCGTATTCACTGAAATCATACTGCCCCAACCTTCGTTCCCTCGGTGTGACCAATCCCATTTAAATCCCGGAGATGCATAGGCGGAAGTTTTGTAGGTCAGTTTTTTGCTTACACCCAAGTCCCTGTGGAAGTAATCCAAGAATCCTGTGGTATACGCGGGCGAAATAGCATCACTTTGGGGGTCAGTGATGGCATATTGGTTTTGTGGAAAAGGATTGATGCCTTTGAATCGTGAATCCAATCTACCCACAGTCATTCCCTCTTCTCTCAGCAATTCATTGAAAAATTCGCTTGCGGTCATTCTCAAATTGTTTCTGCTCCAGGTTTCTTTGGAAACGCCTGCATATCTTTCCATTTTTTCAGCAACACTGTTTTTTTCAGCATCACTCAACCTTCCTCCTTTAAACAATGCGGGCAAATATTCCTGTTCGGTAAATTTTCTCACTTCATCGACAAAAGCTTCCAAGTTGGGGTTTTTGTTGGGAATCTTGTCATGATACCAAGCAGTAGCAGCATAGGATGGGAAATGAACAAGGTAGGAAGTACTTTCTTGGACAGGAAAAGCCAATGACCTGATATCAAATACCGAAGAAACCATGACCACACCATTGAGGGCATATCCTTTGTCCAGTAAATAACTCATGACTCCGGCGTTTCTAAATGTCCCGTAGCTTTCTCCCAAGAGGTATTTTGGTGACTGCATGCGGTCGTATTCTTTCAAAAACTGCATGATAAACAGGCTTGTAGCGCGGATATCCTGATCCACACCCCAAAAATCTTTTCCCTCTGCTTTTCCGATCGGCATACTCAGCCCTGTACCGATAGGATCCATCATCACCACATCAGCTACATCGAGGATGGAATAATCATTGTTGACCAATTCATAAGGAGCAGCTTTGGTATATCCGGGATCGTTGACGACGATCCTTTTTGGTCCCATCACACCCATATGAAGCCAATAAGAAGAGGAACCGGGACCGCCGTTGAAAGAGAAAATAATCGGTCTCTTGGATGGTCCATCTTCTTTGAAATAGGCTGTGAAGCCGTGTAAGGCAATCGGTTCATTGTTTTCATCACGGAGTTGAAGCGTACCTGCCCGGGTTTTTAGACTGTGGGTGGCACCGTTGATTTTTACCGTTTGGGTAGAGGTAAATACTTCGCCTTCCGGAATGGGCTTTTCAGCAGGCTTTTCTTGGGCAATTACGTTTACAGAAAAGAGCAGAAAAACATAAAGGAGTAAAATTGGTTTTTTCATATTATGTCAGATTGGTTGATGGTCATTTGTCAGGCAATCTAATAATTTTCAAAAGCAAATTTCATCCCAATTACTTAAATACGATTTCTTGGTTTTTACTTGAGGGTTCAAGTGAATAATTTTTACTCTGATTATTAAAAAATACACTGACTTTAAAAACTCCTGCCTCATTGACATCCAAGGAAAATTCTCCGGTCTTTGAGGTGATTGCTGCCATGTCACTCCAGGAACCTGGCCCATCTACGACCATTACTGTTGCACCTTCTATAGGCGCCCCTTCTTTTGCGAGGACTTTGCCTTTTATTTCCATTTCATAACAAAATTAGGAATTAAATAGAAAAAGACCTCAAAACAGAAATTTTGGATTTCATGATTAAGGCCTTTTTCTCTTTGAATTTGAATTTACATTCCCTGTTGCTTCCAGGTTTGGATGTTGTCAAAAACAGCCTGCACTATTCTTGTTGCTGAATTACCGGTAGAATGACCGTTGGTGTGAATACCTACTGCATACCTTGAATTCCCGTCTTTGTACCAGACCGGAGAGCCACTTTGTCCCCCCATGGTATCGATATCATAGGTGATAACCCTTGTCGAAACGCTCTTTGCCAACCTAGAATGAAACCATTGTGTTGATCCGCCATCTTTATCTCCCGGATACCCGCTGAGGTTCAATGTCAGGCTTTTTAAGAAAGCATCATTCTTGATTCCATACCCGAAATACCCCACAGTATTACCCAGATTAGCAGACAATGGAAGAATTATCGCACCATAATCAAAGTTTCTGTCTTTGTTTTGTGTCCACCCTGTTACGCTCCTAAATGTGCTAGAGGAAGCAGAACCATATGGTCGCAAAGTTCCATTTCTTCCGGGAATAACTTCTACACTTTGTGGCCAACCTCCTTCATTGTGAAGGTAAATACAATGTCCGGCTGTGATAACTGTCCTCGGCCCTACAAACCATCCAGTTCCAATATAATTCTTACCGGTTTTTGTGCGGATCAATAAAGAACAGATTGCCCTCCATGGATAGGCTGTTGTCGGATTGATTCTGGTTCTGTCATCTGCCCCAATGATTACTTCCAAAGCATCCGGACTTCTGAATTCACGGAATTCTTTCAGATCCTCCGGAAAGCTTCCATACCAAGCGTCCAATTCAAAAGATTCGATTGATTGGCCGGAGGAAGATTCTATACCTGACTCCTTTGATGCAGTCGAACCGGCGGCTATCTCCTCTGTACCTTTACTTTCTGCTTCTACGGATTCGAGGGACATCCCTTGAAAAGAAGATTCTAAAGACACTTTTTGATCATTGTCGTTGGAAACAGCACTGTGGCTTTCCAATAATTCACTTTCAACTTTTGCGGTTTCGCTAACTTTTTTTTTCATGGCTATTTATTTTGGTTTATATGTTAAAAATATGTTTAGTCTCTATTCTAAATTATCATTGCACAACCAATTCTATAAATATTTTATTCTCTTGACTACCCTTTTCCCATGGCCTTTTATATATGATTTCAAGGCTACTTATGCCTGATTTTAAGGCCTTTAGTTGGATCACTTTTTCGATGCTTGCGCCAAATTCACCCTTCATCTGATTGCTGACGGTATCTTCGGTTACCTTAAACTGGGTATCGTCCATTTCTGAAATTTCCCAAGAAAATCCGGTAGATGGATTTTCAATTAGTTTAATATTCAAATAATCACCCTTGTTCAAAGTTACAGTCTGCCCATGCCAATTTTCATTGATTTCTAGAATCCTGTTCTCCATGGGTGTTTTCATTTGGGTTTATTTTACCTAGTCATCATAACTTGATGTCTTAAATTCAATCAAAACTAAATTCCAAACTGGGCGGTCTCCACATAGCTTTTATTGATAATGCTCCACCAGTCTACTGCAAGTCCTCTATTCACAAATTCATAAGGTAACCATCCAAAACCGGCATCCCCCCAAGACGTCCCCCAAGAATTCTGAATCAGTATCGCTCCCTTAGTTGTGGGGGATCCCGGTCTCTTATGTTTGATTTCCATGTTGTTATCATAGCCGACAGCCAAAACTGCGTGCCCACCCAAACTCCTGTCTGAAACCAAAGGAAATGGAATCTTTCCAGAATTTTCGACCTGATTAATCGAATCATATACCGAAAATCCAAAAACGAGCGGGAGTCCCTTAGAAAGGCTTTCCTTTACAGAAGCTAATAAATCCGAAGTAGATTTTCCGGGTGTATCCAGCCTGAAATAATTCAAAGCTGAAAAATTCTTTGCCAATGAATAAAGGAATGCTGTTGGTTCATCTTCGTACTTACTGATGACGTAGGGATAAAATTGCTCCGGAGGTACCCCAAACAAAGCCAAGGCTCCGATAGTGGTCCTGAGGTACGCCCCGCGGTCCCCTTTCCAACCGAGCAGGTTTCTAGTACTTTTGTAGAGAAATAGCCTTGAAAAATCCATATGTTTGCCATAGGCTTTGATTTCGAGGTATTCAATCAGACTGACTGCTGCCTGTGCAGTACAAGACCCTATGGTGGATTGGTCATGGACAGGTGAACAAAACTCTCTTAGATCAATATGGGAAGGAATAGATTTTTTTCTGGTTTTTTTGACTTTGTCCATCAATTCAAATGATGCTACTATCACAGGGGTTTGGTCATTAAAGTCACGAAAGTCAGGAAGGTCCTTTTGCCAACCAAAAGTATATTGGGTTTCCATTTTAATTAAAAATTAAATTTTTGACTATTTTATTCTACTTCATAAAATCCCGCCCAAGCGAGAACCAAATCACAAAAAAACAATTGAGTTAAAAACTAAATGAAGCTTTCGATCTTCCTTAAATTTAGACAATTTACAGTAGAAAATAAAACTTATATCCTGATTTTAAATGCTTTAATACCAAAAAATATTAGAATTTGATTTTTTGAGCAGGTATTTACTGATAATAATGAATGTCAAAATCTGGACTTGATCTTTTTCCTGTTCCAGATCAAAAGAGAACAGAACAAGTATCAGGGTTGGAGATATCCGTTTCACAAACGCTTATAATCGACTAGAAACGACAAAATACCGACTAAGCCATTTTTCCCTGCAGACCTTTGACTCATTGCCAAACAAAACCGGCAACATGTATTCTTTCCAAACCAAAACAAAAAAAACATGGGCAACATGAGAAACAAGGTACAACTGATCGGGAGATTGGGTGCCAAAGCAGAAACAAAACGCTTTGATTCAGGAAAATTAAAGGCATTCTTCAGCATTGCTACAAAGGATGTTTTTAAAAATGCAAAAGGGGAAAAAGTAGAAGAAACCACTTGGCATAACATCATCGCCTGGGGAAACGCCGCCGAAGTCATAGAAAAATATACTGACAAAGGCTCTGAAATTGCGATTGAAGGCAAGCTTACCAACAGGTCCTACGAAGACAAGGATGGCCAAAAGAAATATATTACTGAGGTAGTGGCTGAAGAGGTATTGCTCCTGGGTGAAAAAGTAACTTCCGCCTGATCCACCAAAACCCGCCGTCATCCTCAAAGTCAGACTTTCAGGGTGACGGTTGTTTTGAAAAAACAAAGAGACCAGAAACAAGACTTTTTTAAAAGCCAAATTTTTCCTGATTCGATATAATCTTGCATTATTTTTTCTGTAAGAAACAAACAGATGAAGAAACATGAACAATTCAAAAGATTTTCGGATTGTATTACAATGACACCCAAATAAGCGTATTTTTGAGTTTTGAAAACCTATTAAATATGAAAAGAATAGCCGTATACACGTCTGGAGGTGATGCCCCGGGGATGAATGCCTGCATCAGGGCTGTGGTCAGAACAGCAATTTTTAGAGATTTGGAAGTATATGGTATTACATACGGTTATGACGGGATGATCAACGGAAACATCAAAAAGATGCAATCCCACTCTGTAAGCAATATCATCCAACGTGGAGGAACTATCCTAAAAACTGCCCGAAGCGATGAATTCAAGACAAAAGAAGGAAGAGCAAAAGCCTATGAACAGCTGAAAGCCAACGGTATCGAAGGCTTGGTCGCAATCGGAGGTGATGGCACTTTCACCGGTGGAAAGATATTTTTTGAAGAATACGGAATTCCTATTATCGGCTGTCCGGGTACAATCGATAATGACATCTATGGCACCGATTATACCATAGGATTTGATACGGCGGTAAATACCGCTTTGGATGCAATCGACAAAATCAGGGATACTGCTGCGGCCCACGACAGGATTTTCTTCATAGAAGTGATGGGGCGGGACAGCGGTTACATTGCAGTGGAGTGTGGTATTGGCGGAGGGGCAGAATTTGTAATGGTCCCGGAAACCTCCACAGACCTCAAGGCAGTGGTCAAATCCCTCAAAAACCTGAGAAAAACCAAATCCTCAAGCATCATCGTGGTAGCTGAAGGAGATGATGATGGCGGTGCTGAAGAAATCATGGAAAAAGTCCGGGAAAAAGTAAATGATCCCGATAAAGAATTTAAAGTCACCACATTAGGACATATCCAGCGGGGCGGAAGACCGACAGCAAGGGACAGGGTTTTGGCTTCAAGGTGTGGAATGGCTGCTGTTGAAGGGTTGATCGCGGGAGAATCCAACTGTATGGCCGGTGTCATGAACGGCCTGGTCGTATATACGCCATTTGCTGATTGTATCGGAAAAAGCAAAGCCTTAAATCCCGACCATTTGAAATTAATTGAAATATTAAGTATTTAAAAATATGGGGTATCTGCCTATTATCATTACACTTTCCTGTTTTATTGGGTTGTTTTTTTTGGTTGTCAACCAATCGCTGGTAGCCAAAAAAAAATCGATCCTTCTAATCCAACAAGCTTTCTTTGATGAATTAGAAAAATTGGGAATTGTGCATAAAAAAGAAGTTGGCCTTGATGCTGCTATCCTCAAAAAAATTGAAAAAGAATTCGCTAAAGCCAAAGCTGAAAATAGCCCTAAAGGCAATTCAACATTTGAAAATGAAGTCAGGCCAATAATTCAATCTTTAAAAATCACCGTTTCTCAATACAATAAATTAATCGGGAAAAAACCATACAGCTTTGTGGCCAAAGTAATGGGACACAAACCGCTTGGTTGATGGTTCCATTAAAGAAAATCTTTTAACCCAAGGTCAGTGATTTAAAAAATTCCTGAATCACTGACCTTGTTCTATTTTACTTTCAACAAAGGCTGTAATTCCTTTGAGGTCCGAGGGATGGAACCAAATCATCTGATCGTATTTTTTGAACCAGGTCATTTGCCTTTTAGCATACCTACGGGAATTCCTTTTCAACAACCTCACAGCTTCTTCCCTGTCATAATTCCCTTCCAAAAACCCAAAAATCTCAGAATAGCCGACCGTCTGAAGAGCGTTCAGATCCCTATAAGGAAATAATTTTTCAGCTTCCTCGAAAATCCCCTGGCCGATCATTCCATCCATCCGCTCACCGATTCTTTGGTACAGCTCTTCCCTTTCCCTTTCCAGACCTATCAAAATTACCTTAAAAGGCCTGGTGTTTTTTTTCATTTTTCTAAATGAGCTATACGTTTTCCCTGTTCCGATACATACTTCCAATGCCCTCATCAGCCTTTGGGGATTGTTGATATCCACTTTCTCAAAATAATCAGGATCAAGTTTTTGGAGTCTCGATTGTAAATTTTGGATCCCCAAATTTTCAAAATCCAAAATCAGTTCTTTTCTGATGGCGGGATTTACGTCTGGGATTTCATCAAAACCAAAGCAGATAGCATCGAGATAAAGCCCCGATCCTCCTGTCATGATCACTATATCGTGTTTGATAAATAGTTGGTCCAAAAGTTTGATGGCGTCCATTTCAAACTTTTTGACATCATAGGCATCAAAAATAGAGAGTGAATTGATGAAATGGTGCCGAACCTGTTCCAATTCAGTAATTGAAGGCTTGGCTGTACCCACATTGGTCTCCCTGTAAAACTGTCGGCTATCAGAAGAAATGATTTCTGTATGAAATTTTTCGGCAAGTTGGAGGCAGATTTCCGTTTTACCCACAGCAGTAGGGCCAGCAATTACCAATAAATGTTTATTTTTCGGTTCCAAAGTCTTTGGGATACAATAAGTCGGGATCAAAATTATCAATATTCAATAATGAAAACCAAAAAGGTACTTATTGTAGATGACAATTCGCTCAATAGAAAAGTTTTTGAGCATATCATCGGTCAGCTATATCAATTTGGAACCGCATCTGATGGCAGCGAGGCTTTGGAAAAAATCAAGACTGGAGAATATGACCTTGTATTGATGGATATTCAGATGCCAACTTTAGACGGTATCAACACTTTAAACATCCTCAAAAACGAGAAAATTTCAAATATTCCCGTTATCGCGGTTTCGGCTTACGCCAATGATAGTGACCGGGAATATTTTATTTCGACAGGGTTTGATGACTTTATTGCCAAACCCATCAAACCCCGTAATCTACTTGAAACACTTGACAGGCATTTGCGAAAATCCGAACAGCCCGCAAAAACAGAAGATTATATAAAAACTCCCGATTCGGAATTGGATCCCAAGGTGGTAACTTCCCTGCTCAAATTTAACAATGCGGATAACATCAGGTCGGTATATGAGGAGTTTGTGCAAGAGAGTATAAATTTGTTAAGTGAAATCCAGATTTTGATAGCCTCAGAAAATTTTCCGGAAATAGGAGAAAAGCTCCACATCATCAAGGGAAATTCCGGAACGCTTGGCGCGATGGATATTTTCTATTTTTGTCAAAAATTTGAAAAAAACATAAAATCTTCCAACTTTGAGAATACCACGGAAGAATATTTATATTTGACAGACTTAATTCAGTCATTTAGTTCAAAAATCAAATCATCTCAATTGCTTAATCCATGACGGAAAATAAGAAAGTTTTGGTAGCAGAAGACAGTTCTGTTATAATAAACCTTACCAAGAACGTACTCCTTTTCGAGAAATATAGAATTACAGCTGTCAAAAACGGCAAACAAGTTTTGGAAAAACTTTTGAATGAGGATTTTGATTTGATTTTGATGGATATCAACATGCCTGTCATGGACGGGATAGAATGCACCAAAACCATCCGGGCCCTGGAGGACAAAAATAAAGCAAGCATTCCGATCGTCGCCATTACAGGGAATTACAAAAACTATACGCTGGATGATTTCAAAAAAGCCGGCCTCAATGATTATATCCAAAAACCATTGGATTATGATTTGTTACTTGCAACTGTAAGAAAACACCTTTCTTAAATAGAAAGAACCGGAATGACAGTCAAATACACGAAAAACTTTCTGGACAAAATCGAAGATCTCTTTGCCTCATCAGAATATATTTTGAGGTATGAAAAAGGAAATTTCAAATCAGGATATTGTGTTCTCAAAGAAAACAAGATCGTCATCGTCAATAAATATTATACCTTAGAAGGCAAGATCAATGCCTTGCTCGATATTATCAAAGAGTTGGGGTTCAGCCCCAAAGATTTTTCAGATAAAAAACTGCAGGATTTAATTTCCGAATTACAACAAACCGAACTAAAACTTTGAAGGTCACATTCTTAGGCACAGGCACTTCTCAGGGCGTACCCGTGATAGCCTGTGACTGTCCGGTGTGCAGTTCACTTGATTACCGGGATAAAAGATTGAGGAGTTCGATCCACCTGGAAATAGAAGGCAAAAGCCTTGTTGTAGATACAGGTCCCGACTTCAGACAACAGATGATCAGGGAAAAAATCCATCATCTGGATGCGGTACTTTTTACCCATGAGCACAAAGACCACACAGGCGGACTGGATGATATCCGCTCCTATAATTTCCTTCAAAAAAAAGACATGCCAATCTATGGGACCAAAAAAGTTCTCAATCAGATCAAGCGTGAATTTGCCTACATATTTGAGGAAGTGCGGTACCCCGGAGTTCCTTCGGTGATTACCCATGAAATCGTCAACGAACCATTTTCAGCAGAAGGAATCCAGGTCGTCCCGATTCAGGTGCTTCATTATAGATTACCTGTATTTGGGTTTAGGTTTGGGGATTTTACTTACATCACAGACGCCAAATACATCGATGACACTGAACTTGAAAAAATAAAAGGAACCAAAGTCCTTGTGCTGAATGCCCTTCAGCAATCACACCATCTTTCTCACTTCACTTTGGAGGAGGCCATCCAACTCGTGCACCTAATCAAGCCCGAATTGGCCTATTTTACACACATCAGCCATCGCCTAGGCACGCACCAAGAGGTGGAAAAAACATTACCTCCAAATATCCATCTTGCTTTTGATGGATTGAAAATCTCCATTTAACGATGCACTTCAATTTCCACTTTTTAAAATTCCTTTGCCCAGAGCTGGATAAAACCTTTTCAGGCGCTGAGATTGTGGAATGTTTTTCCCAAAATAAAGACGAATTGGTAATCGGATGTACGAAAGATGGAGAGGATATTTTCATCCGGGCCAACCTGCTTCCTTCAATTTCCTGTCTTTCCTTTCCCGACAATTTCAAAAGAAGCAAAAGAAATACTGTCTCCCTTTTTCCTCAAATCATCGGAAAAAAGATCAGCAAGATCGAAGTCGTCAATTTTGAAAGGGCATTTATAGCCTATTTGGATTCCGGTGACAAAATAGCTTTCAAGCTTCACGGAACGAGAAGTAACATCCTTTTTTTTCCGAAAGAAGAAGCCTTACCGTCTTTGTTGTTTAGGAATGAACTGAGGGATGACAAAAACCTTTTGGTCTCCGAACTTTTAAAAAACCTCCAATTAGACTGGAACACTTTCTCCTCGTTGGAAGGCAATGCCTCAAAATTCTTGCCGACTCTGGGAAAAATCCCAAGAGAATGGCTCAAAAACCAAGGCTATATAGAGGCCGGATTAGAAGAGAAATGGGAGTTGATGCAAGAACTTTTGGATATGTTGGAAAGCCCGCTATATGCCATCATCAGTGATGAAAATGAATATCTTTTGTCTTTGCTCCCCGAGAAAGAAGCAATATTTACAACTTCTGATCCTATCAAAGCATGTAATGAACTTTTCAGATATAGGGTAGTCATCCAGTCATTTGAAAAAGAAAAACATTCTTGGCTGAAGCAGCTTCAGGAACAACAAAAGAGAACGAAGTCCTACATTCAAAAGACCGGGGAAAGATTGGAGCAACTTCTCCATGAAACACCGCCTTCTCAAGTGGCAGATGTAATCATGGCCAATCTCCATGCGATAGAACCCAATACCGAACAGATAGCGCTTTTTAATTTTTACTCAGGAAAAGAGGAAATTTTCAAACTCAAAGTGGGACAAAG
Source organism: Cognataquiflexum rubidum (assembly GCF_022538115.1). GTDB lineage: Bacteria > Bacteroidota > Bacteroidia > Cytophagales > Cyclobacteriaceae > Cognataquiflexum > Cognataquiflexum rubidum. The sequence goes on along the minus strand of NZ_JAKZAL010000003.1, from coordinate 317,562 downwards.
TCCTCAAAAGTATGCTGAAAACCTCTATCGCAAATCCAAAAACAGAAAGAAAGAAATTGAACAACTTTCCCAAAACCTTGCAGAGAAAGAAAAACTATCCCGACAGACAGCTTCATGGCTAGAAGAAATCGAAGGGTTTAAAGACTTTAGGAGCCTTAGGGATTTTGTCAAAAACAACCACTTGACTCCAAAATCGAAGGAACAGGAGGAACAGCTACCGTTCAAAAGATTTGAAATCGAAGGTTTTGAGATTCTAGTCGGAAAATCAGCAAAATCCAATGACGATATGCTTCGCAATTATGCCTGGAAAGAAGATTTATGGCTTCATGCCAAAGATGTATCAGGTTCGCATGTTCTGATCAAATACCGTTCGGGCATCAATTTTCCAAAAACAGTTTTGGAAAGGGCGGCTGAATTGGCGGCGTATTATTCGAAAAACAAAAACGAAAGCCTTTCACCCGTGATGTATACTCCGGCAAAGTTTGTGAGGAAAGTAAAAGGGTCAGCTCCCGGGGCAGTGATGGTCGAAAAAGAAAATGTACTGATGGTAAAGCCTACCGGACCAACAAGCTCATAAAAGTCAAATAGGTTTCTTTAGAAATTCATTGAAAAGTTTATTTCCCATAATACTTTGGTCTTCTCGGCGGACCTATACTGATTTTATTGAATCCCTTAACCAAAACCACAGTCCCGGTAATTCCAATAGCTCCGCCTGCATAAAGCAATGCTTTTCCTAAATCCGGATTGGAACCCAAAAGCTGTCCACCTAAAATTGTTACCGAATACCCTACCGTTGCCACAAGAATTCCTGTTTTTAGCTGTTTTTGTGATTGGTGCAGATTTAGCTTGACCTCATAAATCTCATTTTCCAATTTAGTAACAGCCCTTACTAAGGAATCTAAATTTGAATAATCAATTTCCTGCGCTGTGACCGGAAAAACGGTCAATAAAACCATAGCTATAATCAAGAACTTTATTTTCATATTAGGCTTATTGATTTAACCAACTCTTAAATTCATTAACCTTCTCCCGGGCTACGATGATTTCATTATCAATCATAGCATTCATCGAAAGAAGCAACCTTCCATTAAAGTAAGGTTTCATATCCACCAAACCATCAAGATGGATAATTATAGAACGATTAATCCTGTAGAATTTTGTAGGATCTAAAAGCTCCCGCTCCAATTCGTTCAGACTTTGTTCTATAATGTTTTTTTTATTTGAACCCTTTTCTATAAGATAGCTTATCCCATCTTCTGTATAAAAATAGGCAACATCCTCCCCTGATACAAACCTGATTTTGTTCCCCAACTTGGTTAAGAATCTCTTCTTATAGCTCTTCTCCATATATTTATTAAGGAGGTCATTGATCAGTTCTTGGTTAAAAAGTTTTGGAACATGGTTTTTGATCAAAGACTCAGCTTTTTCAAAGGCCTTCAAAAGTCTTTCTTCTTGGATAGGTTTTAGCACATAATCAATACAATTATGGTCAAATGATTGAAGTGCGTATTGGTCATAAGCAGTTATAAAAATAATCGGAAAGCTGATTTTTCGGTTTGCAAAAGCCTTAAAACTCAATCCATCAGCAAGGTGGATGTCGCAAAGCATCAGGTCAAAGTGAAATTGATCGTTAAGTATCTGATTGAGTTCTTTGACACTTTGGACGGTACCGACGACTTCCCAATCAGGTTTGTTGTCTTTAATGATTTTACCGATCCTTTGTACAACTAGAGGTTCATCTTCTACTATGAGTATCTTCATTTGCCGAAATTAAAGGAAGCCTTATTTCAAAATATTCTTCTTTGTCAAGAATGATGATTTCATTTCCTAAAAACCTATACCTATCAGAAATGTTTTGCAACCCGATTCCTGTTGAAAATTCTACAGCTTCTTTTACCTGTTTTTTGTTTTTCACAATTAATTCTTTGTTATCGGATTTGATGAATACCTCTAAAGGTTCTTTAATGGTAAAATAATTATGTTTGACCACATTTTCTACCAAAAGCTGCATCACAGCAGGGGGCAACATTAAATTGCTGAGATCATTATCAACCTGTAAATTGAATTTTAAAGAATCTTTAAATCTAATTGAAAGCAGGTCGATATAATTTTGAAGAAAACCAAATTCTTCCTTCAAAGTTACGAGTTCCTTGTCTCTGTTATTTAAAATGTACCTGTAGATGTTGGAGAGTTTTTGAAGGTATTCATCAGCCTTGACAGGATTTTCATGAATCAATACCGACAAGGTGCTTAGGTTATTGAAGAAAAAATGTGGGTTGATCTGTGAATTCAAAGTCTCTAATCTTGCCGACACATTGAATGTGTGCAACTTCTCCGCCTCCACCGCTTTTTCTTTGAATTTTTTACTGAAGAAAAATATAGCATTCACACAGTTTAGGAATAAGTTGATCCTAAATGCAAAGCCACTAGTAAGAATTAAATTTTGAAAGGAAAGGTTATAGGGTTCACCCAATATTAATCCTGTGATTGAAACAGATAAAAAACTAATGATACTCACTGCAACTAAACTTCCTAAAAACTGAACCAATAAAGGATGAAATTTCTTTGGATCAAATCCTGCAAATTTTTCTATATAGAAATTTGAAAACCAAACGGCATAGCATAAAGCTACTACTGTTACAAATAATTTGTCATAAGTTAAATCGGCCTGATATAATCTGTCACCACCTAATATCCTGATATTCATGAATGAATACAGAGCTAGAAGTCCCGGATAAACAAATTTGAACCTAATATGGAACATAAATCATAAATTATTGGAAAAGACTGACCAATGTGGCGATAATTTTATTTCAAACAAATCACACCTGCTCGCTTCAGAATTATAATTAAACAAAAGGAATTTGATTTGTTCATTTTAGAAAAGGAGTATAACGATTATTTAAATGAGTATCCGCAATGTTGCAAGACGGGATTGACGAGACTTTATCGGATGCGGATACTCGTCCACGGGCGACAGTCCACTGTACATTGAGCCTGCTAATCATTCTCCATTTGCCTGCGTGCAATAAAGCGGTTAAACATAATTTTTTAAAATAAATAGAAGGGGAACGTATGTCCCCCTTCTATAATATAGCCTTTACTAAATATTTAAAGTGTAGGCAATAAAACTCCATCAATGACATGTACCACGCCATTCTCTATCGCAACATCTGCCGCTACCACATTATATGTTGTACCTGCTGCGTCTCTTACTGTGACATTTGCACCTGTCCTTGTTACGGTCAAATTCTCGCCTGCCAGAGTAGGTACGGACTGAGGACCTTCTGCCAGATCAAAGGAGAAGGCAGTAGCCGGAACAACATGAAACTGAAGAACCTTAATTACTGCTGGAGCACCAAGTTTATTTATCAGTGCCTGAAGGGAGGTTACTTCTTGCGCTGCAAGCAAAGCTGTAAATGCCGCATTGGTTGGCGCAAACACAGTGATTGCTTCAGCATCTAATAATGCCTGACCCAATCCTGCTGCTGTCACTGCATCCAATAGTACAGTAAGATTGGCAGCTGTAGCAGCTTCTACGACATTAGGCAGATCTAAAGAAGGAAGCAATACTCCGTCAATCACATGTACCACCCCATTATCGATAGCCACATCTGCAGTGACTACCTTGAAGGTATTTCCTGCTGCATCAATTACAGTCACACCGTTTGGCGAACGGTTAACTGTAATATTTTGGCCTCCTAATGTTGGAAAACTATTTGTTGGTTGAAGGTCAGCTGCAAACGCAACGGCAGGCACGACATGGAAACCTAATACTTTTTCTAGATTTTCAATTCCTCCAATTTTTGTTACTAACTGACTCAAGTTTGCTACATTAAAGGCTTCTAGCGCATTTCCAAATGCAGCATTGGTCGGTGCAAAAACTGTTATCCCCTCGGCACTCAATAGAGCATTAGCCAATCCATCCACGGCGGTGACTGCAGTCAGTAAAGTGGTCAAACCTGCAGAAGTAGCAGCTTCTACCAAAGTAGGCTTAGGAAGATCAATATCCGGAATCAATACTTTATTGATCACATGGACAACACCATTTTCGATGGCCACATCAGCAGTAACTACATTTGCAACATTGCCTGCAAAGTCAGTTACTGTCACATTGTTGCCGGATTTAGCAACAGTGATTTTCTGACCTGATACTGTAGTAAAGGTATTTGAAGCTTGAAGGTCGGCAGCAAAAGCAACCGCAGGAACGACATGGAATCCCAAAACTGTTTCCAGATTGTCAACACCTCCAAGTTTATTTACCAGATCATTCAAATCACTTGCTCCAAAAGCAGTCAATGCTGCAGCAAATGCATCATTGGTCGGAGCAAAAACTGTAATTTCATCTGCATTGATCAATACAGAACCAAGTCCTGGGACTGCTGCGATTGCAGACACCAAGGTAGACAATCCGGCATTGCTTGCCGCTGCCAAAACTGTGGGCGCAGGTGGTTGCGGTGTGACGTCTTCATCTTGACAAGACAAAACAACAAAGAACATTGAACCGAAGATCAGAAATTTTAATAGTTTTTCCATAGCTGATTAGTTTATTTCTCATATGAACTATTCTAAATTAAAAATGGAATTCAAATAACTTTGAGTTGTTTATTTTCCAAGCTGAACTGTCCAATTTTTCGGTTGAATTGTAAAAAGAATAAAAAAAAAAGCTGCCTCGGGAGGCAGCTTTATTCTAAGTCAAAAATTTAAATGGATTTACTCCACAACATGTATCTTAAGCATATTGGTTTTTCCTTTTTCCTTCAAAGGCATACTGGCAGTATTGATAATGATATCACCGTTTTTGACATAGCCATCCTTTTTCAATTGATCCTGAATATCCATGAAAGTAGCGTCTGTGGAAGTGCTACTCTCATAAAAATAAGCCCTCACTCCCCAAACCAAACTCAATTGGGTCAAAAGGTTTTTGTTTCTGGTAAATATCAAAAGATTGGCAAGTGGTCTGAAAGAAGCCAATCTCAATGGAGTCTGACCTGAGGTTGTAATTCCGACCAAAGCTTTTGCTTTCACGTTTCTAGAAAGCCTTGCAGCCATCAAAGTGAGGTTTTTGCTCAGGAAATTCGGATCGTTTTCTTCTATTTTATAAAGGTGATGGAAGACATCCTCGTTGGTTTCAATGTAATTGATAATGGTGCTCATTGCTTTGACAGCATTGACAGGAAACTGACCTGAGGCCGTTTCTGCAGAAAGCATCACGGCATCTGCTCCATCCAATACAGCTGTAGCAACGTCATTGGTCTCGGCTCTTGTTGGTCTTGGATGGGTAGTCATACTCTCCAACATTTGGGTGGCGATGATTACCGGCTTGCAGGCAACTTTACATAGCGTCACCATTTTCTTCTGCCATAGTGGAACAGTTTCCATTGGCATTTCCACCCCGAGGTCTCCTCTCGCCACCATGATGGCATCTGTCGCCTCGATGATGGATTCTATATTTTGGAGTGCTTCAGGTTTTTCAATTTTGGCCACTATTTTACAGCTTTTTCCAGCTTTGGTGATTCTTTCCCTCAAATCAATGATATCATCCACCGACCTTACAAAAGAAAGAGCGATCCAATCCACATCATTGGCCAATCCGAACTCAAGGTCCTCGAGGTCTTTCTCGGTAAGTGATGGTGCAGACACCTTGGTATTGGGAAGATTGATACCTTTTCTGGATTTCAAGATGCCGCCATGGATAACTACGCAACGGACATTTTTCCCATCAGTATTGTTGACTGCAAGTTCGATATTGCCATCGTCAATCAGAATCCTGTCACCTGATTTCACATCATTTGGAAGGTTCTCATATACAGTGCTTACAAGTTCTGCATTGCCTACGACAGGGTCGTTGGTGATGGTGATTTTTCCTCCGGGGACAATCTGAACACCCCCATTTTCCATTTCACCCACACGGATTTTTGGTCCCTGCAGATCCTGAAGAATCCCGATTTTGACAGTAAGTTTCTCATTGATTTCACGGATCATTTTGATGACTTCTGCATGCTGGGCGTGTGTACCATGCGAAAAATTAAGTCTGAAAACGTTGGCGCCTGCATTGGCTAGACTTCTCAAAGTGTCAATATTGTTGGACGCAGGACCGATAGTAGCTAATATTTTTGTCTTATTGTAAAGAGCAATACTCATAGAATATTGGGATTTAATAGGTTAATAGATTTTCTTTTGATTTGATTTTATCGATGTCGAGTTTGACTACATTTTGGATTAATGCATTGCTCGAAAGGCGGTCAATATAGTCATTAATATCCACTTCGGAAGTAAAATCTTGGACGAGGAGGAAGTAATCAAAGATTTTCAATTCGGGAATGAGGTATAACGAATTGGTGTCATGGATAAATGATTTGTTTTTCAACAACTGGATAAAACCGTTTTCTTTTTCGAATTTGTATTGGGACACACAGAGTTTAGAACCGTTGATAAATTCAAGTTCGTAATCCTCAATTTTGGCCAATTTCAAATCTAAACAAGTATTCACTATCCATGCTATTTTGTAGTCCTTGACAGGTGCCACAAAACCAAGAAGTTCAAATTCATATAGGTGTTCAACAATTAATTTACTTTTCTTCATTTGTGGAAGAATTTGACCATACAAAATTAAAAATATTCCACCAACTTCTGCTACCATAAATAATATCTTCAATTTAGGTACGGCATTTTTTTGGCAATAAGGTTTTAAATCTATTTCTTTGCGAAGTGTTTTAAATTAAACTGTTCGAAAAATGTCTGAAATTGCACAAAAAGTTAAAGCCATTATCGTTGATAAATTAGGCGTTGAAGAATCTGAAGTAACTCCCGAGGCTAGCTTCACTAATGATCTTGGTGCAGACTCACTGGATACAGTTGAGCTCATTATGGAATTCGAAAAAGAATTCAACCTTTCTATTCCAGATGACCAAGCTGAGCAAATCGGTACAGTAGGTCAGGCTATCAGCTATCTGGAGGCAAACGTAAAATAAAATATTCATTCAAAATTCATTTATGAATTTAAGAAGAGTTGTAGTAACAGGTTTAGGTGCCCTTACACCGATTGGAAATACTGTTCCGGAATTCTGGAACAGTTTGTCAACTGGTGTAAGCGGTGCTGCACCTATTACTAGGTTCGATGCTTCACTTTTCAAAACCCAATTTGCATGCGAGGTCAAGAATCTCGACGTAGAGCAGTTTATTGATAGAAAAGAAGCCCGAAAAATGGATCTTTTTACTCAGATGGGGCTAATTGCCGCAGATGAGGCGATCAAAGATGCAGGTCTTGATCTAGAAAAAATCAACTTACACAGAGCCGGAGTCATCATGGGTTCAGGTATTGGCGGTCTCAGATCCTTTCAGGACGAGGTGACCGACTTTGCACGAGGTGATGGTACCCCGAGATTCAACCCCTTCTTTATCCCAAAAATGATAGCTGACATCTGCGCAGGTTTCATTTCGATTAGATATGGATTTAGAGGACCAAATTTTGTAACAGTTTCAGCTTGTGCTTCTGCCACAAACGCTATTATAGATGCTTTCAATTATATCAGGCTCAACAAAGCCGACATCTTCATCACCGGTGGTACAGAAGCTACTATCACAGAAGCTGGAGTCGGTGGATTCAATGCCTTGAAGGCACTTTCTCAAAGAAATGATTCCCCCACTACTGCCTCCCGGCCATTTGACAAAGAAAGAGATGGATTTGTCCTTGGTGAAGGAGCCGGATGTCTGATCTTGGAAGATTATGAACATGCCAAAGCACGTGGGGCAAAAATATACGCCGAACTGGTCGGCGGCGGAATGACAGCAGATGCTTACCATATTACTGCTCCCCATCCCGAAGGAGAAGGCGCCAGCAATGTGATGAAGCATGCATTAGAGGATGCAGAGATGCAGCCTGAGGATATTGACTATGTCAATGTACACGGTACCTCTACTCCCCTCGGAGATATCAGTGAGGTAAAAGCAATTCAAAGAGTATTCGGCGAACATGCTTATAAAATCAATATAAGCAGCACCAAGTCAATGACAGGACACCTTCTGGGTGCGGCAGGTGCCATTGAAGCCATAGCTTCTATACTTGCTATCAAAAATAGTCTCATCCCTCCTACTATCAATCATTTTACAGATGATGAGGATTTTGATTCTAGATTGAATCTGACTTTCAATAAAGCCCAAAAAAGAGAAATCAGGGCTGCCTTGAGCAATACCTTTGGATTTGGTGGGCATAACGCTTCCATCATTTTCAAAAAAATAACAGAGTAACATTGAAACTGTCCAGATTGCTTAGGCTTAGGTCACTGTTTTATTCCAAATACGAAAAAAGGCTTGCCTCCTCCATCAAACATATGGTTGGAAGCAAGCCTTTTAATTTGACCCTCTACAAACTTGCCATCAAGCATGCATCCGCAGCAGAGGAATCAATCAACGGAATGAAAATTTCCAATGAAAGACTTGAATATCTGGGAGATGCCGTTTTGGGTGCGGTAGTGGCTGAGTTTCTTTTCATCAAATATCCTTACAGAGACGAAGGTTTCCTTACAGAAACAAGAAGCAGGATGGTAAACAGGGAAGCCCTCAATCAGATTGCAATAAAAATCGGCCTTTCGAAAATCATCAGTGAGGAATACAAAGGAAAAAATTTGAGCTCGCATAAGTCTCTTTATGGAGATGCCCTTGAGGCGATGGTTGGGGCAGTTTATCTGGACAGGGACTTTCATTTTTGCAAAAAATTCATATTGAAAAGGATCATCATCCATTTCGATTTGGATAATATCATTACCACTACGACCAATTTCAAGAGTAAAATCATTGAATGGGGACAAAGAGAAAATTCCGAAATTGATTTCAAAACCATTTCAGTAAACGGAGAGCAGAGGTTTAAGGAATTTATCGTCGAACTCCATGTCAATAGGCAACTTTTGGCTATTGGAAAAGGGGCAACAAAAAAGAAAGCCGAACAGGAAGCTGCTAAAAATGCCTGTGAAATTCTCCAAATAGCTGTTTAGAAGAGTATCTTTGAGGCTAGAATTAAATTTTTATTCCGGTAAAATGTCAACATTAAAAATCGCTTGTGCCACTGTCAACCAAACACCTTTAGATTGGACGGGAAACCTTGGGCATATCACACAGGCGATAGAGAAAGCCAAATCCCTGAAAGCCGAATTCATCTGTTTTCCTGAATTGGCCATTACAGGCTATGGAAGTGAAGATTTATTTTTAAGCTATTGGTATCCCCAAAAAGCACTTAAACAACTGGAAAAGCTTCTCCCATATTCTGATGGAATAACCATTGCTGTAGGGCTTCCGGTTAGGATTCAAGAAAAAGTCTACAATTGTGTTGCTATTCTAGAGGACCAAAAAGTCACCGGATTTGTAGCCAAGCAGTTCATGGCCATCGATGGTGTTCACTATGAGTTTCGCTGGTTTACTCCATGGGACCATGGGGAGGTGATTAATTTCGAATTCCAAGGAAATCAGGTTCCTTTTGGAGATCTGATATTTAAAAAAAACGGATTAAAATACGGTTTTGAGATTTGTGAAGATGCCTGGAGGGGAAAGGTCAGACCCGGATATCGACTCAAAGAAAGAAAAGTAGACATTATCTTCAATCCAAGTGCAAGTCACTTTGCCATGGAAAAAAGCTTGTTGAGGGAACAGCTAGTAAATGACAGCTCAAGGTTTTTTGACGCCACTTATTTTTATATCAACCTCCTTGGAAATGAGGCCGGAAGAATGATTTTTGATGGGGAAATCCTTGCTTCCAAAAACGGAAGGCTTATTTTCAAAAACAAACTGCTTTCATTTGATGACTTTCAGGTTTTGACCTTCGATTATAACAAACAAACTGAAGACTATCCTGAAGTCGAAAGCCTGCATCAAAAGAACGAGGAATTTGTAAAGGCTTCTGCTTTAGCTCTCTTTGATTACCTGAGAAAAAGCAAAAGCAAAGGTTTTGTGCTTTCACTCAGCGGTGGGGCAGATTCATCAACCATTGCTGTGTTGGTTTCTGAAATGGTAAGACGTGGGGTTGAAGAACTCGGCGTACCTGCCTTCCTTCAAAAGCTAGGATCAAACTTTATTCCTTTGACAAATAATCCGGTCAAAGAAATCATAGGACAGGTTCTCACCACAGCCTATCAGGCATCCGACAACTCATCATTTGCCACCTATCAAAGTGCAAAAAATCTGGCAGAAAGTATAGGTGCGGAGTTCCTTCACTGGGAAATCACCGATGAGGTCAAATCATACACAGAAAAAATCGAAAAATCCATAGGAAGGAAACTGTCTTGGAAAGAAGATGACATAGCGCTTCAAAACATTCAGGCAAGGGCAAGGTCTCCGATTATTTGGATGCTGGCCAATGTAAAAAACGCCTTGCTTTTGAGTACTTCCAATAGAAGTGAAGGGGATGTAGGCTATACAACTATGGACGGGGACACAAGTGGAAGTATCTCTCCCATTGCAGGTGTTGACAAGCATTTTGTAATTCAATGGCTTAGGTGGGCAGAGACTGAACTCCATTATTCTGGTTTGAAAAAAGTCAACGGTTTGCAGCCGACCGCTGAACTCCGACCTTCAGAAAACCAACAAACCGATGAGGCTGATCTGATGCCATATTCCATTATTGTCGAAATCGAGAGGCTTGCTATCAGGGACAAAAGGTCTCCCCTGGACATCTTTTTAATCCTAAAAGAAGAATTGAACGTAGAAAATGAGTTACTTAAAAACTATATCAAAAAATTCTTTCGGCTTTGGTCGCGAAACCAATGGAAAAGAGAACGCTTAGCACCATCTTTTCATTTGGATGAGTTTAATGTTGATCCGAAAACCTGGTATAGGTTCCCGATTTTGTCCGGTGGGTATGCCGAAGAACTGAAAGAATTGGACGATAATTGATCCATAAAAACCATCACCTGATCCAAAAAAAGATAACAATATGACATTACAATTGATAATTGACTATATCGTATGGAGTCCAAATCCTGCGGTTTTTCCAAGTTTTGAAAGATTAAGGTGGTACAGCTTGTTGTTTGCTTTAGGATTTATCATTTCCCAACAGGTGATGATCTACATTTACCGCAAAGAAGGACAGGACGATAAGCTTGTTGACAAGCTGACGATTTACATGGTTTTGGCCACCATCATTGGAGCGAGATTGGGCCACGTGCTTTTTTATGAACCTGAAAAATACCTCAGTAACCCAATTGAAATCCTCAAAGTGTGGGAAGGAGGATTAGCCAGTCATGGTGCAGCAATTGCCATTTTGTTTGCCCTGTACCTCTATGCAAGAAAAGTACCCACCCAAACTTACCTTTGGGTGGTGGACCGTATAGTCATTGTGGTGGCCATGACAGGTGCCATGATCAGGATTGGAAACCTGATGAACTCTGAAATCGGCGGCAAACCAACCGGTGACGACAGCGGCTTCGTTTACGCCAGAGACAGCGAAGAAATTTTGGAAACACTTCGGATTCCTGTTCAAGAAGTTCGCGCGTACAAGCCTGAAAATAGAGATGCAGAATTGACAGGTACCGGAATAGTACCGGTCAATATAGACATCAAAATAGAAAAAGGGGGATTCAGCGAGGCAGACCTCAAGACGACCTTGGATACCGATGTCAAATATGTTTTGACAAAATTCAAAAGCTCCCAAAAGTATATGGCCGAGAGTCCCGAAACTCCTTTAAATTTTGATTTAATGGATAAAGGAGACCACTATTTGGCTACAGTTTATACATTTGGTGTTGCCAGATATCCAACCCAGATCTACGAAGCTGCCTCCTATTTTGTGATTTTCCTTGTATTACTTTGGCTTTGGATAACCTATAAGTCCAGACTTCCTGATGGATTGTTGTTGGGATTGTTTTTAATCTCGGTTTTTGGAATGCGATTTGTCTGGGAATACCTGAAAGAAAACCAGGTTGATTTTGAGCAGGGGCTTACTCTCAATATGGGTCAATGGCTAAGTATTCCTTTGGTAGTTGGAGGGCTGCTTTTGGTGGGATTGGCATTAAAAAAAGGATTTAAAGAAAAAGTCAGTTAGGGAACAGGGTCATGGCCATGACCTCCCCAAGGATTGCAACTCAAAATTCTTTTGATTCCTAGCCATCCTCCTTTGAAAACACCGTGTTTCAATATGGCTTCTTTGGTATATTGACTGCATGTAGGCGTATACCTACAGGAGGCAGGAAAAAGCGGCGAAATCACATATTGATATACCAATACAGGGAAAATGGCGATTTTGCGGAGAATTGTCTTCAAAGCAGATATATTTCAGAGATAAAGAAATATGGCAAGGTAAAGTTCCTTAAATTTAAATTAAGTACTGTTCCTATTGAAAAAACTTTACAAATTTAGTCTTCTAGCTTTCTTCGTTTTCCTTGGATTTTTTGAGGTGAGGATGACTATTGCCCAAACGGAACCGACCCAGCCGGACAGTACTGCCATAGACCATCCCGAAAAGGTCGTGATCAACAATATCTTTATTGTAGGAAATGAAAAGACCAGGAAGAATATAATCCTCAGGGAAATAGACCTAAAGACAGGGGTGACTTATGATTGGGATGAACTGATGTCTATCATCCAGGCTGATCAAGAAAAAATCTATAATCTCCAGCTCTTCAACAGTGTAGAAATCACCCCTCTCCTTACCGACAATGAACAGATCGAGCTATTGGTATCGGTCACCGAAAGGTGGTACATCATCCCCAACATAATCTTCAACCTTGCTGACAGGAACATAGCTGAATGGTGGACCAACCAAAACCGTGATTTCTCAAGGGTAAATTACGGGGCAAGACTGGTCCATAACAACGTCGGCGGCAGGAATGAAAAACTGAAGGTCGGAGCTCAATTTGGTTTCGTAAAGGCGTTTGAAGTCATGTACAGTATTCCATACCTAGACAGGAACCAAAATCATGGCATCAGTGGTCAGTTTACATATTTTACACAGAAAACAATCCCCGTAAAATCAGCTTTCAACAAACAGGTTTTTTATACCAATGAAAATGAGGAAGTCTTGAGGAAAAATTCTTCTGCTTATTTCAGGTACAGCTACCGGGCAAGTTTCTATAATTTCCATTTTGTAACGTTCGGTTACAACAATACCATCATAAATCCCGACGTATTTGTTCAAAACCCTGACTATTTCCTACATGAAAGCACCAAGCTTAACTACTTCGTCTTGGGTTATACATTCAGGCATGACAGGAGAAACAATATCCAATATGCCACTGAAGGCGAGCTGCTCAGTATCGGTCTGACAAAGTTTGGCTTATTCGCCGCTGATGACATTGATGATACAGAAATCACCCTCAATGCCAATAAATATTTCCAGATCGGCGATAAATTCAATTTCGTGTCAGGCTTGTCCATCAGTTCATTTTTTGAAAAAAGACAACCCTTTACCCTGGTGAGGGGTATTGGTTATAATCCATATTTTATCAGAGGCTATGAACTGAATGTAGTGGAAGGTCAGCAGACACTTGTTCACAAAAACAGCTTCCGCTTTAAGTTTATCGATGTGGGTTATGATATAGGAAAATATGTCCCTTTAGAGGAGTTTTCCTACCTTCCGCTTAAAATGTATCTTGGATTTAACTTTGATCATGGCTTCGTCAATGACAGGAACAACCTGCCCGACAATGCCCGCCTGACAAACAAATACCTTTTTGGCTATGGACCCGGGCTTGATATCGTAACACTTTACGACATGGTTTTCAGGTTTGAATACTCCTTCAACAACCAAGGTGAGCAGGCATTTTTCGTCAACTTCAGGGCTCCATTTTGAGTTAGTCGAATGTTAAACGTTTAAGATCGGATAGTTATTTTTTCCTTTCCTTTTGTCCTTGTATTTTTAATTGAACCGGTTTTTCTCCGGTTTGGCAAGGTATGGCAAACTGTTACAAATTATCCCTTGTTCTTTGGCTGATTTCCATTTGGAATATAGCGCCAGCCCAAACAGGTACTGAGGCATTTCCCAGAGGTGGCCGGAGTATAGGCACGGGAAATGCAAATGTGACCATAGGAGACGTTTGGAGCATTTTTAACAACATTGGAGGACTGTCCAAAATCGATTTTTCTCAGGCTACATTTTCCTATGACCACAGACTTGGTATCGACGAACTCACCACATTGGCAGCAGGCGCTGCCATCAAAGGAAAAAACAAAGCTTTTGGACTTGGGATTTCTAGTTTCGGATCGGAGTATTTCTCCCAAAACCAAATCGGGATCGGTTTCTCCAACCAATTGGGGATTGCAAGTTTGGGGATCAAAGTCAACTATTTACAGACAAGCATTGAGGGGTTTGGAAGAGGGGCGGCGGCAGTCATCGAATTTGGAGGTGTGGCAGAAGTGACGCCCGAACTGTTTTTCGGTGCCCATGTCTATAATGTCACGAGGGCAAAATTTGGAAAAAATTCAGATGACCGGCTACCTACCACCATCAAGGCTGGGATCTCATACAGGCCCACTTCCAAAGTAATGGTGAATCTGGAGGCAGAAAAAGACATCCTTCTTGATCCCCTATTGAAAATGGGATTGGAATACAACCTGTTGGAAAGGGTGTGGGCAAGGGTGGGAATGAATACCAATCCCGGAAAATTCTTTTTCGGTATCGGGTTCAGGCCAAAAAGATTCCACATCGACTATGCCTTGACCCAACATTCAACCTTAGGGAATACCCATCATTTTTCCTTTAATTATCTATTTTTTGGCAAATGAAAACCTTGCTGACCATAGGAATATTGATGCTGATTTTTAGCTTTTGTGGCAAGGCACAGACCTATCGGAAAGAGGAAATCAACATTGAGAATTTTGTGGAGGAGCTCTTTGGGATGCAGAGAACAGATGAAAATTACGAAGACCTTTATGAAAGTCTCTTGCAGGTCTTTCTAAACCCTATCAATCTCAACAAAACAAATGCAGAGGAACTGAAATCCATTTTTATCCTGACACCCGCCCAAGTAAACAGCTTCATTGCCTATCAAAATCAGTTCGGGAAACTGATCTCAATCTATGAATTGCAGGCCATCCCGGATTTTGATTTAGAAACCATCTACAAATTGCTGCCCTTCGTGGTTTTGGAGGATTCTGACCGGATGCAGGGTTCATTGAAGGACAGGATTCTAGGTTCAAGGGATGCCTATTTTATTTTCAGGCAAAACAGGGTTTGGGAAACCCGAAAAGGATATACTCCTGCTGATACATTGGCAAATGGAGCGCTGACCAGCAGGTATTTGGGGGATCCCAGTAACCTGTATGGAAGATTTCGGATCCAACATTCTAAGGATTTTAGCCTTGGGTTTACCATTGACAAAGATTCCGGGGAGCAGTTTATCTGGAACCCCAACTCAAAAAGATATGGTTTCAATTTCTTATCATACCATTTCACCCTATACAATCAAGGGAAATTCAGGTCGATTTCGGTAGGGGATTTTCAGATGCAAACCGGACAGGGTTTGGTATTCGGGGCAGGATTTGGTGTGGGCAAAGGCGCAGAAACCATTACTACAGTCAGACGAAGTACCATTGGAATCCGACCTTATACCTCTGCCTTGGAATTTGGGTTTTTCCGGGGAATGGCTGCGACGTATCAAGCAGGCCCTGTGAATATCACCCTGATGGCATCCAATGCACCGAGAGATGGAAATCTCCAAATCCAACTTGACACTCTGGAAACTGAGGAAGAAATCATCACCTCTCTTCAAAGCAGCGGACTTCACCGGACTGCAACAGAAATCAGTTACAAAAACAGAATAAGGGAAAAGAATCTCGGGGCAAATATCCATTATCAAAGTCGCAAAAGGGATTTTCAGATAGGTGTAAACAGCCTTTACACGCAGTTCGGACAGGATTTCCAAAGAAACAGGCAGGTCTATAACCAATATGAATTCTTTGGAAAAGAAAACCACCTGCATAGCCTTTACTTTGCTTACAATTTTCAAAACTACTTTTTCTTCGGAGAAACAGCCGTATCGAAAAGCGGCGGAAAAGGTTCGGTTCTCGGAATGATGAGCAGCCTGCATCCAAAGCTTGGTTTTTCGGTTTTGTGGAGACGATTTGACCGGCATTTTCACAGCTTTTACGGCAATGCCTTTTCGGAAGGAACGAGACCCATCAATGAACATGGAGTTTATTTTGGTTTGAATTACAAGCCCAATCAAAAATTTTCATGGGCATTGTATTACGATTACTTCAAATTCCCTTGGTTGAGATATCGGGTTTATGCACCTTCTTCGGGTAACGAATGGCTAACAAGATTCACCTATTCACCTTCAAGGAAAATCCTGCTTTTTGCCCAAATCAGGGAAGAATCCAAAGCCCGGAATGTCTCTGAACTACCCAATAATTTCCAGTCAAGCTACCAGCTTTCGCAGGGGAAAAAATGGAATTATGCCTTCAACCTCGACTATGCCATCGACAATCATTGGAGCATCAAATCAAGGATCATGTCAAGCACTTTTGATTTCAATGGCAAGAAAACAAGGGGTTTTGCAATAAGTCAAGACATCAACGTAGATTACCAAAAGTGGCGGCTGTCGACGAGAATTGTTCTTTTTGACACAGAGGATTATGACAACAGGCAATTTATTTTTGAGAGAAATGTCCTTTGGCTGTTTTCCATCCCGGCCTTGAACGGTCAGGGAATGCGTTATTACATATTGGGCCAATATAAAATCAGCCCCAAACTTACTTTCTGGGCAAGGTTTGGGCGAACAATTTTCACAGATCGGGATGTCATCGGAAGTGGGCTGCAAGAGATCCAAGGCAACACCATTACTGAAACTGTTTTTCAGCTCCAATACCAATTCAACCGATAATTTCCACCATCGGTACACCCCTCAAACTGGGTTTTTGATAAATTGAGGCATCAAACCACCATTCTATGAAAAAAATATTTTTACTACATCTAATTTGTATGGCTCTACTTTCTGTACCCCTTTTGGGTCAGGCAGTGGACAAAAGTAAGCTCAGCAAGAAAGAAGGCTTCTTCACCTTTTATACAGATGAGGACAAAGGGAAAATCTTCCTTGAAGTAGACAAACTTGACTTTGAATTTCTCTATGTGAATTCCATGCCGGCAGGAATCGGCTCCAATGATATCGGTCTTGATCGCGGACAGCTTGGAAGAACCCGGATCGTGGAATTCAGAAAAGCCGGCAACAAACTTTTGTTGGTACACAAAAATTATGATTTCCGGGCTTTCAGTGATAATGCCTCGGAAGTCAAATCCGTCAGGGACGCATTTGCAGAATCCGTGCTATGGGGTTTTGAGATCAGCGACAGTGAAGGTGGAAAATACCTGATCGATGCAACCAACTTCTATATGCAGGATGCCCACATGGTAGGTGAAAAGCTTGGGTCAGCGAGACAGGGAACATACAAACCTGATCCTTCGCGAAGCGCACTTCACTATCCAATGACCAAGAATTTTCCGAAAAATACTGAGGTAGAAGCCATCGTCACCCTGACTGGCACGCCAACAGGTGCTTACATCAGGTCTGTGGTTCCTTCTCCAGAATCAGTAACAGTAAGACAAAGACATTCTTTTATCGAACTTCCCGATGACAAATACACCCCTAGGGAATTCGACACAAGGGCAGGATATTTTCATATAGACTATATGGATTTTACCACTCCGATCGGTGAACCTATGGTCAAAAAATATATCTCAAGACATAGGTTAGAAAAGAAAGATCCAACCGCTGCCGTGTCAGAGGTTGTTGAACCCATCATCTATTACCTCGATAGAGGTACGCCTGAACCTGTCCGCTCAGCTTTGTTGGAAGGTGGAAATTGGTGGGCACAGGCTTATGAGGCCGCAGGTTTCAAGAATGCTTACCGCGTAGAATTGATGCCTGAAGGTGCAGATTTGATGGATGTCAGGTACAATGTGATCCAATGGGTTCACCGCTCTACACGAGGTTGGTCTTACGGATCCTCGGTCACAGATCCCAGAACCGGTGAGATCATCAAAGGCCACGTGACGTTGGGAAGTCTGAGAGTGAGACAGGATTATTTGATAGCGCAGGGACTGATACAGCCATTTGAGGATGGAAAACCAAAAAACCCTAAGATGCTTGAAATGGCCTTGGCGAGACTGAGGCAACTTTCTGCACATGAAATAGGACATACTTTGGGTTTGGCACACGCGTATGCTTCCTCCCCTACCAACCGCGCTTCAGTCATGGATTATCCTTACCCGATGATCAAGATGGATAACAATGGGAACATTGACATATCAGATGCTTATGATGACAAAATCGGAGAATGGGACAAATGGGCAATCCGCTATGGGTATGAGACCGTTCCTGCCGGAAAAACAGAGCAAGAGCATCTCAAAAAATTACTTGAAGACACCTATGCTGCGGGACATACGTTTATCTCTGACACTGATTCCAGGCATCCAAGCGGAAGCCACCCCACTTCTCACCTTTGGGACAACGGGGCTTCCGCACCGGAAGAGCTCATGAGGATGATGGCCATGCGCGCAAAAAAGCTGAGTTCGTTTGGATTGAATTCCATAGAAGAAAACCAGCCCGAAGCATTGATGGAAGAGGTGATGGTTCCTTTGTTTTTGATGCACAGGTACCAATTAGAAGCAACGACCAAGCTTGTCGGAGGATTGGATTATACCTATAAAGTCAAAGGAGACAACCAAAGGGTTCAATCCAGGTTAGAAGCATCCAAGCAAAACGGCGCTTTGGACGCTTTGCTTTATGCCATTCAGGCGGAACAATTGGCAGTGCCGACACAGATTTTGGACAGAATTCCCCCTCGCCCGATGGGTTATTCCAGGACGAGGGAAACTTTCCCTTCCAGAAACGGACTGAACTTTGATCCTTTGGCACCTGCGGAAAATGTCGTTGACCACATTTTTGGATTCTTGTTTGAGGCAGGAAGGGCTAACAGACTGCATCAGCAGCATCTGTTTGATGCCGGGTTACCTTCCTTTTCTGATGTATTGGGAAAGGTTACCGCACAGGTTTTTGAAAATGGCTATGATGGCACCTATCAGGGAGAAATCAAACTTTTGGTTCAAAACAAGCTGACAGACCACCTGATAAATCTTGCCAAAGACCCAAGAGCGACTGCCACAGTAAAAGGCATTACAAGAAACCACTTAAGAGAGATTGCCTATTGGAACTGGAATAAAAATGAAAAGAAATCCGTTTCTACAAAAGGAACCTCTGACGACTTCCACAGATATTTGGCTGACAAAATCAATAATTTCTTCAGTGAAAAAGAGGAATTCAGCATTCCCACAGAATTAGCCATACCTGACGGTGCCCCTATCGGAACGACCGATCTGAGTTGCGATTTTGAGTATTGAAATATTCCCTATTTAAATGCAAAACCCGATTGAATTACTTCAATCGGGTTTTTTATTGCACTGTTTTTCTGGTACCAGCACACTTTTTAGAACAATATTTCACATTCTCCCAATTCTTCTCCCACTTTTTTCTCCAGGCAAATGGCCGATTGCAGACAGGGCAAGTCTTGGTTGGCAATTCCGATTTCTTCATATACCAAAAAGCATTATTGCCTCAAAAGGTTTTAAAAAATCCCCATCTTACTTTTATCTCAAATCTCATATCTCAAGTCTCTGTCTCAGATCTTGCTTCTCGCCTCTCGCTTCTCGTCTCTAGCTTCTCGTTTCTACTAATGTTCTCCAAATGTCTTTTCCCCAGCCATAATGGACAAATCAAGCATATTCTGTCTAGGTGGCAAAGGACAAGTGGCATGTGGGGTAAACACACAAGGCGGATTATAAGCTTTGTTAAAATCCAAAATAACAAGATCCCCTGAAACGGGTTTTTTGACGTACATATATCTACCTCCACCATAAGTCTCTCCCCCGCTGGTATTGTCGGCAATGATCAGGTAAAGCTCATCTTCGGCATCCAAAGCATCAATCTTATAGGTTTTCCCCTCTTTCTCAAATTCAAGGTAACCCGGTGATGGATTTGGTGTGGTCTGACCGAGAACATTTGTGATCGGGATTTCCCGGACAGGTACATAAGGAACGAATTTGGCTTCAAGTCTCCATTCTATATCAACAGGAAACCTTTCAATGACCTCGAATTGGGTTACTGCAGCTGTCTCCAAATCCCGCAATCTAACCCCATATGCATCTGCCCTTTTGATGATGTTCCACCTGAGGCTTCCGAGGGAGAGTTTCTCAGACAGTTGGCCCTCGGAATCAAAAATCTTGGTTTTTTCTTTCACTTCACTTTCACCTATAAAGATGCTATCAGTTTGCGGCGTGAAGTAAACTTTTCCTTCTTCCAAAGAAAAAACCCCTATCGAATCAGGAAAACCCTCCGATTCCAACCGAAAGCCGGATTCAGAACTCGTTCCAAAAGTAGTTTCTCCTACCTCAAGCCAATGTAATCCTATCAGGTTGAGCCAACCCTCATCCGCTTTCAAGGATTTGACCCGGTCCTGATACCACGCTTCCACTTCTGCGGCATGGTCTTGTTCATTTGGTTGATTTGACTTTGGATTACAGGCAAATGCGATAGTAATTAAGGCTAAAATCAGAAAGAATGGCGATCGTCTCATTAAACCGAAGGTTGGAATTTTGGGCAATTTAAAAATCTTATTTTCCAAAAATCATCCTTTCCCAAAAATTTACCTGACAAGACTTTGGATAACAGTAAATAACTTCCGATTGCATAATTTTCTTTCAAAAAGAATAGATTGCTGACTATCTTGATGATTGAATCAAACCAGATAACCATGAAAATTTTAAAAAGAACAATACTATTTGCCATTTGCATCATCTCGCCTGTGTTGGCTATGGCCCAAATTGGAGTGAGCGCCAAAAAACCCAAGGATGCGCAGCAGCTTTTTGATGGAAGCAGAAAAATGCTGGACCAAAAATGGACTTATTGGGAAGGCCCAAGATTAAAGGCCGAGCTACCCATCAAATGGGAAATCGTAAAAGATCCGGTGGACAAAGGTACAGCGATGAACAGCAATGACCCGGCGGCAGCAGGGGGATTGTACGGTGCGGCAGATATTGTCACCAAGGAGGAATTCAGGGATTTTAGGCTGCATGTCGAGTTTCTGATCCAAGAGGCCGGTGGTAACTCCGGAGTTTACCTTCAAAACCGATATGAAATCCAGATACTTGACGGAGATTATGGCGATCATGGGTTGGCAGCGATTATCAACGAACACATTCCAACGGAACAAGCCTACAACGGTTTGGGGAAATGGAATGCCTACGACATCAATTTCAAAGCTGCAAGGTTCAAGGACGGGAAGTTGGTTGAGAAAGCCCGCGTCACCATTTACTTCAATGGCAAAAAAATCCATGAAGATAAGTCTATAAGCCAAGTTTGGGGAGGCCCCAATTCAGGACAAGACGGAGGCAATGATGGCGGAAAAGGTATCACAGATCGTCCGGGTGGTATCAAATTACAAGCTGAAGGACACAATGTACTTTACCGCAACATTTGGATCAAAAGCATCGATCTGGGAGAAAAAGGTACCGATTTTTGATCTAGATAAAGAAGTTAATGTTGGTAGTTAAGTCATTTTATAAATTTTGGCAAATTCCAAAACATTGGGATACATCCATTCTTTGATTTCAAATACCTCATCAGGGCTGAAAAATCGAATTTCTAAACATTCATCAGACGGCCTGAAATCAAGGTGATAAAACTCCGTTGCATAGACGGCATTGACGATATGTTGCCCTTTGGGATTGATGGCAGGAAAAAAATAATGCGGGTGGTCAGATATCGACTTTACCTCCAAAGCCATTTCCTCCATCAATTCTCTTCTCAATCCTTCCTGCGGTTTTTCACCAAAGTCCAATCCTCCGCCGGGAAGTTCCCAAAGGCCGTTTTCTTCTCTTACCAAAAGAAACCTATTGGACGAATTGACAACGAGCGCTTTGACTGATACACGATAGAAGCAATCAGCAATTTGAATTGACATAGACATGTAAGTATTTTGTGAATTTTAATTCATTTATTGACAAAAAAAAACCTGTGAGAGATACCCACAGGTTTTTTTCTTATTTATTTCAAAGTTAGAAGAATCGGATAACCCTAACTCTTCTTAATTCACTTTTTGGCTTTGATAACTGTTCACCAGTGATGAATGACATCACACATGCGTTGTTAGCGTTGCTTTCACAGGAGCTCCAATATTCTACATCTGAAAATCCTCCGATTTTATCTCTGTTATCATAAAGGTAGTTCATTTCCTCAAGGCTTGGCATAAACCAGTCATTGAATCCGCCTAGATTAAAATCTAGGGTTAGCCTCGCTGCCACTGTTCCATTGTTGGCAGGATGGCATTGGGTAGGGTTGGTGTAGTAATTAGGAAGCGCATCATGAAACGCCAAGACTAATTCAGTATTTTTCCTTCCGGTTCCCACTGCTGTTGAAGTACCACCTACAGCTGAACCTTGGCACCCCCATTGAGATTCAAAAACTTCCTCTACCGGAGCGATAATAATTCCGGTCCTTTTGCCTTCTACATAGCCTTCTTGGCCAGGTTCAAAAATATGGCCTACAACCCCTCCTTGAAAGGGTTCTCCAATTGCAACATCTTCAGGGCTCTCTTCTTTAACGCATCCCGAAAAGATGACGATAATGCTCAACAAAATTAGCACTACCGATTTTGGCGATAATAACTTAGGTTTTAACATACAAAATTTAATTTAGGTGGGTACTAAGCAATACGATTTTATAGCGAAATAGATCGGCAAATTTAACATAAAAGAGATTAAAATCAATTATTTAGCCAAATTTCATCAATCTACAAATAAAAGAGGACTAAATTTCCCAATCAAACTGTCTTAATCTATAACATTGCATGGCATTAGTTCCAAGTTTGTTGGCCAATTGGTAATTGGCTACAGCCCCGACACCGGCTCCTATAATCGGGATAAGTTGGGCCAATTTTACCAAATCTAGGTAATCTCTGTACTCCAACTGAAAATCTCTCCAATCAAAATCAGAAACTTCTGAAGGAAGTTTGGAAATGTAATCCTGCCAATTTTCAAGGAGGGACAAAGTCTGATTTCTGGTACCCTGACTTGAAAATGTCAGTTTGAAAATATATAAAAGGTACAGTCGCTCTTCAAATAGTTTTACATCATGTCCATAGGCGGCCGCAATTTCGAATAGCATTTTCATTTTGATGGTGAGAAATGCCGGAAAATCCGCCAATCCAAATAAAATCCCCCCTGCTCCTGTGATCGCACCCTCAACGGATGCGGTATTCTGATAGATCTTGATGATTTTCCTTACTTTAACTTCCCTTTCTTCCAAGGTCATCGCCTTCATAGGTGCGGGTGTCATGTACTTGGTGCCAAAAAGAACTCCCTTTACCATTTTTTCTATCGCATAGGTGATGACTTGATGGACTTTTTCAGGAATAAAACTGTTGATCCCCTCTTGGGTGCTTTTGGTGATTTTATTGATAAATCCAGGCTTTTTCCTCGTTTTGACCAACCATCCCTGCAGTTCCGCAAAGGCTATATCGTCATAAAACGAACTTGTCGAAGGCTGTGAAACTCCCGAATTATATAGGTTCTTGTTATTCAAATAGATTATGCATTGGGTATGATTCCGGTATGCAGTATGTTTTACGGTTTGTACCGATTTTCGGATACTTAAAACCAATTAATTTCTGTTGGCTGTTTTTGAAGAATTATCCCCAAGATCTCTTACCACAAGAATCCAACCATCCTCTAATTCCACAAATCCATAGTCAAAACTATAGGTGTACACATTCCCTTTCCAATTGATATAGGTATGGGTATGGTATTTAAAATAATATCCAAGCCTCTGAAGACGCTCTTTGGGAACCTTAACCTTCTCTACACCATCCACAAGAATGCTTTCAAGAATGTTGCGGTTAATTTTGAGATAGGCCATGATGTTTCTCACATCCGGACTGTCGCCAATCCGTCGTTGGTTGTTATGGCTGTTGCGGCAATAATCATCACAAAACTTTTTGTCCACTCTTCCAAGAATTGACTTTCCGCAATAATGGCATTGTTTTTTATCCAAATCCATAACAATCAATTAAAAGGTCCGATAATCACTTATGACAGACCTAAATATATTTATCAGCTTAGTTTAAAACAATACCCAGAACTGGGTATTTATTCTGTTAAAAAGAAGGAAAACAGTTATAATGATTGTAAAAATCAATGTTAAAATTTGAAAAGTTCAATTTATTAAATTTCCAAAAAATTCTCCCCGTCAGTACTTTTCATGAATTTCGGTCATTAATCTGACCATTTCATTTCTGATTTCGGAAGTCGGTCTCACAAAATTATTATTCATAAATACATACCGGTAAGTTTTCCCCTTACGGGTTTCTATCCAGCCACTCTGCAAATGCATGTACCTGAGTGAACCGGTCTTTGCCCAAACAAAAGGGGTTCCGTTATCAGTTTTATAAGCATTTCTCAGTGTTCCTGAGACTCCACCGGCGGGGAGAAAAAGTTTAAGCCTGTCTTTGTATTGTATTTTTTGCTCCAGTTTATTTAAAACATCCAATACGGTCTGTGGAGTAAAGAGATTAAACCTTGACAAACCAGATCCATCTTCCCAAACAGGTTTGTTTTTTTAAATCCTGCAAATGGTTTTCCAAACTGTATTCAATGGTCTTTGCCACATCCAAAGTATCTCCCAAAATGCCTGAACAAAGCAGTAATATCTGCTCGGCAAGAAAATTATCACTTGGCAGCATCATGTGCTTGTACAAACTATCCGATGGGATGCTAAAAAGTGTTTTGACCTCAAGTGGCTTTTGTCTTTTGATCAGGATTATGTTCCTCTTTAAAGTATCCTGTAACAAAACCCTTGTGACTTCCATATCCATTGAAAATGGAATCTGGCTATTAAAACCTTCCGGCACCGGAAGATTTGGTACCAATAATTCATTCCCTGCTTTTGACCTTTGAAATCTAAATCTAGTGGTGGCCAGGGAAGAGTCTACCCTGATGTAATTCTGAATTGATTTTGGACTAACTAGGAGGTTTCTGCTCGAATCTGATTTTATAATTGTCTCATTGCCGTACATGGGAAAGTGGCTCAAATCTGCCCTCCACGCATTTGGCTCAAATTCTATGTCAGGATCTTTGGCAAAATAAAGGGTTTGAGGGCTTTTGGAGAGAAAATCATAAACCTTTCTGTTGTCCAATCTGGGATGCAAAAAAGAAGGGTCTCCTGTACCCCAAACGATCAATGAATCTCCATTGATATGGTACTTCAAGCCAGGAATGGAATCTCCGAGAATATTCAAAGCAGCATACAGCGTCAATAACTTGGTATTGGAAGCAGGTACAAAATATCGATCCGGATTTTGTTCATAAATGACTTTGCCTCCCTCTTCCTGAAGCATAAATCCGACAAAGTGTTCCTGCATGATGTCGGATTGCTCAAACATCTTGCGGACTTTTCGAGAGTTCAGTTTTTGGGCATGAGTGAGCTGTACAGAAAATATTACTGTTAAGATTAAAGAGATTACTATTTTTTTCATCAAGGCTTAAGGTGTTTTTTGAGGAAATCAGCAGTGGCTTGGTTGACTTTGACCATATTGGAAAACACCATCCAATGGTGGCTGTCACCGGGAATAATCAGGTATTCATAAGGCTTCTTCTGCTCCTCAAATCTTCTGATCAAGTCAGTGGTCTGACTGACCTGAACATTCCTGTCGTCATCACCATGGATAAAAAGTACGGGCGAAGTCCAAGTCTCGAGATAAGCGAGGGGAGATGAAAACCAAGCAGTCTTTACGGCCTCGTCAAAATCAGGTGCTTTTTCGTAGCCTTCCGGCATTTCCAATCTGCCCGAAAGGTTGTGTACTCCATGGATATCTACCCCTACTTTGAATAGACCAGAATCTTTCCCTAAAGCCAAGGCTGTCAAGTATCCACCATAAGAACCACCATAAATCCCAACCCTATTTGCATCCACTTGAGATAAACCCGCCAAATATTCTCCTGCAGCTTTGACATCTAAGTATTCTTCCGCTCCCTGCCAATAGGTCCTTGCCGGTTTGTGAAATTCATACCCATATCCGATCCCTAACCTGAAGTTGACAGAAAGGACTACAAATCCAAGCTCTGCGAGGTATTGGTTCACAGCATAGGTATTGGAATAATAATCCATATAGCTCCAGCCCAACAGCATCTGTCGCTGCGGACCGCCATGGACAAAAAGCACCGCTGCTTTTTTGGCAGGACCACCTTCTTTCTCAAAAAGCTGTCCATGAACCGTGAGGCCATCTGGAGATTTGAAAGTTACCTGCTTGGGTACCACCAGATTTTTTGAAGGGAAATCTGCAGGAACCAAGTTCTCCGCTAGCAACTTGGTTTTTTTACTTTGAATGTCTACCACAGCTGGTAGGAGAGATCGCTTTGCAGTAGCGGAGAAAAAGGCAACAGCCTTGTTATCAGAAAGGACAGCAGGAATGGCTTCAATACCCTCCCCTTCGGTCAAAAGCTTCATTTCTCCCCCATTGACAGACACCATACCGATGTGTCTTCTGTCGATGTCCTCTTTGGATTGCCCGGTATTGGCTGAGAAAACCAAAAATTTCTTATCAGGACTCAACCTGACATGCTCTACCATATAGCTGCCTTTGGTCAATTGTTTCGATTGCCCACTTAAAGCATCCATGGAATAGAGATGAGGCCAACCATCTTCGTAAGACAGGTACACAATTTTATTGTCTGCTGTCCAATGGAGATTAAAGCCTCCATTGACTGTCGGGACAGAACCTCTTAGGGTTTCGGGAGCTTTCCACCTTTTGTAGGCCGTCCCTGAATCGGTATCTGCCACCCAGATTTCCCAAGGATTATGTCTTTGCTCCAATATTGGCAATTCTTGCCCTTTGCCTCCTGGTAATCTCACGAAAGCGATCTTGGAGCCATCTGCGGACCATCTCGGGCTGACATCGCGGCTGAAAGATGGAGCGACCCATTGGATAGGATTGGAAGCACCGCTAAATATTCCAATCAATGAATGTGTACTTCTATTGGCTACAAAAAGTAATTTTTTTCCATAAGGTGACCATTCCATGGAGGAGATATTTCCTTTGGCTTCAAACAATTGAGACGCTTTTCCGTCCTGAGGGGAAATCGACCAAACCTGACCTCCTTTGATGTAAGTTATGGTTTTGCTGTCAGGAGAAATAGTGGGATAATCCCCTTCCGTCAAGGCTTTGGCATTACCACCTTCAAAAGAAACTGTCCATAATTCCACCTTGGGCATCGTGATGGATTGTGCAGGATTAAATCCCACATTCGGATCCCAATTGCTACCATGCTCTCCGCCATGGACGAACAGTAACCAATTTCCGTCCGGGGAAAACTGCAGACTGCTGATCTCCTGTCCATCATCTTTGTCAAAAGCTGTGACTTTTCTTGGGCTGAAATCCGGAGCCTGAGCCAAGTAGATATTTCTAAGTCCTCTCTCATTCATGGTCCAAGCCATTTTATTTCCGGAATTGGACGTGACCAATTCTGAAGGAAAGGAAAAGGAAGATACCTGCTCCATGGTAAAGGATTGGGCGAAAAGCCCATTTGTCAAAAGGACAAACAGCAACAAAAGAATTGATTGGGAAAATTTCATAGCGTGGTGGTTTTAGATTTAAAAAGATACTAAAAAAACGGCTATCCTTTACAAAAAACAAAAAAAGCCACCCGCTATACACAGGTGGCTCTAATAATGAATGGTTTTTTGATTATTTATTGATCGTCACGGTAACGATTTTTTCAATTTCCTTGCCGTCTTCATGCGTAATTTCTTGGGTTACTTTGATATCCTCAGCCTTGATCTGAACATGGCCATGACCATCTCCTTCAGAAATATGCGGCGCGATGATCAAAGCGACGATAGAAGTCAATTTAATCAGGATATTCATCGAAGGACCGGAAGTATCTTTGAAAGGATCACCCACAGTGTCACCTGTTACAGAAGCTTTGTGCGCATCAGAACCTTTGTACTGCATCACGCCATCAATCATAACACCTTTTTCGAAAGACTTCTTGGCATTGTCCCAAGCACCGCCGGCATTGTTTTGGAAGATTCCCATCAACACACCTGACACTGTAATACCTGCCAACAAGCCACCCAATACCTCAGGACCAAAAGCAAATCCTACAATAATCGGAGAAAGCAATGCAATTGCTCCCGGAGCAACCATTTCCCTCAAAGATGCTTTGGTAGAAATCTCTACGCACTTCTCATATTCCGGCTTGGCTTTGTATTCCATGATGCCGGGGATTTCCCTGAACTGTCTTCTCACTTCGTTGACCATGTCCATCGCTGCCCTTCCCACTGCCGCAATGGCCAAGGAAGAGAAGATAAACGGAATCATCGCCCCGACAAACAATCCGGACAATACATCTGCCTTGTAAATATCGATAGAATCAATTCCTGCCATGCCTACATAAGCTGCAAACAAGGCCAAAGCTGTCAATGCCGCTGAGGCTATGGCAAAACCTTTTCCTGTAGCAGCGGTAGTGTTACCGACAGCATCGAGGATGTCAGTTCTTTCTCTTACTTCTTTTGGCAAACCTGACATCTCAGCGATACCACCTGCATTATCCGCAATCGGGCCAAAAGCATCAATCGCCAACTGCATCGCAGTAGTCGCCATCATCCCTGCTGCAGCAATAGCCACACCGTATAATCCCGCACTTAGGAAAGAGCCATAAATACCTGCTGCCAATACCAAGATCGGAGCAACAGTGGATTCCATACCCAAGGAAAGACCTCCGATAATATTGGTCGCATGACCTGTGGAAGACTGCTTGATAATGGAATTCACAGGACGCTTGCCCATGGAAGTGTAGTATTCAGTAATCGCACTCATGAGTGCGCCCACGATCAGACCGATGACAACAGCTCCAAAAACACCCATTTTGGTGAATGCAATGGAACCTCCTCTTGAAAGCACCAATTCACCAGCAGGCAACATGTAGTCAATCAGGAAATAGGAAGCTGTAACCGTCAATAATATAGAAATCCAGTTCCCTTTGTTCAAAGCAGCCTGAACACTGTCTGTGTCTTTATTGATCTTAACAAAAAAGGTGGAAATGATGGAAAACAACAATCCCATGCCTGCGATCACCAATGGCAACAATACAGGGGCGATTCCTCCAAAATTATCATCAGAGACGATTTCTCTTCCCAATACCATGGATGCCAAGATAGTAGCTACGTAAGAACCGAAAAGGTCAGCTCCCATACCAGCCACGTCACCGACGTTATCGCCGACGTTATCTGCAATGGTTGCAGGGTTTCTCACATCATCTTCAGGAATACCTGCTTCCACCTTACCTACAAGGTCAGCGCCTACGTCAGCTGCTTTGGTATAAATACCTCCACCGACTCTTGCAAAAAGCGCAATGGATTCAGCACCCAAAGAAAATCCTGCCAATACTTCCAAGGCTGTTGCCATGGCAGCACCGTTGACATCGCCACCTGTAGAGACTACAAACATGTTGTAGAATACAATAAAGAGCGAGCCCATTCCCAATACAGCCAGACCTGCTACACCGATTCCCATCACAGAACCACCGGTGAAGGACACATCAAGCGCCTTTTTCAAACTTGTTTTGGCAGCTTGGGTAGTCCTGACATTCGCCTTGGTGGCAATGTTCATCCCGAGGTATCCGGCAAAAGCGGAAAGCACCGCACCGATCACGAAAGAGATGGCAATGATCGGACTCGAGTTGTCTACGAGTGTCCCTGACCAAGCCAAAATAATACCTGCAATAACTACGAAATAGAAAAGAATTTTCCATTCCGCTCTCAAAAAAGCCATGGCACCTTTGGCGATGTGTCCCGCCAATTCAACCATGTTTGCATCCCCTGGGTCTTGTTTGACCACCCAGGCCGATTTGATGGCCATCACGATGAGGCCGATAATCCCCATTACGGGGACGAGATATACAATTGCTTGTTCCATAAATTATCTTGGGTTAACCCTAAAATTTTTAATGCGACAAAGATATTATTATTCACCTTTATAGCAACCAATTGAGAAAAAATGGTGGAGGAGGTTGTGATGGTTGTGATGGTTGTAATTGTTGTAGTGGTTGTAGTTGTTGTAATTGTTGTCTGCTGCGCGTTGTCAGGTTGTCGGGTTGTCGGGTTGGGAACCGTCACCCTGAGGTACGAAGGGTCTCTTGGTTCTAATAGTTGTAATTGTTTTAGTGGTTCTAATTGTTGTCTGCTTCGCGTTGTCAGGTTGTCGGGTTGGGAACCGTCACCCTGAGGTACGAAGGGTCTCTTGGTTCTAATGGTTGTAGTTGTTGTAATTGTTGTCTGCTGCGCGTTGTCTAGTTGTCAAGTTGTCAAGTTGGGAACCGTCACCCTGAGGCACGAAGGGTCTCTTGGTTCTAATAGTTGTAATTGTTGTAGTTGTTCTAATTGTTGTCTGCTTCGCGTTGTCAGGTTGTCGGGTTGTCGGGTTGGGATCCGTCACCCTGAGGCACGAAGGGTCTCTTGGTTGTAGTGGTTATAATTGTTGTCTGCTGCGCGTTGTCGGGTTCGGGATGAAGGGAAAGCTGCTTGGTACTTGGTCAATCGTACTTGGTTCTAATCAACTTCTCGCTTCTTGTCTTTTTTTTCATTCTTAATTATGAATTCAGCATTCTAGCCCACCATCTCCCCCATCACCCAATTGGTCCTTGCTGCTGTGCGGCCGGTGCTTGGGCAAGTTCCTGTTCCCAATAAGTCCTCGACGATGGATTTGATCAAAGGCTGTTGGATGTGTCTGGGCAGGTCGACATGGTAATGGATAGGATCCTCCTGATCTGATTCCAAGGTAAACTCCCCTTTTCCAAAAGTCTCAAAACGGATCATCCCCTTACTGCCATAGATGGTAATCTCATCGATCTCCGCGGTGCGGGATGTAGTAAAACACCAATTCCCCGATCCCAAGACCCCGTTTTCAAAGACAAAACTTCCTGTCACTATATCCTCCGCATGGTATGCTTTGGCTTGATTGGATGAAAAACCGCTTGCCTTGGTCACCGGACCAAAAAAGAAATCCAACAGATCCAACTGATGGGAAGCCAAGTCAAAGAAGTATCCTCCGCCGGCAATTTCGGGATTGATGCGCCAGTTGTTTTCCAGATGCACGACCACATCAGGTTTGAGTACCTGCTTCAGGTTGATGTGGACAGTTCGGATATCTCCGATGGCGCCAGAATCCATCAATTCTTTGATCTTCAAAAAATGGGGCAGTGCCCTTCTGTAATAGGCCACATACAGCGGAACTCCGGCTTCCTCACAGATGGCGATCATTTCCCTGCATTCGGCATAGGTCCTAGCCATCGGTTTTTCGACATAGACAGGTTTGCCGGCAGCAGCCACCAACCTTGTCAGCGGCAGGTGCATGTGAGGCGGGGTAGCGATGTATACCGCATTGACTTCGGGGTCGTGGACCAATTCCTCAGCAGATGTATACCACTTGGGGACATCATGGCGGAGTGCATAGTCTTTGACCTTGGCTTCATCGCGGCGCATGACGGCTACGAGTTTGCTGTGGGGAATATGCTTCATGGCCGGTGCGGATTTGACTTCGCAGACGTTACCGACACCCAACACCCCCCAACGGACTTCCTGATCCTGTATCTTTTTCATGGTTCTAAATTAGGGAAAAAGTGGGAAGTTTGATTTGTAGAAGGATGGATTGGTTTAGGGGTTTTTTAATTCTGAATTCAGAATTCATAATTATGAATTGGATACAGTATAGGTTTGAATTAGCTCAAGGGTAACCCAGACACGGAGTATCCCTAAGTAGGACACGGAGTATCTATAGTAGAGACACGGAGTATCAGTAAGGGAAGGGATACCAGGGGATGGGAGAAGTGTGGGAGCTACTTAAGAGATCGTGGGGTTTAGACCGAAGGACGACTATGGCTTATTGGATATTTTAATAACTATTAATATATTTCAAAAATAATTAAGATGATCGTGGCCAATTCGCCAAATTCCTAGGTACTAAAATCGCTATTAATTTCATCTTTAATGAAAAGAGAAATATGACCAAAGAGGAAATGATTTTTGAAGAGAAAGGGCATCCAACAATAAAGGTTTACAATGATAGGATATCAATAAAAGCCATTGACTATTGGGCATTCAGAGAGTTTAAATTTCAAAATATCAAATCATTTGAATTTTACCGACCTTATGAAAAAGGCTTTTTCGGATTTTTTAGGGAAATGGATCCAATATTGAGTTATTTCCGAAAAGAAGATGACTTCATAATTAGAATAAATTTAAAGGATGGGGAAAATTGGGAATATAACACGACTTACAAATTCAGTAAAGGGTTTGAGATTTTGTTGAAGGATATTCAAAAAAGATTGGCCAACTCCAGATTAGAGGAGGTGGAGAAGGAAAGTAAAATAAACCGTTAATTAATTTTTAATACAAGAAGGGTTTTAGGTTGAATTCAAGAGCAATAAGAACAATTTGGAAACTGGTAAAACGATGAAACCAAAACCTACCCTAATCTTTGTTTTGGTTACAATTTTCCTTTTGATAACCGGATTCTCGACAAGTGACAAGAGGCTTGCCATTCAGATTTATGACACGTACTATGTGATTGGCTATTTTCCGATTTTGATGATTTTATGGTTCTTTTTCGGCATTTCAACTTTGGTGTATTCAGTTTTGAAGAAAAGAAGTAAATCGATCCTATGATATATTGAAGCAGATTGAATTTTTAACAAACTAATTAGATATTTATAAAATTGCCGCAATCTATTGCGGCTATCTCAACAAAATCCAGAGATTTACGCCACTAGTGGCGTAAGTCAATAGTTGGCAGTAATTAAAATATAAAGAAAATGGCATTTTTTGTAACTGACGGTTGGAGTGTTGCACATCATCACATTCATGAAGCATTTATTCATTTAGGCAATGCGTGTCGAATTAACCTCGATGCGATGAATTACTATAAGTCTATTTCTGAAGATACTCATCCTGTAAATTTTCTATCTATTTCTTCTGAATTAAGTGGAGCATATAGCATAGAGAATAAAGAATGTATCAAAGCTACCATTTTATTTCAAGCAGGAATGGAAGCGTGGATTAGTTGGGCTTATACAAAACATCAATTAAATATCGTAAAATCTAGGTATTTCAAACAAAAATGGACTGATGCATATAATCATTTAGCAATTACTTATGATTTCAATCCTTATAGTACCTTTTATGATAATTTTCGAAATCCTATTGTTCATCCATCAACAAATGGAGACATAGATCAAATTGCGAATATAAAATCAGAAGATGTATATAAGGGTTTTCAAGCTGGATGGGATGCAATGGCTAAATTAAGTAACGGTTTAGGAACACCCTTTGAATTAAATTCTTGGGATATTATGTGTAATGCCAATGGTGTTATTTTGCCAAACAAAATTTCTGAATTAGGTAACATTAAAGGTATATCTGGAGATTTGCTCGCTAAAATGCAAAAATTCTATGATGACAAATAACTACTGCCAACATTATGTTTGCGAAAAGGCGGGCTAATGTGCGTAATTTAGGCTTTTGTACTTTCTAAAAACTTTGTGCGTAGGGCAAGGGAAGTGCTATTCAATCCCGCCCTTCGCAAACATTTTTCCGTTAGCGGGCATTTTAAGACTAAAATCAAAAAAGGATATCAAATTAATGAATATTAATTTTTTCCAGAGCATTTATGACCATCCATTAATTCAAAGGAATGACTTGAATGTAATTATGAATACTCACGAGAGAATCAATTTCTCAAAGGGTTCCTTGTTGCTAAAAAATGGTAAAATGGCGAATGAATACTATCTTATTGAAAGTGGATTATTGCGAGCATATGTACATGACTTTAGCGGAAATGAAATTACCACAGATTTTTATTGCGCAAACGACATTGCTATTGAGGTATCTTCACTATTCCAAAGAATCCCCACGAAAGAGAATATTATCGCCCTCACCAACGGAATTGCTTGGAAAATCGACTTCGAGAAATTTCAGAACTTGTTTCATAGCATTGAAGGGTTTAGAGAATGGGGGCGTGCTTGGATGGCCAGACAATTATTTATTTCAAAACAGCGTAAAATAGAAATGCTTACCAAAAGCGCAACCGAAAGGTATAAGGAGTTGATTAAGGACAATCCTGCAATCGTTCAACATGTCCCTATCAAACATATCGCTTCCTATTTGGGAATAACGGATACTTCATTGAGCCGAATAAGAAAAGAAATTCTTTTCGATTTATAATTTACTGTCATATGGCAAGATTATTTGCTAAGAAAACATCGAATTTTGTAAGGGAAAATCATAAAATTGAAAAACATGAAAGCAAATAATCCAGCAGTTTGGTTCGAAATTTATGTAAGCGACATAAATAGAGCGAAGAAATTCTACGAACAAGTATTTGACCTAAAATTAAGCGACTTACCTACACCAAGCGATTTGCAAGGAGAAATGAAAATGTTGGCTTTTCCATCGGAAATGGAACAACATGGTGCGAGTGGTGCTTTAGTGGAAATGAAAGGATTTGAGGCAGGAGGAAATTCTACCATCGTATATTTCTATAGCGCCGACTGTGCTGTTGAAGAAGAAAGAATAGAGCAAGCAGGTGGAAAAGTATTACAAAACAAATTTCCAATTGGTGAATACGGATTTTGTTCTGTTGTGATGGACACAGAAGGGAATACCATAGGATTTAATTCAATGAATTAGTTGATTATTTATTGATGCAAAGGTCTGAATCATTTCTGACCTTTGCATTTAATGCATTAAAAAGGACAGCAATGATTACAAAAATGACAATTACAAACATACACGTTATAGACCAAGATAGTGCCCATGACTTTTATGTAAATAAGTTGGGATTTAAACTTGTAGATGATATTCCAATGGGGCCAGACACCCGTTGGCTGACAGTTTCGCCACCAGAGCAACCCGACTTGCAATTGGTATTGTTTCCAGTTAAAGTAAGTAAAATGTTTCCTAAAAATGTTGCAGAAAGCTTAATTAGACTTATCAAAGCAGGTGTGTTTGGGTGTGGAGTTTTAACCTGCCACGACATTTTTGCCACCTACGAAGAGCTTAAAGCAAAAGGTGTAGAATTCATCAAAGCACCAACAAAAGAATTTTACGGTACTGAAGCAATGTTCAAAGACGATTCAGGGAACTATTTTTCATTGCAACCGATAAACAACTTTGATAATGAAAACAATATTTGATAATGCAATAAGGGAAGAACTTATCCAGAGAATTAGGTTAGTAGATAAAGACGCTAAACCTGAATGGGGCAAGATGAACGTTTACCAAATGGTGAAGCATAATTCCTTTTGGAATGGTTGGGTAACAGGTATAGATAAACACATTTATAAGCAAGAAATATTGGGGAAGATATTTGGGAAATATGCCCTAAATAAAATGATAAAAGACGAAAAGCCATTTGACAAAAATATCCCAACATCAGACCAATTTAAAATCAAAGAATTCAACGGCAATATAGATGCTGAAAAAAACAAATGGATTGAACTTGTCAACGAATACAGACACTTTGATAACCCAAATTTCATTCACGATTTTTTTGGAAGGATGACAGTTGAGCAGATAGGAATACTCGCTTACAAACATACTGACCATCATTTAAGACAGTTTGGTGTGTAACTAGTTAACACAAGCAATGTATTATGATAAGATTAGAAACCATAATTGCCGTGAGAGACGTTGCTAAAAGTTCAAAATGGTATCAAGATTTGCTAAACTTAAAAAGCAATCACGGTGGCGAAAATTTTGAGATGTTAGCCAACACAAAAGGTGAAGTTATCCTTTGCCTTCATCGATGGAGCGAACACGATCACCCGACAATGAAAGACCCAAACATAGCTACCGGCAATGGGCTTATTTTATATTTCCGGGTTCCAGACCTGGCAAAAATGTGGAGCAATGCAATTCATTTGAAACTTGCCATAGAACAAGAGCCTCACCTAAATGAAAATTCTGGACTTCAACAATTTATAATAAGAGATTTAGACGGTTATTATATCATTGTATCAGAGTAGAGAAAAACAAAAATATCCAGTTGCATAACGAGCTGTTAAAAACCTATTAGAAATTCAAAAAATTAAGTACAATGAAAATAGGTGTCGCACAGATAAGACCCATTAAAGGGGATATTTCGGATAATATTCTAAAGCATATTTTGCTAGTTTCTATTGCATCAGATTATGGTGTGTCTGCCATTTTCTTTTCTGAACTTTCTTTATCTGGATATGAGCCCGAACTTGCAAGCGATCTGGCAACAGATCAATCAGATAAGCGATTTGATGTGATTCAGGCAATTTGTAATAAAAATTCTATTACAGTTGGTGTGGGTATCCCGACCAAGACACAATCGGGTATCCAAATTAGTATGGTCATTTTCCAACCCAATAAAACGAGAATAACCTATTCAAAACAACAAATCCATTCTGATGAATTTCCATACTTTGAATGTGGCGAAAAACAAATCATACTTACGATTGATAACAAAAAAATAGCCCCTGCAATATGTTACGAAAGTTTGCAAACAAGCCATTCAGATAATGCCGTTATACTTGGTGCCGAAATTTATATTGCTAGTGTTGCAAAATCACAAATGGGAATTGAAAAAGGAAAGATACATTATCCAGCAATTGCCAAGAAATTTGCAATACCAGTTTTAATGTCTAATTGTGTTGGGTTTTGTGATAATTTTGAAAGTGCTGGCCAAAGTTCCGTCTGGACAAAACAAGGAAGTTTGGCAGGGCAACTCGATAACAAAAATGAAGGAATACTAATCTTTAATACAGAAACAGAAGTAGTAATTAAACATACAATATAAAAAAAAGACCCGACAGCATTGAGGAGAATAATAGTACCGCCAATTCCGAAAAATTCAATGACATTTTTCTGACGAATCCCAGCTAAGGACAAAAGTGAAGAAAAATATAAGTCTCTAAAGAGCAATAACTAATAAGCCGGATCAAAATAACAGGCATGAAAAATGGATAACATATTCGACACCTACAAACCAAAAGGATTTCATACAGTTGTCCCTTACCTATTTGTCGACAACCCAATCCTGTTGATTGACTTCCTGAAAAACACGTTTTATGCGGAAGAATTAAATAGATCTATTAATCCCGAAAATGGAGATATTGCAAATTGCATCTTACAGATTGGTGATACTTGCTTTATGGTTAGTCAGGCAAGAGAACAGTTTGAAGGAATGCGAACATCTCTATACATTTATGTTGAAGATGTTGATGGGGTTCACAGAAAAGCCATAGAAAACGGAGCAACGGTTGAATTCGAACCAGAAGAAATGCCTTACCTTGACAGGCAATCAGGAATTATTGACCCTTGTGGAAATTATTGGTGGATTTCCAAACGTCAAGTGAATAAGGGGTATCACGAGTAAATGAAAACAACGACCCACTCAGCAATTTAATAGGGCAAAATATGGACAATTCAACAAAATCCATTTTATGGAACCAATTTGGAGCAAGCATTGATATGCTATTTAACGTGGTTTCAAGTTGCCCTGAAAAATATTTCGAACAAAATCCAAGATATTATTATTTAGCTTTTCACAGCACAATATTTTTGGATTATTATTTGACAATTCCGCCAAGCGATTTTTTGCCATTGCTTGCTTTTACTCAAAAGGAAGAAAGAAATAGACCAAAAGAAGCCATAGATGATTTAATTCCAGATAAAGTTTATAGCAAACAAGAAATCTTGGACTACTTAAAACAAAGTCGTGAAAAATGCAGAAAGCTTATTGACTCATTGACCGAAGAAAAGCTAAGTGAAAGATTTAAAGAAGGTGATGAACCCAATGATATGGATTATCCTATTTTGGAAATTTTGCTTTACAATATGCGACATACTCAACATCACACAGCCCAATTGAATATGCTGTTAAGGCAAGACTTTGACAAACATGTGGAATGGTCATTTAGAGCGGGAGATATACAAGTATGAAGAATAAAAACCTAAGCGAAGAAAAACAACGACCCACTAACATCACAAATACGCAAGCAAAGATTTAGTGCTTCGTAAGAAGTTCTGTGGTAAAAAACCCTGCCTGCGTTTACCCGCATGCCAATACATTAAAAATTAAATAAAATAAAAATTGAAAGTACTGAATATCCATAAGCGAATAATAAACCAACCTAAAAACAAGGTAGTTGATTTGATAAATACCTTATCAACGGACAATGATAAAATTTGGCCAAAAGAAAAGTGGCCAGCAATGAAATTCGCAGGTGGAATAAACATTGGAGCGAAAGGCGGACACGGCCCAATAAAGTATGTGGTTGAAAAGTATAATTCAGAACAGATAATTCAATTTAGATTTGAGAAACCAGAAGGATTTAATGGAATTCATAAATTTGAGATTGAACCAATAAATAAAAATGAGACTCTAATCAAACACACTATTGAAATGCAGACTGCTGGAATAGGAACTTTATTGTGGGTTTTGGGAATACGTTCATTGCACAATGCACTTATCGAGGATAGTTTTGATAAAATTGAGAATAATTTCTTAGTCGACAAGAAAACATCCGAATGGAGTTTTTGGGTAAAATATTTAAGAAAGAAAATAGGAAAAAGTAAGAAAAATCAAAGCAAACAAAATGACAAGTCTGCTTTTGATTAAATAACAACGACCCGCTAACATCAGCTATACGCAAGCAGGGGTTTCGTGCTCCGTAGGACAGGAAAGTTGTAAAATAAAAGTTCACTTCTTCGCAGGAAGTGTAGCGGTAAATACCCCTGCCTGCGTATAGCTGAGAAACGGTACTTTTTAAAATTGCCACAAAACTAGCCTGCTCTGTCTATTTCCTACCCCTTCTTTACTTCCTTGCCTTTGATCATTTAATTAGGGACTAGCGGAATTGCGTATTCCTGTACTGACATACTTTGTCAGCAAGCAATTTCACCCAACCAAAATAAAGTGTCTTGAAATGGTTTTCTTAGTATTAACCTAACGTTAAAATTGGGCACTTACATTGCCATTTCACCCAATTTTTCCTACTTTTCTATCTTACTCAAAACACAAAATCCTCATGTTAAAAAAGATTCTTATCGGTGTAGGCATATTGGCTTTGTTGCTGGCCGTTGCATTTATTTATCTGAACAACCGTAACCGCTCAATGAGCCCGCCCGACACAGCGCATCTTGATGTCAATGGACTTCATGTGGAAATCAGCTATAGCCGTCCTTCGGTTAGAGGCCGTGTAATTTTTGGATCGGAAGATGAGGGCGCCCTCCAGCCCTATGGAGCCTATTGGCGCTTGGGAGCAAATGAGGCTACCACCATCACCCTCAACCAAGATGTGACTTTCAACGGCATGCCATTGAAAGCCGGAAGCTACAGCCTGTATGCTATCCCCGGCCCGGATTCATTTCAGATCGGTGTTAATTCAGAAACCGGACAATGGGGAGCTTGGGAGCCTGATTTTAGCAAAAACGTGTTCGTAACCGAAGTTCCCGTAACCCGGCCTGTGGTGCCCGTGGAGCAATTTACCACACGTATTGAGGAAGGGTCTGGAGGCGCTGTCGTTTATTTCGAATGGAGCAATGTCCAACTCATGATACCGGTTGTCCCTAACTAAGGGATGTAAATAGAAAAAGATTTTATTACAAGACCTGTCTGCTTCTTCTAAATCAGACAGGTCTTTTTTTTGCGATACGGTAAAAAATATATCTCACGCAGAGACGGGGAGAAAAAGGGGGAAGTTGAAAGGATGAAGGAAAAGGGATGAAGGATGAGGAATTCGGTATTCAGAATGAATGCGATCTATGTACCCTCGGTGCGCTCTGCGGTAAATTAAAACTCTCGCCGATTCTCCCTTTGGGCCCATTGCGAAACTTTCTTTTCTTTTGCGGTAAAAAAAATTATTCACCACAGAGGACACAGAGGACACGGAGTAAAAAAGAGAAAAGAAACTCTGCCTCTTTTACGTCTCCGCGTTAAAAACTTTGCAGGAATGCCTATTTACTTTGCCCCATTGCCGAAACCTAAATCTTTTTCATAAATTCATTCTGCATTTTGAAAATTCAATTTTGGGAATTTCAAATCTGCCGCAGTATTCCAAGCAAACCTATTTTCCATAAAACCATACCTATTCCTTTGATGTTGCGGATTTTAGTAAGATTGACATTAGTGTTTGCCTTTTTTGCTTTTAGCGGATGTGAAAAAGAGGACCTGATCTCGGTATCTGTTTCAAAAGAAAAAATTGAATTCCCCGAAGAAGGCGGAACCGCAGATTTTTCCATCACTACCAATGCAGCTTCCTGGGAAATAACATCAAACCTGCCATGGATACAGCTGAGTAAAAGTACCGGTAGGAGTGGAACCTCTACCATTGAGGTCACCGCTTTGACCAATCCGGACAATGTCATTAGAACAGGAAATCTGACCCTGACAGCGGGAAATGCAGCGCCTAAAGAAATCAAAATAAGCCAGAAGGGGCAACTGTATCCAAGTTACAACACCTCCCCTATCCCACCCGACGCAAGTGGGATGACGAGCTCAGCGATAGAATTGGCTGGCAAAATCAGGTTGGGTTGGAATATCGGCAATTCATTGGAAGCCATCGGAAGCGAAACAGCTTGGGGCAATCCACTCATTACACCGGAACTGATCCAATTGGTCAAACAAAACGGATTCAATGCCATCCGTATTCCCTGCTCCTGGAACCAATATATGGAAAACAGTGCCACCGCCAAAATCAAAACCGAGTGGCTGAACAGGGTAAAAGAGGTGGTACAATACAGTGTTGACGAGGGTATGTATGTCGTGCTAAACATCCATTGGGATGGGGGTTGGCTGGAAAACAATGTCACTCCTGCCAAGCAGGCTGAAAACAATGCCAAACAAAAAGCATTTTGGGAACAGATAGCCACGCATTTACGGGATTTTGATGAGCACCTGATGTTTGCAGGCACCAATGAACCCAATGTCGATAATGCCTCACAAATGGCGGTGCTCAACTCTTACCTTCAGACTTTTGTGGATGCTGTCAGGTCCACAGGGGGTAGAAACAGTTATCGGGTCCTCGTGGTACAGGGACCATCTACCGATATCGAAAAAACGAATACCTTGATGACTTCCTTACCTATAGACCAAATTGCAAACAGGATGATGGCCGAGGTCCATTACTACACGCCTTATCAGTTCAGCTTGATGGAATCAGATGCCAATTGGGGAAACATGTTTTATTATTGGGGTAAGGATTTTCATTCCCTGACAGACCCTACCCGAAATGCAACCTGGGGGGAAGAAGCTACCGTGGACAGCATGATGCGGCTGATGAAAACCAAGTTTGTGGACAAAGGGATACCGGTGATTCTCGGGGAATATGCGGTAGGAAGAAGGCTTACACTGACAGGTGCCGATCGAGACCTCCATTTGGCTTCTAGGGCATTTTACCTCAAATACGTGACGCAACAGGCCCTAGCAAATGGCATCTTACCTTTCTATTGGGATGCTGGGGGGATAGGGAACAATGGTTCAGGACTTTTTGACCGTAAGACCAATACGGTTTTTGACCAACAGGCGCTCAATGCCCTGATCGAAGGTTCCAAAGACTAGACTCAATTTTTAACCATTGTGAAATGGGTTTGCATCTACATCAGAAAAAGAACTGAACCATGTCTTTTATTCCAAGCCTTTCCCCCACTTTATTTTTCAACCTTTTGACTTTCAATCATTTCTTCGACTTTCAGGCCGCTTAGGGTTCCTAAAAAATCTTCCAGATATTGGTTGAATTCCTGTGGTTGTTCGAGGTTGGAAACATGGCCTGCGTTGTCGATAATTTTTAGGATAGAACCCTTGATGCTTTTGTGCATTTTCTCAGATTGGGCGAGCGGCGTCACGGCATCTTCCCTGCCACAGATGATCAGCGTTGGTACCTCCACCGCACCCAATGTGGTACAGGTTTCAGTGCGGCCTGCAAGGGCAAGCAATCCCTGACTGATGATTTGGGGAGAATTTGCAAAAACCACTTTGCTCAGATTTTTGACCAAGCCCTTTTTCTTTGTCAGGGATTCCGGGTGAAAAACACTTTCTACGAAGCTTTCATTGAACTTTTGGACTCCGTCGGCTTCTATATCAAGTATGGTGTTGAGTCGCTTTTCTTTGACCACAGCTGTGTCTGCGATACACTGCGTATCGCACAAAACCAAAGCCTCAAAACGGTCAGGAAATCTCTCATGGGCATTCAGAGCAATAAATCCCCCCATTGACAAACCACATACGACGGCTTTTTCGATGTATAATTCATCCATCAAGGCAATGAGGTCCTCGGCAAACATGTCGATGCTAAAGTCGGATTCCTCATCCGTAGATTTACCAAAACCCCTGATATCAACCGCAATTACCCGGTAGGAAGATTTCAAAAATTCAAGTTGCTCTGCCCACATAGATTTGTCAAAAGGGAAACCATGTAAAAAGATGACCGGAATATTTCCTTCTCCCATTTCATCATAGGACATATGGAAATTGCTGACAGCGATGGTCAAATCGGATCCTTTGTTTTCGTTTTTCATTTTGGTTCAGTTGTAGTTTTAAGTTAGTAGCTTAGGTGATTTGAATCTATTTTGAATGAAATAATCCATGAAAACCATTAATAATTACCGAAGGCAAAGTTAATTTCAACAAAGCCAACATATGTTACAGAACTTGTATTGAACCTTGTACAATTCGCAGTTTTGAGATTTTCCGGAATAAATGCGGCACAAAAGGCCATGAAGACTTGGTTTGAAATGAAAAAATAAGCGGTATTTTTAAAACTGATTTTACCTGGAAAACAATGTTTTTGAAAACACGTCTCTATTTTTCTGCCGTCGTCACCCTTGGCATTCTGTCTTTGTTGCTTTGGAATCATTTTAACGGAGGGGTTCCAAGCCACCATATACTAGCCCGGGAGGATTTACCCGAAATCTCCAATTGGTGGGGTGCTATATTGCTTCCCCTCCTGACATGGTTTTTGACCTATCAGGTAGAAAAGAGGTTGACCAAACAAAACAAGGGTAAATCTCGAATGAAGGCTATCCCAAAAAGTGTAACCGTTGGTTTCTTTATGGCTTTGCTTTTTGGGATTACTTTATCCTCCTTTTTCAGCCTTGGCAATACCGAAGTACCGGGGTATATGTTAATGGCTGTGTTGGGGATTTCTTTATTCTTACCCATCTATCGGGCGGAGTGCCTTCTTGGGTTTGTGATCGGGATGACATATACTTTTGGAGCGGTGCTTCCAACCGGTATCGGGAGCATTTTGGCATTGATCGGTGCAGTGATTTATCTCGGGGTCCGTCCGGTGATTTGGTTTGTTGTTTCCAAAGCAAGGAATCTGGCAGGCTGAAAATAGGCATAGATGAATCTTTGAGCAAAAAGTAAACAATCTTGAAATATCAGCACAAGAATTCGGAATCTTAGTAGCTCCCAAGGTCAAGGCCGGATTAAGTTTACCCAATCTTTTCCTGCATTTTTCTCATTTTAGACTTAATTTGCAGCAGCCAATCCGGGGACTATTGATTTTTGGGATTCCCACAAAAAGGATAAAACATGAGCAACGAAAAAAGTGACGAACCTGCGAGATTGGGAAACCTGCTATTACAGACCGGGGTTGCCTTGATCAAGTCCGGTGCTGGAAGCAGCAGGATTATCACCAACCTTTCAAGGTTTGCGAATGCCTACGGCTATGAGGCCAACGTAGACTTGGGCACGCGCAACATTTCCATATCTCTTCACAAGGAAAAACGAGGTAACATTTTCTCAGGATCGAGGAGCATCGCCACCCTTCCCGGTGCCAATTTCAGGGTGATTTCTGTCATCAGCCGATTGAGTTGGGATGTGATGGAGAAAAAAATCAGTCTTGAAGAGTATGCAAAAGTCATCAACCAAGTTCCCGATATTCCCACCTACAAAAGGCATGTCATTCTGTTTTTTACAGGAATCGCAGGATCGGCATTCTGTTATACTTTTGGCGGCAATGCAATGGAAATGGTTCTTACCTTTTTGGCTACGGTGGTCGGTCTTTTTTTCAAGCAGGAATTGGTCATCAAAAAATACAACCCCTTTATGATCACCTATGGCAGCGCGATGTTGGCTTCAGCCGTGATTGCGCTGTGTGGTAAGATTCTTGGCGCAGCGACCAACTTAGACCATGCCTTTGCCACCAGCATTTTGTTTCTGATTCCGGGCGTGCTGCTGATCAATTCCTTCGTAGACCTGATGGATGGTCATATCATCAACGGGATTGACCGGGGCACCAATGCCCTCATGCATGCCTTCGCCATTGCCTCAGGATTGGCAATAGTTTTATATATTTTCAAAATGCTATGATGCCTGACTGGTTAGAGATTATTTTCAAAGCATTTTGGTGCGGCTGTGCTGCGATAGGATTTGCGGTTCTGTTTAACACCCCTCCTCGGGCTTTGCTCGCGATATTTTTGGGCGGTATTCTGGCAGGATTGTTTAAGTTCACCGTACTGCTGCCTGAGGTGGGCGGAGGGATAATCATGGCTTCTGCTGCAGGGGCTGCGGCGATCGGTTTTGCAAGTATCCCTGTTTCGCATTGGAGGCATGTTCCGCCGGTGGTCATCAGTATTCCGGCCGTCATCCCTCTTATTCCGGGGTCTTTTGCCTATCGGACCATGTTGGGTTTGATTTCATTTATCAACCAAACCGAAGCTGAAGTCCTTACTGCCACTGCCCACAACGGCGCAATGACGTTTTTTATCATCCTTGCCATTTCCTTGGGGGTAACTTTGCCCATGTTGCTTTTTAGAATTGAGAGTGTGAAAAAGGTGAATTATTCTGTTCCTTTTCGGGGTAGAAGGAAAATTAGGAGAGAAAAATTATAGGTAAAATTACCTCATGAAAGCAGGCCTATTTTATTATTTTTGGTCATTAAAGGCCTATTGAATAAGCAAATTTA
Organism: Cognataquiflexum rubidum; assembly: GCF_022538115.1. GTDB lineage: Bacteria > Bacteroidota > Bacteroidia > Cytophagales > Cyclobacteriaceae > Cognataquiflexum > Cognataquiflexum rubidum. The sequence goes on along the minus strand of NZ_JAKZAL010000003.1, from coordinate 272,600 downwards.
GAATTTATCAAATAAATATTTAATCACGGCATCAAAGTTCAGAAACCAAATCTTAAAAGAAGTGGAAATGAAACAAACTCAAATTAATGATATCCCCTATTCAGAATGGCTAAGAGGAGTTAAAGAAAGGATAAGGGTAGCTAGGGTAAAAGTGGCTCTTGCGGCAAATAATGAATTGTTATTTTTCTATTTTGATTTGGGAAAAATAATGGACCAACTTTCGACAACAACCCAATGGGGCAACAATTGGTTACTAGAATTATCAAAAGATTTGCGGGATGAATTCCCTGATATGGAGGGATTTTCAAAAACCAACCTATACAATATCGAACGCTTATATCAATTTTATAGAGAAGATGAATTTTTCCACCAACTTGGTGGAAAAATCCCCTGGCGGCATCATGTTGAAATTTTTACAAAATCTAAATCACTACTCTCATAAAATTAAAAAAAATGATTTTCATGGGAATTAGCGATGTTCAAGGAAAATCAATAAGTAAGTCTTTTTGAGGAATGAATCCAAAAACCCCAAAATCAATAAAACCCACCACATCAACTTTTTTCAAAAAAAACCTATTTTGGTATTTATGAAACATTTCCTGATTGTATTCTTTGCTATACTGGTATTTAAGTCCGGTGAAACGGCCAAAGGACAGACCATTTCCGATTCTGTTTACTCACTTCCTTTCCATTTAGATGCCGGGTTGCTCGTATTCAAAGGCCAAATGAACGGCGTGGACACAGATTTTGCATTCGACACCGGTGCGAGTATGGGCTTGGCAAACTCCCTTGCCGAACCGGCCGAAAGGCTGCAGGTCAAAGGCAAAAAAATCAAAATGCGGGATTCCAACAAGCAGGTGGCCAAAGTCCCGACAGGACTGACCAAAGAAATCAAGATCGGCGGAGTCAAGTTCCCCAAAGTACGGAGCCTCGTCAATGACATGGCATACCTCTACTGCATGGATTATTACCTTCTCGGCTCTGACATCATTTCACAGCTCAATTGGGAGGTTGATTTTGAAAACATGGTGATCCGTTTTTCGAAAAAACCCTTCCCTGTTGAAAATGGGTGGACGGACATTCCGGTTTATTTTTTCAATAAGAGGCCTTATGTTACAGTGAAGTTTGCCGGGGAGGAATTTGAAAACGTCCTCATAGACACTGGATATACGCACTTTTTCAGTTTTCCCGCAAACAACCCTTCCATCCAGGATTTCCTGTCTCTGAAGGACAGCCTCGGCCTCAGCAATCCCGATATCAGCAGTTCTATGGGGGCTTTGAGTATCCAAACAGACAGCACGAGAACGATCCTGGTAGACAGTCTCCAAATCGGCGAAAACTACTTTGAAAGAATCCCAATAAGTTTTGAGCCCATTACTGGGGCGAAACTCGGCATTGGATTTTTCAAAACTTTGGGCAGCAGCCTGGTCATCAACAATTCCGAATCGAAATACCTTCTCCGCATGAGGGAAGCGGTGAAGTTCAAAGATCCGATCCAAGTCGGGGTGCATTACCAAGAGGGAAAACTCGTCGTCATGAGCAAATCCATTGGGGCAGTCCCGGAAGACATCATGCTCAGCATTGGAGAAGAAATCCTTTCTGTCAATGGCCGCAGGGCAGAAGATTTTGAGGATTCCTGTGATTTTATGAGGTGGTCATTTACCAACAAACCAAAATCCATGACCATCATGAAATTGGATGGAACTTCTTTGATTTTTGAACCGATAAGGTTGAAATAAGAAAGATCCCATACACTTTTAGAAATTCAATGCCTTTCACTTTATAACATTATCCAGCCTATAGATTGAATCAAGAATCAATTCCGTTTTTTTTCGGGTTTCAACCCAAATTTGTGATCATTTCTTTGATCAAATCAAAAGTCCGGGGACAGATTGGATATTTAGAATATTAGTTTTATGTTTAGATAATAAGAAAATAGACACCATTGTGGCGTCTATCACTCTAATTTGGATCGCCTCACGTCACTGTGGCCTGGAGAGAATCGTTATCTGTCAGTTTAAGTGCGTTAGAAACGGTTTCTTTTTGGAAAAAGATTATTATTTGATAGGTTGGTGGCTTGAGAAGTTTTCGGATTGTTACATATCCTAGAAGTTTAATAGCTTTATAAAAATTTGTTTTTATGGTTTCAGTTTTGACAAATTCCATTTTTTATTGACAGACAAACAGTTTTAAAACGTTCATTTTCAGTTTGACATAGAATGAATAAATAAATTAACCTTAAAAACATAAATATGGAAGTTATTGTAGGAATTTTAGTAATTGTTGTTGTTGTTTCTATAATCAGAGCTTTTGGAGCTTGGATGCTAAGAATTGATGAAGTAATTGACATCCAAAAAGAAATCCTTAAAGAACTAAAAAGCAGAAAATAGAAAACCGAACCGATAATCGATTAGATGGCCGTGAGTATAAGCTCATTGTGCGCCTACGCCACGGCGCACAAGTCTCCCACCACTCCCGGACGTGCGCGATACGGGTTTTCCCGCACTTGCGGGAGCTGTTCATTGGATTTTAGGTAGCGTTTTGAGAAAAAAGATAAGCATCGATCAATAACCTTTTCTTTTCAGGAGGGATGAAAAAACTCGCAAACAAGAACTTATCCTTTAAAATGAAAAAGCTTTTCTTGACATTCGTTCCCCCGCTAGGTATAGTATAACGTTTGGACTGGACTGGGTGGATTTGGAATTCCACCCACTGTGGCGTGGAGAATATCCATAGCAGTAATTTAAAAACAACAAAAATGAAAAAACTTAACACTATAATTTTGATGATATGTTTCACAACGATATCATTTGGACAAAGCTCCATCGAAACTGACAAATCACGGATAAAAGAATTAATTATTAAATCTTTTGACGAAATCTGGTCTGAATTAAATTCTAAAAACATTGATAAATACTATACAAAGGATTTCCTGCTTTTGGAAAACGGAAAAGTTTGGAATAACGATTCTATTGCAAATTATTTGGATAATGCCATACTTCGGAAACCGAATCCAATACGAATGAATACAATTGAAATTATTGAAATTAAAGTCGCAAACGGAATGGCATGGGTTGCATACCAAAACTATGCTACATTCTCAACTGATAATAAAATCATTAGAAAAGCTCAATGGCTAGAAAGCGCAACGGCAATTTTAACAGAGAATGGATGGAAATTAGAAATGCTTCACTCAACTCGAATTAAAAATGAATAAAAACTACTGCTAACAGCACCTACCCAAAATTGGCTGTTCAGTGGTTAAATCATCCCGAAAGCTTTCGGGATTGTGCTTCTATCAAAGTATGTGCTTGGTTGACAGTGAAGTGCTCCGAAACCCGCCCGAACGCAAAGACCGAAAACGTTAATTTGGATTAAAATGACAGACTTGACAACCGGGATTCCATTTGAATACTGGAACAAACTTGCAAACCAAGTGATTACCATCAGTTCGCTGCTTGGGGGTTTTTCGATTGCGATCATAGCCAATATCCTGGTATCCCAAAACGATTCCCGATTGGTAAAAATCATCATGCTGGTGTCGACCTTGGCAGGGAGTTTCTTTTTGGTTACGATTTTTGCCATGACCAAACTTTTGTTGATGACCACCGATGGATATCCCTTTCAGGTCGCAGAGCGTGATTTGGCACTGCCGAGACTTTTGGGGACAATTTCTTTTTTCATGGGTATTTTATCCCTTATCACGATGATTTCCCTGTCAGGTTGGACAAAGTCAAAAAGGATGGGAAGAATAACCACAGGACTTGGGATACTGACATTCATCCTGATATTGCTTATGATGACGTAGAGGGGAAGGCCTCAGCGGATGCGTTTTTTTTTTGCAGGGAAAAGCGATAAATTCAGAATTTGTGCAATTCAACAAATTCGGTCAAAATTATAAAACCTTGAAATACCGTTCTGCGCTAGATATCTAAGCAATCTTTAGTATTTTTAATTTGATAGAAAATATGAAAAAACTATTCCTGACACTGGGTCTACTTATCGCATTTTTGGGGGCACAGGCACAGGTAGCCGTCAACATCAGTGGAAAAATAGACAACCTGAATGCAGCAGAATCAATTTATCTTGGTATAGATGGGCGCTTATTCCCCTTAAACCCACCGGCTGACGGGACTTTTTCTGTTGATGTCAACATTTCGCAGACCCCTTCTTTTTTTTATTTGGGGCATATCACTAAGGGAAGGAAATTCGAACAAAAAACACCCTCGATTTGGTTTGAAAGAGACAGTGTCCAAATCACCAAAGATTGGTCAGACCAATCTTACCAAATGCAGGGATTATTGCCTTTTCAAACCAATTCGGAAAAGATAGAAGCCTTGAAAGGAAAGGATCAATTCGATTTTATCCTTGCCAATCCCATCGATATTCCCAGTTTGTATTTTGCCGAAAGGCAAAAAGAGAAGATTGCTATTCCTGATTTGGAGCGCTTTACCCAGCTTGTCACGGAGGAACACCGAAACTCTGCTTATGTGAAAAGGATTGAAAGCTATATCGCTGCCAAAAAACTAGACAATATCAAAATAGGCAGTAAAGTCGGAGACTTCACCTTGCCTGATAAAGATGGTAACCAAGTTTCTGTGATTCAACCAAATAACAAAACGACATTAATCGCTTTATTCTCCTCCGGTTGCGCGTATTCTGTGGCAAGTATTGGGATACTCGAGAAGGTTGCTGACCTGAACAATGACAAAATAGAAATGATAACCATTTGGGAAGACTCCTCCCGCGAAATCTGGCTAAATACCAACAAAGACAAAAAGGAGAAAATTACCTGGACGAATCTTTGGGATGAATTTGATTTTGCATCAACCTACCTGAACAGGAAGATGTGGCCAACTTTTTATATCATCAATGCCGAGGGAGAGTTGGAGGACATCATTAGGGGATATAGCCAAAAAACATCGAACAAGTTGAAAGAATTGGTGAAATAAGGCTTTGTGATAGGATTTTGACCCTTTTCACTTTTCATTTTTTTTGCCTTAAGGAGATTTCTCCCAATTGGTAAGGGGAAATTCAGAAACTACCTGATTACCAAAAAATAAACCTAAATTGAAGCCATGGAAAACAAAGACCTCTCCCAAATGACAGACCAAGAGCTTTTGGCTGAAGCAAAAAAATTGAAGTCTTTTTCGATCACCAATGCTTTTCTTATCGGATTCCTTATCGGAATTGTGGTCTTCAGCCTATTCAAGAGCACTTTTGGATTTTTGATGCTTATCCCCTTGTACTTTGTCCATAAGATGGTGAATGACCCAAGAAATAAAAGAACCAAGGAAGTCGATGCATTGCTGACCCAGCGAAATCTGAAATAAACAATGCACAGAGATCTGTGGTGATGAAAGTAGGTTCAATTCAGGTTTTGGATATTGGCGATATATAGGTCTTCCAACTTTTAGAAATTAAACCCGAATTTTATGACCGGTCCAAACTGATGCATATCAAAGACAAAAGCTCTTGGAGCTTGTCCGGACTCAAAATCCATATAAATCACCCTATATCCGGCCGTTAACAGAAACAAGTCTGAGAAACGGTAGCCTACATATCCCTGCAATTGCCAGGTCAGATCAGATCCGATCCCAAATCCTCCGATATCGCCTCTGAATTGCAGTTCCCATTTTTCCTTAAAATCAGTCGTCAGTCTGGTGACAATAATGGGATCATACCATGTTTTTGTTTCACTTGATGAAAAAGTTCTTACCCCAGTCTCCCCAATCGGAGGATCATTGACAACGACATCCACTCCCATATCCAGACTGTTCAACCTACCTCCGATACCAACTTCCAAAAAAGGTCTGACCCGATAAAGACCCGCTGCTTCCCAGATAAACTGTTTGGCGGTAACTTCTCCTGAGTTGATCACCAATCCCGGTCTAATATCCTGATTCAGTCTCATGTAAACAAGATCTGAGGTTACAGCCCATTTTTCGGCTTTCATTTCCGTATTGAGCATGAATGCCATTTGAAGTCTGCTGAAAATATCTCCCGGATTGGCGTTTACGGGGATATTCAATACATCACCCAAACCTGTTTCCCCATTCATATTGGGGAACATGATATATGGCTCCACCAGAAAATCGAATTTCTTTCCTTTCTCTTCGGTCTGGGCCAATGCCGAAAACTGAAAAAGAAAAGAAACAAGCCAAAGAATTGGCAATAGCTTTATGGCAAGAAATGAATTAATTTTTTTCATGTATTTTCTCGATTTTATTTTGATTCCTAAATAACAAAAACGGATTCAGGGATAATTTAAAATTTTCTCAATTATCATGGAATCTTTGCAATTATCTTCAGAAATGGGAAGAGCTTCCATTTGGCATTTCAGGGATGTTGAAAATTTTGGGTTGGAAATTTTGGCCATTCTAAATCATAGATTTCAGGTAATCCTATAGCATATCTGAATATCTCTACGCAATATTTTTTTAAACAGGTTTTCCTAATGGGCTTATCTTCCAAAACAAATCAACATGTAATCACTTTTTTAGATATTTCGACTTGCGGGGAAGCGGCGGGAAATAGCGATTTCCAAAAAATCTCAGCGTCGTATATCAATTGCCAAAAGTATGTGAGCTCAAACAAGCCGATCCAGGCTATTTTGGAGAGCCCCAGCATTTTTCTGGTTTTCAAAAATCCACTAACGAATTCAGTATTATTTACTTGAATACAAGCCAATCTCAAGTGAAATGATCGCGGCGAATTGTGGCCACCCTACAATTTTCCTAGGATAGTGGTCCAAAAAAATCCGTGATATAGGCCCGTAAAGTAAGGAGGTTTATGCTGTAAAAATCCGCTTCGTCATGTCATGAATTTCAATTCAACCCTTAAGCAATAGCGTTGCTATCCAAGGCAAGTCCATTTATCCAAGCATTGGCTTCGGGTTCAGATTCAAAGATTTTGTAAGGAACGGGCTGCTTTTGAAAAGAAAAAATCATCTTCAATATCGCCCTGATCGCTGCGTTGGGGATAACATAGGCTGTTCCTGCACAAAAGTCCTTCATGAGTTGCTCATTTTCTTTGAGCCAATTGGCCTGCATTTTTTGGTGAGAAAGAGAAGGAATACTGGCTTCCGTAGCATCAAAGATGATCACCAACCTCTTTGCAAACCGGTAACAAGCCTTTGTTTGGTCTAGGTAAGTTTGGAAGTTTTGATCTGTACTTTTATTGCCCGTAAACCGAATCCGGATAATGGGAAAATCTGATTCGTCGATGATTGCATAGCTGTCCATGCTGGAGAAACAGGATTTGGAGTAAAGAGTTTTAGAAACAAACATTTTGGTGAATTGACCCTATGGTGTCAATTCAAAAACCAACCTCAGTTTATTCCGAATAGGGAGGATTTCCCTTAATAAGGAAATGACCCTGCCATATTTTTTGTTGCAAATTCATTAACCGGATTTTTGATTTATTTTTTTTCAATAGTCGGGGATCGGTATTAATATAAAAAAATGATCTCTTTATAAAATTTATTTTTAATTGAAATAAAATCTATTTATATGGTTAAAACAAAATTAATTGCACTAAAAATAGAATTTAATCTATTTTTAACCGTGTTAAGTTAAAGCCATTTGCCCAATCCTAAACAAAAAACTAAAAATATGACAGATGCGATTGAACAGCACTTCCTGAATAAAGTATTTGCCTCAAGTGGCATAACCCGAGAGGAAATGATGCAGATTATTCCCCGTTACAAAAAAGTGACTTTTGAAAAAAATGATTATTTGTTAAAAGAGGGTGAGGTCGAAAAAAAATACTGGTTTATTGAAAGTGGGTTCGTCCGCTCTTACATTATTGACACTGAAGGCAACGACATTACTTTCAATCTCTATGCATCCGGTGATGTAGTGATTGATTATCCTTCTATGTTCTTTTTTGCCCCTACCCGAGAAAATATTCAGGCCCTTACTGACTGTATTTGTTGGGAAATAAACTTCGAATCCTTTCAAGAATTATTTAACACGGTGTTGAATTACAGGGAACAGCAAAGAGGACTGCTTGTAGGAAGTTACTTTGCCTTAAAAGAACACAGCATTTCCCTTATTGCCGATCAGGCCAAAGATAGGTATCTCAGACTTTTGAAAATGAAACCCCACATTGTCCAAAATGTCTCACTCAAGCACATCGCTACTTTTTTGGGAATCACCGACACCTCTTTGAGCCGCATCCGAAAAGAAATTGCAAACGAATAGCAGTTCTTGCCATATGACAAGTTTTGGTTTTTTGTGTTGCTGCATCTTAGCAACATCATTCACCAAAAACTTAAAATATGGAAAATTTAAAAGAGTTTATGTTGCTATTCAGATATCCGCCTAGCAACGAACAGCCCACCCCGGTGCAATTGCTGGAAATGCACAGGCATTGGGGTGAGTTTATCGGTACAATTGCCATGCAGGGAAAATTGGTAAGCACCCACCAATTGGGTTTTGAAGGCAAAAAGATTCACTCGAATCAGACTATTGAAGAAGGACAACTCGTAGCGGAGGGACAAACAATGGGTGGCAACATGGTCTTAAGGGCCGAATCGATAGAAGTAGCCTCCGAACTTGCAAAAAGATGCCCTATCCTTATGATGGGCGGCACTGTTGAAGTAAGGACTGTAATCCCCATGAACTAATTAATCACCCTTAAAAATGAACAAAAAAATGATTTACGTAATAATTGGAATTGCTCTAGTGGCATTCATAGGATTTGTCTTGTACCAAGGCAATGGTTTGAAATCAATTCAAATCGTAAAAACAGTTACCATCAAAGGCTCGATGGATGATGTTTTTGATATGGTAAAATACCAAAAAAATTTCCCTAAATGGTCACCGTTTTTGGCACAGGATCCCAGCCAAAAGTATGAAGTAAAAGGAACAGACGGCGCAGTAGGTGCACAATACCATTGGGATGGCAACAAGGGCAAAGACCTGGGTTTTCAGGAGCTTGTAAAAATTGACCATCACAAGTATATCGGAATGAAATGTGATATTCAAAAGCCATTTGTAGCCAAACCAACCTTTGATTACCACTTTACCCAGACGGCCGGTGGCATTGAAGTAAAGCAAGATTTCAAGCTTGAGTCAGGGCTGGTTGATGCGGCTTTTATGTGGCTTTTTGGAGCAAAAGCTGAAATGGAAAAAACCAATCAGCAGGGATTGGATTTGTTGAAAAAAGCTGTAGAAAACTAAAACTCACTACTATGGACAAGGCAACATTAACCATGCTTGAAAACCTGAAAGAGAAAACAGGGCATTCACTTGATGAATGGAAAAGCTTGATCTCTGCTCAAGGTTTTTCAAAACACGGAGAAATCGTGAAGTTTTTAAAAGAAACCTGCAATATCACTCATGGATATGCGACGACCATTGCTTCCAAAGCACTTGGTTCGGATGCGGATTCGGCAAAGGATACCGACGAACTGATCCTAAATCAGTACAAAGGGAAAGAACATTTGAAGTCATTCTACGACAAATTGATTTCTGAAATTCAGAATTTTGAAGGTGATTTTGAGATTTCTCCCAAGAAGGCTTATGTAAGTCTGAGAAGAAAAAAACAATTTATCACCCTCAATCCCGCATCAAAAACAAGGTTTGAGATTGGCTTTAATTTAAAAGGGGTTCCGGCAAAAGGTAAACTTGAGGCGGAAAAGCCAGATGCCATGTGTTCTCATAAAATCAACCTTTCAGATCTCCATGAAATCGACCAAGAGGTAATTGACTGGATCAGAATGGCTTATGATAATGCAGAATAATGAACCAAATTATCCAAGCCCTATTATTCGTAGTACTTACTCTTTTATTTCTCCTGTTTTTCTATTTGGGAACAGGCAGGAATAAAAGAGTTTTGGCGTTTTCTGCTTTTTGGTTGTCTTCCATAAGTATTCTGGCACTATCTGACTTTTTTCAAGACACAATATCAATTCCACCAAGGTTTTTACTTGTCTTCTTGGGAAATATTATTCTGGTAGTTTCCTTCTATAAGGTACTTAAAGCCACTGTGATTGATTACAGGTATGCCATGCTGATCCACACTTTGAGAATTCCCGTTGAGGTGTTTTTATTTTTCTTGTTTTTACAAAAGAAAGTACCTGAAATCATGACTTTCGCAGGTTGGAATTATGACATATTCATAGGCATTTCCGCACTTATATTACTCTTGGCATTTCTTTTTTTTAAATATTCGGCATCAAAAAAAGTGTTGCTGATTTGGAATTATGTAGGGCTGTCATTTTTAATCAACATTGCGGTTATCGCGGTTTTGGCTGCTCCTTTGCCTATACAACAATTTTCTTTTGACCAGCCTAACATAGCCGTATCTGAATTTCCTTACATATTTTTACCTTCATTTATTGTGCCTATAGTATTTTTAATGCATATTTTGATGGTCATGCAACTGAATAATGAATCCATGGCGATTGTGCATCCCAAGAAAAAAACCTAGTCCTTTGCAGACACCTTTAGGTTTCTACTTTGTTTCTTCTTAGCATAAGCCAAGGCTTTAAATAGTAAATATGCCGACCATCTTTTAATATAAATAATCAACAGTTTGTCTTGGGGAGAGGAAATGGATATCGATTAGAAAAACATAAATTGAAAACAATATGGTAAAATTTGGCTACACAATTCTCTACGTCGTTGACGTGTCAAAATCAATCGGGTTCTATGAAAACGCCTTTGGTTTTAACCGGAAATTTTTCACTGCCGAAAATGATTATGGGGAATTGGAAACAGGACAAACCACCATTGCATTTGCCTCAAAAGAACTCGCCCATTCCAACCTCAAAAACGGATTTATGGAAAGTACCTTAGCGCAAAAACCATTTGCAACGGAATTGGGGTTAGTGACTGATAACGTATCTGAGATTGTGGAACTTGCTCGAATTCACGGAGCAACCATCTTGGAAGAACCAAAAGAAAAACCTTGGGGACAAACGGTGGCTTACCTGAGAGATTTAGACGGATTTTTACTTGAAGTTTGCACACCTATGGGAAATTGAGGAGACATGGGAAAAAAGAAATCAGAATCCATCCAGACTTTGCATCCGCTACCCGGCAAGACCAATAAGAACATAGCATTGGACAAGTATACATTTATTCGCAATCATCTGTTGGCGATCTTATCAGGATCTGAAATGACACATACAGCATTGATGGAAGAATTGTATTTGCGTGTAAAAGAAGAATTTGAAGGAGGGGTGCAGTGGTATGGTGAAACCGTAAAACTTGATTTGGAAGCACGGAAAATCATAGAAAGGACCAATTCAAAACCAGAAAAGTATAAATTGAAAACAAAGGAATTGTAATCCTTGGAGGACCTGAGAAACACCATAATGGTGAAAAGTAACCTGTTGTTGATGCTAAATGACCGAAACCTATGAGAAATGAGATATTAAAAAACAAACAACACGACCCAAGAATCAATTATCGTGGAGAAAATGCCTCAAGATTTGACAATCTGACTGACGCCGTTTTTGGGATTGCAATCACCTTGCTCATTTTTAACCTGGCCAATCCCAACTCCTTTGAAGATTTATTGACATTTACAAAAACACTTCCTGCTTTTTTGATCAGCATTTCTTTCATTATTTTGATTTGGAATGAGCATTTGGACTTTTCTGAAGTATATAGCCTCAATGACACTAGGCTCACCATATTGAACACCATCTTTATAGCATTGGTCATTTTTTACGTTTACCCGTTGAGATTTTTGACTTTATTTCTCACCAACTTTTTTTTTAAAACTGACATCGCTGTAAATATTCAAGGCGATCAAGTTCCGCTTTTGATGATTTACTATGGTTTTGTAGCATTCGCCCTTTACTTTATTTTGTTTCTATTTTACCACAGGGCATATAAAATGAAGGGGGATTTGAATTTTAATCAGTTTGAAGAATTTTATACGGAATCACAAAAAATCAGGCTTCTTATAATGTTTTCAGTCCCTCTTCTATCTATAACGCTTACCCTAATCCTAAAAGAGTTCTCATTTATTTGGGCCTCTGTCATAGGCGGCGTGACTTATTGTCTTTACACCCCTTTGATCATATTGTGGTACAAAAAATTCCAAAGTAAATCTAAAGAGTTTGGCGAAATATGATATTTAGCTCATTGACCGGGGAAGTTCTTTTCATTTAATTTTAGAAAACCAATTCCCTATAAAACAAAAAAAACCTGCCGAATGGCAGGTTTTCATTTTTTCTTCAGTTTTGAATTACTTTGGTAACAAAACTGTATCCACTACGTGGATGACACCGTTACTGCCTGCAAGGTCAGCAGCAGTTACAGTCGCACCGTTGATCATTACTTTGCCATCTTTGATGGATACTTTCAAGTCCTGACCGTTTAAAGTTTTTACAACCTGACCATCAGAAAGGTCAGCAGCCATCACATTACCTGCTACCACGTGGTAGGTCAATACTGATGTTAGTTGGTCTTTGCTTTCAGGCTTCAATAGGTTATCTACCGTTCCTGCAGGCAATGCAGCAAAAGCAGCATTGGTTGGCGCGAAGATGGTAAATGGTCCTGTTCCGCTCAAAGTCTCTACCAAGCCTGCAGCTGTAACAGCGGCTACGAGGGTAGTGTGGTCCGGAGAACCAACAGCAATTTCAACAACAGTCTTAGGAGCTTCTACAGGAACTTCCTCAACTACCTCAACGGCTGTTTCTTCTACAACTTCTTCTTTTGGTGCATTTCCACAGCTGGCTAGAAAAGCAGTGGCGACAGTAGCAACTGCCAATGATAAGAATCTTAAATTTTTCATTTTTTGATTTTGGTTTAAATCTGGTTAAACAACAACGGGCTCGCCTTAAAGTTTAAGATCCTAACAAAGGAATTGATGGGCGGTAAAAAATAGCTATCCAACGGAAAAGTCGGTTATTATTAATTCTTCTGATGACGTTCCTGTAAATGATGTAATCCTATCCTGAAATTATATAAACCCAATCCTACGGATTTCCCGACTTTTGAGGCCTCAAAGAAAATTTAAAGCTTGATTTTTTGGGCAACGGATGCCTTTCTTCTTTATGTTTTCTTCTGTCATTGAAATTCTGAAATCAATCTCCTTCCAGTATCTGTCATCGCATGGAGGCCTTAATTGGTATAATTTTAGTAAAACCGTTAAACAAGAGTACCTATTTGAATTACTTTCTACATTAAACTACAACTTCCCGGATTATGAAAATGTATGTCAAAAATATGGCTTGCCAAAGCTGCGTGGCCTTTGTGAAAGAAGCATTGGATGAAATGGACATTGTTCCGGTCAAAGTCGGTTTGGGAGAAATAGAGACAAAAAAGGATGTCACCGATGAGGAAAAACGTGAACTCAACAAGAAAATCAAAAAGGTCGGGTTGGAGCTCCTTGAAAAAAAACAGGGGGTCATCATTGAGAAAATCAGAAAAGTGATGGTGGATTATGTATACCATTCCGATGAAAAACCAAATGTGAATTTTTCTACGCTATTGAGTGACAAACTCAACCACAGCTATACCTATCTGTCCAATTTTTTCTCTGAAGTGGAAGCCACTACGATCGAACAGTACCTCATTTCCCTCAAAATCGAGCGCGTCAAGGAAATGATTATTTTGGAAGAATTCAACTTGTCGGAAATTGCCTTCAAGCTGCATTACAGCAGTGCGGCACACCTCTCCAACCAATTTAAAAAGGTGACAGGCCTCTCCCCTTCACATTTCAAAAAACTGAAAGAGAAAAGAAGGATTGCGATACAGGATCTTTGATGGGATGTGAGAAAAGACCGATGAAGGATGACAGGTTTCATCCCTTCACCACAATTACAGTTCGACTAAGGGATTTTGATAAAACATCAGAAAACCGTTGGGCTTCCCATATTTCCAGGTCCATGGCCGCAGCGCCAAAAATCCTGATTTCCAGATTTTCATCATCCATGAGGCATTGGGTATTTTCCACCCATTGGTTTTTGGTTTTGTTCAGGCCTACCGCAATCCGTAAAATTCCAACCAATCCTTTTACCAGTTTTTGATCCTCAGATGGAAGGCCATGAAATTCTTTATGTTTTTTTTTCGGACCTGACTTTCGGTGATATCGGGCCATCAGCGCCAGCATGACCCTTTCCTCATTATTGAATCCCCGAAGGCGGCCATTCAATATCAGGTAGGCCGAATGCTTCTGATAATCCTGAAAATTGACAAACAAGCCCACATCATAGATCAGGCAAGCATTGTGGAGCAATTCCTTAGCTTCCTCATTCATCTGATGCTCTTCATGCAGTTGGTCAAAAAGCTGCAATGCCAACTTGGACACATGCCTTTTTTCCTCAATATCTGTCTCATATCGCATGGCCATGAGCAAACTCGATCGTTCTTTGATGTTTTTGCCTTCAACAAGCTCACCCAGTTTAGGCCTGTTTCGTTCGATATAATCGATAATCAGCCCATCTCTGAGAGAAGCATCTGAGAGCGTTATTTCTGAAGCTCCTGACAAATGGAGAAGTTCAAGGATAAGCATACCACCGAGGTGGATGGCATCAACACGGTTTTCATTAATACCCTTCACCTCAGTTCTCCGATTTGCCGGCAATTCAAGGAGCTTTGCCACGATTTTTTCAAGGTCTTTGACCTTCACTACTTCTGCATTGACAGAGTTGACGATGTTGACATCCGTCATTTCCAAAGCCGCTTCCCCCAATGCCCTGATGGTCCCGGAAGTACCGATGACCTTCGAAAAACCGGCTAAGGAGGCTTCTTCCATGGTTTTGAGGGCAATTTCTCGGATATATTTCCGGAGTGTGGTCTGCTTGGTTCTATTCAATGGACCTTCATTCCCAACCCAATCCAAAAGCCTCAAAACCCCAAGTTTAAGGCTGTTTTTGAAAAGTATTTCATCCTTATTTCCAATGACCACTTCGGTGCTTCCCCCGCCGATATCAATGACCATGGCATTCTGCTTTTTAAGATCAATGGATTTTCTAACTGCCAAAAAAATCAACCTTGCTTCTTCCTTTCCGGAAATCATCTGTGGATGGAGTCCTGAATCCTGGATAAGACGGTCCAGAAACTCTCTACCGTTTTTGGCTTCCCGGGTTGCGGATGTGGCAGCGGTAATGATGTGCTCGACGCCATATTCATCTGCCAACTGCACATACCTTGAAATGGTCTCTATCCCGGCATCAAAGGCCCGCTGACTCAGAATTTTGTTTGCAAACACCCCAACGCCAAGTTTGACCATCTCCTTTTCCTGAACCAAAACTTCATAAGACTGCCCTGATGTCACTTTGACGATGACCATGTGGATGGAGTTGGTACCAATGTCGATTGCTGCTAAGTTCATAGGATGGTTATTGGGTTATTGGGTTATTGGGTTATTGGTTATTGGTTGTTTTTAAATATAAGGAAAAACAGGGGAGATTGCTTTTGGAAATACAGGAGGATTGCCTAATCCATAGAAATAACTAAAGGAAATGAAAAATTCTTGGATGGAAGTTTTCGCAGATTGAGACTTTTGAAAAGGCAATGAATTATATTGGGGTTGTAATTACATCTATCCAAAAATAAATTCACACCAACCTTTTTTATCATGTCCCAAAACCAAATATCCTTCCTCCTCGGCTTTCTAGTTTTGTCGGTCGTAGGCTGTCAATCTCCAAGCTCTCAAGAAAGTACCGAAGCTGACAGCGTCCAAACAGAAACCGATATACCCGAAGAAATCTACGATCCGGATCCGACTGACACCATTCCGGGAAATCTTTATGGTGTCAACAGCAGCGCAAAAGAAACCGCTGAATTGGTCAGGAAGACTGTTCAAACCTTGTTCAAAGATGATCTGGAAAAGGACATCATCGACGAATACAGTAGGAAGTTTATCTTCTTTGAATATGACCTCAATGAAGATGGCAACAAAGAAATCATGGTGGGATTTACCGGACCGTACTTTTGCGGTTCAGGTGGCTGTACCCAGATGATTTTGGGCCGTGAAGGCAATGTCATCACACAATTCACAGTTTCAGATTACCCTGTAGTGATCGACAATACCAAGTCAAATGGCTGGAAAGACCTGTTCATTTTGTCCGGCGGAAAATACAGGATTGTTAAATTTGATGGGAAAACCTATCCCTCCAACCCGTCCATGCAGCCCGAACTGAAACTTCTCCCCGGGGACGGATTGCCGAGAGCTTTGGATTTTGTCAATGAACCCTATCCTTGGTTCAAATTTTAAGGAATTTGCTTTTTCCCATTTCCAGATAAGACCCACAAAATGAACAAATCGATATCCCCGATCATATCAGCTTCTGATTTACAAACCTTATCAGCTTCGCCAGCATTCGTGCTGATTGACGCCAGATTTGGCAAAGAAAACTACGACAAATCCCATCTCCAAGGCGCTTTGCATGTCGATCTGAACAGTCAACTGTCCGATATCAAGGCGGATTATGCGGATGGTGGAAGACATCCTTTGCCTGACGCAGCGAGATTCTCCCTACTTTTGGAGTCGCTTGGCATCAGCCCTGACTCGCATGTAGTCGTCTATGATGACAAAAACGGAGCAAATGCTGCAGCAAGATTTTGGTGGATGATGAAAGCAGTAGGCCACGAAAAAATCAAGGTTTTGGATGGAGGAATGGATGCAGCGATCCAAGCTGGATTTCCGATAAGTACAGAGTTGGAAAAAACCCCTGTAAAGGGAATTTACAAAGTGAATCTATGGAAATTGCGCATTTCAGACATCTCAGAAATCGACAAAGTCACCAAAGACAAAAACTACCTCATCATCGATGTGCGTGAAAATGAAAGGTACCGGGGAGAAAAAGAACCCATTGACTTGGTAGCGGGTCACATCCCCGGTGCGGTGAATATCCCCTTTGCCTCCAACCTTGATCCAAAAGGATTGTTTCTTTCTCCTGCAGAACTCAAAGCGAAATATGAGAAAGCCTTGGAAGGAAAATCTGCCGAAAACGTTATCGTGCATTGCGGTTCAGGTGTCACGGCCTGCCACACACTATTGGCTTTGGCGCATGCAGGAATGGAAATCCCCAAACTGTATGTGGGTTCTTGGAGTGAATGGTCAAGGAACGGCAGAGAAATAGCGACAGAATTAGGATAAACTTTTAATTTTTAAACTTCTTTGAACCCATGAAACCAGCCGCCAAAGACACCGACGCTTATATCTCGGAATTTCCGGAGGACATTCAGGAAAAGCTCCAAGTCATCCGAAACACGATCAGGCAAGCCGCACCTGAAGCAGAAGAATGCATCAATTATGGCATCCCGACTTTTAAGATTCATGGCAATCTTGTCCACTTTGCGGCATATAAATCCCACTTTGGCTTCTATCCGGGCGCTTCGGGAATAGCGGAATTTAAGAAAGAGCTTGCCGCATTTAACACCGCCAAAGGAACTGTTCAGTTCCCCTTGGATAAACCGCTTCCATTGGACCTGATATCAGATATTGTGATTTTTAGGTTGGATGAAAACCTGAGAAATAGTAAACCTTTGAAAAAGAAAAGGTGATTTAAAAGTCCGATGACAGTTGACGGATGTAGCGTATTATTTTAAACAATTAAGGGATTAATGATTTAATAGATTTTCTGAAAAGCATGGTTTTTTGATTTTAAAGAATCCTTTCCCCTTTTTCTACCTCAACTGTGAGATTTTTTGACCTCAGGCGAATAATTGGGTAAACAACTCCATCAAACCTGTTTTCAATCATGGAAAATTTGCCATATTCAACAAAACAAAGTTCAGATCCGGTCCTACAACCGCAGCCACACCATGTTTACTAGGGATTCGACCTCATTTCTGAAAGTCATAGATGCCAACAAAGGCATCATCTACAAGGTCGCCAACTCCTATTGTCGGGATGAAGAAAACCGCAAAGACCTGATCCAAGAGATCATTTTGCAGTTGTGGCTCAGCTTTCCCAAATATGACCCGAGTTTCAAGCTGAGTACCTGGATGTACAGGATTGCGCTCAATGTGTCCATTTCTTTTTACAGAAAAGAAAGCCGCAGGGGCAGGATAAGCCAACCATTTCCTGAGGAAATTATTTCCCTTCCGGTCGAAAAACTCCCGATCGAACAGAATGAAGACCTTGATATGCTTCAGAAATTCATCAGAGAACTGAAAGAAATCGACAGGGCGGTGATTCTCCTTTATCTCGAAGGAAACAGCCAACAGGAAATCGCCGACATCCTCGGACTCACTGTCTCCAATGTCTCGACCAAAGTCTCCCGCATCAAACAGACCCTCAAACAAAAATTTGCTACCATAAACAGATAAAACCATGGAAGAAAACCAACTCCTCGCCCTTTGGGAATCTTATGACCGAAAGCTTTCCCAAAATCTTGTGCTGAATAGACAAAACGCAGAAGAAATCACCAAAATCAAAGTCAAATCGCTCCTTTCCGGAATGCAGCCGATAAAAATCTTTGCCATCATTGTGGGTATCGTCTGGGTGGGTTTTTTGGATCTCATTGTTTTTAACGTTTGGGCATATGCCAGTCCGATGTTTTTGATCTCAATTGGATTTCACATCCTCCTCACCAAACTTTCTATCGGAGTTTACCTCTATCAGCTCGTGCTGATCAATCTTGTAGACATCAACGAACCGATTCTCAGCACCCAAGAAAAAATCGCCAAATTGAAGTCAAGCACCATCTGGATTACCAGATTACTGTTTTTGCAACTTCCGGCTTGGACGGTTTTCTATTGGACCAAAGATTTGTTCCAAAACCTCCATGTATTTCAAATCAGCATTATTGTAGGGGTCGCATTGGGTATGGCCTATCTTGGGATCTGGCTTTTCAAAAATATCAGATTTGAAAACCGGGACAAAAAATGGTTTAAGTTTCTCTTAAGCGGTAAAGAATGGGATCCGATGATGAAGTCAGCAGATCTATTGCAACAGATCGAAGAAGCTAAAAAGGAAGGTTGACCGAAGGATTTGATTTGCTATCAAAACTGAGTAATTTTAATCGCATAGTACCATCGATTCATTTCATTTCTTCCACATCTAATTATTCTCTATCAGCCATGCTCACCGAAATCCATCCCAAACTTCCCATGCGTAACAAAGCCATTACAAGGGAGTATTACATCAACAAATTGGGCTTTCAGGAAAATGGAAATGCGGATTATGAGGGTTACCTGATGTTATATAAGGATAAAATTGAGATCCACTTTTTTGAATTCAAGGCTCTCGATCCTAAAGAAAATTATGGACAGGTTTACATCAGGACTGACGATATCGATGTATTTTATAAGTCCCTATTGGACAAAAAAATTCCCATTCATCCAAACGGGCAATTACAGGCCAAACCTTGGGGAATGAAGGAATTTTCTCTTCTTGATCCTGACCATAATTTGCTGACTTTTGGGCAAGACATTTAGAAAAATCTAGGGAATTTGACTCTATTCTGCAACTTTCCAATGTGGATGTGGAGAATAAGATATTAATGGAATCTTTGAAAGTCCGCCAACCCTACATTCAATTTAAAAATAGCATGACATTTTCAAAAAAATCATGCAATTTGTCAAAGAACCTTCCTATGGCCATTTTCATGCGGTTGATCCTCTTTATCCTTTTCTCCTTTCCTGTTTCACTACAGGCTCAAACTGTATGCACTTTGGAAAGCCGTCAAAGGCTAGATTCGGCTTTGAACATGCTTTCACAGCAGAACCATTCCCAAAAGTCCATGAATGACCTGACCATCGAAATCGGCTCTTGGTTTTTGAATACACCTTATGTGGAGAAAACTTTGGAACTTCCCGGCGAGGAAAAACTGGTAGTGAACTTGATGGGTTTGGATTGTACCACGTATTTGGAAACTGTGGTCTCATTGGCAAGGACAGCCAAGGCAGGGGAATTTACTTTTGAAGCTTACACCCAAGAACTGGAAAAATTAAGATACCGGCATGGGGTCAATGATGGGTATTCTTCCCGTTTGCATTATTTCTCAGACTGGATTTTTCAGAATGAAGAGAAAGGGATTTTGAAGGATATCAGCAAAGAAATCGGTGGAAGTGTCTACGAAAACAATCCATCCTTCATGACTTCCAACCCAAAATTCTATCCACAGCTTTCCAATCCGGATTATATCAATCAACTCAAAGAAACCGAATCTGAAATAAAATCCCGGAAGTATTACTTTTTGCCGAAGACCGAAATTAGAACTCACGAAAACAAAATCAATTCGGGAGACTTGATTGCCATTACCACTTCGATGACCAATTTGGACATTGTCCATGTGGGATTTGCCATCGAAAAAGAAGGCCGGATCCATTTGCTCCATGCGAGTTCGGGATCCAAAAAAGTAGAGATTTCGGAAAAGCCCTTGAGCGACTACCTTATGGCTAACAAATCCCAATCCGGGATTATGGTAAGCCGGTTGGTGGCCCTTGCAAATTGAGCAGAATTGATACTATGTTTAAAAAGCCAATATTTTTCCTCCTGACCACCCTACTATTTCTGAATAGTATTTTTTGTTTTGGAAAATCGAATTACGATTTTCAAAATGATTCTATTTCCGACACAAAATTAAACGAGCTTAAAATCAACATAAAACATGTCATTTCCCAACACCAAAACCTCAAGGTCGGCATAGCATTGTTAAATGAAGAAGGAAATGTTTGGCTTGAGGTTTTAGGTAATTCAGATCAAGAAATTGCTGAAAAGGATAATGAAAATTCAATGTTCCGGATTGCATCTTTATCCAAAATGTTTGTTGCGCTTTCGATTCTCAAGCTTCAGGAAGAAGGAAAATTAACATTGGAAGATGAAGTGAAAAGTATTGTTCCTGAAGTAAAGTTTGAAAATCAATGGGAAGAAGAACATCCCGTAAGGATTATTCACCTCCTGGAACATACTACAGGATGGGATGAAATTCACTTGGTAGAAATGGTTCACAATCAGCATCCTCCCATTTCATTGAAAGATGCTTTGGAGTTTCATCCACACTCGAGGACTTCAAGATGGATTCCTGGTACGAGAATGGCCTATTGCAATTCAGGGTATGCGGTTGCGGCATATATTGTCGAAAAGGTAATCGGTTTAAAATATGAAGATTATGTAAAGGAATCGATTTTTAAACCGCTTATGATGAACCATTCTACTTTTTTCAATGATAAAATATTTCAAAAGTGGGGAGCGGAAACATACAATTGGGAAATGAAGGAAATCGCTTACAAAAATGAGCTTTTCCGGCCATCCTCAGCGCTCAATTCCTCTATAGTAGATATTTCTCAAATTCTCCGATTGTTACTAAACCGAGGTAGTTTGGATAGTGTCCAATTTTTAAAAAGCGAATCAATAGACCGAATGGAAATTCCCTACAACAGTTCCGGATCTGATATCGGATTGGAATTGGGTTACGGCTTGGGAAACCAAACTTCTTTCCATAACAACTTTACTTACCACGGTCATAGTGGCGCTATGGATGGAGGGCTTTCGGAATTGGCATATTTACCTGAGGAAAAGATCGGACATGTAATATTGATGAACGCTAATAATGGCACTGCCATGCAGGAGATATCCACCCTTATCCGGGATTTTGAAACTGCCGATTTACATTTAGGACCAAATCATAAAGCAAAATATCAAGGCGAAACTCATATTAAGGACGGCTATTATTTGGCTATCAATCCCAGAAATCAAGACCGGTTTTACCAGGACCTGATCTTCAATATCGAAAAAGTGGAAGTACATGAGGACCACCTGACCATGGCTTGGATCCTTCCCGGTGGCAAATCAACTTACTATCCTGTTTCTCCAACTGAATACACTTATGGGAATAGCGGGAAGATAGGTTTGGTTCAGGATTCCGATCCTTTGGAAGGTAAAGTGCTTTATACAGAAAGGTTTGTCTTTAAGCCTATATCAGGATTTAGGGTATTTGGGCAAATTTCAATTTTGGTGATATGGGTTATTTTGATGGTTTTGGGAGCATTTATTGCTGTCTTAAGCCTTATCCTTTTCCTTAGAAATAGAGCTAAATATGCTAATCTCTTGAAAATATCAATCCTGCCAACTTGTACTAGCCTATCCATATTCCTTATGTTTTTTATTCCCAGAATGAATATTGAAGGCGCAGATTTACTTTTTTCCACACCAAGTTATTTGTCAATTGGTGTTCTGTTTTGCTCCATCCTTTTTGTGTTGGGTTCTCTGACCTCTGCTATTATTCTGTTTCTTTCAAAAAGATTTCCCCAAAGCAGGTGGGTAACTTGGCCAATCATTGCGCTCACTTGCTTTCATTTTATGGTTTCGATTTTCCTGATTACACAGAAAGTGATCCCATTGATTACATGGAGTTGATTAAGTATAAAATAATTTAAGGAAATTCTTAAAACCCTGCGGAGTAATATTGATTTAGCAAACAATGAAGCCGAGATAATTACCTAATTTCATATCATTATCCTCAATCAAATGAAGGGAATGGACATTTTTTAAGGACAAGGGATTATAGAGCTTACTGAACGCTTTATTATCGAAGAAGATTTAAAGAATACCTCAAATTGAAGTAGAATCAGAACCTTATATGCAGAAAGTGCGGCCATCAAGGAAGTCAAATCCGCAAAGACTACTCCAGAACCTGCAATACATGTAGTGATACGAAAAGCCCGAGCAATAGTACTCTGTTTAATATGGTGAAGTTTGGGCTATTGAAGGCATTTTACATCTGCTTTGAAATGGCAACTACCACCAAAAGTCTTTCAGTCCTTCAGGTGGATAACGCTATGCTGTTCGTTCTCAAACAGCCAGGATGTTCATGCACAATGCGCGTGAGGCGATGAAATCAAGTGAGACTCAACCCCTGAACAGTGGATTTGGATAGTTCCTACTTGGCGGCAAGGAAACAGGACACGTAGGCAGAGGGTATGGAATAAAAAGAATGGTTTTAGCTGAAAAACTATTTACCTCTTCAATAATATGATGCTAAATGATCACCTCAGTACATAATTATAGACCATAAATTTTTTTTTATGTGTATGAAAGCATAAATTAAGTGGGATTTAAACTATGGGATTTTAAATGATCTAATTTGAAACCACCCCAAACTGTGTATTAACCTACACACATGGCCTTCAAATGACATTAAATCGATCAATTTATTTTAAAAAAAAGACAACATTAGTCTGAAAGTTTAGATCAATATTATTTTCAGAATTTTTCAACAATATCTGTATTTTCAGTTAAAAAGGAATGGTATGAGAGCTTTATTCAAGTTTTGCTTGTCTTTAACAATATTATTTATCACTTACTCCTGTGTAAAAGATGAAGAACCTACACGAGATCCTATAGTGGTGGAGGGCCCAAGAGGGGAACAAGGGGAACAAGGTGTGCAAGGTGTGCAAGGTGTGCAAGGGGAACAGGGAGAGCCGGGACAGGATGGAGCCCAAGGTCCCCAAGGTGAAACCGGGCCTCAGGGACCAACAGGACCTCAAGGTGAAGCCGGGCCTCAGGGACCAGTAGGACCTCAAGGAATAGCAGGGCCACAAGGACCTGCCGGGCCACAAGGACCCACAGGACCAAGGGGAGAGGTCGGGCCAACAGGGCCAGGAGGACCGCAAGGGGAAAATGGACCGCAAGGCCCAACTGGTCCTGCCGGACCTCAAGGAGAGACTGGACCGACCGGGCCTCAAGGAGAGACCGGACCGACCGGGCCTCAAGGAGAACAGGGTCCTCAAGGCGAAACCGGAACGGCAAATGTAATTTATTCAGGTTGGATCCGATTTGAAGAGTCAAAATGGAGTAATAACACCCTTTTCCTTACCCAAGTCAGAAAAATTTATACCATTGACGAAACCAAAATAACTTCCCAAATTATCGATAGGGGGACAGTAATGGTGTATGTGAAATTTGACTTTTTCCCTGATATGGTTCAACCACTTCCTATTTCGCAACCCATCACCCAAACTAAAAATCAAAGACTGATCCACTACCTTCAGTTAAACAAGATTCAGATTGCTATCTCAAATGAAGATAATACCTCACCTGGTCCAATAGGTGGCGATGCCAGTTTCAGGTATATAATTATTCCGGGCGGCACTCCAAGTTCAGGAAGGATGGCTCCCATCAACCTGAAGGACTACAAAGCAGTAAAAGCATACTACAAAATCCCGGATTGATCCAAAGATTTCTTAAATTGAAAAAAAACCAGATTGTATGCGCATCTATTTTGTTTCCCTGTCATTGCTATTTATCTTTTTGGCTTCCTGTTCTAAGCCCATGCGTTCGGGCATCGATTTTGAACAATGGGGCAAGTATTGGTTTCAGGGAAAAGCGGAAATCAGCAGTTTTGATCTGACTCAATACCGATATGGAGAAGCGAGAGAAGGCGAGGCGGTTTTGATTTTTGTCACCGAGGATTTTTCGAGAAAAAAGCAAGTCAAGTTAGATGATCCGGAGGGAAGTTCTTCGGATAAAATTTCTGTCTTGAAGATGAACCAAACGAGGGATTTTGTGACGGGCATTTATCCTTACCACATGATGATGTCGGCTTTTACGCCTACCAAAGAGCAAAGTCAGGGATTGAAATTTACAGCTTCTTCCCAGGAATGGTGCGGTCATTCATTCACCCAACTCAATCTCAAAAGTACTGACAGTTACAACGGCAAGATTTTTTCCTACTTCGAAAAGGAAGGTGACGATACGTTTTCATTTAGCGGCATGGCGGAAGATGATCTTTGGAATCTGATCCGCATCGATCCCAAGCAAATTCCGACAGGAAGCATGCAGATGCTGCCTTCTCTTTTTCACCAAAGATTCACCCATCAGGAATTCAAAACAGAAGAGGCATTTATCCGTGTTTTGGATCTCAGTGCAGGCAGAAGTCAGGTGGAAGTAGCGTACGCTTCGGGTAGCAGGGTTTTGAAGATTGACTTCGAAAAGGGATTTCCCTATCAGATTATGGGTTGGGAAGAAATCCAAACCAAATCCGACGGAACCAAAGAAATCACCAAAGCAACCCGAAAAGGCCTGAAAATTGCGGACTATTGGACCAAAAACAAGGTCGAAGATGAGTTTTTGAGAAAAGAGCTAAACCTGGAAAACTGAATTTCCCATGGTTATGTATCTTGGTTTGATTGCAATATCCAAGTTGAAATCCCTATTAAAGTTTATTTAAAAATAAACCTTTAAAATTAAAATAAACTCAATTCCCCCTTTTCTTAAACCCAAGCTTATATCACTGAAATTCAAGATAATGCTGCTTTTGTTTTTTATGAAAAAGAATTATTTTAATAGAAAAAATAACCAATTTCTTATGAAACTAATTCTTATTTTAACGATATCTTCTGCCCTTATATTTTCTGAAGCAATTGCCCAACAAAATTCCGGAGTCAAAGAGCCTTCCCAAATGTCTAAGTATGAATTTTTGGCTATGGCATCAAAATCAGATTCGCTGACGGCGGTTGTCAATATGTTTTTTCGAAAAAGGAAAAGCGCTACCACATCAGGATTGATCGTTGGTGGCAGTGGAATATTGATCGGTTTGGTAGTGACTTCGGCAAATGCTGCTGACCAGGTTTTAGGTTTAGTAGGCGGAGTTTTAACTGGTCAAATGCCTGAAGAGAAAAATGACCCCGGAGGAGAAATTGCTTTGTTAGGACTCGCTGCGGGAACAGCGATTGTGACGGTTGGACGATCCAAATACACCAAGAATAATTTGTACAAAATATTGTCAGAATATCAAGAGACGAAAAAAATCCCTTCGAAATTCGCGAGTAAATTGTTGCCGAGAGATTTTTCTTTTTTTTCCAACTAGATAATTTTCCATAAAATTATTGAATGAATGCCTATCTCATCGCCATTGGTAATTTTGACCCAGTCAATAAATTGCTTTTTCATCACTTTTCAAACCATTCCCACAAAACCTTGGAAATCCTTTTTTGCAATAACTGTGCTTCGTTGTCGTCTTCCCATCGTTGGTCCTCATTATTTTTGGTGGCGAAATAAAAGACATAATCTCCTTTTGGGGCATTGACCAACACGAGTTCTGAACGGGAAGCATTGACCATTCCCTGTTTGGATGCGGTCTGAACCTGTGCAGGGATTTCCGACAGGGCATATTCATCATAATAAATATTGCCC
The DNA here is from genome assembly GCF_022538115.1 of Cognataquiflexum rubidum. Lineage (GTDB taxonomy): Bacteria > Bacteroidota > Bacteroidia > Cytophagales > Cyclobacteriaceae > Cognataquiflexum > Cognataquiflexum rubidum. The sequence continues at coordinate 246,545 of NZ_JAKZAL010000003.1, read as the reverse complement.
ATCAACCGGTACATGCGGTCCGAAGCTGCGAGACTGATGACTTCACCTTTGCGGATTTTGACTAAAAGTTGGGCCATCTCCCTCGGAGTGGTTTGGCCCCAACCGTATTTTTTCCAGTCCTCTTCCCTACCCGGAGTTCTTGAATTGACGTGGGTAAGTTGGAGCCCGAGGCTTTCCATAATTTCATTGATCCGCTCTCCACCACCCGCCAAAGACTGACACCAAAGCGAGGTCGTATTGTCACTATAGGTAATCATCAGCGACATCAGGACGCTGAGTTCGGTTTCCGTACTGTCTTTGAAATATTGCATCAATCCCGAACCGCCGTATTTGATCGAATCCCTATAAACCATTTTCTGATGATAGGCCAATTCTCCCTTTTCAATCTTGTCCATCACACCTACCAAAATCGGTACTTTGACAATACTTGCTGTCGGAAATATCGTATCGGCATTGATTGCCGCCTCTTCCCCTGTTTTCAGATGCAGGACATAAATGCCTACATCCCCCCGGAAACCTGCCGTTTCCTTTTCCAAAACCTGCTGCAGGGATTGTTTTTGAGCGAAAGTGAATGGAGATACAAAAAGAAAAACTGCAAGAAAATAAAGGAGACGCATATAATTTGGTTATTTTGAAATGGAATTTATCATGAATTTAGATACCGAAAACATTAAATAGAAATTTTCTCTCGGGCTTTAATAATCAAATTTAAGCTAATACAAATAAACTGATCCTTTGAAAATTGTCTTTTTAAGGCCCAAATATTGATTTAAGCTAAAAGGAATTATATTTAAGTATCAAAAAAAATGAATCAAATGGAAACTATCGAAAGACCATTGTCTAACCTTCAATTAGAACTACTTAAGGCATTTTCGCACCAATTGGACGACAAAGACCTAATTGAGCTCAAAGGAATGTTGGCTTCTTTTTTTGCCAAAAAAGCAATAGAAGCTGCCAATGAAGTATGGGATAAAGAAGGATGGAATGAGGAAAAGGTTGATGAATTATTAAATACAAAGTTAAGAACACCTTATAATAAATGAGATATTGAAAAAGGTTGTAATTGACACAAATGTTTTGCTAGTCAGTATTTCAGATCGGTCCTCCCACCATTGGATTTTTCAAAAATTGGTCACAGGTCAATTTCAATTGTTTATTACTTCTGATATTTTATTTGAGTACCGTGAAATTATTTCATCGCATATGGGAACCACTGCCAGTGAAAGTATTCTTGGAGTGTTAGAAAATCTTCAAAACGTAAACTTTATTAATTCATATTATAAATTTGAATTGATTAAGAAAGACTTTGATGATAATAAATTTGTGGATTGCGCAATTGCTGCAAATGCTGATTTTATAGTAACTGAGGATAAAGATTTTAAAATTTTGAGATCTATTCCATTTCCACGAGTTGACATTTTAAATATCAAAGAATTTGAAATCCTCCTGAAAGATTCAAATTCTTGAATTCTTCCTTAGCCACTTTGATTTTTCCCCATGGCATCACCAAACCTTCTTTCAAGACGAGTATTTTATCATCCTGATATTTGGGTTTTTTTGATAGCCATTCCTTTTATCAGTGCATTCAATTATTACCTCACTTATTCCAATATCCAATTCAACAGTTTCTTACTCCTTCGATTTACAATTGATACCCTACAAGGCTATGTTGCTTGGCTATTGGTCAGGTGGATTATTTTCTCCTTGGATCAAAAGATACCCTACAAGCCCGATTTTTTAAGAAGGATTGTCATACAAATGATCACCACAATGATTGTTGGATTGGGGTTTTTGGCTTTGAGTACGGAATTGCTGAGTGTATTGATCAAAGGTGAAACTGCCCCGATCCACTTCTACACCAAGGACTTGGTAATCATCAGCATCTGGTTTTTTGTGATCAATGGTTATTATGTGGGGATGTTTTTTTACAGGCAATGGGAAAGTGCTGAAACAGAAAAACAAAGCCTCAAACCTGAAATGGATGGTTTTCCGGTTCGCACCGGCAATCAACTCCTATTGGTCAAATTTTCGGAAATCGACCTTTTTTTGGTGGAAGAGGATTATGTCCAACTGATTTCCTCCTCAGGAAAGAATTACCTTTTAGACCTTTCATTGGACAAAATAGAGCAGAAGCTTTCTCCAATGGATTTTTTCAGGGTCAACAGGCAATACATGGTCAGCCGGCAAATAGTAACAGGATTTAAGAGGCTGGAAAATGGGAAATTGCTTGTTCAGGTAAGATGTGACATCAAATCACCGCAAGAACTAACGGTCAGCCGCACCAAAGCACCTGCATTTAAGAGTTGGTTTTTACCGCAGGGCTGACAGTTCGGGGGGAAATCCGCTACATTTCAGCAATTGGAATAAGGAATTTTTAAATCGACCAGCCTGTCCAAGTTAGTTTTGGGAAAAATTCAACGGACATGAACATACGATTTTTACTGCCTTGCCTCTTTCTGTTTTTGCTCGCGCAAAATGGAAATGCACAGGACAACAAAGCCAAAGACTATCGAAATTTTCCGATTGTCGTCACCCTTCAGTTCCAAGCTTTTGCCATGCCCTTCAAGGACCTAAAGTCTAATTTTAAAAATTTCGGTATCGGCATCGGGACGGAGGTCAGTCACAATTCCTACCACAATTGGATCCAGAAATTTGACATTACCTGGTTTAGAAATAAAGCTATGGGAAGCGGATTGCTGTTTTCTACACAGGTGGCTTGGCGGCCATACCTGGTTTCCAATTCATTTGCAGAAATCAAAGCAGGGATCGGATACCACATTGCCTTCCGACCGACGGAATCATTTATCCAAAAAGAAGGAACTTGGCGAACAGTCCAAAAACTAGGAAAGGGAATGCTAGCCATCCCCGTAGGTGTTTCTTTGGGCTATCACCATTACCGATCCGAAACATTTGTATCCCCGTTTGTAGGGTATCAAGTTATGTTTTTGAAAAACTACAACAAAAGCATTCCTGTCGTTCCCATGACTTTTGTCCAGATGGGAGCCAGAATCCATCCTGTTTATCCAGACCTGACCCAAAATTAAGCCATGAAAAAGTACAGCAATCTCCTGATTTTAATTTGGGCAATCCTGATCATATCCCCTACTTTCGCCCAGAATTTTAATGTTGTCCAATGCAATGATTCCAAACCTGTCCCTACCCATCCAAAAGCCCTTGCTTTGCTGAAAGCATTGGACAAACTGACGGCTGTAGGAATTCCTGGTGTTGTAGCAGCGATAAATGAGGAAGGAAACCTTTGGACACTTTCCAGTGGATTGGCAAAAATTGAAGGACAGGTTCCCATCCAGCCTTGCCATCTGGTCTATACCCAAAGCATCGCAAAATCCTACATGGGGGTCACCATCATGCAGTTGGCGGAAAAGGGAAAAATCGACATAGAAGGGAAAATTTCAGATTATTTGCCAAAAGAAATTTTGGCTATGCTACCCGATGCAGACCGCATCACTGTCAAAATGTTGCTCAACCATACGTCGGGACTTCCTGAATATAATTACGCCCCGACATATGTCACCAGGCTTCTTCAGAACCCAGAAAGGATTTTTCAGCCGGAAGAATATATCCAATACATTGCCGGAAAGGAATTGGATTTTGAACCCGGCAGCAGGTATTCTTACCGCAATACCAATTATGTGTTGCTGGCTTTGATCGCTGATGGCATTAATGGAGATCATGGGGAATATATGGAGGAACATATTTTTAAGAAATTGGGATTGAAAAACACCTATTACAAAATAAAACAAGGAGATTCTTATGGTGACAAATTGGTCAATGGCTATTGGGATAGGTACAGCAATGGAATTGTAGAAAACGCTTCTGTCCTACAAAATACCAACGTCGCTTCCATGGTAGGAGATGACGGAATCATCACCACTGCCGAAGAGGCCATCCTGTTTCTCAAAGGATTAATGGAGGGAAAACTGGTTTCAAATGAAAGCCTGACCCTGATGAAAGAATGGGTTTTAGATAAAAACGGCGATCCGCAATATGGCTTGGGATTGGATTACACCACTATCCTCCGAGAACCGGCCATTGGGCATAGCGGCGGAGGATTGGGTTCAGGCAGCCAACTTTACTATTTCCCAGAAAAAGAGATCTATATGTTTTTCGGAATCAACCTCGGCACCGTCACAGACAGTCCGATTCATCAGGATGCAGAAAAGATTTTGGAGGAGATTTATGGGGTGGTTTTGGGGAAGTGAAGACGGTTATTGGTTATTTGGTTATTGGTTAATTGGTTAGATGTTTCAGTTGTAATTGTTGTAGTGGTTCTAGTTGTTGTCTGCTACGCGTTGTCAGATTGTCGAGTTGTCGAGTTGATGAGTTGATGAGTTGTTGAGCCGTCTTTCTAAGTTGTTAAAATTATTAATTTAAGAAAGAAGATGACGTATGGTCGCGTCATCCTGAAGGAGGTACGACTGAAGGATCTCATTTCGCTTAGATGAGACCCTTCGCTTCACTCAGAGTGACGACTAAGAGATTCAAATCATTTTGAACCGGAGCTTGCGGATCCCGACAGCTGTACAGGAGAAGAATCTCATTTGAAATAGAGAAATGGTCCAAGTCTGAAGACTTGAACTAATCGGATTAATTGGACAAATTAGAAATTAGAGTATCCCCTTTGTACTTGGCAATTGGTTCAGGGCTGAAGTGTCTTTTGCGACGGCCATTTTGATGGCGCGGGCAAGGCCTTTGAAGATCGCTTCGATCTTGTGGTGCTCGTTGGTTCCTTCGGCTTTGATGTTCAGGTTGCACTTGGCAGTGTCGCTAAAGGATTTGAAGAAATGGAAAAACATCTCAGTCGGCATGTCTCCGATTTTTTCCCTTTTGAAATCTGCATCCCAAACCATCCAAGGCCGGCCGCCAAAATCTATTGCCACCTGTGCCAACACATCATCCATCGGCAACAGGAAACCATAGCGGTAAATGCCTTTTTTGTCTCCCAAAGCTTTCAGGTATGCTTCACCCAAAGCCAAAGCGGTATCTTCAATCGTGTGGTGCTCATCGATATGCAAGTCGCCTTTGACTTCAATCAGCAGGTCAGTTCCACCATGTCGGCCCAATTGCTCCAGCATGTGGTCAAAAAACGGCAATCCGGTATAGATTTCGCATTTTCCTGAGCCGTCAAGATTGACCCGGATATGGATTTCTGTTTCGGAAGTTTTACGAAAAACCTCCCCGATCCTTGCCGGCATCCTTAGGAATCTGTAAATTTCATCCCAACTTTTGGTACAGAATGTCGCTTTATCGTCAGGATCTCCGATATAAATGGACTTGGCTCCCATATTTTTTGCCAATTGGATATCTGTCTTTCTGTCCCCGATCACATACGAGTTTGCCAAATCATAGGAACCATCAAAATACTCCGTGAGCATTCCGATACCCGGTTTGCGGGTAGGGAGATTTTCATGGTCAAAGGATTTGTCGATGTGGACTTTGGCAAATTTCACACCCTCATTTTCCAAGGTAAGCATCATCTTGTTGTGTGCCGGCCAAAAGTTTTCTTCCGGAAAAGAAGCTGTCCCCATACCGTCCTGATTGGTTACCATGACCAATTCGTAATCACATTCTTCAGCGATTTTTCTCAGGTTGGAAATGACACCTGGGAGAAACTCCAAATCCTCCAAACTGTCGATCTGAAAATCCGTCTGCGGCTCAACGATAATGGTGCCGTCCCGGTCGATAAAAAGTGCTTTTTTCATGATTATAAAATAAATGTTATTGGTTAGTAGGTTATTGGACTAGTTCAAAGATTGTCCGGCGAGCTTTTTGAATGAATTTAGAAAAGCTTCATTTTCCTCCCGTGTTCCCACAGTAATCCGGAGGCAATCTTCACACAAAACCACTTTGGAGCGGTCGCGGACGATTATTTTGCTGGACACCAAGTCATCATACATTTTCTTGGCATCGGGAACTTTCACCAAAAGAAAATTCGCATGGGAAGGATAGATTTTTTTGATAAATGACAAACCTTCCAAATCCTTTTGGAGGTGTTCTCTTTCTTCCAAAATAGTCTTGACTACTTTTCCGATCTCATCTGCTTTCTCAAGAGACGCAAGTACCTTTTCCTGTGTCAGTCCGGAGATATTGTAAGGAGGTTTGATCAGATTCAGGATTCTGATGATATCTTCCGAGGCAAAAGCCATCCCGATCCGGAGATTGGCAAGTCCCCAAGCCTTGGAAAATGTCTGCATCACAAGTAGATTTGGATATTGTGCCAATTCAGAAGTAAAACTTTTCTCATCGCTGAAGTCGATATAAGCTTCATCCACGACTACCAATCCTTCAAAGCCTGCTAGAATTTCCCGTATGGCCTCCCTTTTCATCTTGTTGCCACTCGGGTTATTGGGAGAACAAACAAAAATAACCTTGGTGTTTTCATCTGTTGCCGCAAGGATTTCTTTTGGCCTGAGTTGAAAGTCTTCCGTCAGATTTACCTTTTTGATGGCAATGTCATTGATCGAAGCTGAGACTTCATACATCCCATAAGTAGGAGGAAGCAAAATGATATTGTCTATTCCCGGCCTGCAAAAGGCACGCATCAACAGGTCAATGGCTTCGTCGCTTCCATTTCCGAGAAAAATCTGCTTTGGGGAAACACCTTTGACCACTGCCAATTTGGATTTGATTTCCTGTTGGTAAGGATCAGGATATCGGTTGAAAGCCTCCCCTGTCAGCGAACCATACGGGTTTTCGTTGGCGTCAAGAAACACGCCGTCATGACCCGAATATTCATCCCTTGCAGAAGAGTAGGGTTTGATGGTTAGGATATGGGGACGAAGGAATTTTTGGATATCAAAAGCCATTACTTTTTCTCTTTTAGGTATTTGAGGCGGATGCTAACGGCATTCTTGTGTGCCTCAAGCAATTCATTGGCAGCCATGATTTCCACAGTTGGGCCAAGTTTCTTGATGCCTTTCTCAGTGATTTTCTGGTAAGTGATTTTTTTGACAAAACTATCCAAAGAGACTCCGCTATAGTTTTTGGCATAGCCATAAGTAGGCAAAGTATGGTTGGTACCGGAGGCATAGTCACCTGCTGATTCAGGGGTGAAGTTGCCGATAAAGATGGAACCGGCATTGACGATCTGGGAAACTACAAAATCCTCGTTTTCGACGCAGATGATCAAATGCTCCGGGGCATAATCGTTGATCAGCTCGATGGCATTCTCTTCTTTACCCATGACGACGGCTACCGAGTTGTCTAAAGCCCGCTTGGCAATGTCTTTTCGTGGCAGATTTTCCAATTGTTCTTCCACTTCTTTGAGCACCTTCTTGGCTACTTTTTCGGAACTAGCCACCAAGATTACCTGCGAATCCACTCCGTGCTCGGCTTGTGAAAGTAAATCTGCCGCCACGAAAGACGGAATTGCAGAGCTGTCGGCATATACCAAAACCTCAGACGGTCCTGCCGGCATGTCAATGGCTACTCCCTTTTTGGTGGCCAATTGCTTGGCCGCAGTCACATATTGATTGCCCGGTCCAAAAATCTTATCCACTTTGGGAACAGATTCTGTACCGAAGGTCATCGCAGCGATAGCCTGAGCGCCACCTGCTTTGACTATCTTATCAATCCCAATTAGGTCTGCAGTGTAAAGAATGGCCGGGTGGATATTTCCTTCTTTGTCAGGAGGAGTGCAGATGACGATCTCCTCACAGCCAGCAAGATTTGCGGGGATTCCCAACATCAGCACTGTGGAAAATAATGGAGCTGTTCCCCCGGGAATGTATAAACCTACCCTTTGGATCGGAACAGATTTGCGCATGCAGGTCACGCCTTCCATTACTTCCATGACGAGGTCAGGTTGGGTTTGGGCGGCATGGAATTTTTCTATATTGTCTTTGGCCAATAATATAGCCTCCTTGAGTTTTGGTTCAATTTGCTCACGGGCCTGAAGCACCTCCTCATTGGTTACGAGTAGGTTTTTGATCGTGACGTGGTCATACTCCAAAGCAAATTTTTTCAAAGCCTTATCCCCCATTCGATCGACTTTCCTCATGATCGGCTTGACGATTTTGTCAATGGCTTTTGTCTTTTGAATTGGCCTCTGCAAGGCCTTGGTCCATTCAGACTTGGTCGGGTTGTATATGGTTTTCATGGAAAATGGTTCTAGTGGTTGTAATTGTTGTAGTGGTTCTATTGGTTGTAATTGTTGTAGTGGTTGTAATTGTTGTAGTTGTTGTAATGGTTGTCTGCTTCGCGCCTGCCTGCCGTAGGTAGGTTGTCAGGTTGTCAAGTTGTCGAAAGGTCGTGGATCTGTTAATCTGTAACTGAGACTGCTACCTTCTTCCTATATTTTCTAATCTCGCTTCTAATGTCTCAAATCTCATGTCTCAAATCTCATGTCTCAAATCTCACATCTCTTGTCTTAAATAACCATCTTTTCAATCGGTACAACCAGAATCCCCTCAGCACCGGCAGCACGGAGGCCTTCAATGTTTTCCCAAAACTGGTCTTCGCTCAATACTGAATGCACAGAGGACCAACCTTCTTCTGCCAAAGGCAGGATCGTCGGGCTTCTCATTCCTGGAATCAAGGCGATGATTTTGTCCAAAGAAGCATTGGGGGCATTTAGTAGGACGTATTTGTTGCTTTTCCCTTTTTGGACAGCATTCATCCTAAAGAGAAGTTTGTCTACAATCGCTAATTTCTCTTCAGTAAGGGATTTATTTCCAATCAGGACGGCCTCGGATTTGAAGATCTGCTCAACTTCAATGAGCCCATTCATCATCAATGTCGAACCCGAGCTGACAATATCACAGATGCCCTGTGCCAAGCCTATGCTCGGCGCAATCTCCACAGAACCGCTGATTTCATGGATTTCGGCTGATATATTTTGGGATTTGAGGTAGTCACCAAGAATCTTTGGATAGGAAGTTGCAATGCTTTTTCCATCAAAATAACTTACCCCTTCATATTCTTCCCCTTTGGGAATGGCAAGAGAAAGCCGGCATTTGGAGAAACCCAATTTCTTGAGCACGGTGACATCTTTGTCCTTTTCGACCAATTCATTTTCTCCCACAATACCAAGATCTGCTACGCCATCAGCGACATATCCCGGAATATCATCATCCCTCAAAAAAAGGAATTCGATAGGGAAATTGGTGGAAGCAGACTTGAGTTTGCCGGTTCCATTATAAAATTTGATGCCACATTCCTTGATGAGGCTGAGGGAATCTTCACTTAGTCTGCCGCTTTTTTGTACGGCTATTCGGATAATTGAATTCATGGGTGCAATATACGTTTAGTATCAAAATGCCAATAAGAATTTTGGATGATAGGGCTGTAAAGATATACCAACAGCCGTCCGCGGGCGATATGTCAAAAATTTCCTCCTTAGGAGGAATGATGCAAATGATGTGCCCCACCGAGGATGATGTGGACAGAAAAAGAAGTACGGTATGAGGTCTTACTTTTCATTGCGTGAGCAAAGTTACTACAGGCTTTTTAACTAGCAAGAAGGAGGGATTGTTTTTTTGGGAGAGTAACGATGACCAAAAAATTCCGGTCGGTTCATTCTCCTCACTTACCTTGAAAATCAGCCATTTATCCAAATTTGATAGTTTTCTTGCCAATAAATGGTTTGATTATCTTATTGAAGGATAGATGGTGAATTAATTTCTTGAGGTAAAAAGCCTTAGCCGAGAAGTGTGAAAAGTCGGAGGAAGCAGTTTTCAGTGAGCAGGTCCCAAGAACTTGACAACATGACAACCTACCTACGGCAGGCAGGCGCGGAGCTGACAACCCTTCAACCATTACAACAACTAAAACAATTATAACCATTTTATTCAACCCAACATACACCATGAAAAAAAACCTATTGACCGCTTTGATTTTTGCAGGATTGATCCTCTGCACACTTACTCCTTCCTTTGCCCAATATGACAGGGTAGCCATGGACCGGGAATACATTATTTCTTTGACTTCACGCTGGACCGGAGAGCGGCTGCCTGATGGCAGACCTTTCGTTTCAGATGAATTATTGGAAAGGCTCAAAAACGTTGTGCTGACTCATGCTTGGGGTGGATTGCGCAGCCACAAGTTTAACAATCAGTACCAAGGAGATTGGATGATGATCCATCCTGACAAAAACACAGTCATGACAGGACGGGCAGTGACTGCACAATATATGCCTCAGCGTCCTGATTTTGGGGATCTGATCCGGGAAGTTGGCTTGGCCGAAGGACACGGAGAAAAAGCCCAATCCAATGTATGGCCTATCGAAATGCTGAAAGACGGCGATGTCTATGTCGCTGACGGCTTTGCCAAAGTCGAGCAGGGCACTTTGATTGGAGATCGTTTGGCCAACTCGATATATGCCAAAACCAAGCGTGGCGTGGTATTCTATGGATCTGTCAGAAATATCCAAGAGATCAAAAAAGTAGAAGGATTCAACGGTTGGATCCTTGGTGACCATCCTTCTTCCATTGCGGAAATGATGCTGACATCCATTAATGCCCCAATCAGAATCGGAGATGTGACGGTTTTGCCGGGTGATGTGGTTTTTGCAAGTCCCTACGGAACCCTCTTTTTCCCAGCCTACTTGGTAGCCGAGATTGTACTCAATGCCGAAATCAGCAACATGCGACACGGTTATGGTATCATGCGCAACAAAGCCGGGGACTGGACGACAGGTCAGATTGACAGCAGTTACACTGAGCAGATGAATAAGGAATTTTATGATTACCTGAGAAGCCTTCCCGATGACAAATTACCGATGTCTAGGGCGGAATTGAATGCCTATATTGAAGCAAGAAAAGACAGAAATATCGGAGGGTAGATAAGTCAATGTAAACTCAACCCCATTCAAAGCTTTGGAAATCGATATCTCCTATCTATTTTCCAAAGCTTTTTCTATTTGCGATCCTTCTCTATATTTTTTTCAGTATCCGCAATGGATCATGAAAATCATATAGAATTTTTTTAGTGTTATTATGATATTTTCGTAATGTTTTTTTATTTTTAGTTTTTAATTAAAAAACAGATGCGTCCCTTTATTTCAATATTCCTCCTGATTACCTGTGTTTCCTGTTTTGGAAGTTTCTCTGAAGGTGAAAGGTATTTTCGCCAAGGTGAATACGAAAACGCCATTTCTGAGTTCAACAGGACGCTTTTTCTCAATGTCAATGACATCAAATCCCTGCACCTAAGGGCTAGATCCTATGAGGAATTAGAAGAATTTGACAAAGCGGTGGAAGATTACCAAACCATCATCCAATATGATCCAACCTATGCCCAAGCATTTGCCGGCATTGGAAAACTATACTGGAAAAGGGAAGATTATAAAAACGCCCAAAAATACCTGCTCCTTGCGGCCAAAGAGGATGAAAAGGATTTTGATACTCTATTGATGCTAGGCAGGGCAATGCTCATGAATGAAGACTATCAGAGAGCAGATGAATTTTTACAGCTTGCCAAAGAATTGAATCCCACTGATTCACGGGCTTATTTCTACCAAGGTATGGCAAGATCTCAGATCGGGGATATTTTGGGTGCCGCTGGTTCTTTTAACATGTGTCTAAAGTATGATCCGGAAAACATCACTGCCAAATACAACAGGGGGTTGATCCTTTTGCTGATCGGAAATTCAGATTGGGCCCTGGAGGATTTTGAAGATGTGCTCAAGGCCAACCCAAACCATATTGAAGCTCTGGCAAGGAGAGGGAATGCCAAAATAGATATGGATGACCCTACAGGCTGCAAAGACCTCAGGGAGGCAGCCGAAAAAGGAAGTCTTTACGCCCAAATGAATCTGGAAAGGTGTGAGTGATTGGGTGATAGGTTAATGGTTATTTGGTTATTTGGTTATTTGGTTATTTGGTTATTGGTTCTTGGCTATTTGGTTATATGATTAACTGTCTCCGTGAAAAAGGACGAGATGTTTTTTCTATTTGCATATGACCAATTTTAAAACTAGGATTCAAAAGGTTATATACTTAACCTTGTCACCTCGACGTAGGAGAGGTCTATTCAAAAGATTTCTCAGTCGTACCTCCTTACCAATGACGTGAATCTCTTGGTCGTCACCCTGAGTGAAGCGAAGGGTCTCTTTTTTCTGAGATCTTTCATCCTTCCCGAAAAATCGGGACAGGCTGTACCTCGGATTCAAGATGACGCAAGACCAACCGTCATTCCTTTTCTGAACATTTTCTAAATGTTTGAGACTCGAAATGACAAGGAATAGGTTGATCTTGGTACTTGGTACTTTATACTTTGTTCAAAAAATCTTACTTCTAGGTTCTCGTCTCTCTCAAACCCTAAACCTCTCTTTGATCGCATTTTTATAATTTTCCCTGCCTTCTTTGGAGGTGAAGAGAAAAAGATAAGGCTCAATGAGTTCGAGCTCCATGAGATAAAAAACGCCTTTGATCCAAACACCATCTACCCTCGCATACAGGGTATCGGCAGCAAGTTCATCAATGATCTTTTGGATGTAAACCAATTCGATCAAAGTCGGATCGATCGGATGGATCTGTCCGCCGAAAAAATGTTGTACACGGAATTCCCCTGATTTGGCGCTTTTCAATACCGCATGGGAAAACTTTCCATTGAAAAAAAGATAGGAAAACTCCCCTACTTCGGCTACCTCCCTGACAAAAGGCTGGAGCATAAAATCCTCGGAAGCGAGGAGTTTTTCAATCTCTTCCCGATCAGCCTGCCAATTTCCCTTTTCGATTTTCATGGTGTTTTTTGCCCCGCCACTGACGGTTGGTTTGATTACCATCTGCTCAGTTCCAAAAACCCCAAAACAGGCTTCAATATCAGCAATTTGGTTTTTGCTGTTAAAAATCGTGGGCACAATGGAAAATCCACGGTCCTCTATTTCTTGTAAATAACGCTTATCTGAATTTCTGATTACTGTGTCCAAGTCATTGATTACCGGAATCCCCAAAGATTTGATCTTTTGGCACCAAGCCAAAAACTCCGGATATCGGTCAAAATAATCCCAAGGGGATTTCATCAACAGGTGGGAATATGCTGTCCAATCGACACCGTCATCAGACCAAACTTCAAATGTAAAGTCAAGACCAAGTTCGGCCAGGATTTGTTCCAGGATTAGGTCTTCATCCGCCACATCGGTTGTAGCATAAGATCCTCTTGCCTCATAGGTGATTACAGCAATTTTCATGATTTTGGGTGAATTTTTCCGGAGGCAATTATATGTTAATTTTTGCATAAAATCTCCCAATACTTACAATTCCATGGTATTAATCATATTTTTTTGCACTCGATCCATTTAGGAAGAAGACATAATTGTAAATGATTTTTTTAAAAAAAATAACCGTGTTTAACGACCTTAAGTAGAACGATCCTTCCCAAAACACAGCTACACTAAAGAAAAAAAACGATGGTAAATATTGAAAAATCTATCAGAGAAAAAAATCTAAGATTTGTCGATGAAAGATTTTTTGGGGAGGTTTCCTACTTAGCAGTTTTGTTATCAATTTTTTTAATTGGGCCGATTCTTGGACTAATTAGCCCAATAATCTATATAGATAAAACAAATGAAGTATTCAATGCTACAAGGGATATTGTTATCGCCTCAGCTTTAATATTTTTTTCCAATTTTGCCAATAGACATTCTAAAAAACTTGTTTCAGTTGATGGATTTAACTTAAATATTAACAATAGATTACTAGAAGTTGTACTTCTGATTTTTAATTATCAACATTCAGAAAATTTATCTAAAAGCCATGAAATCATAATAGCACATAAAACAACTTTTTGGGGTTGGAGAAAAAATCTAACTATAATCATGGAAGATGGTCAAGTATATTTTAATCTTAGGACTACAGGTAGATTCGATATATACTCGCCATTTCATTTTTTTTCGGACAAAAATGAGCTAGTTGAATTGACTAAAAATTTTGGTAAGCAAGTAGATAAATACAAAAAAACAGGTCAAATATGGAACTGAAACCATATAAAAGTCAATCATTTTTAATGACATACCATACTCTTTTTATAAGTCTTACCCAATTCACTATTTGATACTAAACACAATATTTCCGATATTCGGAAACAATCCCGATACTATGGATATTCGAGCCAAAAAATTGAAATTGATTGAAAAACTTATTTTTGTCAATGATGAGAGGGTAATTAATTTGTTGGCCTCAGTATTGGATGATCAAAAACCAGCACCTTCGAATAAGCCTTCCGCATTTGAATTATTGGGTGTATTGGACAAGGAAGAGGCTGAGGCTTTGGAAAAAGTAATTGAATCCGGTTGCGAAAACATCAACGATGATGACTGGAAATAATTCTTTTCTTTTGGACACCAATGTCGTTATCGACCTTTTTAGAGGAAAAAGAGAAATAGCTATTGAGATTGATAAGGCTAATATAATATATCTCCCAATTTTTGCTCTTGGAGAATTGTATTTTGGAGCTGAAAATTCCGATCATAGTTTTCATCAGATGGCTTTCATTAAAAAATTTCTAGACCTCTCTATTATTCTAAACACAAGCGACCAAACTGCTTTGATTTACGGACGGTTGAAAAAGGAGTTGAAATCCAAAGGAACTCCAATCCCAGAAAATGATATTTGGATTGGCGCATTGGCTATAGAACATACTATACCATTGGTAACTCGGGATAGTCATTTTGCTTTGTTACCCGAAATTCAATTAATCAACTGGTGATTGGAAATTGAATTAAATCAATTTCCCTTAAATGAACATGAAGATAGTCTCCCTTAATCAAAACCTATAAATACCTCCTCATTCAAATAGCTGCATTTGCCTCTCAAAGGTGCGCTGATTACCACGAATACCAATCATAATTGACATTTCAAACCCAAAGTAGAATCATCTTGCCTCATAGGTGATTACAGCAATTTTCATGATTTTGGGCGAATTTTTCAGGAGGCAATTATATGGTAATTTTTGCATAAAATCTCTCGGCGCTTACAATTCCATGCTTTTAATCATATTTTTGGGTTTCGAATTTTATGAACAGAGAAAAACTTGTCATCATCCCCACCTACAATGAGCTGGAAAACATCCATGACATCAGCAAGGCTGTCATGGAGTTGGATGGAAAATTCGAACTCCTGATCATAGATGACAATTCACCTGATGGGACTGCAGCAGAAGTAAAGAAATTACAAAAAGAATTTCCCGACAGGATCCACCTGATCCAAAGGACAGGCAAGCTTGGCTTAGGAACCGCTTACATCGAAGGTTTCCACTATGCATTGGTCAATGGCTATCAATACGTTTTTGAGATGGATGCCGACTTTTCCCATAATCCCGCAGACCTTGTCAGATTGTATAAAGCCTGTGCTGAAGACGGTTATGACATGGCAATCGGCTCACGCTACATTACAGGCGTCAACGTGGTCAACTGGCCGATGGGAAGGGTTTTGATGTCTTTCTTTGCGAGCAAATACGTGCAGTTTATCACCGGTATGCCGATCAAAGATGCCACGGCAGGATTCAAATGCTACACGAGGAAGGTTTTGGAAAGCATCAGGTTGGATAGGATCAAGTTCATCGGATACGCTTTTCAGATTGAGATGAAATTCACTACCTGGAAACTTGGATTCAAGATCAAAGAAGTACCCATTATATTCACAGACCGCACCAAGGGAACTTCCAAGATGAACACCCACATTTTCAAAGAGGCTGTTTGGGGAGTGATCTACATGAAATTTTTAAGCTTTTTCAAGACTTATAAGGTCAATCAAACCGTATAGCTTTGATCGGTTGGATATTGCTGATCAGCATTGCAGGGATAAACAACACCAGAGTTGTCACCAGTAGTACAGCTGCATTGAGAATAAAAAAGACGGGCCAATTCCATGAAATCGGGACAAAGGTCATGTAATAACTTTCAGGATCGAGAGCCACAAGTCGGAACTTATCCTGAAGCAATCCAAAACCAATCGCAATGGCATTGCCAATCAGCAATCCCCTTTCGATAATCCTGACTCCGTTCCAGACAAAAATCTTCCTGATCTGTTTGTTGGTAGATCCCAAGGCCTTTAGTATCCCGATCATCTGGGTTCTTTCCATGATCAGGATAAATAAAATCGACACCATATTGAAGGCGGCAACGAACAGAATCAACCCAAGAAATATGTACACATTGTTATTGAGCAAAATCAGCCAATCAAAAATCTCGATGTACTTGTCAGTCACTTTGATCAGCTTGAGGTCAAAGTCGAGAGAATTATAAATAGGTTCAGCCATTTCATCCAACTTTTTATTGTCGTGGACAAAAATTTCAAAACCTCCTACTTGGTCATCGGACCAGCCATTAAGGTTTCGGATGGTCTGAATGTCCCCGATGATGATTTTGTCATCGAAATTTTCCAAAAATGTTTCGTAAAGTCCGACAATCTCAAACCTCCTGAATCTTGGCGGTTCCTGCACAAAGTACATGGTAATCCTTTCTCCAACTTCCAATTTAAGTTTGTCAGCGATTTTGCGGCTAACAAGGATTTCATTGGAAGCACTGGAATCGGAAAACTGGATAAACCTCCCTTTGATGATGGAATTCTGAAAGTCCAGCGTATCAAAGTCAGGCCCTATTCCTTTCATCAAAACCCCCTCCACTTCTTCGTCACCTTTTAGCAGACCTGGCTTGTGTGCATAAACCTGAACATGGCTGATCAGTTGATTTTTGGGGTAATCCTTATAAAAATCAGAATTGGTTGAAGTGGGGCTTTCTTCGAATGCATTACCGGAGACAAACTTTTGAACCTGATAATGTCCTGTAAATGAAAAAACCTTCTCGGAGATTTTATCCTGAAAACCACCCAAAATCATGAAAGAAACCAAAGACACCGCTATTCCGATTGCCACGGATGCAACTGCTATGCGATGGATTGTTCCGGTAAAACCGCCTGTCCTCTTAAAACTGATTCTCTTGGCAATGAAATAGGAAAGGTTCAATGATTTTGTTTATTTGGTTGAAATTCTACCGCAAAGTAACTATGAAGCCATTCAAAATAATCATACTCGCCACATTTTTCCTTCAGAGTCTGGCATTTTGCAAAACAAAAACCCAACCTGAACCTGAAATCCAGTCCCAAAATCAAAACATGATCTTGCCGGCTGCCGACCAACCTGAGATTTACCTTCCTCTTTTGAAAGGAAAAAAAGTCGGCTTGGTAGTCAATCAGACTTCCATCCTTACTTCTAAAAACAACATTCACTTAGTAGATTTTCTGATGTCCCAAGGGATTGAAGTGGTCAAGGTTTTTGTCCCCGAACATGGATTCCGGGGAGATGCAGATGCAGGCGAAGTGGTCAATTCAGAAATTGACAAGCGCACCGGATTGCCGATAGTATCGCTGTATGGAAACAATAAAAAGCCCTCTGCCGAAACGTTAAAGGATATTGATGTCCTCGTCTATGACTTGCAGGATGTCGGTATCAGGTTTTATACCTTCATCAGCACCATGCATTATGTGATGGAAAGCTGCGCCGAAAACAAAAAGCCAATGTTGATTTTTGACAGACCCAATCCCAATGGCAACTATATCGATGGCCCTGTTCTCAAAAAGGGATATGAAAGTTTTGTTGGCATGCATCCCATTCCTGTGGTCCATGGCCTGACTGTAGGGGAATTGGCCCAGATGATCAATGGTGAAGGTTGGCTGAAAGGAGGCGTAAAAAGCGACATCCAAGTCATTCCAGTCAAAAACTGGAACCGCAGTATGGCTTATAGCCTGCCTGTCAAACCTTCTCCAAACCTTCCCAATGATACGGCCATCCGGCTATACCCGACACTTTGTTATTTTGAAGGGACAGATGTCTCTTTGGGTCGGGGAACCTATTTTCCATTTCAGGTATATGGCTATCCCGATCCCAAGTTCGGGGATTTCACCTTCACTCCTGTAAGTATCGATGGCATGTCCAAAACTCCGCCACAGCAGGATAAAAAGTGCTATGGCAGGGATCTGAGAAAGGAACCATTGACCCATCAGTTTACTTTGAAATACCTGTTGGAGGCTTATGAAATTTCAGGAAAGAAGGAAAAGTTCTTCAATAATTTTTTTGACAAATTGGCTGGAAGTGACCAATTAAGAAAGGATATTCTGGCCGGAAAAAGCGAAGCCGAAATCAAAGCATCCTGGCAAAAAGACCTGGATGCCTTCAAAATTTCACGTAAAAAATACCTGATCTACTAAAATCAAAATTGTGTTTAAATCATTCTGGTTTTAATATTTCCGGTTTATTCTGTAGATTTATGAGATTTATTTAGAATCTATAAACCTGTTAGGTTATGATCAAGAACGTTAAATTCACCTTTTTCGTGGTACTTATCGCCGCGTTTTCATTTTTGGGATCATGTATGAGTGAGGATGATTCCCCCTCTGCGACTATCGTGGGAACATGGAGTTTTGATTCCTATTCTCTTCAAGAAGCTACTATCAACGGTCAACCGGCACTGACCTACCTGACCTCCGTTATGGGCCTTTCCCCCCAAGTAGCACAATCTGTGCAGGCCCTTTTCCTTTCGGGAATTATTGAAGAGGCAGAATTGGAAACTACCAAATTTACTTTTAATGCCGATGGTACTTACGTAGTCCGAGTCGATGGTGTGGAGGAGGATTCGGGGACATATAGCCTTCAAAACAACAATACCAAGCTGGTGCTGGATTCGGTCAACGGCGACCAAGACTTTGATGTTACTACCTTGACCAATAACAGACTGGTTCTTGTTTTGGATGAGTCTGAGTCTTATGATGTCAACACAGATGGAAGGAATGAGGAAGTCGAATTTGCCATTGAAATAACCCTGGTCAAATAACATTCCCGCAATTCAAAAAAAATTACCGTCTATTCAGGCATTTCTTTCGGGTTTGTCCCCAAAGGATTGTTTTCTTATTTGATCACCTTATAATCGATCTCCAAAAATTTTTCAACGGAATTTACCCAAAAGTCATTTACAAATTTTGAATGGTCGGGGTGATTGTTATAGGAATCATAATCACTTTCCGAATCAAACTCCATGGACAGCCCATAATCAAAATCATTTTTCTTGCTGATTTGTCTGAGGGATTCGAATTTTTGAACTCCCGGAATCAATGCCAAGGCAGCAGCCGCTTGTAGAAACTCCCTTTCTTCGGATGAACCTTTGGGAAATTTGAGTCTGAAAACAACCGTATGTCTTATCATAATTGAATTTTTTTATTTTCTAAACGGCATTTCTATCCTGGAATCTACTTCACTTCATAAAAATACTCCCTGTCAAAAATCCTTGAATAGATGAATTCCGGCACCTGTTCCCGGTAAGGCAACAAATCCCGGAAAACCTCCTCTTGGGTGGCATGTGCTTCCATCATCCTGACCAAAGTGGAGAAATAGGCTGTGGTCCCAACCGAAAAATCGGGAACCGGCAATCCCTCTCCTGTCTTGGGATAATTTCTTTGAAAGCCGGGAGCAATTTTCAAAGCAATTTCAATCTGTTTGGGGGATAAAGTGACTTGATAAAGTTTTTTGACCGGAAATCCCGGTTTATTTTTATCCTCAAGGAAAACTTCCTCCATCGCTTGGGAAACCATCCTATGGTCAGGATGTCCGTAAAGACCGACTTTACTGTCGTAACTGATTACCACATCAGGCCGGTGCTTTTCGATCATTTCCCTAGCCACGATTTTAAAAGTATCCAAAGGCAAGTCCTTAAGACCACTGTCAGGAAAATCAAACATCACCAGTTTTTCTGCACCCAAAACCTCCGAAACCTTTTTCATTTCCTGTGATCTTGCCTCACCAAGTTCCTCCTGCTTTACCAAGCCGCCTGTTGGGCCGGCTTCCCCTTTGGTCAAATAAACCATCACTAACTCATGCCCTTGCTTTCGTAAATCAAGCAAAGTGCCTCCTACTGCAATCTCGTCATCAGGATGGGCGAAAAAGACCATCACCTTTTGGGATTGAGAATCTTCCAATAGGTGTGTCTTTTGGGGAATATCTGCATTGTAGAGCATGGATTTTCCCCACCAAATCAATCCTACACTTATCCCGGTAAAGACAAGGATTGAAATCAGAAATATAGTACCTACCCTTTTCAAAAATCTTCCTTCAAAGTGACGAGGTAACTCACCAAATCCCTGATTTCTCTTCGACTCAGGACTGCTTTCATATCCGGCATGGAGGAAGCTCCCATTTTTTGGCTTTTGATGTCTTTCTTTTGGATGAGGGTATCGGGTTGGTTGCCCATTTGGACCAAAAGGGAAGTATTCGTTTCCTTCTCCAATACACCGTTTAACGCCTTGCCGTTGTTCAATTCCAGCATGACGATTCCGTATCCCGGAGCTATTCTTTTGCTTGGATCAATAAGCGATTCCAATATTTCCTGTCTGCTTAGCTTTCTCCCAACACCATTGATCATCGGGCCTACATTTCCGCCCATGTCGTCATACGCATGGCAGCGCATACACTGACCGGTCTGTGATTGGAAGAATATTCCCCTTCCTTTGATTTCATCCCCGCCGTTGAGACTGCTTTGGTAAGAGGCCAAGATATCCCCTTTCCAAAGCTGATCGGCAGCTTTTTGGTACCCTTGTGCTAAGGTTGAGTCTTTGGATAGATCCACAGATTCAGAGAGTTCCAATAAGATGTCTGTTGGTAGTTTTCCTGATGCCATCTGTGCAAATAGGCCATCAAAAATAGACTTGGTATTTTCAACGGGCAATTTCCCCAAAGCCACCAAAGCAGCCTGCTTTTCTTCAGTGGTTCTTTTTTCTATGATTTCATTCAAAAGTTTCGCTTTCAATTCCTTGTCAAGATCCAACTGTTCAAGAAGATTGAGGCCCGCTACCCTTACTGATTTGTCAGCATCGGCAATGGCCTTTTCTATTCCCAAAGCGGTGTTAGGAGCATTCATTTTGGCAAGTGACTGAATGGATGCTACCCGGACTTCAGGAGATTTGTCAGTTTGGATCAAAGCCAAAAGCTCATCCGAACCATCCTGAATTCCAAGCCTTCCGATCGCATTGATCGCTGAAATCTTAAGACCGTTTTCCTTTTCCTTCAACATTTGAAGCAAAGGTGCGGCAGCTGCTGTCCTTACCAAGGCGCCGTCGCGTGTCACTTCTCCTCGGAACCTTCCGTCTACCCTGTCCAAAACCGAAGGCTTGGTCCAAGTACCCAAAGCATCAATGGCTTCCTGTCTCAGCACCAAAGGCGCTCCTGGTTTGGAAATGTAAGCAAGAAGATTTTGCATGGACTTTTCTGTACCTACCCTTAAGTTGGCACTGATAGCCCTCCTTATCAGCGGTTCATTCGAAAATTTTGTAGTAACCAACAGGTCACCCAAAGCCGGAAGTGCACCTACTATAGAAAAATCATCATTGATCGCCCTGGCCGCCTCGGTTACGATGTATTCATCGGGATCCTTCAAAAATTGTTGGATTCCGGGATGACTCAATCTCCTCAACGCCAATACAGCACCCAAACGGATGGCATTGCTAGGTTCTGTGGAGAGTGCTACCAACTCATCAGCCTGGTTCAATCTGGCCAATGCCAAAGAAGCAGCATGTCGGATATAGGCATCCTCATTATCGTTGGTGTCCAGCAATCCCACCAAAGAAGTAAATGCAGGCGTGTAACCGATTCTGCCTATGGCCTCGGCACCAAAAAACCTGGCTCTTGGATATTCATCTACCAAAAGAGCCAATAAAAATTCTCCTGCGTCTTTGTATTTGATATCACCGATCCATTTGGCAGCTTGGGCACGGATCTCGGGATCAGTGTCTTTTAGCAATGGGATCAATGGCTTCGCAAATTTCATATCCTCCATCCTCGCTATCTGACTCATACCGACGATGGCATGTATCCTTGCTATCTGATTGGCCTTCTGATTCATCACCTTTTCGAATACTTTGGCACCCTTTTCTTCTCTTTTGGCTAGCTCAAACTGGGCTTTCCGTCTGATCCTGTCATCCTCATAATAGAGATGTCCTTCCAATTCCTCCTCTGACATTTTGGAATAGTCCAAAGTGATCAAACGTTGGGTTTCTTTTCGTGCTGCCCAATTTTGACCTTCAGTATCATCAAGCTTCCAGATACGTCCATAATTTTTTTTGCCCCAACCATTGATCCAATCGGCCACATACAGTGCTCCATCAGGTCCAAAATCAATACCGGTTGGAAGCATTCCCGTCTGGATCAATTCTGTTTTGGCAAGCTCAAAAGTTGCCCCCTGAGGCTTCAGCTGAAAAGCATGGATTCCGGAGCGGGCAGGATTTCCTACGAATTCGACCACAAAAAAGTGCTGCTTCCATCTTTCTCCCAAGGCAGTTCCCGGGTTATAAATCATTCCGGTAGGACCATTGACATAATTGATGATACAAGGCGTAATGTATGCTGCCTGACCTTCGTGTCTTGGCTTGTACATGTTTTCGTCCATCCAGACTTTGTAAGTATTGTTGTCCGGGTCACGGTATTTTCCAAACTGCCAATTGATCCTCCATCCGGTGTCAGATCCGTTGACCAAATAAACCAATCGCTCACTTTCTCCCCTGTGGTCTCCGTCATTGTCGACTGAAATCAAGTTGTTATATTCATCCCAAGTAAACTCATGGGTATTTCTTACACCCATCGCAAACACTTCAAAGTCGCTTCCGTCAGGATTTGATCGGACGACAACTCCCCTGTTGGGATAATTCCACTCAACTCCGTCCTGGTCGGTTCCGTGAAATCCGATATCGCCAATAGCCCAATAAATCCTTCCGTCAGGTCCGACTTTGGCGCCCGACATCCCATGCGAACCAAATCCGACGTGGACTCCGTATCCATGAGAAATGGAAGTTTTCTTATCCATCAAGCCATCTCCATTGGTATCCTGTAGTCTCCAAAAATCAGGGGCAACACCCATAAAAACATCATTTTCATGGACTGTAACTGCCAAAGCCAAATCTGTTTCTTCCTCATGAAAATCGTATACAATCCGCTGAGACCAATCAGCCAAACCATCTCCATTGGTATCTTTTATCTTATAAACACTTTCTTTTTCCACCGCCAGATCCTTCCAATCATAGGATCCATCACCGTTCAAATCCTTTAGCCAATTGTTTTCCTCACTCCTTTCAGGTGCAAACTCTTTCCTCAAAAATGCCTTTCTATCGGCTACGCTTTGCCAACTGATGGACTGTATTTCCCAATCTTGATGACCACGGATGTCAAATTCTGACTGCCCTAAGCGCTCAGAACTTACATAATACAAGGTCCCATCATCTGTTACCTTTATGGAAACAGGATCGATAATCATGGAATCCACCGCCCAAAGCTTCAAAGAAAGCCCCTCAGACAAGGTAGGGGTCACCGTCGCCTCAATTTCTGCAGCTTGTTTTTTTACCACTTCATGGTCATATTGGGTGATCTGAAGATCTACAGGTGCTGTTTCCTTTTCTTTGCAGGAAAAGAGAATGGATATTATCAGAAAACTTGAAAGGAAAATACCTTTAAAAAGGGTGTCGGTTCTCATGGGTTGGGATGGGGAATTATAGGTTTTAAAACAGGCCATAATTTACCAAAAATGTCAGGTTCATTCCTATTATTTTGATGATCGGCTGTGGGAAATATTTTTTGATTGGGGCATTTTCCCTACTTTCAAATCCCAATCAAAAACCATCAATCCCATGTCTGTTCTTTCCGGTATCACCTCACCCACCCTTTTGCTTGATGAAAAAATCTGCCGCCACAATCTTCAGGTAATGGCAGATAGGGCCAAAAGACATGGTAAAAAGCTCGTTCCCCACTTCAAAACCCCTCAATCCCATCTTGTTGGAAAATGGGCGATGGAATATGGCATCAGAGAAATCACGGTTTCCTCCATCAAAATGGCGGCTTACTTTTGCGGGCAGGGATGGGACAATATCCATATCGCTTTTCCTTTCAATCCCTTGGAAGTAAAAACACTGAGTGATCTTGCAAAAACCCAGTCTCTTTCAGTCCAGCTTATCAACGAAGCTACGACAGAAAAACTTGCGAAAGAGCTTGAAAATCCGGTCGGCTTTTTTATCGAAATCGACGCCGGGTACGGACGGACAGGGGTGGAAGTTTCAGACTTTGGACTGATGGAATCTATCATGAGAATTGCCAAAAGCACAGACAAACTCAAATTCAAGGGATTTTACCTGCATGCCGGGCACTCCTACTATGAAAAAGACATTCCCAAAATCTATGAGCAGACCAGGGCTGCCCTGAGGATGCTGAAAAGTAAATACAGGTCGGAATATCCGGAACTTGTTACAAGGACAGGGGATACACCAGGATGTTCAGTGATAGAAGATTTCGGAGATATTGATGAGCTTGGACCCGGTAACTTTGTGTTTTATGACATGATGCAGGTGGCATTGGGAAGTTGTGCGAGAGAAGATGTTGCGGTGGCCTTGGCAGTGCCTGTAGTCGATGTCAAAAAAGAAAGAAAAGAAATCCTGATCCACGGTGGTGGTGTGCACCTTGCCAAAGATGTACTGACTGAAGCGGACGGCGGAAAGAATTTTGGTGAGGTGGTCTACCTGACAGAAAAAGGATGGAAAATCCCTTCCCAGCGCTCATTTTTGAAAAGTATTTCGCAGGAGCACGGCATCATCAAGGCATCTGACGAATTACTCTCCAAAGTTAAAGTGGGAGATCTTATCGGAATTCTTCCTATTCACAGCTGCATGACAGCGGATTGTATGAGAAGTTATATGACAATCAACGGTGAAAAAGTCGATCATGCAGAAGGTTGAAAACTCAAGGGACATACAATTTTTTGCCAATTCCCCAGTATTTTACTTCAGTCGGGAAGGAAGATTGAAGTCGGAAGACCGATATACATTGAAATAAAAAAGGGGTGGTTTTCAGCAAACCACCCCTTTTTTTATTTTTCATATCCGAGTATTTTCATCATGCTATCGCTTGTTTGCTCTGGGGCAAAAAGCCAATGCTTGACCTTGCCATCTGCTTCCCTGTCGATAATCACATGCTTTGGTGCCGGAATCAGGCAATGCTGTATTCCTCCATAACCTCCGAGAGATTCCTGATATGCTCCGGTATGGAAAAATCCGATGTATTGTTTTTTACCTTCTTCGATTTTTGGAAGGTAAATGTTGAACTGATGGGCTTCTGAGTTATAGTAATCCATGCTGTCGCAGGTCAACCCGCCGAGAGATATGTTGTGGTATTCTTCTTCCCAATTATTGACGGCAAGCATGATGTATTTTTGGTTCAATCCCCAACTGTCAGGCAGTTGCGTGATGAAACTGCCATCGATCATATACCAAAGTTCTTTATCATTTTGGAGTTTTTCGTCCAGAATTGAATAAAGCACCGCTCCGCTTTCGCCCACAGTATAGCTACCGAATTCGGTGAAAATGTTTGGTTCATCCGTATGATTTTTGGCACACATCCATTTTATGTTTTTGACAATCTGCTCCGCCATGTATTGGTAGTCATAGTCAAAAAACACGTTGGTTTTGATCGGCCATCCTCCACCGATATCCATGGTATCCAAGGAAGGGGCCACTTTCTTAAGGTCTACATATTTTTGGATAAATCGGGTCAGTTCAGACCAATAGTAAGCTGTATCCTTGATCCCCGAGTTGAGAAAAAAGTGAAGCATCTTCAGACTGACATTGGGATTGTCCTTGATTTTTTCTTCGTAAAGAGAAATGATGTCATTGTACCTCACACCCAATCTTGAGGTGTAAAAACCGAATTTTGGTTCCTCATCTGCTGCAATCCTGATTCCCACTTGGAAAGGAACTTTGACGTGCTCCAAGTAATAATCGATCTCTCCAAGGTTATCCAAAATGGGAACACAATTGACAAAACCATCATTGAGTAATTCGGTGACATATTGCTTGTAAAGCTGTCTTTTGAAACCGTTACATACGATAAAGGTCTCCTTTGTAATCAATCCTTGGGCATAAAGATTCCTGACCAAAGGAATGTCAAAAGTGGAAGAGGTCTCTATATGGATGTCGTTTTTCAATGCTTCATTCAGTACAAAGCTGAAATGTGACGACTTGGTGCAATAGCAATAGGTGTACTTCCCCTTATAGTCATGCTTTTCGATCGCATTCCCAAAAAAGGTCTTCGCATTTTGAATGTTTTCAGAAATCTTCGGAAGGTAAGTCAGCTTCAAAGGCGTCCCATAGGTTTTGATGATTTCCATGAGGTTGACACCGTTGAAGTGCAGCTCGTTGTTCTCTACTTTAAATTCTTTGGTGGGAAAGTCAAAAGTCTGTTGGATCAGATCGATGTATTTATTCATTTCAAATGGGAGAAGTTTAAGTTGAAAACGGACTACAAAATTTGCTTTTAAAATCGGCAAATCAAATGAAAAAAGGGGAAAATCCACATGGACTTTCCCCTTAACAATAAAATTTAATATAGAGAGAACTGTTATGCGAAGATCTCGTTTCGAAGCAATTGGCCTTCAGCTTCAAAAGATTTTTGGTTTTCGATTATTTTTTTGAGGATCTTTTTAAATCTGATTTCTTCAGAGATTACCTTGGTGATTTTTGAAAAATATCTTGAGACCACAGGTTCATTGGAAGAGTAAAACTTCAAGGTGTACGTGTTCAATTCCTTTTCGAATTCCAGAATCACACCATTCGGCTGACCGATGCTGATCAGTCCGTTAAACAAACCTTTGAGGCTTTCAAAATCTGAAGCAAGCCTGAAATAGAGCACCTGAAAACTTTTATTGGCTTCAGGGTAATTTGGAAAATCAAAAGAGCCCATTCCTGTCAGTTCTACCATATCACAAGCCATAATCATCTCGGTTAGATTTACCTGATTCGTAAGATTTTCAGATCTTTTTGAAACACTCTGAAAAGTGAATGATTCCTGAATTGGAGCTTGTTGGGTGGAGATTTGAGATGCCATAGGATAATGATTTTTGATTGGAATGCGGTTTTTTCAAAACCATGCTTCAAATATAAAAGACGGATTTTAATTATCCTAATTACCCTATCATTTTTATAGGGTTTTATTTTTTTCTTGCCTTTCCCCTTAATGGTTCTGGAAATCAATTTTTGGTGAGTAAAATTGGAAGACTTTCAATACCAACTGAAATTTTCTCCAAAGAAAGATGTCTAAGTATTTGTAAACAGCATTGGGGATTTGCTTGTTTCACGTTTAAAAACAAGCTTAATTCGGCGCTAAATTCATGCTGAGACAAATTAACCCAATGTCTACACCCATCACCCCATATTCAACTTCAGTTGGCCAAAGCTTCCCCATAGGTCCTAGTTTTTCTCCCGAAGGAGTCAATTTTTGTCTTTTTTCTAAAAATGCCTTTTGGGTGGAATTGCTTTTTTTCAACCATGTAGATGATATTGAACCTATCCAAACCTTCCGGTTGGATGCTTCAAAAAACAAAACTTACCACTATTGGCATATTTTTGTTGCCGGAGTTAAGCCGGGTCAGCTTTATGGTTACCGCGTGCACGGTCCATTCGAACCCATGCTTGGACACCGGTTTGATTCTTCCAAAATATTGCTTGACCCCTACTCCAAGGCTGTATCCATGCCCAAACAATTTAACAGGAAAGCAGTCAGCAAATTCGGAAAAGCAGATGCCATGTCCCTGAAAAGCGTTATAGTCGACATGGGATTGTATGATTGGGAAGGTGATATCCATCCAAGGAAAGCTTTTTCATCCATTGTCATTTACGAAATGCATGTCGGCGGATTCACCAAGAATCCAAACTCAGGAGTTGCCCCACACAAAAGAGGAACTTTTGCAGGGCTGATAGAAAAAATTCCCTACCTCGTCGATCTCGGTATCACTGCCGTAGAACTGCTACCGGTCTTTCAGTTTGATGTACAGGATGCCCCTGAGGGCAAATCCAACTATTGGGGTTACAGTCCGATTTCTTTCTTTGCCCCGCATCAGGGATACAGCACCGAACCGGAAAATCCCTTGAAAGTGTTGGATGAATTCAGGGATATGGTCAAAGCCCTTCACCGCGCAGGATTGGAAGTGATCATGGATGTGGTATTTAACCATACATCGGAAAACCACGAGGAAGGTCCGACATATACTTTCAGGGGAATAGACAACAGTATCTATTACATCTTGGACAATGATAGATCCAAGTATAAAAACTATTCAGGAACAGGTAATACGCTGAATGCCAACCAGGCAATAGTTCGCAAGATGATTATCTCAAGTCTGCACTTTTGGGTGCGGGACATGCATGTGGACGGCTTTAGGTTTGACTTGGCTTCTATTTTATCCAGAGATGAAAAGGGCAATCCCATCGAAAACGCACCGATCCTTTGGGACATCGAATCTGACCCGATCCTGGCAGGCTCCAAGCTGATAGCTGAGGCTTGGGATGCTTCGGGACTGTATCAGGTAGGCAACTTTACCGGCGATAGCTGGAAGGAATGGAACGGGAGATTCAGAGATGATGCCCGCAGTTTTCTCAGAGGGGACAAAGGAAAAGTGGGTCATTTTGTAACCCGTCTGATCGGCAGCCCTGACATGTATGAGTCCAAAAACAGGGAATTGGAGCAAAGCATCAACTTTGTCACTTGCCATGATGGGTTTACTTTGAATGACCTTGTCTCCTATAATGTCAAGCACAACTTTGCAAACGGCGAAAACAACCGCGACGGACACAATGACAATCTCAGCTGGAATTGCGGTGTCGAAGGGCCGACTGACGATCCCGAGGTATTGGCAATTCGAAAACGGCAGATCAAAAACTTTTTCACGGTCACCTTATTGTCCTTGGGAGCACCCATGCTTTTGATGGGAGATGAAATCCTCCACACCCAACAGGGCAATAACAATGCTTATTGTCAAGACAATGAACTCACCTGGTTCAATTGGGATCTGGTAGAAAAAAATGCAGAAATTTTCAGATTTGTAAAGATCCTGATCAAAAAACGTCTGTTAAGGGAAACCTCCCAATCCACCTTCAACATGAGCCTGAAGGAATTGCTTATCCATTCAAAGATCGATTGGCATGGGGTCAAACTCAACAAACCCGATTGGTCGCCTACTTCACTCAGTATAGCCATGACTATCATGTCTCTCAACGGAAAAATGGCGATGCATTACCTGATCAATTCCTACAACCAAAACCTAGAGTTTGAAATCCCCCAAACTATCGGTGGAAAAACTGTTCTTTGGAAAAGGTGGTTGGACACCAGTCTCGACGGGCCATGTGACATTTGTCTATGGTCAGAAGCAGGTACCTACACTCCAAAAACCTACGAAACCAAGTCCCATTCTATCGCTATTTTGTTTACCAAATTAGATTGAAGAGATACTTTTGATTGCGTTTTTATTCTTGTTTTGATTTGAAACCAAGGCAGCCAAAACAATCAGAATATGGAACCTTGCAACAATTCCAATGCTTTTTCCAAAACCTCATCTTCTTTGGCAAAGCAAAATCTCAGCATTTTGTGGTCGGTTTTATCGTGATAAAAAACGGAAACCGGGATACTTGCAACCCCCAGCTGTTTGGTCATCCTGACGGCAAGATCGTAGTCAGATTCTTGAGAAAGATGGCCGTAGGAAACCAATTGAAAGAAACTGCCCTGAGCAGGCGTAAATTCAAAATCTGTTTTCATCAAACCCCTACAAAATAGATCCCGCTTTCGGTTATAAAATGCATTCAGGTGCAGGTATCTGGATGGTTCCATCATGAAGTCAGCCAAAGCGTACTGCAAAGGAGTCGCAGTGCTGAATGTTAAAAACTGGTGGATTTTTCTGAATTCGGCAGTCAATTTTTCGGGTGCCAGACAATAGCCGATTTTCCATCCGGTGATATGAAAAGTCTTTCCGAATGAGCCACAGGCAAATGTTCGTTCTTTCAGCACCGGATGACTGAACATGGGCAGATGCTCCCGGCCATCGAAAGTGATATGCTCATATACTTCGTCACTGACAATATAGATTTCTCTGTCCTGAATCAACTCCGCCAGGGTATCCAAATCCTTTTGGGTCCAGACGTAGCCGCAGGGATTATGGGGTGTATTGACCATGATAAGACGTGTTTTGTCAGTGATGGCAGATTTTACTTTGTCCCAATCAACAGAAAAATCCGGCAATCTAAGCGACACATACACCGGCACTCCTCCATTTAACACCACTGCGGGCGCATAACTGTCATAACAAGGTTCAAGCAAAATCACCTCATCTCCTTTGTTTACCACAGCTGTCACGGCGGCAAAAAGGGCTTCTGTAGCACCTGAGACAACAGTGACTTCTGACTCTGCTTTGAAGTCCACGCCGTAAACCCTGCTGGTTTTTTCAGCAATCCTCTGCTTAAAAATGGGCACTCCGCTCATGGGCGCATATTGGTTGTATCCTTCACTGACATAATAATTCACCAGGTCATGGAGATAAGGATAGCAGTCAAAGCCCGGAAAGCCTTGTGCCAGGTTGATGGCATTGCAATCAGTCGCCAACTTCGACATGACTGTAAAGATGGTAGTTCCTACGTCGGGTAATTTTGAAAAAAGAGTCATTCAATCAAATTTGAAGAGTTTTTCTGTCTAAAAGAAAGAGAACATAACCTACAAAGATTATCCCCAATCCGAAAAGGCTTTCTTTTGGACGGTCATAAACCATGAAAACCATCACCCAAAGGCTAAAAAGAATGTAGATGTATTGCAGATAAGGCCGGAAAGGACTTTTGAATCCGGACCTGCTTTTGAGTCTGAGAGATGCAGCGATAGTCAAGGTACCCATCACTTGCAGCACAAATCCAGCATACAACAAGATAGACTCAAAAGACCCGCTGAACATCAACAACAGACTCACACCGGTATTGAACCAGATGGCCCTGACCGGAATCCCGTTTTTGTTGACTATTGCCAATGGTTTCCAAAAGGCATATTCTTTGGCCATCGCATTGGTAATCCTTGGCCCAACCCAAGTATAGCCGCTAATCGTGGCAATAAGTTGGATTCCAATGAAAAAACTTACCCAAAATACGCCTTGTGTACCGAAAAGATTTCCTAATGCCAGCGTAGCGACTTGGACTTTTCCTTCCAACTGTGCAATAGACGCGTGCTTGAGAAACACCAATTGCAGCAATATATAAACGAACATCACGAGAAAGGTCGCAGAGATCAAGGCATTAGGAAGGTTTTTTCGTGGTTGGTCTATCTCTTCTACGATGTAGGCTGCGGAATTCCATCCTGTATAGGCATAAAAAACATAGATCAGTGAAACTGCAAATCCCGGAGCAAAAATCTCCCCCTTCCATGCAGAACTGAAATCAAAACTGCTTTCAGACAGGACAGTAGCATATCCGAATCCCAAACCCAAAAGCGCAAAAACAAATAGCAACTTGATACCGGTAAGGATATTGTTAACCAGACCTGAGTGATGCACCGAAAAAGAATGAAACAAACCCATCATCACAATAGCTGCCATGCCAATGGCTTGGCTGTTTTGGAAACCGATCAATGGCTCCCAGTATTTCACCATGGCCATAGCCGCAATGGCTATCGGGGCAGAAAAACCTACCGTCAGGGATATCCATGCATAGAGATAGCCTGCTGCGGGATGAATGGTCCTCGAAAGAAATATATAATCGCCTCC
Source organism: Cognataquiflexum rubidum (assembly GCF_022538115.1). Lineage (GTDB taxonomy): Bacteria > Bacteroidota > Bacteroidia > Cytophagales > Cyclobacteriaceae > Cognataquiflexum > Cognataquiflexum rubidum. Next base: position 215,005 of record NZ_JAKZAL010000003.1, on the reverse strand, counting down.
CGACTGCTTGAAATGCGTACCGAGTTCGGCATAGACAAATGCCCCGATAAATGCCATCATTCCCCCTATCAGCCACAGGATGATGATGCTCCAGGTGTTTTGGCTGTCTGCGACCTGAAAACCCAGACTGGTAAAAACCCCCGTTCCGATCATGTTGGCAATCACCAAACCTGAAGCAGTTTTCCAGCCTATTTTATTTTTGATCCTCATTGACAAAGCCTGATTTTCTGATTTTTCAAATCATTTTCCGAAATAAACCAGAATTATTGAATTAACACCAAAACCTTTGGATCCAAAAATTCATCCTCGGGAAAATGCCTGTTTTAGGAAGATCGGACTTTCTCAAATCAATCCGTTCAAATGGTTTTTGAGCCATTTTTTGACTACTTTTGCGCCACTTCAATTGAATAAAGATTGAGAAAAGCCCAAATAAACCTTTTATGAGAGATATAAAATTGGTCGAGGTCCGATCGGAAATTGCCGCCGGAACAAGAGGCGCAAGCCTTGGTATCGATGCGCTCAAAATTGCCAGCTTGGACAAAACTTCGGATTTCTTTACCAGATTCGATCCTATCCATGTCCCTGATGCCAACAATTTTCTTTGGAAAGGAAACAAACATCCAAATGCCAAATACATCGATGGAGTCTATCAGGTTTTGAAAAATGTCTACAGCACCATAGAATCGCTGAGATTGGAAAAGCTTTTTCCAATAATATTGGCGGGAGATCATTCCACAGCCGCAGGCACCATCATGGGAATAAAAGCTGCGCATCCTGACAAACGGCTTGGGGTAATCTGGATAGATGCACATGCAGACCTCCACACCCCTTACACCACCCCATCGGGAAATATGCACGGGATGCCTTTGGCGATGTGCATTCAGACCGACAACAGAGATTGCGAAGTCAATCAACCTGCAGAAGAAACAGTTCAGTATTGGGAAAAAATTAAAAAAATCGGCGGCGACGCACCAAAAATAAAGGCGGAAGATATTGTCTTCATTTCCGTAAGGGATACAGAAGCACCTGAGGATTTTCTGATCAAAAAATATGGGATCAAAAATTTCACCACAGACGAAGTCAGAAACCTTGGCATTACAAAAGTAGCAGCAGAAGCTCTCAGCATCCTTGGAGATTGTGATCAGATCTACATTTCCTTTGATGTAGACAGCTTGGATTCATCGATCTCTATGGGCACCGGAACGCCTGTTGCCAATGGATTAACTGTAAAAGAAGCCCTTGAGCTCAACACAGAATTGATCAAAGACAAGCGGGTTTGCTGTTGGGAAATCGTCGAAGTGAATCCTACCCTAGATTCCGAAAACCTGATGGCCGAAAACGCCTTTGACATTCTAGAAGCGACTACCAAGTCATTGGTGGATAACTTTTGATTTAACCGCAAAGGACGCGAAGGTATCGCAATGGAAAGCAATGGGAAAGTTTGAATCATTTAATGAAAATCTTCTTTCAAGGGAAGTTCTCAATATAGCTTATGATGTTCATACTAAATTAGGCCCGGGACTTCTAGAAAATGCTTATAAACAGGTTTTGTTTTTCAAGTTAAATCAAGCCGGTTTTCAGGTTGAAATTGAAAAACCAATGCCTTTGATTATTGATGAAATTAAACTAGATGTAGGTTACAAAATTGATTTATTGGTTGAAAACAAATTGGTTTTAGAACTTAAATCAGTTGAAAGCCTGACTGATATACACGCGGCTCAAATTTTAAATTACCTCAAACTTGGAAAATTTAAGTTGGGCTTGTTAATCAATTTTAATGAAGTGAGATTAAAATACGGAATAAACGGGTAGTCAATGGACTTGAAGATCAATAGATCTTAAAAGCTTGTTCTTTGCGAAATCATTGCGAAACCTTTGCGCCCATTGCGGTAAAAAATATGAATTTAGAAAAAGAAATTACATTCGCTATCCAACGTGCTTTTTTGGAGCTTTTTGGTCATCAGGCAACTTTAGAAGAACTTGCCCTACAACCCACCCGCAAGGAATTTGAAGGGACTTTTACTTTTGTGGTGTTTCCGTTTTTGAAAATCACCAAACTCAATCCTGAGGCTTCCGGCGCAAAGATCGGGGAATACCTCGTGGCAAACTGTGATGTGGTCTCTTCTTTCAACACCGTCAAAGGATTCCTGAATATCTCCGTGAGCGAGACATCTTGGTTGGATATTTTTTCGAAGATCTACAGTAATCCTGATTTGGGCCAACTTCCCGCAAACGGAAAAAAGGTAATGGTCGAATATAGCAGCCCCAATACCAACAAGCCGCTGCATCTTGGGCACTTAAGGAATAATTTCCTAGGCTATGCCGTTGCTGAAATCCTGAAAGCCAACGGCTATGAAGTAGTCAAAGCCAACCTGGTCAATGACCGTGGCATCCACATCTGCAAGTCGATGGTGGCTTACAGACACCACGGCAATGGAGAAACCCCATCTTCAAGCGGACTAAAAGGAGACCATTTGGCAGGTAAATACTATGTGATATTTGACAAGGAATACAAAAAAGAAATCCAACAGCTTGTTGCCGAAGGTCAAACAGAAGAGCAGGCCAAGAAAAATGCACCACTCATGCTCGAAGCTCAGGAAATGCTGAGACTTTGGGAGGCAGGAGACAAAGACGTGGTAGACCTTTGGAAAACCATGAATGGTTGGGTGTATGAGGGATTTGATGGGACTTACAAAAAAATGGGAGTCGATTTCGATAAATTTTATTACGAATCAGACACTTACCTTTTAGGAAAAAACATTGTAGATGAAGGACTGGAAAAAGGTGTCTTCTTCAAAAAAGAAAACGGTTCAGTTTGGGTCGATCTGTCAGCCGAAGGCTTGGATGAAAAACTGGTTCTGAGGTCTGACGGCACTTCGGTCTACATCACCCAGGACATGGGGACCTGCGAATTGAAATACCAGGATTTTCATTTTGACAAATCGGTCTATGTAGTCGGCAACGAGCAAGATTACCATTTTGATGTTTTGTTCAAGATCATGCGCAAGTTGGGTCGTCCTTATGGAGATGGTCTGTATCACTTATCCTATGGGATGGTGGATTTGCCTACCGGAAAGATGAAATCCCGTGAAGGGACTGTGGTCGATGCAGATGACCTCATGCAGGAAATGATCGAGACTGCCGAAAGCCATACCAAAGAACTTGGAAAAATTGATGGATTCAGCGCAGAAAAAGCCGCTGAACTCTATGAAATATTGGGAATGGGAGCTTTGAAATATTTCTTGCTCAAAGTCGATCCTAAGAAAAGAATGCTATTCAACCCTCAGGAATCCATAGAATTCCAGGGAAATACCGGTCCATTTATCCAATATTCCCATGCAAGGATTGCGTCCATTCTCCGAAAAGCAGATCAGATCGGAGTAGATTACAGCAGTGCGGGATTTGAAGGATTAGATAAATTGGAGCCTGCAGAAAGAGACCTGATTGTGATATTGAATGAATTTGAGAAAAAAATCATAGCAGCAGGAGAAGAATATTCCCCTTCTGTATTAGCCCAGTATCTTTTTGACTTGGCTAAAGAATATAATAGATTCTACGCAGAATTGTCGATCTTCCACGAAAATGACCCTAAGGTCCAATCCTTTAGAATAGCAATTTCTGCCATTACCGCCAAAACAATCCGCAAGGGCATGCAGTTACTAGGTATTAAAGTCCCAGACAGAATGTAATATGAAAAAAATCCTTTTCGCTTTCGCAATCATCGCTTTAGCCTTCACAGGCTTTATCCAAAAGCAAGAACCAGTCAACAATGTATCACCAGATGAAATGGTTATGGAAAAATCCTTTTACGATTTTAAAATGAAAGACATCAATGGTCAGGAAGTCGATTTCTCCCAATTCAAAGGAAAGAAACTACTATTGGTGAATGTAGCCTCAAAATGTGGCTATACCAAACAGTACGAAGACCTCCAGAAACTTCATCAGGAACATGGAGATGAGGTGACGATCATCGGTTTTCCCGCTAATAATTTTGGCGGTCAAGAACCAGGAACCAATGAGGAAATCAAAGAATTCTGCTCTTCCAAATTCGGGGTCACCTTTATGATGATGGATAAAATATCCGTAAAAGGTGATGACAAAGCTCCCCTTTACAAATGGCTTTCAGACAAAGACTTGAACGGATGGAATGACAAAGAACCTACATGGAACTTCTGCAAATACTTCATCAATGAAAAAGGTGAACTTGTGAAGTTTTTCGCTTCTTCAGTAAAACCAATGGATGAAGAAATCCTGAAACTTATTGCTGAATAACACAAATATTTTTCACAAAAAGACCTGTTTTCCTTCCGAAAACAGGTCTTTTTGTTAGTTTTGATCCAAAATCAAAAAGTGGAAATAACCTTATCCAATAAGAGACAGGCTTGGATGCACGCCATCCGGTTGAGAACATTACCGTTGGCTCTGTCAAGTATTTTAATGGGATCATTTCTTGCAGCCTACCAAGAGGAATTTCGCTTTTGGGTATTTTTGATGGCCGCCCTGACGACTGTTTTTCTTCAGATTCTATCCAATCTCGCCAACGACTATGGAGACAGCATCCATGGTGCGGATTCTGCAGACCGGGAAGGCCCGATCCGGGCTGTGCAGTCGGGTATCATCAGCTTGGGAGAAATGAAAAAAGCAATGGTCCTTTTGGGTGCGCTTTCGCTTGTCTCAGGATTGGTGCTCTTATTCATCGCTCTTCAGGATTGGAAGTTGTTTTTGCTATTTTTGGGCTTGGGTATTGCTGCCATCATCGCAGCGGTAACCTACACTTCCGGCAGCAAGCCTTATGGCTATGCGGGATTGGGGGATATTTCAGTCTTCTTGTTTTTTGGGTTATTGGGAGTTTTAGGCACGTATTTTCTGCATTCCCTGTCCTTTGATTGGAGTATTGTTTTGCCTGCTGTTTCATTGGGATTTTTCAGTACCGCGGTGTTGAACATCAATAATATCAGGGATATCAAAGCGGATACCTTAGCGGGGAAAAAATCCATTCCTGTCCGTGTAGGCAGGAAAAACGCTGTCATTTACAATTGGGCATTGATAATCGGGGGTAATTTATCCTTGGTGCTTTTTGCAATTATCAACCAATCCTATGGCTGTCTGATTGCCTTGGCCGTGCTTCCTATCATGGCAACTGTCGGCAAATCCGTGGCATACAAAACTGAAGCGAAAGATCTTGATCCCTATCTGAAAAAAATGGCAATTTCAACATTGCTTTGGGTTTTAGTTTTTGGAATTGGAATATTATTTTTTTAGATAAAAAGCATCAGTTGGTAAAAGGATTGAGGTAAATTTTGTAATTTCCTGCATCAATAAACACCCTATACCATGAAAACAATTCTCGTTCCTTATGATTTTTCCAAAGAAGCAAACTATGCTTTTGAATTTGCCATCGAATTGGCAAAAAGGACAAAAAACAAATTAGAACTCTTACACATTATCGAACTGCCCTCGCCACAGAGTTTTTCGAGTTATGGTGAAGTTGGTGCCTTTAGCAGCGAATCAAGCCAGATTTTTATGATCGAGCTGATCGAAAAGAGAAAAAAACAGATGGCTGCGATGGAGGATGAATTCAAAGACGACGATTTTAAATTTGAAACCAAAATGGTTTTTGGAAATCCATTTGCAGGAATTTCAAAAGAAATCATCGATGCCAAAGCTGATATTGTAATCATGGGGAGCAAAGGTTCATCGGGCATGGAGGAAGTATTGGTCGGTAGCAATACCGAAAAAGTGGTAAGACACGCTTCCTGTCCGGTCATCACCATCAAAGGCCCTGTCTCGGCAGACAGTATCCGTAAAGTGATTTTCGCAAGTGACTTTGGCAGCGTTCCAAGTGAAGTAATAGACAGACTAAAGGCTGCCATAAACACAATCGATGCGGAACTACATCTTGTCAAAATCAATACCCCTTCGATGTTTGAAAGCACGAGGACTTCCATGGAAAAGATGAAAACCTTTGCAGAAGATTTTGAGATCAATGCAGCTTCCATGCAGGTTTACAACAGCACTTCGGAAGAAGAAGGTATACTGGAGTTTGCCGATGATGTCAATGCCGACATGATCGCCATGGCTACGCATGGCAGGACAGGATTTTTGCACCTGCTGAGCGGAAGTATTGCTGAAGATGTGGTCAATGCTGCCCAAAGGCCGGTGTGGACCATGAAATCAAAAAAATAAAATGTCAAAAAAGAACAACAACGACTGGAAGAAAAGGGACGGCGTAGTCTATTCCACGAGCAATGATTTTGCATTCAATTTTGGGGGTGAAAAAGAAGATGAAACTTTGGCTCCCCAAAAGCAAAATCTCAAAGTCATGTTGGACAAAAAATCCCGTGGCGGCAAGCAGGTGACTTTGATAGAAGGATTTGTCGGGACAGAGGATGACCTCAAAGAACTAGGCAAATTGCTCAAAAACAAATGCGGTGTCGGGGGAAGTGCCAAAGAAGGAGAAATTCTCATCCAAGGAGACCATCGTGATAAAGTCATTCAAATCTTGCTACAGGAAGGTTATAAAGCCAAAAAAGTAGGAGGATAACCTCTTTCCAGAATCTAAAATATTGCACCAAGCTTTGAATCAAGGCTTGGTGTTTTGTTTACACCTTTTACACAAAGTCATGCGCAACAGATTTTCGTATTTTTTAGAATTGGTGGTCTTGATACCTGTATTTCCGGTTCTTTATATCATTGGAACAAGATTGAAAAACAACCTTGTAAAACTTCCGCCAAGGAGTGAATTTTTAAAACTTGAAAGCTCAAATCCAGAATCCTGTCTATTGATAATCGGAGAATCCACCGCAGCCGGCGTAGGCGCCACGAGTATCGAGACGACATTTGCCACTCATATATTCAAAAATTTAAAAGGGCGATTCACTATTTTCAATATTGGTGAAAACGGCCTCAAAGCACAAAATCTCCAAGACCTCTTCAGAAAATCCGAGAATGAAATGACCAATGCTTTTTCCAAAACCATCATTCTGATCGGTGCGAATGATTGCTTTGAATTAACACCTCCCAAAAAATTCAAACGGGAAATGGAATCCTTCATCCAGTTTTTGGTAGAGGAAAAAGGAGTAAAAAAAATCACTATCCCTTTGATTCCACCGGTTCAAAATTTCCCGGGAATACCACAAATCATGCGGATTTTCTTGGGATGGCACAGGAGTATTCTAACTAGGGAATTGGAGTTTTTGGAGAAAAAATTACCCCATCTTTCTTTTGAAAATAACCGAGACAAGTACCCAGGAGAGTTTTTTTCAGAAGATGGCATCCATCCTTCCGATATGGGCTATGAGATGATAGCCTTCTCCGTCGCTGCAAAGGTCGAAGATAATATATGACCAAATTCAGGGAACTTAAACTCAAACAAAGAAGAACCCTGTTCCGAAAAATTGCAGGTTTGGGGTAATTTTGGAAATTTTTAAATTACAGCTTTTACCAAAGAAAAATGAAACAATTCATAGCAAAATTTGCCTTGGTGGTCAGGGACTATGACGAAGCCATCGCTTTTTACACCAAAAAACTCTCCTTTCAATTATTGGAAGATACCCGCATGTCTGATACCAAAAGATGGGTCAGAATCGCACCTCCGGGATATGAATATGGACAATGCGAAATCTTATTGGCCAAAGCGGCAGATGAAGTCCAGCTCCAGGCAGTCGGAAACCAAAGCGGTGGGCGTGTTTTTTTGTTTTTGTACACCGATGATTTCGAAAGGGATTACCAAAATCTTTTAGATCAGAACATCAAAATCTTCCGTCCAAAAAGCACGGAGCCCTACGGAACAGTAGCCGTATTTGAGGACCTCTATGGCAATCTTTGGGACCTGATCCAACCTAACTGATGCTTACAAAAAAGCAAAAAACCGCAAAACTCATTTCTCTAATCGGACATCCGTTGTTGTTCGGAAATGCTTACGTGATTTTTATGTCCTTTCAGAATCTCGAAAGGAAAATGGCCTTGATGGTTTCTTTCCTCGTGATTGTTCTTGTAGCAGTTCCCATCATTTGGAACAATTATCGGAAAATGAAAAGCGGGGAATATACCAACTTTGATGTCTCCGACAGGACGCAAAGGAAAGGCTTCTATCCTTTTGCCATCAGCCTATTTGTGGTCTTGCTTTTGGTTTTTTGGATCCTCGATTTTCCGGGAGAAGTCCTGCGTCAAACATTGGTTTTCTTTATATTGGTACTGACCATGGCCTTAGTCAATCTCAAAATAAAAGCCTCCATGCATGCCGGAATCGCATTTTATATAGTGGTAAATATTTTTGTGTTCGGGTTTTTGCCGGGATCTATCACTCTGGGATTTGCACTTGCAGTGGCATGGTCAAGGTGGGAAATGAAGAGACACAGTATGAAAGAATTGGTCATCGGCGCCATAATCGGTTCTTTTTTCGGTGCAATTGGACTAATGATTTGAGAAGTTTGTCTCTGAATTCATTTTTATAGATCAATCTGAAAGAGACTCAAATCTTCCCCTTCTTTGACCTGAAAAGTTTTCTGATATTGAAATCCTAGCTTTTCTAAAAGTTTTATGGAGCGTTGGTTGTCGGGAAGGACAATGGCTAGAATAGTTAGCAGTTTCAACTGACTTTTCGTATGCTCCAAAACTGCATTTGCAGCCTCAAAGGCAAATCCTTTGCCCATGTAATCCGAAAGGAACGCAAATCCCAAATCAGGATTTTCTAAAGTTTCTCTTTTGAGTAGGCCACACAATCCGATTGGTAATTTTGAAATCCTTTCTTCTACTAAATACAGGCCAAAACCATTCTCTTTATAACTTTTGAGTGGACCGTTCAAAAGGTAATCCTTTGCCTGCTCTTCATTTTTGACCCCCCGATCTCCGATATATTTCAGCCAACCGGGACTGTTCAGCAGGGAAAGGATAAAAGGGACATCGCCCAGGTTTAATTCTCTCAGGAGAAGACGGTCAGTTTCAAGGATGGGATTCATGGATGTGAAATAGAGGTAACGGAAATGTGAAAGAAAAATAAAAAAATCCCGGCCCAAAATCGATTTTACAATTTTGAGCCAGGATTCAGCAATAAATTAATTTCTTACTTATTATGCAGTCATGCTTGGTCTGACTTCGATTTTACTTAGAAGTGTCCGTGGATTCATTTGCATCAAGTCCACCACCATCTGGCCTATATCTTCAATCTGAATTTTCCAGGCATCTTTTTCATTGGGTTGGTGGTTGTTGAAATAGGTAGCCACCGAACCCGGCATGATCGTGGTAGCCCTGATTCCATGCTGACGTAGGTCAAGCATAGCAGCTTGGGTAAAACCTGTGACCCCAAATTTACTAGCATTATATGCAGATCCGTTGACAAAGAAATTGGTCCCTGCAAGGGAAGAAATGGAAATAAAATATCCTTTTGAGGCTTTCAATCCATCCAATCCTGCCTTTAAACTGTAAAATACACCCGTCAGGTTGGTATCAATCGTATCCTGCCATTGCTCTAAAGTCATGTCCTCCACAGATGCAAAAAAACCTACACCTGCATTGGCAACCAAAAGGTCTAAACTTCCCCATTTTTTCAAGAGTGTATCCACTGCTTTTTGTTGGGAATCAAATTTCCTCACATCTGCTTTGATACCAATAGCTTCGCCCTTTCCCGATTTGTTCAATTCAGCAGCAGCATCGTCTGCACTTTTCTGAGACCTGCTTGTGATCGCCACGTTCATCCCATGCGCCATCAAAGCGGCTGCAATCCCGTATCCGATCCCTTTGCTTCCGCCTGTGATCAGGGCTGTTTTGTTTTTAAGATTCTGCATAGTCATATTTGGTTTAAAAATGTGTACAATAAAATAATTAAACCATTGGAAATCAGTACAGGTTCAATAAATCCCATTTTTTTCTTGACCTTTCTATGCGTATAATATATATTTATACGTATTCAATTTTCTCATGAAAAAAAAACTCAATATAACCATTGAAGAAAACTTGCTGAATGAGGTCAAGCAATATGCCATTGAGCAAGATATCAGCATTTCAAATTTGGTTGAAACCCATTTTGCGGAAATTCTAAAACCAAAAACCAAAACAAAAAGTAATTTAGGTCTGATTGAATTTTTAAAGACTTTACCCAAGTCAAAAACTGAATTTCCTGAAGATTTTGATTGGAAGGAAACCTATTTTAAATCAAAACTAACCTAAATGAAGCATCGGGTATATTTTGATTCAAATGTCCTCTTGGACTTCTTTCTAGAGAGAGGAACCACAGGGATTACAGAATTATTTGAGTCAATTGATCAAAGAAAAATTATTGGATTTGTAAGTATATCCTCCATCCAAATCTGTATTTATTTTTTAGAAAAAAGTAAAGGCTTGGAAGCCACCAAGGCCATTCTGGAAATGATAATTTTGAATTTTGAGTTATTGGAGGCCAACAAGAATACTTTAATTAAAGCCATAAAATCAGACTTTGGAGATTTAGAAGATGCCCTCCAATATTTCACCGCACTTGAAAATGACATAAGTGTAATTGTAACCTCTGACAAAGGTTTTTTGAAGAAATCAACCCCCATTCTTCCGATCATTTCTCCTCACGAATTTTCCGAGCTGCTTTAAGCCAAAAATCACTTTCCCAAATTCCTTTGCTCCGTCAAAAAAAAGAAACATGGAATTTCTATTTTTCCATGTTTCCCCAAGTATGCTGTATTTTTTAAAACACGGGCATTCATTCCTGAATACCTACCAAACCTACACCAGTTCCAATGCCTGCGCTAGGTCCTCTTTCAGGTCTTCGACATCTTCTATCCCAACACTGAGTCTGATCAACGAATCTACCAAACCCACTTTTTCTCTTTCTGCTTTTGGAATGCTTGCGTGTGTCATGGTAGCGGGATGTCCACAAAGGGATTCAACTCCACCGAGAGATTCCGCAAGGGAGAAATAATGCATGTTTTCCAAAACCTTGATGGCATCTTCCAATTTGTTGCCTTTGATGACAAAAGAAATCATTCCCCCAAAGTCCCGCATCTGTTTTTTGGCCACGGCATGGTTTGGATGGGTCTCAAATCCCGGCCAATATACTTTGTCCACTTTAGGATGGGATTTCAGAAAATGGGCAATTGCTGCACCATTTTGGCAATGTCTTTCCATGCGGATATGGAGTGTTTTGATTCCTCTTAATACCAAAAAGCAATCCTGAGGTCCGGGTGTCGCTCCGCAGGCATTTTGGAGGAAAGCCAATTGCTTGGCAAGTTCATCGTCATTGACTATCAACGCGCCCATCACGGTATCAGAATGACCTGCAAGGTATTTGGTGACGGAATGCATGACAATATCTGCCCCCATATCCAAAGGGTTTTGGAGAAACGGGGTCGCAAAAGTGTTATCGACCGCAAATAATATCTTGTGCTTCTTGGCAATCTTTCCGATTTCCTCCACATCAATGATGTTCATCATCGGATTGGTGGGAGTCTCAGCCCAGATCATCTTGGTGTTTTTGTTGATATAGGATTCAATCGACACGGGATTTTCCATTGAGATAAAATGAAATTTGATCCCATAGCGCTCAAAAACCTTGGTAAAAATCCTGTAGGTTCCGCCGTAGAGGTCATTGGTACTGATGACTTCGTCACCGGGATTGAGCAATTTGACCACTGCATCGATGGCTCCCAGGCCTGATGAAAAGCACAAACCGTGCTTTCCGTTTTCGAGGGCAGCAAGGTTTTTTTGCAGTGCATCCCGGGTAGGGTTTTGGGTTCTTGCATATTCATACCCTTTGTGCACTCCGGGGGATTTTTGGACATATGTCGAAGTTTGAAAAATCGGGGTCATGATTGCCCCTGTGGATGGATCCGGTTCTACACCGGCATGGATTGCTTTTGTTCCAAATTTCATATTTCTGCTATCTAATTTCTTTGGGTTTAATTCCGAAGTTTTGATTTCCTTTGCGCTTCAGTGGCCCAAAGATGGAAAAAAAGCAAGGTATATTCAAGGAATTCCAATCCGCCTACAGGATAAATCCGGTCGTTGCTTTGGCACTTGTTTGGGTTGCAGTGGTGCCATCCCTAGGCAGTCTTTTGGGAATTCCGGTTTTGATCCATTATTCCGAGAATCTCCAAAATTGGGATTTTTCCTCTGTCATGGCTGCCGCTACATACCTGCTTTTTGTTACCTTATTGATGGGTTTAGCCCTGATGCCCACCACGCTGGTCGCAGTCCTTTCGGGGTTTTTATTTGGTTGGGAAGCTTTTTTGTATCTGTTTTTAGCCTATAATTTTGCTTCTGTGTTGGGTTATGCATGGGGCAAAAAACTCGGTGGAGAAAGTCTAGATCTGATTTTGGACAGGTACCCCAAAGCAAAAAACCTGATCGAAATGAAAAGAAACCGGATGGGAGAATTGATTTTTTTTGGAAGATTGAGTCCCATCCTACCATTTGCAGTTTCTAACCTTCTTTTTTCATTGCTGCATGTCGGCTGGAAAAAACTCGTACTTTTTGGCAGTATCGGAATGTTGCCAAGAACAATTATTACCTTTTCTGCCGGAACTCTTGGTACAGATATCTATAGTGCAATCAATCAGGAAGGGATTTCAGGAAAAGCCTGGATTTTCATTTTTCTTTTGTTACTGAGTTTATGGGGAATTTGGCGGTTTTTCAGTAGAAAATAAAACGCCTTGTTACCACCCATTTTCACCTGAAAAATGAAGAACATAAAAAATTCCTTAGGTCACAAAACCTGATTTCTTTTTGCAAACCATAGCTGTTTGTCCCGATAGTTTTTAAATTTATTTCAAGATTCAATACAAGATTATCCATTTATCAATTACCAAAAGTCTATGCAAAAAATAGGATATTTTATGGTTGCATTTTTCTTGGTATTCAGTGCAAAGGCACAGGACAGTACCATGGATGCAAGAGCGGTGGTTCTTTTGGACCGAATGAGTGAGGTCATCGGAGACCTCGGTTCATGTAGTTTTCAGCTGAGAACAGGAGTAGATGCTCCTGACCTCAATAAAGGGTTGATCCGGCAACATTTCGTCCATGATGTACATATCGTGGGACCCGACAAAATGCATGTCCATACCAAAGGACCAAAAGAAGAAGTGGGATATTGGTACAATACCGACATGTTAATGATTTATTCATTTACCGGCAATACTTATGGATTTATCGAAACACCGGATAATATTGTCGAGACCATGGATATGGTCAATAAGGATTATGGTATAGATTTTCCTGCAGGGGATTTCTTCTACCCTTCCTTTACGGATGATTTGATGGAGTATAGCGAAAGCATCTATTACATGGGTTTGGTACATTTTGATGGAAAAGATTACCACCATATAATTGCAAAAGGAGCGGACAAACACATTCAGATTTGGATACACAACGACACATTTGCCCTTCCTGCGCGATATGTCATCCATGAGAAAAAAAACGGAGAGACCCTGCAATTCGAAGGTATATTTTCCAATTGGAAGTTAAACCCGGAATTACCGGAAGCTATCTTTGATTTTGTGGCTCCAGAAAATGCAAGACGCTTAAATATCGTTTCCAAATCATCAACCTATTGAAATTAAAGCTCATGATTATGATCAATAAATATGCAAAATTGGCAGGTATAGCAATGTTGATGCTATTCCTGACTGTTAATCCAGATGGCCTTTTGGCTCAGAGAATGAGCCATGGTGGTGGTGGCCGCTCAGGTGGTGGTGCGGCTGCAAGGCCGAGTAGTGGTGGAGCTTCCAGACCAAGTGGTGGTGGCGCTGCTTCAAGACCAAGTACAAGTAGTCCTTCTAGATCCAATACCGGTAGTAGTCCTTCAAGACAGCAGGCTACAGCTCCTTCAAACCGAGCCTCACAACCTTCAGCTCGACCTTCTACTGGCACACCTTCTCAAGGATCCATTAATGGTGGCGCACAGAGAGGATCTGATAGAAAAGTCAATACCAATCAGGCTACAAGTGATCGCTCTATCAATTCTACACGCCAATCCAGAGATCAGGGTGCCGGCGCAAATAGTCAAGCAAGCGCTTCAGGAAATAGAGCCGGAAATAGAGAAGGTGATAGAACAGGAAGTGCCTCAGGCGCTAGGCCAGGTGCGGATGGCGGAAGAAATCCCGGCGTAGGCAATAACAACAGACCCGGCGGTGGAAACGGACCTGGTGGTGGAAACAGACCTGGGGGAGGTAACAATAACATCAATATCGGGAACAACAACAATATCAATATCAATGCCCAAAGAAATACAGTGGTAAGGGTAAATGTGATGTCTCCCATGATGATGAGGCCTCCGTTTATGTTTGGCCGTATGTCGGTTTTTGCATTCCATCCATTTTTCTTTTTCGCATTCAGACCTTTCTTTTGGGGTCCAATGTGGCATCCTTGGGGTTTTTGGATGCCGATGCCTCCGCCTCAGGCTCAGGTGGTGAACGTTGTCAATGAAACCAATATCACCAACGTGACCAACGTGACGAATGTCGTCAATGAATTCCAATATGCAGATGGGGTATTCTACCAAAAAGACGATGAAGGATGGGTGGTCGTTCCCGCACCGATTGGTGCCGAAGTAAGCTCTATACCGGACAATTACGAAATAGTCAAATTGGAAGACAATGAAATCAACTATTATTGGGGCGGAGCATTCTACGAAAAAACCGCCAAGGGATATGTTGTCGTGCCACCAACAGCAGGAGCATTAGTAGAAAATCTCTCCGAAGGCGGGGAGGAAGTTAAAGTAGGAGAAAGAACCCTTGTGAGATATGGGGAAACCTATTTCCAACCGGTACAGGTTAATGGCAAAAACATGTATGAGATTGTATACATTGAATATGCAGAGGAAGAAGAGTAAGATTCAATTTAGATAGTAACAAAGAAGCCTGTTTCTGGTGAGAAACAGGCTTCTTTGTTTTGAATGCTTTGGGTAACCCCGGAAAAACCAAGTAAACGGCACACCTTTATTTAGACTATTAGCCTTTTTAAAACCTGCTATGGTTCTGTGATTATCGAAAAATCATTTCACCAAATCCTTATCTCAACAAGTACATTTTTCCATAACCTTGTTTGAAGGCTTTGTCTCCTGCCGTACCTCTGAGTTCTACAAATTGTCCGTCTTTGCGGACCAGAACCCGATAGATGTAAACGCCATTGGCCAATTGGTCGCCAAACTCATCCCTGCCATCCCAAGCAAACTCTGTGATGTTGTTACCAATCCTGATGGGACCGATTTCATCCTGAAGGATTTCACGTACTACCCTTCCGGTCACTGTCATGATCTGGATTTTGATCTGATCAGGCACTTCAGAACCTGTCACTGTAAAGACAAATCTGGTGCTGGTGCTGAATGGATTGGGGTAAGGATAGAAGTTGGTGATGGTGGATTCATTGATAACCTCAAAGTTGATCTCGTAAGGTTTGTCGACACCTAGGTCCTCGGTCACTACCCTCAGGGTATAAATGCCATCTTCCAATGGTCCGGGACGGAATTCCACTTTGAAACTACTATTCTCAGTTGCTTCGGTCCAGGTGACCAAAGGAGAAGAAAAATTAATTCTTTCATACTGACAATCCGCACAAGGCTTTTTGAGATATATCTCAAGTCCCAAGGTGTCCTTTTTGAGGATAAGGGACTTGTCATTTTTGAGAATAGAAGTAATCATGACAGTCGGCGAAACGATATCCCCATCGAGGATATATACCCCATCAAAATTAACGTCCAAAATGGCATTGTTTTGATCCGGTGCCACTACAAAGTAGGTCCCAAGATCGATGATGTTGTTTCTGTATGTCTGCTCGAGGATAATTCTTGGATTTGCAAAAACCTCCACCTGGACTTCGCCTCCATTGCCGGTAGAATTAAACTCAATGTTGAATCCGAACTTTTCTCCCGATTTGACAGCAGGAATCTTTTTGGAAAACTTCTCTATTTTCTTGGTTGTGGTGTTGTTGAATTCCCATTGCACGACCAAGGAATCCTGAAAATCCAATTGGGAAATATTCACAAATTCAAAATTGAGGGTAGCAACCTGTCCTTCCTGAAGGTTCAATTTCTCTTCTTTGCCATTGAATATCAATACTCCTTCAGGGACTCCGGTATAATTTACCTGCCATTTGTCAAGGTATGCCGGGGCTGTCGAAAGGGAATCTTGCATGGCATACCTCAGCCTCAGGTATGGAAAAAGGTCTGCATTGACACTGGAAAGGTCTATTTGTCCGTCTTGCACTTCGTTGAAAAGTACCTGTTCATCGCCTGTCGGTCCAACACCGATCACATCAAAATACGCCAGTTCCTCATTGAACCAATCTCTTCCATTGACACTGTTGAAAAATCTCTTCCATTCCGACGAAGGCCCAATCCTTGGTGTCACGATACTTCCCGAAGAAAGGTAGCCCTGCAACTCGGTATCGAATTCAATGATCTGCTGATTTGTCTCCAATTCAATGTTCTGTTGGGAAACGATCTCCACAGCTTCTCCCGGTTTCATCCCTTTCCTTCCGTATAGGATATAAGGATCGCCATTTTGAAGATTTCTGAGCACAGCTTCATTGGCTCCGATTTCTTTCATTTTTTCAAAAACGGCATCAGGCCATTGCTGATAAGTAACATTACCCACAGAGAAAATTACCACATAGTCCCCTTCTTTGAGACCATCGATATAGTCTAGAAGCATTCTTTGCCCAGGTTGGGTAATCCACACATTGCGCACACTTTGTATCACTTGTGGCACCCTACCGCAACTCCTGCCATCCAGGATATCAAATCCCGGAACAGGAATCACCAAGTAAGGTGTCAGAGACCTCTGCTCAAAAGCCACCAAACCCAAAGAACCGTCAGGACAAAGCCTTGAGTTGGCATTGTTTACATTATCAATAATATATGGAACACCCTGCAGGTAAAATTGGGTATTTCTAAATGTCAAGCTATCTGTTTGGTTTCCAAATGTGAATACACCCACATCCAACTTGGTGTCTTTGTATTTCCATTTGCGCTTGACGGGTTCTATTTCAAGGTTGTTGAGCTGATTGATTTCCAATTGGGCAAGCTTCCTTTGTACCCAACCTTGAGGACCATTGGAGATGAAGGTAAAACTCCCTTCAGTCCACTCTTGGCTTTCCCCTTCCCTTGGGTCCAAAAATCTTGACCTCCAATAGAATGTCACCGAGTCTCTTTGGGTCACATTTTGGAACAGGTTCAATTCCCAATTGGCCAAATTAGAGGTTGTAATCCTGGTTTCCCTCCTAATGGCTGAGGAAAAGTTGGCGGCCGTATCTAGCTGTATCACCAGATTTCGGGCTTCCACGGATTTTCCCGGAATCTGGGCAATGAGGTTGATTTCTGCTTCATTGACAATTCCAAAGTTTTCCGGAATCAGGTGAATGGTTCCGCTAAGCGGGATAAATTTGGTTACAGTGATGGCATTGTTACCAAATGTCATCTCCGGAATCACCCTGGTCGGATTGATTTCCAAGGTAAAAATATTGTCCCCAAAGGCTTGGATACCTGTATTTGGAACAGCAAAATGGATGGTATCTTTTCTGTAAACTGCAGGAATCCTGACTGATGGGAAATTGATATTTGTTCCATCAGGCAATCTTCGGGAGATTTTGAATTCGAGGGAATCAACATCTACCCTTCCGATATTTTTTAGGATAAAGGAGAAATCTAAGGAATCGGCAAGGGCATTGAAAGTTTCCCCTTCGAAGCTTCCCAAAGTCACATCAGACTCCAAAACAGAATAATCTGCTTTGTTGGCAGGAAAAAGTCTCACTGCCGGATCCCCCAACATGACTAACTGCTCGGCATGGGAACGGTTGACGGGTGATTGTCCGTATCTGTCAAAAAACCACTTCTCTGCCTCTCTCCTAACCATTCCTACAGGTTGGTAGATAGTCGTGGAATCAGAAAATGCTTTGATATAGAATGCCTCACTGTACCTTCTGAGGTAAACATCCACCCCGATATTTGCATGGGCCATAAAATTCGTGGCACCCTTATTCGGAGTCAGCACCCAATCTTCCCCAAAAGTGTACGCATTTCCAAAGGCATTTCCGGCATCACAGCCATTCAAGAGCAACATGGGATATTTTCCCTTGTTGTTATATCCAATAGTGGGATCTGAGGCAAAACCGATTTCTATGTCTATCAGCGAAGGAGACCCGTGTCCAAAGAAGGTTACCAAACTGGTGCCTCTGTTGATATCACTTGAAATATCAATCAGTTCAATCGTCGAATTGGAGCGTTTGCGGTAAGTAGTAACATTCGCTCCCATGTAGGGGCCTTCGATGATATTTTTGAACCCATTCAGAAAATTGAAATACCTGTTTAGCTCAAAAGCAGATACCCCACCACTGAGATGGACCACTTCTTTTTGCCAATCTTCTGATACACCAAGGGCATCCTTTTCCTTAACCTTATCCAGATAAGCAGCCACCTGTTCGGGATTCCGGGCAGGAATTCTTCCCATCACAATTGCCGCAGTACTGGGGTTTTCGGGATCTAGTCCCATAGAATAATTGTTGTCCGCATAGGGATACCCTGCCGGAGGAATAAGGTCCTGAAACTGGAAAACAGAAGGGTTTTGTCGATAGAAAAAATTGACCCCATTGGCTCTGGCCGTAGAAAAAATCCCCATGGCCCGGCCTATCAGCAACAGATAGTCAGGCTTGTGGATAGGATAATAGGCCTTCAGGAATTCATATACCGCCAAAGGAGTCTTTTCTCCAAAAGTAAACTGATCGTAGAGTTCATCAATATTTACTACCAATGTATCATATCCACCCCCTTGAGGCGAAGCCCTGTGGGCAGCATGCGCCTTGACCGGATCAGCATAGGTGGAAGAAGGTCTCCTCAGTGTTTTGTGGGACAAAATGATATAGTCCGCTTTTTGACCAAGAACATTTCGGAACCTCACCGGTGTCATGGTCGCAATCCTATTGATGTTCAGTTGGTTTTCCACAAAAATCTTGCTTGGGACTCCTGTTGTTCCGGAGACAAAGGAAACTTGGTTTCCGGTCTTGGTTACAGGAACTATGACGGGATTGAGGGGATCCGACACTTCCATAGCAAGATAATCTGAAAGCACATTCCCTATTTGAATCCTGCTGTTTTCAGCCCCGGAAATAAATATTTCTCTGCTAAAATCCCCATCTGCCAAAACCTTTGGATAGGTCAGCCTGAGATAAGCAATGGATACATTGTCAGTAGCCCCTGTCCCGGTGGAAGTTACTCTGATGGCGATGGCTCCTGTGGAGCTAAAATCCGATGGCAACAGTCCGACAACCCGATGGATCGCCTGATAATTTTCATAGTCGTAAGAAGCAATCTGCCTTAAATTACTGGAATTGGGTCCCACACTGATGATGGAGGTATGGGGGCTCGGTGACCTTCCTGTGAGTCCGAGTTCCAACTGCACATTTCCTGCATTGGGCACTTCACCAAGGTCAGCAAGAACCACCGTTCTTGGGTTGGTTTTGGTGATAGCAGCGCTCATCCATCCGCTTCCTTCTTCGAAATCAGTCAGGTAAACTCCCGGACTGTACACTTGTCCAAGGTTATAATTTTCAAAATAGACTACCTGTCTGATGGTTTGGTAATTGGTCTGCAAAGGAATGGAAGCAGTGGGTTCTTCCCTTCTTGCCATCCTTTTGCCACGGGAATCAGGAGATAGGGTCAGAAAAAATGCTGTTGTGTCATTGTGGGTGTTATACATCGTATTTCCCAAATGAGAAGGATCATCGTAAAATTTGAAATCAAGGGTCCCGTCATTCCTTTTACCATAAAAATCTATGTAATCATTTGGATCAAACTTGCCGTCTGCCTCTCCCTGAACAAAGATCGCCACTTCTTCTCCTCGGTGGAAGATGCGGATATTGCGCGGATCGATGACATTGGGATTGAGCCCTGAGGAGGAAAGGGTTGTAAAATTCAACCTGTAAATTCCATCCGTAGAGGTTGGGATTTTGTAATAAGTCCGGGTAAAGTCAATCCATCCACTTTGGCCAAATGCCAAAGTAGAAAAAAGAACAGCCATCACTGAAAAAAAGAATCTTCTTGTCATCATTACTACTCCCAGCCTTTGTTCAACCTAAATCTCTGTTCATGTTCTTTCAAACTCACCTTCACACTGAATACATGTGAATAGGGTGTTTGGGAAATTCCCCCAATATCGGATAACGCGTAGTCAATCTGGAATTTTTCATTCAGAAAAACTCCCAAACCAAAACTTGGCTTCCAAGAGGTATAATAAGTGGCATCAAAATCCTTGATGCGCTGCACATTGCTACCCCCTGCCCTCAAAAAAACCATGTTGCGGTAGGATGCTTCTATCCCCAACCTGGGATCGAAACTGACCAAACCGGTCCTCACAATGGTATTCCTCCGCCCATCGAAAGTAAAATCAAGGTCAAATACACCTTGAACCTTAAATTCCTCATTGATCTCCACGTCTCTCGTCACACTGAATATCGCTCTCGGCAAGGTAAGTTCAATGGAATTGACAGGAATCTGATTGTTGGTCTGAGCATAAATGTCTCTGACCAAGTCTGCATTGTGAAACCACGCATTGAAAGTCGTGGTGATGTCACGAAACATAAATCCAAACCTCCATTGATCCAAAAGAAATATCCCGCCAACATCGAGGCCAAAGCCCCAAGCCTGCGCAAATTTACCCACATTCCTGTGGATCACTTTTCCATTGAAACCGATTTTGAATACGTCACTGACATCCCGGGCATAAGATAGCATCAAAGCATAATCCGCTGCATTGAAAAACTGGATGTTATTGTAATTCAAAGCACCATTGGCATCGTACAAAAATCTGGTGTCAGGAATATCGTCCACCCCAAACCGGATGAGTGACACACCAATCGAATTGTCCATATCAATGCTCGTACTGTATCCGAGGTAATCAAACTTGGCTATGCCGGCAAAATATTCTGCGTGCATCATGGCAAATTCATGCTGATGCCGGATACCGATCAGACCGGCCGGATTCCAATACGCAGCTGTTACATCCCGGACAGAAGATACCTGGGCGCCCCCCATTCCGAGGGCACGGGCGCCAATTCCTATATTCATGAATTCATTGGAATACTTGGGTGCTATTGTCTGGGCATCAAGCTTGGCTACGCTAAAAAACAACAGTATTCCAATAAAACACCTGATAATCACCATTAATCACGTATTAAATTATGATGCAAAGTAAAAATAAATAGTTAAGGAAAAAGCGTCTCAATCAAAAATAAAAAGTGTCCTGAAGCCAAAAACCTGTTCGCAAGCGTACATAAAATTGTCCACTTCAGCCACACCTGTTTTTCCTAAAATCCTTTTTGTATATCAAGTCTAAAAAAAATCCCTTGGTCAAAATTCAGTCAAAAAATGCCTCCAATAAAAAAAAACGAACTTTTTTAATTTTTTTTTAATTTTCCAGTACCTTTTTATACACACAAGTCTTGTAATGCAAGGTACTGTTCAACACTTTGGTACAGTTTTTCTAAAGGTTGATGGGAAAAGGGGTATGTCCAAGCTTTGAAACACACTCCTTGGTAACTAAACCACTCAGAAAAAATGAACGCTTCAAACACCCAGATACAAATGCGAAAAGGACTTCTGGAGTTCTGCATTTTGCATATCATCGCCAGAGGGGAAGTATATGCCTCAGACATGATCGAGGAACTTACCGACGCCAAGATGATCGTAGTGGAAGGTACTTTGTACCCGCTACTCAATAGACTGAAAAATGCCTCTTTGGTTTCCTACAAATGGGTAGAATCTGAATCCGGACCGCCCAGAAAGTATTACTCCATCACAGAAGAAGGATCAAGGTTTTTAGAAACCCTGAATGAAACCTGGGATTCCCTGGTCAATTCAACCCAATTAATCACCTCAAAGAAATAAGCCATGAAAAAGACAATAAGCATCAACATCAGTGGGATCCTGTTTCACATAGAAGAGGATGGTTATACCACATTGAAAAAATACCTTGAATCCATCAACAGGCATTTTTCTCACTACGAAGACAATCAGGAGATCATTTCTGATATCGAAAACAGGATTGCGGAAATTTTCCTCAGCAACCTCAAAAACAACAAGCAGGTCATCACCGCCGAAAATGTAAACAGCCTGATCGAAAAAATGGGTACAATTGCCGATTTTAAGGCAATTGAGGAGGAGTTATCCGACAGTCCTGAAGACAAAAAAGCAGAGGCCAACGAGGAATATGATTACTACAAGCATATCACTCCCCACGAAAATACCAAAGGCTACAAAAAACTCACAAGGCTGGAAAACCGCAAAATCCTCGGAGGTGTATGCGCCGGAATGGCAAATTACCTTTCCATTGATCCGCTTTGGACCAGGTTGGTAGCGATATTGCTGATCTTCAGCGGCAACCTGAAACTCGGAAGTCCGGGTTGGGATTTTCTTCCCTGGAACTTCAATTTCAGCCTTTCTTTCGGATTCTTTGCCATCATCGCCTATATCGTATTGTGGGTAATCCTGCCGGTATCATACGACGAACCTGAGGATAAAAACATCAAGAAGCTCTACCGAAATCCGGACGACAAAACCCTAGGAGGTGTAGCTAGTGGACTGGCAGCCTACTTTGGCATTGAAGTGATCTGGATGAGACTGCTGTTTATCGGGTTGATATTTGCCGGTGGATCAGGATTCGTCATCTATATCATCCTGTGGATTATCACGCCGGTGGCAAAATCAATCACTGAGCGAATTGAAATGAAAGGTGGCGCCATCACTTTGGATAATATTGAAACCACGATTAAGGAAAATCAAAACCCTATCCTTCCAAAAGAAGAAAGTCAGGCAAGGAAAATCCTTTTGGCACCCTTCAGGTTTCTAGGAAAAGTAATCAATGCACTTGGTGAGGCATTGGGACCATTGGGTTCATTCCTTCTAGCTGTCATCCGGGTCTTTTTCGGGTTGATCATATTCATCATCGGTATGTCCATCACGATAGCACCGCTCGCCATGTTGGGGGTTTATTTCGGAATAGCACCGGGAAGTGATGTGTACTTAGGCATCAGAGAGAGCATACCCATGGAATGGATCACTGAAATCGTGCCTACTTGGCTTGCGATCTCCGCAGCTGTAGCCATGCTGATTCCGGGAATCATCATCGTACTTTTAGGTATCTCGGTGCTTGTCAAAAAGAGCATCATCGACGCAAGATTTGGATTGGTGGCATTGGGACTGTGGTTGCTGAGCATTGGGTTATGTGCCTTCCAGATACCACGCGTAGTGGCATCCTTCAAAACCGAAGCAACCCATACAGTAGAACAGACATTGGCCTTTGCACCGGGTACAATAGTCCTCAAATCATTGGATTCGAATGTGGATGGTGGAATATTTGACCTTGTAAAACTTCAGCTTGATGGCACAGATGCCGCTGAACCTATCTTACTTCAAAACTTTGAAGCCAGGGGAAAAAACAAAGCCGATGCCTTGAAAAATGCAGAATCTATCCAATACAGCTACAAAGTCGAAGACTCGACTGTGACCTTTGAAAGGTCTATCAATTTGAATGAATTGGATAAATTCAGGGTGCAAAACCTCAGACTTAACCTGGAGATGCCTTATGACAGGCCATTTGTGATGGACAAATCGATCATTCCGATCATCCAAAACACCATCCACCGCAATGGCTACAAAACAAGGGACATCAATTCCCGCAACCATTGGGTATTTAACGAAAACGGATTGCTGTGCCTTACCTGTAATCAAGCCGGTAAAAAAACTTCTGCCGATAGTCTGTCAAGGGTGAAGTTTGAAGGGGCTTATTTTATGAAGTGATATTGAAATAAAGGACAGAACCAACGACCACCATGGCGGGATACCAACAAGTATCCCGCTATTTTTTTGAATCTATTTGACTTTGCAAAAAGCAGGAGTGGATAAAAAAGCAAAACCCTAAGTGATTAAATACCTGTTTTTTTCTGGGTGTATCTGACAATAATCACTTTCATGCTACAATTAAAATCGTATTTTTATAAAGCAACAAACCCAAAAGAAGATGCAAGTCAAACTCAAATTTTTAGGCGGAGCCAAGACTGTCACAGGCTCTAGGTATTTACTCGAAATCGACCATCTCAAAATCCTTGTGGACTGTGGCCTTTTTCAGGGCATGAAAGAATACAGACTTCGGAATTGGGATAAATTCCCCATGGATCCTTCCCAAATCAACATGGTAATCCTTACCCATGCCCACATTGACCATACGGGGTATTTACCCAAACTGGTCAAGGAAGGTTTTGAAGGTCCTATCTATTGTACCTTCCCTACTATGGAACTCACCAAAATACTATTGTTGGATTCGGCTAAGCTGCAGGAAGAAGAGGCTGCTTATGCACAGAAGAAGGGATATTCCAAACATGAAAAGCCACAGCCGCTTTACAACAGAGAAGATGCTGAAAAGGTATTCCCGCTGCTGCAGCCCGTCTATATGGAGCGCGAGGAACGAATAAACGATCAGATTTCATTCACCTATTTCAATGCCGGCCATATCCTCGGTGCCGCCATCCTCAAAATCAAAGTCAAAGGAGAAAACCAAGAAAAGAAAATTGTCTTTTCCGGAGACTTGGGCAGGTACCATGACCCCATTTTCAATCCTCCGGTAAGGGTTCCCTTTGCAGACATACTCTTAATGGAATCTACCTACGGCAATAGAAAGCAGTCCAATCCAAAGCCTGAAGAGGAACTTGGAAGGGCGATCCGGGAAACATTCCGAAACGGCGGAGTGGCCGTTATTCCTGCCTTTGCGGTGGGAAGGACCCAAATGATCCTGTACTACCTCCACCTGCTCCTACAAAAAGGAAAAATTCCCGATATCCCTATCTACGTCGATAGCCCGATGGCCATTGACGTCACCAAGATGTACAAGGATTTCTCATCCTACCACCGGATATGCCCGGTTTTGGAGGAGGAAGGATGCAATCCCTTCTTGCATAAAAACCTCCATTACTACCAAAGCCAGGAATCCTCCATGTCACTCAATAACCTGAGGGGAGATGCCATCATCATCTCTGCAAGCGGTATGGCGACCGGAGGCAGGATTCTTCACCACCTTTATCATAGGCTTCCCAATGAACAGGATAGCATCATCTTTGTAGGCTATCAAGCCGAAGGAACACGGGGCAGGAGAATTCTTGACGGAGAAGAGACTGTTAGAATGTACGGTATTGATGTTAGAGTAAAGGCAAAAGTATTCTACATCGAAGGACTTTCTGCCCATGCTGACCAAGACGAGTTGGTGGAATGGGCGGAAGGGTTTACCTCTCGACCCAAGAAGGTTTTCCTCATCCATGGGGAAAAGGAAGCTGCCGAAGGATTGGCAGTGCGGCTCAAAGAAGAATTGGATTGGCATCCGATTATCCCTGAATACCTTGAGAGTTTTGAGTTGTTTGAGGGGATTTAAAATTCATAAGGTTACCGGCTTTCTTGCCAGTAATCTGTATTCCTTGATCAAAAGGGACGGAAGACCGAAGACGGAAGTTTGGTGCAGAGATGCAATTAACATAATGCTCTATTTTTGGTAGGTAAAAAATAAATTCCTTTCGCTCCAGAATAATTACCTCAAATTCTCAATCCGGGAAACCACTTTTGTCAATATTGGGGATGATTTTGATGGCGTTTTTGTAGTAAACTTTCTTCAGGACTTCATCCGATAGCCCAAGTCCATACATGCTCCAAAAAGCGTGGTACTTTTTGTAATAGGGGAAATATTCATCTTCGGTTTCCAATACCCGGAAGTAGGTATAGAATTCCTTTTTGTTATAAGCATCTTTCGCAAAAAGGATCCTGTCTTGATATTCGGTAAAAAACCGGTTGGCTCGCTTGGGCTGCCTTCCAAACTCAGCAATCACAGCCCCAATCCCAAAATAAACATTGGGATACATGTCTAGATGCGCACTTGCTTTGTCAAGGTTGTTGGCCATCCAACCCATGTGGGCATTGATGAAAGTGGTTTTTGGATGCTTCTTGAATACATGATGCTGCTCGGCGATAATCTGATCAAAAGGTGCAGGGTCAGTATCGCTTCGCTTCCTTCCCGGATTTAGTTTCAATTCTAACCATCTTTCGTTGTTGGCATCCAAAGGCTGCCAAAAAGCCTCAGGGTCTGCCGCATGGATGATCACAGGAATCCCGAGTTCGCCGCATTTTTTCCATACCGGATCCAAGTCAGGATGGTCTATCGGTACACGGACGCCATTGATATCTTTGGTAGACAAACCAAGGCTTTTATAGATTTTCAATCCATTTGCCCCGTTTTTAACGTCATTCTCCAAATCGGCCACAGCTTTCTCAATCCAACCAGGAGCACCAAATTCCCTGAATGATAAATTGGTAAATACTATAAACCTTCCAGGTGCGACACCATTGAATCTCCGGATCATCGAGTACATGTATTCCTGTCCATCGATGTCTCCGGCCGCTCCCCTACCGCGTCCGCTGAGGTTGACCATGACACCCATATTGAGTTCATTCATTTCCTTGACCAAGATATTGACCCTTTCCTGAGAGACATTCCACTGATGACTATGGATGTCTATAAATGGGAATTTGGCTCTTTTGATCGGGTTTTCAGGCACAACCAATGTCGAAGGAGGATTGTATTCCTCAAAACTCATCTCCTGTCCATAAGAATCAAATCCGACGATGACAAAAGAAAAAAACAAAACTTCGGTAAGAAATTTATTTGTCGACATGTGGAAATGAGATGATTTCATTAGGATATTTTTTAAAAAGTTTAAATATGGATTACTGTCAATCATTTGAAAAGGGTTTTGTGATTATCGGAATTAAAAAACATGATTTCTGTAATTCCATCATTTAAATAAATCAGAAAACCTCTTTTAATGCGGCTTTGAGAAAGGTGGGGATATGGGTGGAGTTCATGACTTTGATGTCAGTCAATAGGTTGGTGTTTTCATCCAGGAAATCAAATACTGTTTTTGGCGGAAGCTTTTCGAAAAGTTCGCTGAAAACACACCAAGCGGGAAAGTTCTTCTCTGACAAAACCCTCAGAAAGATGGAGTCGTAAAGCAGATACTTGTCAAATTTGCTGTCTAATCCCTCCAAGGGGAGTTTGTTATCCCCTAAGTTGGCGGCAATCTTTCTGCATTTCTTTTGGATAAAAGCAAAAGTATAGCCTGTCGAAGCTTTGGTATGACCGCCTGCTGTACCTATATTGATGACATGCCCGCTTTGGGTTTTGGGAATCGGTTCGTTGGTCATCGGGATGACGCCGTACTCCGTTTCTTCAATTTCATAGGAATCCAATTTCAACACCTCACGACAGTATTTTTCTAGGGCGGCCTTATATTCCGCCTCCTCGAGAAGGTTTTCAGAAAAGATGGTATACTCCACCAAGGCTTGGTACTCATTTTTTGGCAACACATACATAAACCTGCAATCCCCCTTTTGGTCAATCCGAAAATCCATCAAAACCGGTCTTTTGGGATCGAAAACGGGCTCCGGACTTTTGACAAACCATCCGGTGAAATGCTGCAGCAAATGGTGTTTGCCTGTAGTCTTTGGAATGCTTACAAAAGCACTGTTGAAAACAAATTTTCCTTCGAAAGTTTGTGTCTGACAAACAACCGATCCGTCAGCATTTATTTCTTTGATATCATCTTGGATGAAGGTGATATTTTTAGACTCTTTTATTTTGTCCAAACAGAATTCATAAAAATCCCTGCTGCGGAGCATTTTGTAGCGATAGGGTTGGATTTCCAAAACTTTGGAAAAAACAGGAGAATGAAAATAAAGCTCATCCCAACTTGCATGCAGAATTTGGTCAAAGGGACTTGGATCCTTTTGCCAAAAACACCAGGTACGGTCATTGCTGTTTTTGACATGTTTATCCAGAATCAAAACCTGCTTGTCTTTGAGCGCGGGTTCTTCCAAAAAATAAAGCGCCAAACTCAGACCTGCCGCTCCTGCTCCTGCGATGATATAGTCAAATTCCTGATTCAATGATGCTTTGATTTATGGGATGGTTATGGTTTGAGTACCTTTTCGAAACAAAGGCTGTTTTCCACACCAATGTACTGACCATAGTTGGGAATGATGCTATAACCGCTTTTTTTGTACAATGCCACAGCTTCCACTTGCCTTATGCCTGTCTCTAGGATACATCTGGAATAACCCAATTCTGCAGCCCAGGTTTCAAGTTCGGCTAGGATTCTTCCTGCTATGCCTTTTCCTCTGTGGGATTCGGAGACAAACATCCGCTTGACTTCCATGGTCCCTTCAGAAAATTCCTTGATGGCACCACAGCCAACAGCCAGTTCATTTTCATACGCAACCGTGACGTATTTGATATTATCAATTTTATTGAATTGATTGTAGAAAGCATGGTCTTCCCCATCAGTGACAGCGAGTCCTGCATCGAGGTACTTGACCAGTCTGATGAAATCAGCGTTTTGGGAGTTGGTACGAACAATAGTAAGCATGTTTGAAAATATTTGACCGCTGTTAGATTCTGAAAGCAAAGGAATCAAATGTCTTTTTTTTGATCCATTTTGACATTAAATACCGGTACCTGATAATCCTGGGGAAGGTAATTGGCAGGAATGGTAGTCATATTCCCATCCCTTGCCGCGCGGTAATGCGGCGACATGATTTCTATTCCTCTTTCGAAAAATACATCCTGGATATTTTGGTGCAGTTCTGAGTATACCCTTGCCATTCCTATAGATTCCCTTGAGTAGGCATTTATTTGGTAGGAAACATAGAAATCATCTAAACTTGTCTGAAATACGAAAGGGGATGGTTCTTTCAATAACATATCAGTCCTAGAAGCAGCTTCTATCAAAGCTGCGTGCGTCTCCCTCCATGGGACATCGTAGCCGATGGTCACCGTGGTATTAATGATCAGTCCCTCAGTTTTGGCCAAAGTGGTATAATTGATAGTGTTCCCCCCAAGTACGGAAGAATTGGGTACGGTGATTTCCTCGTTTTTGATGGTGCGGATCCTGGTAACCAAAAGTGTCTTTTCCAACACTATCCCTGTAATATCCCCAATTTTGATCCTATCTCCGATTTTGAAAGGACGCATGTAAGTGATCACCAATCCTGCCACCATATTGGCTATGGCGGTGGAAGAGCCTAGGGAAAAAAGCACCCCTATAAAAACCGAAACTCCTCTGAAAACATTGGAATCTGAACCCGGCAAATGGGGGAAAATCAGCACCAAAGTGAATGCATATAACAGTACCCTGACAATGCCGTAGGTAGGCATGGCCCAATCCGAATGGAATCCGGAAAATTTTAGTTTCTCTGCTTCAATTTCTAAGAAAACATACCTGACAAAAAGGATGAAATAATGCATCACTACAGAAATCACCAAAATGGTTACCAAGTTTGGCAGGTAATCCCAGACCGCAAGGAAAATCGACCTGAAAGGGGACCAAACCAATCCCAACAAAGCAGCAGCCCATCCTCTCGTAAGTGGGAAAATACTGAACCCAATGGATAAGACCGCATACCCTAGGACAACGAAAAAAAACAACCTGACTCCCTTCAGGAAAACAAGAATAGCCCTCAATTCTTGTTCTGCAGTCAAAAATGTATAATCCTTATAAGTAAGGTTTTTGAGAAACCTATCCCGGTGTTTTCTCAGGTATTTAAGGACAGCCGAATAGCCTTTATTGATAAGCCAATACAGTAGAAAGGCAACCAAAAACATGATAAAGGTATACAATACCCTAAACAGGATTTTGCTCAATTTTTGCTCCTCGAGGGCATTTTTGACCGATTGTGAAATTCTCCTCTTTGCCTCTTCAGCAATTTCATTGAGACCCAAATCATAGATTGCGGCATCAGGAGGTGATACACTTGTCACTATAATATCACGATAAACCAAGTCGACTGTATTTTCGGATTGGACAATGGTCAAGGAATCCACACTGAAATTAGGATCTTCATATAATCTCCTGATTTTTTCAGTTATATGCTTGGCCCTTTCACTTGGAGTGGAAGCGCCCATCTTGATATAAACATAGAAAATGGTGTCATTCATGACGCCCAAAACAGGGAATCCTTGGATTCCCTTTCGCATCCCTTCCCTATCCACAGCCGTACTGTCACTTTGGGAAAAAGCAGCCAACCCAAACAGGTGAAAAACCAAAACAAAAAAGGAGCCTCTCAGAACAATCTTGTTGAATCTAGTCATTTGGAAATTTACAAAATATCAAAACATTTATTGAGTAGTCGGAAGCATATTCCTGATGGCGGAGATTTTCCATTTACCTTTTTCCCTGACCACGAAAAAGGTGCTCCACATTTTTCGGATAGAGCCATCCCCACTTTCAATCTGATACCTCGCATCTACAATTCCGACCTCAGGATGGAGCAATCGGCACTTTTCTACTGTCAAAGTCCTTGCGCCCACATTGGTGGTTGAACTCCGCTGCATTCCTTCAACGGCCTTGGAGATTCCCTCCCTCCATTCTCCTGATGAAACCAATTGGTCCACGTCTGCTGTCAGAATTGATTTTAGCAAAACCGTGTCATTTTTGTCCCTTGCTTCCGAATAGGAGCCAATCAAAGCCACGAGTTCACTTTTGGTTTTCTCAGTCAACTTGGTGTTTTGGGCCACCAAAAATGAACTGCAGGAAAACTGGATCAAGAAAATCAGGAAAAATAACTTTTTCATAAAACTGGAAAGAGGATAACTGAAACTGTGCTGAGGTTACCTTTGGTCTGATGAAGGCAGAATCAATTTCAATTTATGAAATTTATGCTGATTCCGGGAATATCCCGCCTTATCTCTTTTTGCGGTAATCCAAATTATGAAATGCCGTCAACCTGATGGAATGAATGTCCTCCACTTTATCCAATACCGGCTGGTATTGCATGATCAATTGGTACAATATCGCCAAGTCAAATTTGCGGTTAGGAGAAATAACTATGCCTGCCAAAGTCCTGTTTTGATTGAACATTTGACTGCTTATGATATCTCCCGAATGAAACATGATTTCATTGGCTGCCTGCCAACTGAGTTGAAAACCGTCAGGTGTCTTTGGCGGAAGTAATAAACCCTGCAATTGGATCATGTACCTCGCTCTTGTGGTATAGGCATAGATGGGCTCAGTAGAAGGGAACCGGATCAATTCCTGTCTAAACCGCTGCTCAAGTCTAAACCTGTGTATCAATTGAAATTTGGATTTTTGAATAGTCCACTGTGCCTGCTGCCATAATCTGTGCTCA
Organism: Cognataquiflexum rubidum; assembly: GCF_022538115.1. Taxonomy (GTDB): domain Bacteria; phylum Bacteroidota; class Bacteroidia; order Cytophagales; family Cyclobacteriaceae; genus Cognataquiflexum; species Cognataquiflexum rubidum. Next base: position 183,816 of record NZ_JAKZAL010000003.1, on the reverse strand, counting down.
GGCAGCCAATTGATATCAAGGTCAGAAACGTAAGTCCCAAACCAAGCATATCCCGCAGTGACTCTCAATCTGCTATTTACAAAGTAATTGGCTCCGACCCGGCCTGCTGTAAGTGTGGAATTAAATGGAAAAAATCCCCGTGTCCTATAATTGACATCGAAAGTATACCCCCATTTTTCAGAAAGTCTGGTTTGGTTGTTATAAGTTAGCCAAAGTTGGGTATCTCCCTGAGAAAACGCAAAGCCTGCTTTCAACACCGTCACCCCAAAAAATATCAACATCACTACTTTTTTCATAAGCTAAGAAATGGTTATCAAAAGGATTTTTTGCAAGCATTCATTACAAATAAAACAAAATCTCCAATATCTCAACCCGACAAATATGTCAATTTCAAACGCAATATCATAACTCTGTATGTGCAGGGATAGAAAACAAAAAAGGAAGAAAAACTCTTCCTTTTTTCACTAAAAACCAAAGTATTTAATGCAGCCTAAAACCCAAAAGCAGCACCTATTTGCAGGTAAGAATTCTTGTTGCCGTTGTTGACATCCATAAATCCGTGGTGGTACCTTGCTTCTATATCAATGATAAACAGCCTGAATCCTACCCCTATGTGGACAGGCAAATCAAAAGAGCTGGTTCTGTTGGTATCATTCAAGACACTCTGACTATTTACTTCATATTTTTCCCCGATTTTAATATTGGCATTGACACCACCTTGGGCATATAGAGGTCCAAGTTTTGCCCTGAGCCCAAAAGGAATGCTGAGGTAATTGATACTTCTAAAATTGGCGTCATTGGTTCTGTGTCCGTTTTGCATGTATTCCAATCCGGTATTCAGTCTGAGCAAATCACCTACTCCAAGCTTGATGTTTTTATATGCACCCAAGTAATAATGGCCCAAATTACCTCCGACCTGATTCCCGCTGTTGGTGGTACTCGCCGTCTGATATCCTGCCCTCACTCCAATTCCCTGCGCATTCACCTCTATTTGCATAAATACAAAACCTACAAACAAAGCCGCAAAAAGAAATACTTTCATGTTACTGATTTTTCAAAATTTTTCACCTACTCTATTGGCTTTTCGGTTTCCGCCCATAATTCCGATCAATTTATTGATAATTGAAATCATTCAAAAAAATAAAGCCAACTTTTCCTGTTTACCTTCTGATTTGTTTGCCTGACTTGGGTTTTTCACAAATAAATACCTGTTTCACTGTTTTATTTCAGCCTTTTTCCACCTAACCCGCGTTGCAAATTCGCCTCAGCATCTTAAATTGGAATTCCCAAACCCAAACCACCATGGACCAAAAAATCAGCTACAACCAAACTTACATCTGGCTTATCAGCATGACTGCCGCTCTGGGCGGTTTTCTTTTTGGCTATGATTGGGTAGTGATCGGAGGAGCCAAACCTTTTTATGAACCTTATTTCAACATCACTTCTCCTGCTGACCAAGGTTGGGGGACAAGTTCCGCGCTCATCGGCTGTATGGCTGGCGCCATTCTATGTATTGTATTGAGTGATAAGTTTGGAAGAAAAAAACTCCTGATTTTTTCAGGGCTGCTCTTTTCGGTATCGGCTATCGGAACAGCACTTGGAGACACTTTCTGGTGGTTCAATTTATACCGTATCGTAGGAGGTGTTGCTATGGGAATTGCTCTCAACCTTTCACCGCTTTACATCGCAGAAGTGGCACCACCTGAGAAGCGGGGCATGTTTGTCACCTTGATGCAGCTTTTGGTGATGGTTGGCGTGCTATTGGCGCAGGTTGTCAACTGGCAGATTTCACTTTTAGATAATTCTCTGCCCGACAATCCGGATTTTGCGACACTGGCAGCAAGCTGGAGCGGACAATATGGTTGGAGGTGGATGTTCGGAGTGGAAGCCATTCCCGCATTGTTGTTTTTTGGATTGATGTTTTTTGTGCCCGAAAGCGCAAGATGGCTTGTCAAAAACAACCAAGAGACCAAAGCAAGAAAGATTCTGGAAAAAATCGGAGGAACCTTCTACGCAGACCTTGCCATCACCGAAATCAAATCCACGGTGGATGAGGAGAGCCTTGCCAAAGTCAATTTCAAAGAACTTCTCAACAAAAGAATCATCCGGCTATTGGGAATCGGGATATTCCTTTCCTTTCTCCAACAATGGAGCGGACTGAATGTGGTGATTTATTACGCTGCGGATATCTTTCAGGCGGCGGGCTATAACCTCAAGCAAATGATGCTCAATATCGTCGTGATCGGTGGGGTAATGGTACTTTCGGTTTTCATTACCATTTTTACCGTTGACCGATTTGGGAGAAAAAAGCTTCTCCTGATTGGAACATCCGCCATGGCCATAATCTATTCCTTTATCGGCTATTCTTTTTTTGTCGGGCAAGGCGGATTGGTGATCGTATTTCTGGTACTGGCAAATGTGATGTTTTATTCCTTCACCCTAGCACCGTTACTTTGGGTGGTTTTGTCCGAGATATTTCCTACAAGGATCCGTGGGGCAGCGATTTCCATTGCGGCCTTGGCACATTGGGTGGGAAATTTTTCACTGACTTACACCTTTCCCACGATCAAAGAAAACCTGGGTTGGGCCAATAACTTTTGGCTGTATGGCGCTATTTGTGCTTTTGGATTTGTGGTGATCTACTTTGTCCTGCCTGAGACCAAAGGGAAAACCTTGGAGCAGATCGAAAAGGATTTGATTGGGAAAAAATAAGGTTAATTTGGCTATCAAAGTCTCTTCTCTACAATTCCGCTAAAATTCCCTGCACTCCATATACACCGAAAGACAACAATCCTTATTTTAGGTGAAAACTTTTAAAAACCGGAATATGAAAACCCAAAAACCATTCAATCACCTCAAAGGAATCATTCATGGCATCAGCAGCGACGGGAGAATCACCCGAGGTGAATTCACCGAAATGAAACTATGGTGCCAAGCCCATCAGGAACTTTGTGCGGAATCCCCCTTCAAAGAATTCTTTGCCGAGGTAAAAACAATTCTAGATGGCGGCAAGATGACATCTGAGGAAATCATGGAGCTAAAGGCTATTCTCAAAAAGTATGAAACTGAGCTTAGCGTTTCTGAAAGTACAGAGGCCAAAATCCATTTTCTTCAGGGAATCTGTTATGGCATATTAGGCGACGAGGAGATCAATAAGTATGAAGTCACTGTTCTGAAAAAGTGGCTGGAGGAGAATGATTCTGTACTTGGCCGATCCCCATTCAAAGAAATGCATGTTTTGTTGTCAAGAGTGATGGAAGACGGTAAAGTTGATATCGAAGAAGAAAAAGAGCTTAAAAAATACTTTTTGGAAGTGCTGAAAATGTAAAGTTTCGGCTACCAAAAAGCTGTTAAAGAACTTTGGGTTGCCTTTTTCTGAATAGTCTTATCGCCATCAAGACGAGTTAGCTTTCTTTTTTCGGTCCGCGAAATTGCTTGGGTTTAAGGTTTTGGGCAGCAAGATCCACTATTTCGGTGATGCGGTTTTGCCGGATTTCACGTCTTTTTTGGAATTCTTCTGCCTATCATGGGTCAATGTTCTTCAAAAAGCCCGGGATCGAAGGCAAAATCATGAATCCTAATTGGATCAATGACTCATCAAATTTAACCTCTCCTTAACCAGTTCTTTGTATTTTGTTTTATTACTGTCTGTCAAAAAGGAATTCTCAATAAGTTGGAGTGCTCTTGGAAACCAATTTCCCAATCTTTTATATACAGCTTGGATTTGTTTTTCATTCAAATTAAGAACTGACCCAAAACGGTCAAAATACCCTTTATTGAAATTTCTTTTTTTACCTCCCATGAGCAAGGCGGTATCTTCGGGATCTTTTGGAAGGATGATTTTTACATTTAAAAGATCATAAGCCGGTGACAACACCCATCCTATATCTGTCAAAAGCATTGAAAAATTTTTTAAATGCATGTCATTATTGCCTATTACAAAGTTGAAAACCGTCAGTTCAAAAAAGCGGAGTTTATCCATCAAAGTATTAGCAGATAATTCTCCAATTGTTTTGCCAAGATTCTCCATGGTTCCCATATACTTGTCCTCCAACTCCATGATTTGCAAAAAGTCAATCATATGGATTTTGGTGTCCTCTTTTCGGTCGATGCGTTTGGTGATGTAGCACAATTCACCTGAAGCTAACCGAATCATATTGGTGGGAACAACATCGATTTTGAAAAGTTCTGCCAATTTCATGGACAAATGTTCATTTTCAGGCATCTGTTCATATTGGATATTTTGTGGTTTCAAAATATAGGAACCCTCGAATGCATCCATTATAGTCAACCGTCCATTATAGCCATTCTCCAACCTGCTTTTGATCCAACCAAGCGATAACTTGGGTTGTACTCCGGGAACCGTCACTGACAATTCCACTGCATCCTTAGCCAATTGTTCTATTTCCTCAAAACGATAAGGCAAGGCCGGTGCAGATTTTGTTCCGTAAAAAGCTTTGATACATTTAGGATGATAATCCCCGATATCATTTGCCTCCAATTCCCTGTAGCAATAAAGACACTTAGACATCTTGATTTTCAGGTATAGTGTGAACACTCACAGCTCCAACTGTATTTTGACAACATGCCAAAAGCAAACCCATACGGTCGTTTTTATTGATTTTCCAACTTTCTGACGCAATGCTCAATAGCCAACCTTCTGGAATCAAACCATCGAAAAAAGGAAATAACCTATTACTCTGATAAGGTTGAGTTCTCACAGGCATTTTGAAGGTAATGAACCTATCAGGATGGCTTTGAATATATCGTTCGTCATATACAAACTCATATTCTCCCGTATCCAATTCCTTCAGTATTCCCGCCTGGATATTATTGTATTTGATTAAGGCCTGTCTCATGGTAATTTCTCATTAACAGGACCCAATACATGACCAAACATCTGCAAGACCTGATTTACTTTGGACATGCTAAGATTGTCTTTTCCTTGCTCGATCTTTCTGATGACAGTCAAGGCAACACCGGATTTCATTGCCAATTCCTCTTGGGTAAGTTTGGAAAGTTTTCGTCTACTTTTGACAAATTCGGAAATTGAGTTCATTTCTATATGTATTTGCATACAAAAATAGATAATTTTATCAAATTATATGCAATAAGATATAATTTGTTAGATTTTATTGAAATTATATGCAATTAGATATAATTTCAAGGAATCTAAAATCTCTGTTTTATGCATGTTCGGAATGATGCCAGTGAAAGCGTTAATGCAAAGTAATTAAATGTTGGAGACTGAGGTGTCCGGAACATCGGTCTTCCGACTTCGGTCTTCCGTCCCGACTGAAGTAGATTATTGGGTAACTGGCAATGAAGCGAATATCCAATACTTCAGTTTTTACCTCAAAAAAGTCCATATTCCACTAACCCTCTTTTTTCGGTCAACGAAATTGCTTGGGTTTAAGTTTTTGGGCGGCGAGTTCCACTATCTCGGTGATGCGGTTTTGCCGGGTTTCAGGCCTTTTGGCCAAGGCAAGCCATTGCAGAATATTGCGTTTGTCTGACCTGCTTAATCCTAAAAAGTAATCTTTGGCTTGGGGCGCTTTTTGGAATTCCGACTCAAGATCCTCAGGAATAAGCAAGGCTTCCGCATCATCCAAAATCGTCCAAGAGCCATTTTGTTTGGCTATTTCAATGATTCGGTAACCGGCTTCGGTCATCAGTCCTTGTGAAATTAGCCGCTCTATTTTTTCTTTATTGATCTTTGACCAGACAGAGTTGGGTTTCCGTCTGCTAAAAAACTGCATGAATTTCTCATCGTCAATAGGCATTTGCTTGCTGTCAATCCAACCAAAACAAAGCGCTTCATCTACCGCATCCGAGTAGGCTACAGTCGGAGCATTTGATTTCTTTTTGTAGTAAATAATCCAAATGGATTGCTTTTTATCGTGGTGTTCCTGTAACCAATCCCGCCACTCCTGCCTGCTTTTGGGATAAAAAGTTTCAATATCTATTTCCATTATGCATATGAATTAGAGTAGATTATTCAAATCCTGCATTCCAATTATTGCCATAATCTCAACCACATTGTCAGTAATTCTAAAGTAAATGGTATCAGAGCCACAAGGACATCTTCTATAACCTTTCCTTATATAATCTACAGATTCGAATGAATAGGGTCTTTCGGCAATCATTTCAAAATAATCAAAAAATGCGTTGAAGTATTTGTCAGCCTGGAAAACACCAAAAGTTCCAACTCCATATTGATGGATGCGAATCAAGTCCTCTTTGGCTGCGTTACTTAGTCTATAATTAGCCATTGAGTCTGGACTTTGACTCTTTTAAAATCATCTCTTTGGAATCGGTAGTAAATCCATCTTTTTCGGATTTTTCTAGTTTGGCCCTAAGCCAGTCAATAGTAGCCTGCTGTTTCCTAGCCTGTCTGACCAAATCATTGACAAGTTCACTTTTGCTTGAATATTCCTCGTTTTCAATTTGGGATTTTAACCATTCATCATTTGGTTTCGAAAAAGATATACTTTGTCTTGCCATAGCTTTATTTTTTTGGTGTAAAATTACACCATATATGAATCAATTACAATTTTGTGAGGATAGAAAGGTGGAAATGAAATCTACTGCTAGTCGCAACCCATATTCTTCTAGGCTGAGATTGAGTCGAATCCCTCAAGCATACTCCTAACTTCTTAAAGATACTTAACTTTCAATTTACTATGAATCGCCCGGTGTATCCAAGGTGATCTTGTGTTTCGCTTTTATTCTATTGTGAATGAGACTTTTTTACCTAATCCTAATTCTAATATTCGATAAAGGGTTGAAAGTTGAATATCACTTTTTCCATTCTCAATCCTCGAGATAAAGCTTTTTTTAGTCCCTGTTTTAGTAGCGAGTTGTTCTTGAGTCATTTTTGAAAGTCTTCGCTCTTCTTTGATAAGTTCACCAATAGCAAAAGCTTTGGCTTTCGCTTCAAAAGCCATTCTTTTTTCTTCTCCAGCATGACCGTACCTTTTTTCAAGGTGTTGTTCAAATGTTGTAACTGAGCTAATTTTTTCCATTTTTCTTTTGTTTATTCTTTTCTTCAAAATACTCGGCTTTGATTTTCAATGCTTTGTCAATTTCCTTCTGAGGGGTCTTTTGAGACTTCTTCTGGAAACCATTGAACAGAAGTACCAAATTACCTTCATCAAAACAGCAAAATATCCTGTAGATATTGCTGCTATATTCTATCCTGATTTCATATAGTCCATCATTAGCGGTCATATGTGAGAAAAACTTTGCTGGAATTCTCTCAAGAACCATAATCATATAAAGCACTTCATCAATCTTGCCTTTCACCTTTTCAGGAAGCTTGTCAAAAAAGTCATTAAAATAATCCTTAAAGAAAATCAGTGTTCTTTTTTTCTCCATGCTGCAAAGTTAACGAATAATGGAACATGGAAGTTATTTAAAAGAGAAAAATGCTTAGGTGGTTTTTCTAAAGTGTAGTATAACGGTTTCGGGCTTTGTGTTGGTGGGCTTTTGAAACCGAAAACTGTCTGCCAGCACCAACGTTTATTAATTGCTCAAAATGTTTCTATTCGCACTGTCCGCCCACTAACGCAAAACCCGTTTTATGCGCTTTTGCTTTCGTCCATCATTGAGAACGAACCAATTCGCAATGATTTAATGTCTTGAAGATAAATTTCATTTATTAAGTCAAGAAATGCTTCAATGCCTGCTGAGCCGAAGTCTACCGAGAACGAAGAAGTATCCGCACTTAATTCAGGTTTAGTCACGCTATGAATAACTCCAGTGAGTCCATCTGAACCCTCTTGTTTTTCATCCGCTTCGTCAATCCATTTTTTTATCCATTCAATTAACCATTCATTTTTAGGAGAATTTGTCTTAAGAATAAATTCGCAACCATTCCAATAAAATGGATTTAACTCAATCGTCATTTCGCCATAATTATATTCGATTGGTTCAAAATTCAAATACTTGTCTGAATTAAGTTCGGTCGGCTTAGATTCTCCATCAACTTGGTCGTAATGGTCGAGGCGGTATAGTTTGAATTGTCTTATTGTTTCATCATTATTTAATTCAAGCATTATTTCTCTAACCCCACTTGTCTTTTCTTTATAAAAGTCAAGCAGGTCGTTTAAGTATAATTCTCTTTGTCTGTCTAATATTTCTTTAATGTCCATTGTCTGTCAGCAATTGCGCATAACGTTTCGCTTTTTTCTACTATAGGAGAAAGCATTCCAAAATAGAGTGCTTTCCACAATATTGTGGAAAGATCCCCTATAAAACTAAAAGAATTTTTTATAAACTCAATCCATCAAATTGATTTTTCCTCAGATTTCATTCTTCATTAATAATTCATCATTTTTCATTATTACGCCTTCCCCAACCTCACCCCTGTCCCTTTCCTCTCGATGGCTTTGGCGATGATGCGGAGGATTTCTTGGGCGGCGGATTGTGGGGATTTGCCTTGGGGATGGATGCCGCAGACAGCAGTGGTCAGGCTATGGTCCATATCCGGATCAAAAATCGAAAAACCTTCCGGACTTTTACCATAGGTCATGTAGGCTGAAAGTTGGTTAAGTCCGGTACCGGGACGCTCCCCGATCAGGTGAACAATCAGGTCTGGTTGCAGGATTTGACCGATATGATAGCCTGCCCTTACCCTGCCGTTGCGGACAATGATGTCATGCCGACTATAGGTGAAATGTGTTCCATAAAGTGATTTCTTCAGCGCAGGAAGAACCTGACGGAGGTGTTCGCTGACTGCATTGGCATTCAAGCCATCAGAAATGACAAATTGGATTTTCGAAGTATTACCCAATCCTTTGGCTAATTTTATCAGTTCCTGTGTGCTTTCTTTACTGATTTTTTCCCCGCTTCCCGGATGGGCAAGGTAATCTTCCCGGTCTTTGGATTCGGTATGGACATGGACAGGGGATTCGCAGCAGTCCCGGATCACAGCAGCATCAAGTCCTGCAAAAAGGGCTTTCCTCGCATGGGAGAAAAGTCCGTCTAACCGCTTGGTTACAAAATCAGGGTCTTCATTTTGATGGCTTACGCCATAACCCAAGTCACAGCCTTTTTCCTGCAGGTTTTTGATTTTCTTTTTGGCTTCTAGTTCCAGGTCTTCATTGGCTCTTTTGTCACCTCCGGCTTTGAGGTATTGGGCATAAAGCTTTGCGATGCGGTCTGCAGTCGGATCTGTGTTCCCTTCCTCAGTCAACGCACCAATTTCAACCATACGCTTTTGAAAAGCTGAAGAAACCATTTTTCCTGAAGACTTCCTCAACCTTGGATGCTCACGGTAAGAAGTGGTGAGGTAGCCGAGCATGGGATCTGCTTTTCCTGCCACTGCCATCAGGTACGCAGGGGCGGCGAGTTGCACAATCTCGGTGGTGAGTTGCTGCAATTCGGCAGGATGGATGCCCATGTGGAAAGTCGAACACACATCCAATCCCATCACCAATCCATGGAGTTTGGCCATAACCGTATCCTCGAGGCACGCGCGTCGGAGTTGAGCGCCGGTGCTGAAAACCTCCGGTCCAATAAATCCCGCCACGTCATTGACAATCATCCATTTGCCGGTTTCTTGTTTGATATATCGGGCAAGGCCATAACATCTCGCCTCCAATGTCACCATATCCACACCTTGCGCAGCACCGTTGGTGACCTCCGAACCTTGTCCCGTCTCAAAGTATAATCCATCAAAATACCTGCACAAATCCAACAATTCATCCACATCACAGCCCAACATCCCTTCCAAACCTTTGGAAGTGCCTGCCAGACTTTGAAATCCCACATCGACTTTGGTATGGGCCATGGCAGATCTTTGTTTGACCATATCAGAAAGGACACAAAAGCGCGTGGGAAGTTGGAGCCTTTCTACGACGTTTTGGAGGAGTTTTTCTGTGCAGACGATCGTCTCCAAGTCGTCGCTTGCGGGGTTGAGCCCGATGATCACATCCCCACAACCGTAACAAAGTCCTTCGAGTGTGGAAAGCAAAATCTCATCCTCCTCATCTCCGGGACTGTTTGGTTGGATACGGCTGCCAAAGTGCCTCGCCGAACCTATGGCTGCTCCAAAATCCCCAAAAGAATTTGGGATTGGGTTAAAAATACTTGTTGCGACCTGCGACAATTCCGAATCTGACATGACCTTTACCACTGCGGCAATGGCTTCACTTGGAAGTCCGGTTGCGTAGATTTTGACCCAATCAGAACCTTTTTCTGAAAGGAGAATGGCCTTTAATTCAGATATCCTCAAATGGGAGATTTCTTTCAAAGCCTTTCTGTTGAGACTTTTGGAGAGAATTTCTGTAAGCCTGTCTTCGATAAAATCAGTATTAGCGATCTGGGCGATGCTGAGGTCGGCTATCCGGCCTCGGGCGATTCCCCGGATGAGTTCGTCTTGGGTTCCCCCGACCAACAAATCCCCTTCCTTGAAGGCATTGGCTTGGGCAAAAAGAGACAATAAAGAATTGGCTTCCATTTTCAGTTGTGGTTTTTAATCAGTCTTTTACTCAATATTAAAGCGAGCAGTACTGCGGTGATTCCTCCGGTCATCTTTCCCATGATCACCGGAAAAATCATGTCACGCTGCACGCCTGCTGTAAATCCCAGATGATCACCCAATACAAAAGCAGCACTGACAGCAAAGGCGGTATTGAGGATTTTGGCTCTGGGATTCATGTCTTTGAGGATATTCAGCATAGGAATAGCATTGGCCAAAGTGGCGATCATTCCGGCTGCGCCGGCAGTATTCATTCCGAGACTTTGCCCTACTTTCAAGAGCGGTTTTTCGAAAACTTTGGTCAAAAAAGCCACCATCGGAAATGCCCCTATCAGGACAATGGCGATGGAGCCTACAATTTTGATCCCTTCCCAGATGGGAGTCATTCCGGGGATAACCACGATTCCGGCCAAGGTCTCTACCACAATCAATACCGTGCAAATCGTGATGAATACCATCAGCCCTTTCCCGAAATAGTCAAAAAGACGGATCATCATGGTCGGGGCAAAATACATTCCTGCGGCAATCAGAAGGGAGAAAATTACGATTGGGACAAGATTGGCCAATATCATACCCAATGAAAAACCTGCTGTCAAGCCGCCCACAAGACATCCCAATGGAATCGTGACCATGCCGATCATGATGCCGGAGGCGAAATAGTGTTGGTCTTCCTTTTGGAGAATTCCCAAAGCAACAGGAATGGTAAAGACGATCGTCGGACCCATCATGGCACCCAATATCAGCCCGGCAAATAATCCGGCTTCCTCGGTCTGCGCCATTGCCATCGCTAGGGGATAGCCGCCCATATCGTTGGCGAGGAGCGTTGTGGCAAACATAGCGGGATCTGCACCCAAAAAAGAATACACGGGAACGACAGCTTTGCCCAACACATCCGCGAGAACCGGAGCAATCGAAATGATCCCTAACATCGCAATGCTAAGCGGTCCCATGGCCATAAATCCTTCGTCGAACTTTTCGCCTAGACCGTACTTGTTACCAAAAATTTTATCCAGAGCACCCAACACCATAAAAAACAACATGATGTAGATGATGATGTCATTGATTCCCATAAAGGCAGGTTTGAGTAGAGGCAATCAAGATAAGAAAAGAGAGATGGAAATTTAAAAAATGGGGGAAATTATGTATTCAATTATCGGCTTTTTTGCCAGTGACCCTAAATTCTTCTTCAGTCAGGACGGAAGACCGAAGACCCCCGCCTGTCGTCGGGCAGGGATGCACCGGGCATTTCAGTCCGCAGACAAGAATTAAAATAGCGATCTTATCTACTGGCATAATTAAGTATCAGATATGGAGAGAGTCCAAGTCTGAAGACTTGAACTAGGCGGAGGTTTGAAAAATGGGGGACTTATTCAACAAAGATCTTGGTTTCAAAGCCGTCGATACTTCTTACGTTTTTTTCTGCCCAATAATTCTTAATGCCTTCTTCTCCCTGTTTGTCGTCCCAGTTAGTGAGAATTGTTCTTTCCTCTTTGAAATCCATAAGGGGAACCGCAAATCCACAGGAAGTCTGAACCAAATCAACATCCATTTCGATAATTTGTCTTGCGCCGGTAAAGTCCTCGAAAAGCCGGAAATATTCTTGGAATTTTTCATCCCTAGTGTGAAAAATCTGAGCTGTACCATACAACCTCAGGATCATGGGCTTGCCTTCAAAGGCGCAAAACATGATGGTCATCCGGTTGTTTTTGAGGAGGTGGGCGGCAGTTTTATTACCGCTGCCGGTGAGGTTGAGCCATACGATTTTGTTTTCCCCCAAGACTCTGAAGGTGTCTGTTCCTTTGGGAGAAATATTTACCCTTCCTTCCTCGGCTGCCGTACCGACAAAAAATATTTTCTGCTGTTGGATAAAGTCAGCTAACTCAGGGGTGATGTGTTCTAGTTTTTTTCCCATGGGTTATGTTTGCAACTATTTGGATGCAGCCAATTTAGTTGTTTTGTTAATTCCAGATTTGCTTTAAATCATACATTTTAAAAAGTTTGTCGCGGGTGATTACAGTTAAGTCCTCTGATATTGCCTGTGAAATGATTAGTCTTCCAAATGAAAGTCGTCAAACGGCTCATCAAATTCCGGAGAAAGCGTAATTTTACCTTTGGCAAATCCAAATTCCCGAGCTTTAAGTTTAGTTTTAGACTTTGCTTTTTTGCTCAAAAATTCAACAAAATCAGCCACTTCATCCCTCATTTCTTTGGGCAAGGAGTTGATTTTCAGCTTAAGTGTTATATTGGTCATAGATCAAATTTAAAGAAATTCATTGATCAATCAAACGAAATCTTAGAAGGATATATTGGTTTCAGCCTCATTCAAATGAGATTCTGGTATTTGACTCTTAACCAAAAAAAATCGCAAACTCCTGTTTTGTTTTTTTAGCTAATTTGATTTTCCCTTCCTATGGTAACCAAAAGAAATAACCACTTTTCAATGAAAATGGAAGTTTACACCTACCCACACTCCATTTTCTATGTTTAAACCAAGTCTGTAGGCTAATCTCAAACATTTATAAAAATATTTTAACCATTTTTCACATTCCTGTGCAACCTATTTTTACCAACCTGTATCTACCTATTTGAAAGCCAACAGTAATGTTATTTAGAAAAACTTTTACCACAGAGTCGGACATCATCAAAGGTTGCCTAAAGGGTGAGCGAAAAGCCCAGCAGCATCTGTATGAGTCCTACTCCAAAAAGTTTTTTGCAATCTGCTTACGGTATGTCAAAGACCGCGATCTCGCAGAGGATGTCATGATTGAAGGCTTTATGAAGATCTTTGAAAAATTACCTCAATATGAAGCCAAGGGCAGTTTCGAAGGTTGGATGAAGCGGATCGTCGTCACCCAATCTTTACTCACCCTTCGCAACAACCGCAACCTGAGTATGGAAGTGAACATGGAAAGTCACCTTGAAACGGCTGATTCTCACTATGAACTCAACCACTTGGAGACGGCAGAGCTAATGGACCTGATACAGGGTTTGCCGGTGGGATACAGAACAGTATTCAACCTCTATGCCATCGAAGGATACAGCCATGCCGAAATCGCTGACCTTCTCGGTATCACAGAATCAACATCTAAGTCCCAACTCAACAGGGCAAGAAATACATTGAAACAAAAAATAGCCGATCAACAAATCAAAGAAAGGAGAATCAATGGCTAATACAGATAAAAACTTCGACCAGTACTTCAAAGAAAGGCTGGTCAAACATGAAGAAAAACCATCCCAACTCGCTTGGGAAAAGCTTGAAAGTCAGTTGCCAAAAAAAGATAAAGGGATCTGGTTTCCTTTGATGGGCATCGCAGCCACCTTGTTGCTTTTCCTCACAGTAGGGTATGTAGTTTGGCAGTTCAACCGTGAAACCGAAGCCAACATGCCGATGACAGCAGAGGTAACTACCGAAAAGAACGATTCCAATTCTGAAATCACAGAGGAAACGGAAGCTGCACCATCAAAATCTTTGGAAGAATCTACAATGGTGCCTGAAGAGCAAACCAAACAAGAAGCAAAACCTGCGCAGACTCCTCTGAAAAAAGCAACCGTTTCAAAACCAATCAATACAGAAAAACAAAAGGAATTGCTGGCTGAAGTGACACAACCTGAGGAAAGGATAGATGAAGCCACATTTGATACGCCGGAAATCATCATTCCTGACCTTGATGTCAATGAAGCCATTGCCCAAAACAACATCGAAGAAGAAGAGGAAGTGATGACCTATAAGATTACCATCAAGTCCAACGGAATCACAGAAAAACCTGAAAATCAGGGATTCATTGCCGGAATTGAAAATAAAGTAGATAAAATCGGAGGATTGCTCAGCAAAGTAGAACAGGGTTTTGCAGACCTGCAGGATGCAAAAGACAACCTATTTGTAAGCAACAATACCCCCAAAAAAGAAAGAAAGTAACCCACCAAAATTGAAAACATAGACCATCATGAAAAAATACCTGCTATTATTTTGCTTCCTCGGACTGGTGCAGTTTGCCTTCGGGAGTACGGAAAGAGAGTTTTTGGCTCCGAAAGACACCATTATCGTGGAGTTTGGAACCTCGGGAAAAATCGTCCTTGTCATTGATAACAAAGAGGATTTTGAAAGGCTCAAAAAAATGAACATCAACCAGATCATCTCCGAACTTGATCTTAAAATCGATGAAAAGACAGGAGAACTTGTCGTCGTGGAAGTTTCAGGTCAAAAAGGAACACGGGAAATCGTCAAAGTGACTGAAGACTGGAACAAAACCGAAGTATCTGTCGCCGGCATTAGGATATTGGTAGATGAAACAAGTCCCAATACCAAAGTCAAAATTGAAACTGGGGTGAAGAAAAAAAGTGATCCACCATTTAGGACCTATTTTGCAGTGGACCTTGGCCTCAACAATTACCTGGACAACAATGGACAATTCCCCAAAACCACACAACCTTATGCAGTCCGTGGCTGGGGAAGCTGGAATGTAGGCCTCAACTTCTTTGCCAGTCAAAGAATCAGCAAAGGCTTCCGCTTTGACCTCGGCATGGGCGTCCAATGGTATAATTTCAAATTTGAAAACAGGGACTTTCAGGCTGTCAGAGGAGACGAAGGCATTGAATTTGTCCAAAGGAATGATGTGGCTGGATTCAAAAGTAAAATCTCTGCCTCTTACCTCACCACGATGGGTCTCTTCAAATTAGACTTCGGCAGGATGAATGACCAAGGAAGAAAAGGGATGAGAATAGCCTTGGGCCCATACGCAGGCTACCGATTGGGTGGCACCAGCAAATATGTCTACCGACCTCTAGAAGGTGGTAACAGGAGAAAAGAACACCTGAATACAGGTATCTTCTTAAACAACTTCCGCTACGGAATCCGTGGTGAGGTAGGATTCGGTAGGGTCAATTTCTTTACTACCTACGATTTCAACCAGCTGTTCCAAGACGGCAAAGGACCTGAACTGAATCCAATTTCCTTCGGTATTATTTTCTAAGTCCCTTTTTTGAATACTAAGCCAATGAAAACGACCACACTGATTTTGATTCCATTGCTGTTTCTGACTTCTCTGGGCTTTGCCCAGGAAGCAGACTCGGCCAAGCAAGAATCCCTAAAAACCACCAACTTTACACTTTTCAATACCGATGTCATTGTTTACAAAAATGCAGATGGCACCAATACCTGGGAATTCATTTCCAAAGATGACGAGTATAAAGAATACTATTCCAAAAGTAACAAATCAAGCAACGGCCTAACCTTTGACATCGGTATCAATACCTGGATTGGGGATGATTCCGCTCCTGTGGTCAAACCTTGGGGCAGCTGGAATCCTGCGATCAATTACCATTACACCTATAAGCCAAGTAAAAACTTCAACCTGAAATCCACCATTGGCGTCAGCTGGTACAATTTCAAATTTGAAGACCGAAACCTGCAGGCTTTGAGAGGAGATGAGGGTTTGGTTTTTGTCGAGCATCCATCCGGTGCAGGTACCAAATCCAAAATTTCGGCCTCCTATGCCAACATTACCGTTGTGCCGACAGTGAAGACAAGCAACGGCAACTTTAGCTTCGGTGTGGGTCCTTATGCAGGTTATAGGCTTGGAGGTAGAGGTAAATTTGTCTACCGTGATCCGCAAGGCAACAAAATCAAAGAATTTCAGATGGGCAATATGTTTGCCAGCAATTTCCGATATGGCTTGAGGGCTGAGATTTGTGTGGCAGATGTAACCCTCTATTTCAATTATGATTTAAACGAAACTTTCCAAGAAAACAAAGGACCGAAGCTGAATGCTTTGAGCTTTGGCTTTATCCTTTAAAAACAAACCTACTATGAAAACAAACTTAAAATTATCAACCCTGCTGCTTTTTTTCTTTTCTATGGCAGCTGTTTCTCCGGTTTTTGCACAGGTCAAAACTCTCGTCGATGTCACCAAATCCTTTTCCGGAATCAATAAAATTGAGGTTTCGGGAGGTCAGTTAGAAGTGGAATACATCGGAGGCTCCCAAACCGATGTTTCCGTAAATGCATTTTTAGAATCAACGAATGCCGATCAGGACATCGTTTTTGTTACACTAGGGGATGTTTTGAAAATCTCGCACAAAGTCAGCAACAACAATAACTGGAACAACAAAACCAAAGGCCATATCAAAATCAAAGGACCTGTAGGTATGAGTCTGGATATGAAGGGCGGGTCAGGTTCAGTCTATGTAGAAAATGTCTCTTCTGAAACCACCAACTTGGCTGTTGGCTCCGGAAGTGTGTCGGCTAAAGATATCCGGGGTGATGTTTCTGCAAATGCGGGTTCGGGATCCATCAAAATGTATGGAATCCAAGGCAATGTCAAGGGTCAGGTCGGATCAGGATCGGCCGACATGCAGGACATCAACGGAAACATCAATTATTCCTCAGGAAGCGGTGGAATCAGCGTGGTGGGTGTCCAAGGCATCGTCAATGTGAGTCTGAGTTCAGGCAATGCAAAATTGGAAAATGTATCTGAGTTGGGAGATTTGAAAGTGACTTCCGGGAATGTCTCTGCCACCAATGCAGGATTGGGAACTGAAACCCGATTCAGCGGAACATCCGGGAATTTTAAAATCCAAACCCCTTCCAATCTACGGGAGTTCAATTTCAACCTGAACGCCACTTCCGGAAACATCACTGTCGGAAATTCCAAAGGTGGCAGAAACCTAAATATTGATAACGGTGCAAGCACTGAAATCCGGGGCAATATCACCTCTGGAAATATCTCTATTGTGAACCAATAAATTCTACCAAAACCACAATACTTCCCGGCGGAGGGCAAGGCCAATGCAGTCAGTGAAACTGCAAGAAGCCTCGCCCTCCGCCTGTTATTTTGTTCCAAGAATTAAATAATTCTATGTAATTACACGAGCGGTTTAAACTTTTCTCCTCCTCAAAGTTCTAAGGGTTACCAAGTTTATGTCTAACTTATGGTGATATTTTAATCCTTACTTTAACCCAATTCAAAATCCAAATATATGGAACCAATCAAAAAAGAAGATTTAAGCCAAGAAATTTTTGACATGTATGACTACTATGTACATGGTAAAATCGACAGAAGAGAATTTGTAAACCGCCTTTCGGTATTTGCCGTGGGAGGCCTGACAGTATCAGCGATTTTGGGATTTTTATTACCCAATTATGCTGAAGCCAAGAGATTTACCCAAGATGACCCACGCCTGATATCAGAATATGTGGAGTATGATTCTCCGAAAGGTGCCGGCAAAATGAAAGGTCTGCTGACAAGACCTGCTGACAAAAAGGGGAAACTCCCGGGTGTCATCGTGGTCCACGAAAACAGAGGATTGAATCCGTACATAGAAGATACTGCCCATCAGGCAGCTTTGGATGGCTTTATTGCTTTTGCCCCGGATGCCTTGACGCCGTTTGGCGGCTATCCCGGTACAGACGATGAAGGCCGGACCATGCAGGCCAAGCGTGACAGAGAAGAGATGTTACAGGATTTTATTGCAGGGTATGAATTTTTGAAGGAGCATGACCTCTGCACCGGAAAAGTCGGGGTAGTCGGTTTTTGCTTTGGAGGCTGGATTTCCAACATGATGGCTGTGAGGGTTTCTGACCTGAAAGCAGCTGTTCCTTTCTATGGCGGTCAACCCACAGCGGCGGATGTTCCGACCATCAAAGCCCCGCTTCAGATTCATTTTGCAGAATTGGACACAAGGGTCAATGAAGGTTGGCCGGCCTATGAAGAAGCGCTGAAAGCCAATAAAAAGAAATATGAAATGCACATGTATCCGGGAGTGAACCATGGCTTTCACAACCATTCCACTCCAAGATATGACAAAGCTGCCGCCGATTTGGCTTGGGGAAGGACTATTGATTTCTTTAAGAAAAATCTGAAGTAAGATTGAAATTTCGGTATGAAGAGAAATTTTGACCGATGACGGATGTCGGATGTAGCGGACATTACTTTCTGCTGCCTAAAATTCTTTCGATTTACCATTTTACTATCAATATTGCGACAAACAAAATTTCCCTGTTAAGCAAAAAGTCAGCGGATTCGCTGACTTTTTGCTTTTCTAAACTCCTTTGGGACTATTCCTTCCTTGCCAAGCGAGCAAGGACATTTTTCAGTTTTTCTTTATTTCCCTTGTAGCTTTCAAGGTCAAACAATTCCACTTTTCGAAAATCGATTGGGTGGCTTTCACTTTGAAGGGCGATAAATCCTGAGGTCAAAGGAGTTCCGTCAATCTTGACAGCAGGATCCGAGGGATTGACATTACCTCCCCCAATTGTAGGTTTGCTGTATTTTACCACGGTATCCCCTTCCAAAATGTGATATACTAAAGAATCTCCTAAGACCAAAAACTGGGCTTTTACCCATTGCTCGCCATGGTAGGTCTTGGATGTAGAATTGACACAATGCGGCGTAAACAACTCCCCATCCATATAGACATGGGTGCCTGGAGTGCAAAGGTTGCTCGTGGTCCTTGGATTGGTACCATCACCGCCTAGAAACTGTCCTTCTATTGAAATCGGAAAATCCTGGTCTTTCAGAATTGTCTTGGGGTCTTGGCAATGTAGCATCGCTCCGGAATTCCTCAATGCCCATCCTTCACCACCTGTTGCTTGTTCACCGACAAAACGGTATTCCACATTCAGCAAATAATAAGAAAAAGGCGTATTGAAATAGATATGGCCATATTGCTGGTCAAAGGCCTCGTATCCATCATACCTGACTTTCATCAGACTGTCTTCCACCCGGAAAGTATTGACAAAATTTTCGTTGAGCTCATGCTTGGCTATTTTGATGGTCCAATCATCTAAATCCTTTCCATTGAATAGCTGTACCCATTCTCCTTCTTCTTTACTTTCAGCCTCTGTTTGGGATGTGCCGCAGCTTGGGAAAAAGAACAATGAAAAAAGAATGAAAGCGGCAATAACCGGATTTTGTCTTTGATAGATCATAGTATTTTTGGATTTAGAAGCACAAACTGAACTGGAAAATAGGGAAATATTTGATAGATTGGAACAAAAAATCCTTAGACCATGACAAATAAATCACTGCTTCCCCTTCTGTTGGTTTTTCTCTTTTCGATTAAGGGGTATGCCCAAGAAGTCTTATACTTAGATCAGGAACAGCCCTCAGGAAACGGATCAATTCAAGACCTAAATTGGATCGCAGGATATTGGACAGGAACGGGTTTGGGCGGAGACTGCGAAGAACTTTGGTTGCCTCCAAGGGACAACAATATGGTGGGTACATTTAGGTTTATGATGAATGGGAGCTTGATATTCTCTGAATACATGAACATGGTGGAAGAAGACGGCAAACTTTCCCTTAAAATCAAGCATTTCAACAGAGACCTCACCCCTTGGGAAGAAAAAGAAGACTGGACGATTTTTAAGTTTATCAAATCCGAAGGCCAAACAGCCTATTTCAGCGGGATTACTTTTCACCGCACGGGTGATGAATTGATGATCAGATTGGCGATGACCAATGAGGGCAAAAAAAGCATTGAGGAATTCAGATTAAGGAGGAAGGATTTGTAATCGATAAGTTTTAGAGCATTTTCTGATAAACTACATATATTTAATCAAAAGATTTAGAAATGAAAACGATAACCATCCCCGTAGAAATCCCTTCTGAACTTCTTATTGCATTGAACAAAACAAGTGAGGAATTGAAATCGGATTTCCAACTTGCGATTGCGGTTTCTCTATATAAAGACCAGAAAATAACAAAGGGTAAGGCAATTCAGATTTCAGGACTTTCCCGATTTGAGTTTGAAAAAGAAATTCAGAAAATCCAGGTCCTTGTTTCAGAAATTGAATTTGAACAGGTCATTAACGATATCGAAAATATCAAGAATCTTTAATCAATTGCAACATCTGTTAGAAATTTGGAGAAAATCCAATTTGAAAACTTAATTCAGTAACCTAACTTTAATCAAAACCGGTTTATGGTCGGAATATTCCACATCCAAAACCTCTACGGAAACAATTTCCCAATCCGTTTCTTTTTCTAACCAAAAGTAATCGATCCTGATTTTTGGATCTTTGGAGGAATAGGTGTTTTGAGGATTTCCATGTTTCAATGCGACATCTAAGAAATCTTCTGAAAGAATTGAATACCCTGTTTCCTCCGAAGTGAAATTGAAATCCCCTGTCAATACCTTTGCACCCTTGAATTCTGAAAGGATATTTTTGATGGCGACTACCTGTGCAGTCCTGTTTTCAGCAAATTCATGGCATAAGTGGGTTGCGGCAAATGTGATTGTTTTTCCATTTCCCAAATCTACACTAGCAACAGCGAGACTTCTTTCCTCCCCACCGTTTGGAATTGGCAAAGAATAGGCATGAAAAGTGACAGGAAGTCTACTCAGAATTCCTTCTCCATATCCCCCTTCTGAAAAGTCAATTGCCTTGGCAAAAAACGGTGTCATCCCTGTCAATTTCCCCAATTCATGTACCACATCCATTTTTCCTTCCCGATTGAAATTTTTTGTCCTGTTGGTCATACTGTCCACTTCCTGAAGGGCAACAAGGTCAGGTTTGATGTTGTTGATCAGGTCTGCGATTTCCCTGATATTACCCGTTCCGGGATTGTATGGATCTTCACCATGGTAGATATTATAGGTCATCAGGGTGATTTCCTTTTTGACAATGCCACTTTGGGCAAATACAGCGAAATCAGAAATCATCGCAAAAAGCAGGAACAGGTAAAACTTTTTCATGGCTCAAAGTAAAAAAGGCATGTAAATAAAAAAAGCCCTGAAAATCAATTCAAGGCTTTTGTTAGGACTACCAAGTCGTGGATTTCAGTTTGGGAAAGGCTCTGATGACATCGCTCAAACTGATCTGACCGACTAATTTCCCCTCCTTCATGACAGGGAATCTTCTGATTTTGTTGTCCAAAAACTTCTGAGCGGCGTCAAAAAGAGAAAGGTCAGGAGAAAGCGTCATCACATTTTTTGTCATGTGTTCACCAACCGTACCCGGAAAAGTAGGCGTATTGGAATATTTACCTTTGATGATTTCCTTCAGGCAGTCTACTTCGGATATGATACCGGCGAGATTGCCATTGGCATCCAAAACCGGCGCACCGGAGATCTTCTTTTTGGTAAGCATATCCAATACGTGATCTATCGAGTCCTCAGGACGGAAGGTGACCAAATTGGTGCTCATATGGTCACTGACCAATATCGGAGCTGCTGCTTTTTTGGGTTCGACCACCCGCACGCCTTGAAAACTTTTTACCATAGCTATTTTGATTATTTTGAGATTAATAATTTAAGAAATTAAAAATCTAAAACAAATTAGATAGATATAAAAAAATCAAATTCAATATATTATTTTAAATTATATAATATTAAAAAAACAATATTAAAATATAATCAAAAATGAAAAAACATTATACTTTCACTCATTATCTCTCCAAATCACGTACCAACCGTGCAGGACTGCCCATTGCGAGCTTTTTGTTAGGAATATCTTTGGTGACCAAAGAACCAGCCGCCACTGTCACATTGTTTCCGATGGTGATGCCCGGAAGAATTACGGTATTACCACCAATCCAACAATTGTCTCCTATCCTTACGGGAAGTGCTTTGGTTTTGTAGGGGGCCTGATTGGATTCGGGGTTTGGGTTAATCCTGTCTGAGGCAGAAATCGGATGAGTCGCCGTATAAATCTGTACATTGGGTCCAATCAGCACATTTTTCCCGATGTCAATCCTATTGCAATCCAAAAAAACAGCATTGGCATTGATAAAGGTATTTTCACCGATTGTAATATTCTTGCCATAATCACAGTAGAAAGGAGCTTCTATCCACACACCTTTACCTACTTTCCCCAAAAGCTTCTGAAGAATCCGGGATTTTTCCTCTCCATTCCGGGAAGATTCATCGCTCCATTGCTTTAACAACTCTTTGGCTTGGTGGTACATTTCGAGCAATTCCGGATCCCGGGAATTATAGAATTCGCCTGCAAGGAGTTTTTCTCTTTCTGTCATTGGGCTGCAATTTCTTTTCTAAACAGACTGACCATATTCTGATCCACAGTCAACACCTGTTTGAATGCCAAAGGGTCAGAGGAAAGGGAGACGGAAGGATGAAAGTAACTGCTTTGGGTAGGCCTATAGCTTTTGCAGGAGGCGTGGATTTCGCGAAGGTGCCCGTTTCGGTTCAATTGCGAGACATGTTCAGGTTTGGAACCTCCGCCCGGCATGATAATGATATCGTCTTTGGCCATTTCCAACAACTCCAAAATGGTCTCCAAACCTTGGGTTACGTCATTTTCTCCCCCGGAAGTCAATATTCTTTGGAAACCCAAGTCAATGATCGTACTCAAAGCTTTTTTCTTGTCCGCGGCAATATCAAAAGCCCTGTGGAAAGTACAGGGCAGTTCCCCGGCGACATTGATCAGGTATTTGCAGGCTTCTCTGTCGACGTGTCCGTTCTGATCCAATACCCCAAAAACAAATCCATCAGCTCCTAGATTTTTGAGAATGGCGATGTCTTTTTTCATGACATAAAGCTCCTCGGAAGAATAGACAAAATCTCCCCCTCTCGGTCTCAGCATGACAAAAATCGGGATATCTACTTTTTCTTTGAGAAATGCGAGCATGCCGGCACTTGGAGTCTCGCCACCTTCCCCAAAATCAGAACAAAGTTCCAGCCTGTTTATTCCATATTCCGCTGCTTTCAAAGCTGCCTCCACTGTAAAAACAGGAGCTTCCAACAAGATCTTTTCCATCGCTTAGAATTTACTTTTTGAATCAATCAAAAGACCACCCCCGCTGTGGTGCCTGGCAAAATTGAATCCGGGATGGACAGCATAGGAACCGTATTCACCGTCTTTGTTGATGGCAAGAAATCCTGCCTGTATGTCTTTGATATTGGCGGAGTTTTTGGCTATCAGTCTTCTCACCGCTTCCTCACAGGCTTCTTGGGGTGTTCTGCCCTGACGCATAAGCTCCACAATCAGGAAGCTGCCGCAGATCCGGATGATGGTTTCACCAAGTCCTGTGGCTGTGGCAGCACCCACTTCATCGTCCACATAAAGCCCTGCTCCGATGATCGGGCTGTCTCCTACCCTGCCGTGCATTTTGAATGCCAAGCCACTGGTAGTACAAGAACCTGCCAATTTTCCGTCAGGACCTAAGGCAATCATGCCAATGGTATCATGGTTTTCGATGTTGATGATGGGCTTGTACTTGGATTCCTTTTTCCATTCCTGGTACATTTCTTCTGCTTTTGGACTGAGGGTCTCGGATTCCATCGGGAATCCTTTTGAGATCGCAAACTGTCTCGCACCTTCACCGGCCAACATCACATGGGGAGTTTCTTCCATGACCATTCTCGCCAGAGAAATGGGATGCTTCACCTGTCTGACAAAAGCCACGGATCCGCAGCTTCCGTCTCCTTTCATAATGGAGGCATCCAAAGTGGGGATCCCTTCCCGGTCAGGAAGTCCCTGCAGTCCAACTGATAAGTTGTCCATGTCCAATTCGGTCACTTTCACCCCTTCTTCCACTGCTTCAACAAGATTACCGGATTTCTCCAAAACCTCCCAAGCTCGGTCATTAGCCGGCATACCATGGTTCCAGGTGGAGAGGATAAGCGGTTTGAATTTTTCTCCAGTAGATTCCTTTACAGGATTGGCACATGCTTGGATAATTCCGCCGGGCAAAAGTAATGAGGTCGAAACAAGGGTTTTCTTTATGAATGATCTTCTATTGGACATGGTGGTTTGGTTTGTGCAAAAAACATTAAATTGATTGAAGATTAAAGATTCAAAAAAATTCGGATAAATATATTTGGGATCGTTGAAATTTTTGGGGAAGTTGGGGGTGATCTAATGGTTGTAATGATTCTAGTCGTTGTAATTGTTGTCATGGTTGTCTGCTTCGCATTGGTGGGTAGTTACCTGGTTATTTGGTTAATTGATTAATGGTTAACTGATTCCAGATTTTAAACTGAGCCTGAAAGCAAATGCAAAGTGCGATTCCAGAGTTTCTTGGCTCTAGATTCTCATTTCTTGACACGTGAACTTAAAATTCAATACTCAAACCAACCAACTGATGATTGAGACTGCCTTCTGCGACTCCAGAGTCTCGTTTCTCGGCTCTTGAATCTCGCTTCTGAATACTTTAATTTTGCTACTTGATACTAAAAAAATGAGACCTTATATCCTTGCTGAAAACAACTGGAAAAACCTAGAACACCAACGCTTTGAATTGGCCATCCTGCCTTGGGGAGCCACAGAAGCGCATAATTACCATATGCCTTATGGGACGGATATTTTTGAGGCGGAGTCCATTGCCGCCGGTGCGGGAAAATTTGCATGGGAAAAAGGTGCCAAAGCAATTGTGTTGCCTGCTTTGCCTTTTGGGGTAAATACCGGTCAAAGCGACATTTACCTAGACATTAACATGAATCCCAGTACCCAAATGGCCATATTAAAGGATATCCTGACCGTATTGAACAGACAGGGGGTGAAGAAATTTTTGATCCTTAACAGTCACGGCGGCAATGATTTTAAGACCATGCTGCGTGAACTTGGACTCCAATTTCCTGAGATGTTGCTCGTCACCTGCAATTGGTATCAGGCCTTGGATAAGAGTCTGTATTTTGAGGAAGCGGGAGACCATGCCGACGAGATGGAAACAAGTCTGATCATGTACCTGCATCCAAGATTGGTGTTGCCATTGGAAGAAGCCGGAGAAGGCAAAGAGAAAAAATCCGTCATCCCCGGCATCAGGGAAAAGTGGGCTTGGGCCGAAAGGAAATGGTCTGAAGTCACCGAGGACACCGGTATCGGCAATCCCAAAAAATCCACTGCTGAAAAAGGGGAAAGGTATTTCCACGATGTCTGCGCCAAAGTCGGTCAACTGATTATTGACCTATGTAGGGTGGATAAAAAGAAGCTTTATGAGTAATGTGGTTAGGTACCACTCCTACTAAGAAGACACCTAAGTTTCCATTTTGGAAATGTACAATTGTAAAAAATATCGAAATAATTATATGGTTTCTTAGAAATTGGTCAAAAGTTAACGAATGGTGGGGGAGGGTATAACGGGTCCATAGGAGAGGGTTAGGAGAAGTATAGGGGAAAGTGGGGAGAAATACCTGTTTTTGAGATTATTTATTGCATTATTTTTTATAAAATTGATTTTTTTTAAGTTTTTTAGGATTGCATTTTTTGTGGAAATCTGGGAGAGTAAGGATGAAGGGATGAAGGGAAGTCTGGAGGGAACTATTGTCTGGTCACCTGCTTTGGGTTGTCCTGTTTTCAGATTTTCCAGTTAAAAAAGTGGTAATGGTTGTGATGGTTGTTAAATTCTCAAGAACAAGAATTCAAGTCTTTTATAGGAAAAAACCCCGAAGGGGTGACATGTTTATAGAAGAAAATATGGATTAAAATCCAGATTAGGTTTTGGCTAATTTTAGGGCAAATTGATAGTATGGCTTTCCGCCAAAACAGGGAAGAGATTTTTTTAACCACAGATGAACGGGATTTTCACAGATGGAAAAATATGAATTTTTTACCACATAGGGTCATAGAGAACATAGGGTTGGATTGGTTGAAATTGTTGTAGTGGTTCTATTTGTTGTCTAGTTCTTATGTTGTCAAGAATCCAAGTTTTTGATAAGCAATTATCCGGAAAGGATGATATGTTTATAGCATGGAATTAGAAAAAAATAACGTTTGCGTTTTGGCAAATTTGATGGGCAATTGTGAGGAAGGCTTTCCGCCAAAACAGGGTTGGAGATTTTTTTAACCACAGATGAACGGGATTTTCACAGGTGGAAAAATATGAATTTTTTACCACATAGGGTCATAGAGAACATAGGGTTGGATTGGTTCTAATTGTTGTAGTGGTTCTATTTGTTGTCTAATTCTTATGTTGTCAAGAATCCAAGTTTTTGATAAGTGAAAACCCTGAAAGGGTGATATGTTTATAGCATGGAATTAGAAAAAACCCGTGTAGGTTTTGACAAATTTGATATGCAATGGGAGGGATTCGCTTTCTGCCAAAACAGAGAATGCAATGATTAATTCCAATTAAAATTCAACCTCTACCACTCCCCCTTTGTAATCAATCCCTTTCAAGCTCTTCAAATTTGAAGGCAAGGAAATAGTGCCTCCTGAATTGGAAAGAAATCCTGATCTATTGAAAATCTCTATTTTCTGGGTTTTTCCATTTTCCAATTCCAATACCAAGGTGTGGATTCCGGCGGGAACCTTGAAAGCCTTTCCCGGACTTGCCTTCAATGCTGCATTGACTTTCATTGCGCTTCTGTTTTGGGTAGAGAGGTAGATGTTTTTACCATCAGCCATGGTCAAGACCGCCATGGCTTTGGCATCTCCAGGTACTACAAATCCACTTTCCAAGCTCCTTACAGGTTCAAAGCCACCTTTCCCGTCTCCCAACAAAACCAATCCGGTCATGGCATCATACCTGCCTGAGAATACCTCATTGCCATAGTCATTGCCTATCATGAGGACATCGGGGTTTCCATCGCCGTTGATGTCATCGACCGCCAAGCCGTTGACCGGAGCAATCTGGGCCAATAGCGGCAATTCATGGATTTTGAATTTACCGTTTCCGAGGTTTTCAATGTAGCTGCTTCGGTCGTAATTCCCTTGCAGGATGGTGACGCCCTCCAATTCTTCGGCCGTAAACAAATCAGCTTCAGTAATCCTGGCGTACTCCTTATACCTTTCAAATTTCCTTCTGAAAAGGGTGCTTTGTCCATACAAGTCATCCCAATAGTGGGCAGGAACAGGGATGTATTTGTTTTCATTGTCTTTGAAATAGGTGATCGTGACAGGATCTATGCTTTTGTTATCGTCAAAGTCTTTGGCATAGATTTTCACCGGGCGGTCCATTGTCGGGTGGTAATAATTGTTTGCCCCCATATTTCCAGCGACATAGTCCATGTCCCCATCTCCGTCAAAGTCACCTGAAACAAGGCTGTTCCACCAACCCAGATGATTTTCCAAACCTGAACCCGTCATTTTCTCCAATTGGGACCCTTTGTTGAGGAAAACCGTGATGGGCATCAATTCGCCCGCTACCAACAGGTCAAGCCGGCCATCTCCATCCACATCCGTCCACAGCGCATCTGTCACCATACCGACCCTGCGCAATCCAGGCGCTACAATGTCTGTGACATCTTCCAACTTGCCTTGGTTGTTTTTCAAGATAAGGGATTGGTCGGGCAGCGGGTATTGGGCGATGGGAGTCCTTCCTCCTACAAAAAGATCCATGAATCCATCCCCATCAAAGTCTGCTGCACGGACTACGGTACCACTCGACCTAAAGGAAGGAAGGATATCTTTTTGTTCAGAAAAGTTGCCTTTGCCGTCATTGGTATATATTCTGTCTTGGTATTCGGCTGCGTCGGGCATAAACTCCGAACTGCCGGAAACGAGGTATAGGTCAAGGTCTCCGTCATTGTCGAGGTCAAAAAGCAGCATTCCCATTTCCTCAAAGGATTTTTCAAGGTCAGTTGCAAACATTTCCTTCGAAGAAAAAGTCCCATCAGGCTTCTGCAAATTTACCACAGGAGAATAACCCGAAGCACTTCCAATGACAAAGTCCTCCAATCCGTCGCCATTCACGTCCCCTACCGCCAAGCTTGGACCATATTGGGTGAGTTTGTGAGGGAGTGTTCTTTGGACATTGTAGTCGATTTTATCCATTTCCTGATGGACAAATTCTACCCCAAGTTTTGCTGAAACTTCTTCCAACATCGGGGAAACCGATTTTGGTCCAAAAGGAAAAGGCAATAGGGTAGGTTGTGAAGCAGCATTGGCATGTTTCAGTTCAATGACCTGATTGGCATTGAGGCCATCTGTTTTTTCGTATCGTCCATCCGGCCAAAGAATTTCCAAGGAATTGACTTCATTTATTGTATCCAAGCCAAAATGAACTACGTCTTCCACCGCAGACAAGTACCCTCTGGAAAGTTGCTGTTCATGGTATTGGAATTTTCCCTCTCCAAACCTGAGAACCAGTTTTGCGCCGACTCCAAAGGGATTGGAAGCAGGGCCTTTCAATTTTATCCTGAGGTAATTGGGTTTGATCTCTTTTGTATTCAATGTATTTTCAAAAACAAAGGCCGGGTCATTGATGTTGTTGACCACATAATCAAGGTCACCATCTAGGTCCAAATCCGCAAAAACAGCTCCATTGGAAAAGGAAGGCTTGCTGAGTCCCCAATTGACTCCGACATTTTCAAAAGTCCAGTCTCCCTTATTTTGGTAGGCATAATTCGGGATTTTGATTACCGGTATAGAATCCAACAATTGCCTGACCGAAGCAACTCCACCAACATCTGCCCGGTAATTGGCAAAGTCCTTGTCCGTAATGTCCCTTGGAAAGCCGTTGGTGATCAACAAATCCCGGTTTCCATCATTGTCCATGTCCACAAATAGTGGCGACCAAGACCAATCAGTCTGGTACATTCCTGCCATAAACCCGATTTCACTGAAGGGAATATTTGGTCCATTGCCCACATGAAGCATGTTGCGTACATGTTGGTATTCATAGCCCCACTGTTCGTTGCTGATATAAGTCTGGTAGGAATTTTTGGAAATCGTGGTTTTCTTCCTGAAGTTGTTTTCACCGAGCATGTCCAAAGTGACAATATCCGGAAAGCCGTCATTGTTATAATCGGAGATATCAGAACCCATCGAGAACATGCTTTGGTGTCGGAGAAAGGTTTTGGATCGGTTGGAAAAAGTACCGTTTTGGTTATTGATATACAGGATATCATTGGTCGTGTAATCATTGCTGATGTACAGGTCAGACCATCCGTCTCCATTCAAGTCTGCAACGGCTAGCCCCAGCCCAAATCCCTCGATGGTAATACCTGCTTCTATGGTCACATCTGTGAAAGAACCATTTCCGTTGTTTCGGTAAAGCCGGTCATTGTTGATGGCCGAACCATCGGTGATTTTTTCTCTGTAATTAGAAGGAATTGACTTATTCTGCTCATTGTTGAGGACATAAAGATCAAGAAGTCCATCGTTGTTGTAGTCAAAAAAGGTAGCCATCATACTGTTATCGGCCCCTGCTATGCCATATTGTGCAGCAGATTCGATGAAAGTGGGTACACCATCTTCGTTCAATCCCTGGTTTACAAAAAGCATGTTCGCTCTCTTTTCCACTTCCTTAAACATCGCCGCACACACGTAGACATCCAAGAATCCGTCCCCGTTGATGTCTACGACTGTAACTCCCGTACTCCATCTGTCCTTTGCTTCAATGCCCGCGGTGGCGCTGATGTCTTTGAATTTAAATTTGCCTTCATTCAAATAAAGTTTATTGGCTACCTGATTTCCGGTGAAGAATAAATCCGGGAGTCCATCATTGTTGAAATCCCCTGTCGCTACTCCTCCTCCGTTGAAAATATATTCATCTGTGAGGATGTTAAAGGAATCAGATTCCACAATCAGGTTGTTAAAATCTATTCCTGTCTCATTGGGAGAAAGCTGGTTGAAAAGGGTTTCCTCTTTTTTCGAACAGGAAAAAAGAAAAACCAAAATAATAACACTCAAATAGATTTCTGATTTCATTGGGCAGGCATGGGTTAGATTGCAATCGGGTCAGGGTTTGAATTTACATGATATTATCTTCTCCCAAAAAAAGAAAAGTGAAAAATGACAGCAGTATCAAAAAAAAAGAGACAGCTTTTCAGCTGCCTCTTTTTATAAAGATTATTCTAACATTATTGATTAGAATCCAGGATTCTGAGTCAAGATATCAGAACCTACCAAGTCAATTTGGTTTTGAGGCAATGGTAACAAACGATGTTTGATGTCATAAGAAGTACTTCCCATTGCAGCAGCCAATAATACGCCTTCCAATGCAAAATAAGCATCCAATTCAGCCTTGTCAGTTTTCCATCTTACCAGGTCGTAGAATCTATGACCTTCCATACCCAATTCTAACTTACGCTCAAATCTTACAGCCAAACGTGCGGTATTGGCATCTGTCCAAGCAGCATCATAGGTATTGATCACATAATTTGCAGCAGGGGTTCCGTTAGCTCTTAATAAAGGAGAATTCTTAGCTCTTGTCCTTACCAAGTTAACTTTAGCTCTTGCTGTTTCCAAACTACCGACTTCGATATCTGCTTCAGCAGACATCAATAAAACATCAGCAAAACGGATAATCATGAAATTGATACCTGTATAACCCGGAGTCCATGAAGAGTTATCTTGGAATGAACCTCTCTCAGCTCTAGTGTACACATATTTTCTAGGCGCATAAGGACCTGCATTAGGTTGGTTACGGATCCAAGCTGCGCCTGGATGATCTTGCCAATCCAAATAAGGGATACCTCTTCTTCCTGCAGTGTGGTCAAGCCTAGGGTCAAGTGGACCTGCATCCGGAGTAAATGGAGCAGCTGAACCGATACCCATGTCATTTGCAACTCTGTTTGCAGGGGCATTGAATGACCCATCCAATAAAGGAAGACCATTGCTAGTTCTGAAAGAGTTTACAAATGTAAAGCTAGGCTGAAAGAATCCACAGCAGTTACCTGGACCATTAGGTCCGGTATTGTATGGGAAGTTCAAGTCAAACTCAGGGTTTGCATTGTTTACAGAACCTGTATTCGCTGCTGACTGATAAGCCCAAATAGACTCTTGGTGGTTGTCATTAGCTCCTCTGAACATATTGTCATAATAAGGAACCAAACCATATTTCAAGCCATTGCTTGTTACACCATTTGCGATCACATCGTCAAACAAAGCCTTTGCAGCTTGATAATCAGCAGCAGCGCCGGTTTGATTTGCTTTGTAAAGGATGATTTTACCCAAATAAGCTTTAGCTGCCCAAGAGTTAACTCTTCCTACTTGAGGTTGGGTTGCAGGGAGGTTATCTGCCGCAAATCTCATTTCAGCCTCAATGTATGGAAGCATTTCTTGGTCATTCTTGATTTCTTCCAAGCCTTTTTTGTAATCAGCATCTTTAGGGATGATAGGCACTTTGTTGAAGTTTCTCCAAAGTTGGAAGTAAAAATGTGCTTTTAGGAATCTCGCCTGCGCTTCAACAATTTTAGCGTAGGAATCAGAAACATCAGCACCTTTTACGTCCAATAACCTCAATACCTGGTTTGCTCTCGCAATACCTTCAAAGTTACCATTCCAATTTTCTTCAAGAATAGAAACGGTAGGATCCGTCTCAAATCTCTGGATAGGGTTGATGGTAGAAAAGTCACCCGGGTCAGTGCCTTTATTGGCATCCCCGCCTCTGATACTTCCCCAAACCCAGTTGGAAGGAGAAGCTAATCTTTGAAATCGGCCATTGACTTGAGAATAGACAGAGATTAGGACTGCATCTATTCCGGCAAGTGAACTTAACTGCGCTTCACTTAACTGACCCACCGGAGGAACTTCCAGAAAGGAATCGTCACAACTTGTAGCAAACAGCATCATTCCCGCTGTCAGCATTGCCGCGAATTGAAATTTTATGTTTTTCATAATTTAAATTGATTTATGAATTTTTTTTACAATAACAGTTTGTTAAACAGATTGTTTGATTAGAAAGCAAGATTCAAACCCATGGTATATCCTCTTGTTACAGGATAGTTACCCACATCTATACCAAAGGCAGTATCCACATTACCACCTACCATTGGATCCAATCCATCATAGCCTGTTAAGGTTAACAGGTTATTACCTGATGCAAATACTCTTAATCTTTCTATCTTCCATCTCTGAAGGATCTCGTTTGGAAGCGTGTAACCTATGGTTAGGTTTTGCAATCTCAAATAAGAACCATCAGCTACGTAATAAGAGTTAGCAACGTTAGAAGTACTGAAGTTTGCGGTTTTCTCAACAACCGGTACTGTGGCACCAAGGTTATTTGGAGTCCAAGCATCGTTCAACCTGGTCGAGATAGCAGCACCTTCGAAAGTCTGGAAGAAGTCGGTAAACCATCTCCATTGTGCCCAGATTTTGTTGCCTGCTGTTCCGTAGAAATAAGCAGCCATGTCAAAGTTTTTGTATCCGATGATGAAGTTAAAGCCTCCGGAGAATTTAGGAACAGGGCTTCCCAAGAAAGTTCTGTCATCAGGAGTAATAGCACCGTCTCCGTTGATATCTTGGAATTTAAATCTTCCAGGAGCAGCACCCGGCTGGGTGGCATGGCTATTTACATCTTCTTGATTACGGAACAAACCTTCTACCTGATAGCCGAAGAAAGAGGAAAGTGGTTGACCCACTGCATTTCTGATCGGTTCAATACCCCTGAAACTTGGGTTGCCAGAAGTAATGAAATTCAATCCCGGTGCTAAGAACACAATCTCATTTTTCAACAAACCACCATTTACTTGGAATTCGTATCTCCAGTCCTTGTTGAAGTTACCTCTGGTAGAGACCATGATGTCCACACCTCTGTTCATCATTTCGCCTATGTTGACTGAAGGGGCAGCAGCATTGAAACCTGCTGTGGAAGGAACCGGAACTGTAAATAATAGATCCCTGGTGTCCTTTTGCCAAAAGTCAACGATCACATCCAATTTACCACCAAAAGCAGTACCGTCGAAACCGATGTTTTTGGTTACAGAAGTTTCCCATTTCCCATCAGGGTTACCCAATCTTTGTCTTCTGAATCCAATGATTGCTGAACTGTTGGTACCGCTGATATCATAAGAAGAAGCACCTACGTTACCGCCGAACAAGCTGAACTGGTTATCAGGGTTTACGTTGTTGGAGTTACCCATCTGACCCCAACCACCTCGGATTTTCAAATCATCCAACCAAGTGGCAGAAGCCATGAAGCTTTCAGCAGAGATTCTCCAAGCTGCAGAGAATGCAGGGAAAACACCGTATCTATTATTCTCACCAAATCTAGATGAACCATCTCTTCGTACAACGGCGTCAACAATATATTTGTCATTGAATGTGTACCTCGCTGTAGCAAACAGGGAATAGAAATTCACGCCTTTGAACTGACCGGAGTTAACTTGTCTTGTAGGAACAGGCAAGTTAGAAATGTTCACAAAGTTAGGATCTTCAGAGAAAGGATTTTGACCCAAACCTGAAATGTTTCTTCCTGCACCCGTATTCAAGGCTTCCTGACCTAACAATGCCCTAACTGCATGCTGACCCCATTTTTTGGTGTAAGTCAAGGTGTTGGTAAATGTCCAACGCATAACATATCCCGAAAACTCATTGTATCCAAAAGCGGAATTGTTTTCTGAGTTCTCATACTGCAATCTGCTGAAACCTACTCCGTAGAAGTTGTCATACTGACCACCGATGGAAGTTCTGAATGTCAGATCCTGAATTGGATCAACTTCCAAATACACGTTACCGAAAGCATTGGCATTGAAGTTTCTGTTATCTTCCAAACCTTCTCTGTTTGCTACAGGGTTTCTTGGGTTGTTGAATCCTCTTGCTGCAGTACCTGCATAGCCACCGAATTCATCCCTGACAGGGATAATTGATGGCATCCTGAATGCCTGAAGGATATCATTTTCATCACCTGATACACCCTGACCATTATTACCACCTGTCTGTCCAAGAACAGAACGGTAAGTAGCCTGGAAGTTTTGACCGATTCTTACTTTTGATCCAAGGTTATGCTCAGAATTCGCTCTTAAAGTTATCCTTCTGAAGTCGTTTCCGGTCAAGATACCTGCCTGCTCCTGAATACCCAAGCCCATAAAGAACCTGCTTGTACCATTTCCTCCTGAGAAGCCCAAAGAGTGCCTTGTGATAGGAGCTCTTCTTGTTACAGCTTCATACCAATCAGTACCCTCGCCGGTAGCTGCTCTCACCAATTGGTGCACAGGACCTTTTCTTGGGTCAATATTGTAAAGTGCTCTCTGCTCATCCAATTGCGCTTGGCTCAATGGACCTGCAACACCTGCAGCGCCGCCGACATTGATGTAATAAGGCATAACCGGTGAAGAACCTGTGCCGAACTGAGGGTGTCCATAATTTGGGGCTCTTCCGTCAATTCTAGCCTGATTGGTTTCAGCCAACCAAGTTAAATCAGCGAAATCCTGTGGATTAGCCATACTCAAACCTGCTCCCGGATCTGTAAAACCATACATACCGTCATAGGTAAATCTTAATTTTTGAGATTTCTTGTTGCCACCTTTGGTAGTGTAAATGATTACACCGTTGGCTGCCCTTGCACCATAGATAGAAGCCGCAGCTGCATCTTTCAATACAGTAGTGGACTCGATATCGTCAGGGTTAAGAAAGTCAGTGCTTTCCACAGGTACTCCATCTACAACGTATAAAGGGTTGTTACCTCCAAATGCACCGAAACCACGCACCCTAACCTGAGAAGCAGTTCCAGGCTGACCGTTAGTAACAACGGTAACACCCGCAATCCTACCTTGAAGAACCTGCTCCACGTTACCTGTAGGTATGATGGTCAAGTCTCTTGGGTTGACAGTGGATATCGCACCGGTAGTTTCTCTTCGGCTATCAATGGTATAACCGGTGATAACCAATTCGGATAATTGTCTTTCATCTGGTGCCATAGACAGGTCGATCACGGAACGGTTGCCCACTACCTGCTCGACAGCCCTGTAGCCAATAAAAGAGAAAACAAGCACACTTTCGTTGCTTGGTACATTGAGGGAGAATTTTCCGTCAATATCAGTGGCCGTACCTGTAGTGGTTCCTTTTACCAATACGGTAACGCCCGGCAATCCGTCACCGAACTCATCCAAGATGGTTCCTGTGACCGTTTTTTGTGCCAACGCCGTGGCGCTGGAAAGTACTAAGAGTAGTAGGAATACACTTAGGCTTTTGTAGAGTTTTTCCATAAACATAGATTGATTGGGTAATAATTATTAATTGATAAGATTTTAAAGTTTTTCATCAATTCAACCGATAGTGCAATCGTTTGCAAGTATCTTTAAAATAATTGCAACAGTTTTAAGGAAGTAGATTTGATTTCCGAAACTATTGCTGATTATACCTCGACAGGGATTCTGTCTTTACTTCGTGTTGGATAAGTGATCCAAAACGCCAATTTAAGGGGTGCTAAATCGATTTATTTTACTCTTCAAAAAAAAAGAATGGACTCATAGGCATCGAGATTTTGGGTTAATGTTAAGAGATGTTAATTTCTTTGGGTGCCAATATATATAAAATATATTATTTGGCAACCATTTCAGGAATTGAAGTTTTCTATTGTAAACTCCTATCACAGGAACTAATATAAATGATAAAACACAAATTCAAAAGTTTTTCTAGAAAAATGAAATTTGGTCAGTAGGCACATAATATTCTCCTTTTTACATACTATCTAAACAGGTTAATAAATTCTTGTTCATTTCTGTAATTTTTGAAATTTATATCCTTGAGTGCTTTCTCTTTTAGGAATTCACTTCTTTCCACCGCTTTGCCAAGGTTCTCCATTAATGCTTCTTTATCCCCGTTTGCAGCAGCCACAAGGGCGATTCCATAAAAACCATAACCTGTTTCTCTATCTGCCTGAACAGCAGCTTCAAAGTTTTCTGAAGCCGCCAAATAATCCTCTGATAAAAAATAGGCAAGCCCTTTGTTGAAAAAATTACTTTCGTTTTCCATGGTTCTATTAAACCTGATGGTGGCAAGTTTATAATCTCCGTTGAGGATGTCCAATGCCCCACGTAGGCCTTCATTGTAGTTTAGAAACTCATTGGTCTCTTCCTTTTCCAATGCCGAGGCCTCAGAAATAGCTATGTATGCCTCAAAATAATCTTCCCTCAACAAATACGCTCTGCCTAAATTATGTAAGGTTATCGAGCTTGCTTTTATTTTGTTGGCTTGGGTCAAATTGGAAATGGCGTCGGTGATTAAAATATTTCTTTTGCGTACATCCAATTCCCTTTGTGCCATATTTAAGTATACCACCCCAAGATTGTTAAATGCATGTTCACTGGGATAGAGTTCTGCGAGTTTCTTATAAATAGCTTCCTTTTCATCTAATTTCAGGGCATTCTGAGCGGCATAGGTCAGATGCTCCTCGCCAAAACCCTCCAAAGGCTTTTGGTCTTTGAGAAGGGCAAAAACTCCGGCTGATATTTCCACATCATTAAGACGGGTGTTTTCAAGTTCAAAAGAAACTTTGGCTGACCTCAACATTGGAAATAAATCCCTTGAAATATTCCTGTAGCCCGGTAGTTTTTGCAGTGAAGCCAATTGTGAGGCGAAGCTGTTTCCATTCAATAATATGGTATAAACCTCTTCTTTTTGTTCCTGTGTGATCCCTTCATAATCTGTCAATAACTGTCTGAGGTCAAACCAATCCCCTGACCGGTACATCGATTCAACAGGTGTGTTCCTCAAGGAACGGTTGGCTTTCAATCTTTCGGAGATAAAATCGCTTCTCTTTTTTGCTAAGCCTATGATATTGTCTTTTGATTCCGGAGAGGACAATCCGGTAACCACCACCTTATTGATTTTCATCCCCGGTTCTCCCTTTATCAAGTAATCCGTGAAAGAGACTTGGAAAACAGGATTTTGTTTTTGCCCACTCCCCATTTCAAAAGGAATATAAAAGTCCCGGGTTTCGGTTTGATTCATATCCTGAAAAATTTTGGTCATATAAATCCCGATATCGGGTATCGGTTGGTCTGAAAGGACCTGACCATACCGTGTCAATAGAGGCGTAATCTCCAAACCCGTTGCTATTACTTTATTTGGAGCCTGAAAGACTCCCTTTTTCCTTTCGACAACTCCTTTGATGACCAATTCTCCTTGTTCCATCCCAGGCAAATAGGGAAATACAATGGTCTCCGCCACTTTGGCCTCCACGAGGTTTTTGGTGTAGGCCCCGTCAAAGGGAATGATTTCACCCAATCTCAAGGAACCTTCACCATAGATGTATTCGGGATAGAGGTAAATTTTTGAATCTTGGTTCAATAATGAAAGAGGAATCGCTCCCTGAACAGTAACACGAACAGAATCTCTATGTAATTGCAATACTTCCGGCTTGGCCACGATTCCATCCATAAGGGTGTCGTACCTCCCTATCTTTGGACTGCAGGAACCTAAAATATGGATTAGCAAAAAAAAGGCTGCTGATTTTATCAGATTATTAAACATTTGGCATTCAATTAGATTAATGATTTTAAATTAGTACTTTTATCCCGCTAACCAAAACCAACTATATATGAACGAGATTAAGCTTTTTTTTCAAGATAGGGCTTTTGGCGTTTGTTACAAGCTCGGGGAACGTTTCCATTTCCCCATAGATAGCATCAGGTTATTCTTCATTTACAGTTCTTTTGTCACCTTAGGATCTCCGGTCATCTTATATGTAAGTCTTGCCATGATGATGAAAATCAGAAAGTATCTCCGCAAGATGAACAATCCTGTCCTTTTTGACTAAAGTTCGCTAAAATTCTTCTTTCCTCTTATATAGTAATCCCAAAGGATCGATCTTCGGAACATCCCTTTTTCCTTAAATGGCATGTATTCAGCGGAAGTGATGTCAGGAAATTTTGATTTCATTTTATGAAATTCAATGTGTCCTCTGAATACAGCCTTTGCATCTTCAAAGCTACCCCTGACCAAAAATACTGATGCGGCCAAAAAATCCAACCCAAGTCTAATCAAATAAATCAAAGCAAAGCGCGAAGGCCTTTCATTATTATGGAGCATCAATAGGTTGTTTCTGAAATTAAGGAATGTTTTCCATGGGCTTGTCCTGTCAAGTGTCCCGCCACCGACATGCCAAACTTTTGAAGTTCCCAAATAATGGATGGAATATCCCATTTTCCTGATTCTCCAACACAGGTCAATCTCCTCCATGTGGGCAAAAAATCTTTCATCAAATCCACCGGCAGTATGGAAAATCTGTGATCGGATGGCCATACATGCCCCGGAAGCCCAATGCACCTTGACAATATCATCGTATTGGTTGCTGTCTTTTTCTATGGTATTGAAAATCCTTCCCCTGCAATATGGATACCCAAGGCTATCCAAAAATCCACCACCCGCACCGGCATAATCAAAAAATCCGGGATGGGGAAACGACAGGATTTTTGGCTGAACCGCTGCTGCCTCTCTGTTTTCATCCAAAAACCGGATCAATTTTACATCCCAATCCTGTTCGACCTGAACATCAGAATTGAGCAAAATATAATTCTCAAAATCTCCTTTCAGGATTTCCAAGGCGCGGTTATATCCTCCGGTAAACCCAAAATTTGATTCTAGCTGAATCAGACGGATTTGGGGAAATTCTCTTTGAAGAAAATCTACAGATTGATCAGCGCTTCCATTATCAGCGATAATAATCGGAAATGCAGAAAACCCGATAACAGAGGGTAGAAATCTGCGGAGCATCTCTACTCCATTGTAATTCAATATGACTATAGCGGCAAGTTGCATCAAAACATACTTCCAAGATCCATTCCCGGAATATTGGGCATCATGCCATCGGTAGCAGATTTGAGCTCTTCTTTGATCTTGATTTCTATGGCCTCAAGGGCTTTATTGGTGGCAGCCACAATCAGGTCGCTGAGCATTTCTTTATCCGAAAGGTTTACCAAAGAATCGTCCATGTCGATAGACATGACTTTCCTGTTTCCATTTACAGTCACTTTTACCAATCCTGCCCCGGATTCTCCCTCTGCGGTAAGGTGGACCAATTTGGCCTGGGCATCTTTGATTTTTGCCTGGGCTTCCTTTACCTTATTCATGATACTCATAAAATCAAACATAGAATTTGTTTTTTTAGGTTGCAAATATAAAAGAAATCAGGCCATTTGGGTGCATGAAAGCTATGAGCAGCATGTACAAAATTTAATTCTTTTAATCTTAACGATTAACAAATTAAATGAACAGCTTGAAACATTTTGGAAGAATTGATCGATTGATAGTCTGTATATTCACATTATTATTCTTATTCCTATGAAAACAATCGAGAAAATAGAAAAAGAAAAAATAAGCGAACTCCGGTTCTCCGGTAAGGAGGTTCTAGAGGATGACATGGCGAGAAGGCGAAGGACTTTTGATCTCATGCGGGCGCAGGCTATAGGAAATCTTCTCCGCAGCAAATCAACAATTGTTTTTGAAGATGCTGTGGGAAATACCTATCAGGTCAGCACGACCGTTTGGGCGGTCGGAGACAGATTTATTTCATTGAAATGCAATACCCATATCCCTATCAATTCTATCCTGGAAGTGAATTAGGGGTTTGGGTTATTTGGTTATTGGTTATTTGGTTGTTGGTTATTGGTTATTGGTTATTTGGTTATTGGTTGTGGGGTTATTGGTTATTTGGTTATTGGTTATTTGGTTGTTGGTTATTTGGTTGTTGGGTTAACTGTTGATGAGGATTTCGATGGCTCTATCTATACTGATAGTCTCCTGTGTGCCGGAATTTAGGTTTTTAAGGCTGATGTTTCCCTGTTGGATTTCGTTATCCCCCAAAATGATGACAAAAGGAATCTGCTTTTTGTCCGCATAGGTCAGTTGCTTTTTGATTTTCCCGATTTCGGGAAACAATTCTGAAGAAACACCAGCTGACCTTAATTTTTGAAGGATTTGAAGCCCGTATTCAAATCCTTTTTCGTCAAAATGGGTAATCAGCACTTTGGTTTTATCCAAATTGCTTTCAGGAAAAATCCCAAGCTCATCCATTACATCATATAGCCTGTCCACTCCAAAAGAGAATCCCACACCTGATACACCTTCCAAACCAAAAACCCCGGTAAGGTTGTCGTACCTTCCTCCTCCACTTACCGATCCGATAGTGACATGATTAACTTTGACTTCGAATATGGCGCCTGTATAATAAGTCAGGCCTCTAGCCAACACCACGTCGAAATCTACATGGGCTTCGGATTCTCCGTATTTATGCAACAAATCCAAAACTTCTTCGAGTTCGGCGATTCCCTTTAATCCGGTTTCGGAGGAACTCAAAAAATCCTTTAGAAAATTGAGTTTGTCTGCATTGTTTTGTTTGAGACTGATAATCGGCTCCAATTTGGAAATGGAATCTTGCCCAAAATTCCTTTGTGCCAACTCCTCCTGTACTTTTTCCCAACCTATTTTATCCAATTTATCGATGGCGACGCACAATTCTCCTTCTCTCCCTTTTTCACCGATCACTTCAGAGATTCCGGTCAGGATTTTTCGGTTGTTGACTTTGATATCATAATCTGTGATACCAAGTTTCCCAAATACCCGCTTGATCATCAACAGGATTTCAAGCTCACATACCAAACTGTCCGTGCCTACCACATCGGCATCACATTGGTAAAACTCTCTGTATCTCCCTCTTTGTGGCCGATCCGCTCTCCAAACAGGCTGGATCTGAAAACGCTTGAATGGAAAAGAAATGTCATTTCTTTTCATCACCACGTACCGTGCAAAAGGAACCGTCAAGTCATACCGGAGGCCTTTTTCAGCTACTTTCGGCAATACTTGGGAACTTCCGGACAGGAGGTCTTCCGCATTGACATCTTTGATGAAATCTCCACTGTTCAATATTTTAAAAAGCAACTGATCTCCCTCATCGCCATATTTTCCTGTCAGCGTACTGAGGTTTTCCATGGCGGGAGTTTCGATCTGCTGAAAACCAAAAAGCCTGAATGTATCTTTGATTGTATCTAAAATGAAATTTCTCCTTGCCATTTGGAGCGGACCGAAATCACGGGTTCCTTTTGGCAAACTTGGTTTTTGGACAGCCATCTTTTACATTAATTTTGACCAAAGTTAAGCAAAATCAAATTTTTATCTTAATTTTGCGCTTCATTTGCGTTCACATAAAGAATAAGACGATGGGAGTTACTGCTTTAAAAAGAAAATTGAAAAGAAAGAGACTTAAGCAAAATACAAGAGTGATTAAGATCAAACAGTTGAGTGCCAAGCCGGTAATCAAAAATGTTGACATCGAAGAATTGAAAAAGAACTTCGCTTAATCCTATTTTACTTTTCTTTCACAAGAAATAAAAAAGGCAACGATGGACTCGTTGCCTTTTTTTATTGGATGGTTATTGGTTAAAGGGTTATTTGGTTATTGGTTATTTGGTTAATGGTTATTTGGTTAATGGTTATTGGTTATTTGGTTAAAGGGTTAATTGTTTAAATCTGATAAATGGAATGTACTCTTAACATGAATGTTTTTTTATTTGAACCTTTCTTCATGAAATAAGACAAGTTTTCTGCAATACAGTTAAACAAATAACCAATAAACCTTTAACCCCGTCCTCTTTTCCCCAATTCCACCACCCTGAGGTTTTGAATCTTGCCGTTTTCAATCTCAAAAAGCAACATTGTCCTCACAATATGAAAACCTGACTGACCAACAGCCCCGGGATTCATGTAAAGGCAATTCAGGTTTCTGTCAAATTCCACCTTACAGACATGGGAATGCCCGCAAACAAACAGGTGCACACCGTGCTGTCGGATGAGGTTTTTGACTCCTTTAGCATATTGAGGAGGTTTTCCTCCGATATGAATCATTCCTACTTTGAGGCCGTCAACTTCAAACCATAATTCTTCAGGATATCCGCTTCTTGCCTCTTGGTCATCAATATTTCCGGTGATGATTCTCAATACCTTATCCCGCGGAAGGATATTCAAAATAGACAGGTCACCGATATCCCCGGCATGCCATATTTCATCGACATCCGCCAAATGGCCGGTCACAATCTCGTCCAGGTAACCATGGGAATCGGAAATAAGGCCGATTTTCTTCATTTTGGAATATTTAAATTTTTTAATCAGTAAATTCGTTGCTAAAGAAATAAAGAAATATGATTATCCCTATTTTGACACAGGCTTATGTTCAAGATCAATGCTACGGATAATTAGACCAAAGTCGACAGTCCACACTTGTCCGCCGAGGCGGAGCCAATCAATTGTAGACCTTCCGAGTTCTATAATGGCTAGGGGCAAGATAGCGCACATACCTAAAGAAATCCTAAAAAATCAAACACCAAAAATTCATGAACAATAAAACCACTTGGGTAAAATCAGTTTGGACGCTGATGGTCCTGACCCTTTTCCTTGCTTTACCGAAAGTATCCCATGCTCAGGAAGGAGCTCCTAAACTCAGCCCTGCTGAATTTGACATCAAAGGCCACAAAGGTAAAAAGGCAGTGATATTGGATATCCGAACCCCGGAAGAAATCGCAGAGGGGCATATCGAAGGGGCAACTTTCATCAATTGGACAGGAGGTAACTTTGAGGAAGAAGTCGGCAAACTCAACAAAAAGAAAACCTATTATGTCTATTGCAGGTCTGCAAAGAGAACCATTCCAGCTACAGAGAAAATGAAAGAACTTGGGTTCACAAAGATATACATGCTCGAAGGCGGTTTGAATAATTGGGTAGAATCCGGCAAGCCTGTCACCAAGCCTGAAAAACAATAATCCAAGAGCCGATTCCTTACCAAAAAACCATTCTTAAAATATAGGTCCTCAAACCAAAGGTTGTTTTGGATTTGAGGGATTACTTCCTATTTTTGCGAGCGCAAATACTGTTTAAAATGAGAGTTATTCAATTTAGAGAAGCATTAAGAGAAGCCATGTCCGAAGAAATGAGACGCGATAAAAACGTGTTTCTGATGGGCGAAGAAGTGGCAGAATACAACGGCGCCTACAAGGTATCCCAAGGAATGTTGGATGAGTTTGGTCCGGATAGGGTGATTGATACCCCGATCGCAGAACTTGGTTTTGCGGGTTTGGG
Source organism: Cognataquiflexum rubidum (assembly GCF_022538115.1). Lineage (GTDB taxonomy): Bacteria > Bacteroidota > Bacteroidia > Cytophagales > Cyclobacteriaceae > Cognataquiflexum > Cognataquiflexum rubidum. The sequence continues at coordinate 140,701 of NZ_JAKZAL010000003.1, read as the reverse complement.
AGTAGGAGCAGCCATGAATGGCCTCAAGCCCATCATCGAATTCATGACATTCAACTTTTCGTTGGTTGCGATAGATCAGATCGTCAACTCTGCGGCCAAGATGCTTTCCATGTCAGGTGGAGCCTATAGTGTTCCGATCGTATTCAGAGGACCAACAGGAAATGCCGGTCAACTTGGTGCCACTCACTCTTCAAATTTTGAAAACTGGTTTGCAAATACTCCTGGACTGAAAGTGATTGTTCCTTCTAATCCCTATGATGCAAAAGGCTTGATGAAAGCTGCCATCAGGGATCCGGATCCTGTGATCTTTATGGAATCTGAATTGATGTACAGTGACAAAGGTGAAGTTCCTGAAGGAGAATATTTATTGCCTATCGGTGTCGCTGACGTCAAAAGAAAAGGAAAAGATGTCACGATCATTTCATTTGGTAAAATGATGAAAGTGGTATTTGAAGCTGCTGATGAATTGGCAAAAGAAGGTATCGAAGCAGAAATCATAGATTTGAGAACTGTCAGGCCGATAGATTATGCTACTTGCCTGGAATCTGTAAAGAAAACCAACAGGTGTGTAGTTGTGGAAGAAGCCAACCCAATTGCAGGGCTTTCTTCAGAACTCGCTTACCATATCCAAAGAAATGCCTTTGACTATCTTGATGCGCCTGTTATCAGGGTCAACTCCATGGACATCCCTTTGAGCTATTCCCCTACTTATATTGAAGCAACCTTGCCAAATGTAAAGAGGACCATCGAGGCTGTGAAGAAGGTGATGTATAAGTAGGAAGTTGGGAAGTTAGGAAGTTGGGAAGTTAGGAAGTTGGGAAGTTAGGAAGTTGGAGGTAAAAGGTAGAAAGTAAGAGGTAGGAAGTTCGAAGAAGAGAAATAAAATTATAAAAACCACTTGGGTAGACCGAGTGGTTTTTTTATGTCTGTTTCTTTTGAAAATCTCTGGGGAAAGTCAATGCCAAATGGTTTCTGACCATTCTATCTAATATGATTGTCTGCAATGACACCAATGGCCTAATTTTATTTTGATTTACACCTCGACTTCGCTCGGTGCCCGATGGTTTTGTTTTTAGAGGAAGGGAGGAAAATGCGACTGCGCCGCATTTTCCTCCCTTCCTAGTCCTCATTCAATATCCGGTGGCCGAGCGAAGTCGAGGTTATTTTTTAAATAGCGATGGTGGCAAAAGAGCGGATTTACATAATATCAAAAAAAACAAAAAAACCGCTAGGCAAAACCTAGCGGTTAATTAATAACTATTACCCAATCATTTAACTATTATTAATTATTTCCGCCGGTGGCTGCACCGCTGTTGCCGTCGCCACCTTCTTTAAGATCGTCGTTGGTCACTCCTCTTTTCTTTTTTCTTGAAGGTCCGTCGACTGACAGTTTCCCTATTCTATAGTTGAAGTTGATCTTGAAATTCATGTTTTTCAAACCAACTGTACTCTGTTGCATGATTGTTGGCGTGATCAACTCATTGTCGATGGTAAATACTTTGGTAAAGAAGTTTTCAGCACCAAAACCGATCGAACCTCTTTTTTCATTGAATGATTTGTTGAAGTTCAAACCATATACACCGAATCCGCCTGAAGTTCCTTGCAATTCAACCCTTCTTCCTCTTTGGAAAGTGAAAGCCTGTACCTGCCAATCTTTTGGTAATGTATAGTTTGCAAATATTCTTCCGCTGAATACAAAACCGTCATTGGATGCTGCATACAAGGGATCGGTCAGACCGTTATCCAATTGTGCGAAATATCCTTCCACACTACCGTTGACAGAAAACTTGCCTGAAAGGTTGACATTGGCAAACACTGACAATCCGTAGGCTTTTTCCTGTCCGATGTTTTCATAGGTTGTGAAAATGATATCGTCCTGTCTCACCGTCCTCACAGGCTGGATAGAACCTGTTGTATTTCTGAAGTAGGTAGTGAAATTCAAGTTTGAGCCTTTGAAGAAGGTGCTATATGACATTTCATAATTATCTGTCAACTCAGGCTCCAACAACGGGTTACCTTGAGAAACCTGCTGCGGGTTTGCGGCATTGATGTTGGGATTCAGGAAATTCAAAGATGGTCTCTGCACCCTTCTGTTGTAGGCCGCTTTGATCATATTTCCTTTTTCCAATTTCCTGCTCAAGTTCAAACTTGGAACCCAAACGCCAAAAGAAGGAATCTCACCGTCAAGTTCTGAGTTAGAGAAATCCGCAGCAATGCTGGTGTATTCATACCTCATACCTCCTTTGAAGGCATACTTCTTGAGGAAATTAGTGGTGTAAGACGCATAAGCCGCAGTCACATTCTGATCATAGCTGAATTCGTTGGAGAAGGTCACGTCATCCACTTCTACAAATTCACCATCTGCACCTTCGGCTGTGAAATAAGCGAAGTCACTGACAGCTTTTCTCAGGATATTTTTTGCTCCGTATTCCAGAATCTGATTTTCAGCCAAAGGAGTTACATAATCCAATTGGAGTGTAAATTCACGGTTGGTACCGGAGTTAAGGTTTTTGATCCTGCTTGATATGTTTTCAAAATTGCTATCGAATTGGCTGTTGATGAAGTCGTTGGTCAGGTTATTCTGGCTGAACAAACCGGAGATACTGAATTCCTTACCTTTTTTCTCGTAAGACTTGGTGTAGTTGAAGTTCAGGTCCACGTTGTTTGAAAGGTTGTCTGTATTGACATCTCTTAACAATGAACTTTGCAACACCTCATCCAAATAAGTATCTGTCAACAAACCATCCTGTCTGTTTCTCATGTTTCTGACTCCATAACTCACTGAGGCAGTCAAGAAGTTATATTTGTTGATTTCATAATCCCAACCCAAGTTATACCTGCCAAAAAGCATATTGCTTCTGGTGTCGGCGTATTGGGAAATGTTTCTTGTTGTTCCATCGGCATTGGTGATGTATTGTTGATTTTCGAAAAAGCCAAGGATATTGTATCCTGATCTACCAAAACCTCCCAATGTCCAAGACATTTTCTTTTGCTTCAAACTTGCATTCAATCCAAGGTTAGAACCTCTATATCCTACACTGCTATTGATGTTCAAAGAAGCTCCCTGAATGTTGTTTTTCTTAGTGATGATGTTGATGACACCACCTGTACCCTCTGCATCATATTTGGCAGATGGGGAAGTAATCACTTCCACAGATTTGATTTCTTCGGCAGGAATCTGCTTCAATGCCTCAGCCACGTTGGTTGCTACTATAGCAGATTGCTTACCGTTTAACAAGACCAATATGCTTGAACTTCCTCTCATAGAGACGTTTCCGTCCATGTCCACTGAAAGCATAGGAACTCTTCTCAATACATCAGAGGCATCTCCGCCGATAAGGGTTTTGTCATTTTCTGCATTGTAAATGGTCCTGTCCACTTTCTCCTCAATCAGGTCACGCTGTCCCATGACAGTGACTTCCTGAAGGGCAACAGCTTCCTGTTCCAAGGAAAGAGACCCAAGATCAAATGACGTTTTTTCATCCGTCACTGCTAGTGGTCCAGAAGTAATGGCCTGAAAACCCATAAAAGTTACCTGGACAAGGTAGTTTCCGTTTTTGAAACCGGAGATAATGAATACCCCGTCAAAATCGGCAACAGCACCGGCTACATTCTGACGTGTTTCGGCGTCTAACAAGGAAACTGCCGCATACGCTACAGGCTGGTTGTTGGATTTGTCAAGAACCTTTCCTGATATTTTATATTCAGGCTTTGATCCTTGGGCATGTCCTGGGGAGACATTGATTCCTATGGTAAGGAGAAGAACAAATAATAGTTGGATTGCAGTTTTCATCAATTTAAAATTTTGTGGTTGTCTTTTGGACAGATTACCCAACAAAGGAATATCTGATTCAAATCAAAAAAAAATCAAATAGATAGGGAGTGGAAATGCATCGACCAAAGGCATAGAAAGCCTGATAAACCCATTTATTTACTCATTTTTGGCACTTAACCTCCAAATCTCCCATTTGGGCGACTAAATAGCCTGATTGGTAGATTGTTGTGGTTTAACCGCAAAACTTTCCATTAGTTTACATCACATTTACATAATATCTGTATCATGCCGGAGATCACTATCAAAAAAAGTCTGCCTCTACTCATCCATATATTGGGTTGGAGTCTATTTGGATCAGTTATCTTTTTGCTTTCACCACTAACCTCAGAGGTTGAGCGTCCCAATGAGTATTGGATCAAGCAAGTATTGCAGTTTGCATCCCTTGTACTGACCTTCTATTTCAATTTTTTCTACCTGATCCCCAAAGTATTGTTCAAAAACAAAACTTCACTCTTTTTATTCTTGAATCTTCTTGGTGGATTGTTCTATGTGGTCATTTTTGTTTTATATGATCAATACACCAATATGCCTGAATTGATGCACAAAGCTTTCAGACCAGGCGTCCCATATATAGCCAAAACAAGTTTCTTTAGTCGCTATGATTTGTTCAGTTTTATGATTTTCAGTATGTCTGTAGGGATCAGTACAAGTATCGTAGCGGTCCAAAAATGGCAATCTGATGAAAAAATCAGACTTGAACTCCAGCAGCAGCAGATCAATTCTGAACTTTCCTACCTTAAAGCACAGATCAACCCACACTTCTTTTTCAACACACTCAATAATATCTACGCCCTGACCAATATCGATGTGGAAAAGGCCAAAACGGCGTTGTTGAAACTGAGCAGGATGATGCGGTATGTACTCTATGAAACCGAAAAAAACCAAACCCTTCTGACCAAGGAAAATGAGTTTATCAAAGACTTTATCGAGTTGATGAAACTGAGGCTGACAGGCAAAGTAAAATTGGACCTTCAGATCCCTGAAAAAATCGAAGAAGCCGAAATCGCACCCATGCTGCTGTTACCTTTTATTGAAAACTGCTTCAAGCACGGCATCAGCTCGCAAAAAGAAAGTGTTATTCTTATTTCACTTTCAAGGGAGAAAAACTACCTTGTCCTACACACTGAAAATACGATTTTCAAATCAACAGAAAATACGCCCGAAGGAAGCGCAAGCGGAATCGGGATGACCAATACAATCAGAAGGCTTGACCTTCTCTATCCGGGCAAATATAAACTGGACATTGACCAGGAAAACACCGAAAACCAATTTAGGATCACTTTGAAAATTGACCTCTCATGACCATCAAATGTATTGCGGTAGATGATGAGCCTCTGGCTTTGGATTTGGTTGCCAAATTCATAGAGCAGACTTCATTTCTCAGCCTGCAATCCAAATTTGACAATGCCATCCAGGCTTTGGGTTATGTCAATCAAAATGAGGTTGACCTGATTTTTTTGGACATCCAGATGCCGGACCTTTCAGGAATGGAATTGGCCCGGATTCTTGACGGAAAGACCACCTCCAAAAAACCAAAAATAATTTTTACCACGGCCTATAACCAGTTTGCTGTCGAAGGATACAAAGTCGATGCATTGGATTATCTGCTCAAACCCTTTAGTTATGAAGAGTTTTTAAAAGCAGCGACCAAAGCGTACCAGTTTTTTGAGAACCAGAAAAAAAACACTATCGCCAAGGTCGAATCCGAAAAACAAGTCGATTACATTTTCCTCAAAGTAGAATACCAACTCGTCAAAGTGATGCTCAAAGACATCACCCATATCGAAGCCTACAAGGACTATGTCAAGGTACATTTGAAAGACAAGCCAAATCCCCTACTCTCCCTCACTAGCATGAAAAGCATGGAGGAACTTTTGCCATCCGACAACTTCATGCGCGTCCACCGTTCGTTTATCATCAACCTTGACCATATTGACTCTGTCTCGCGAAACGTCATCCACATAGGAAATTCCCAGATTGTCGTCAGCGAAAATTACAAAGATGCCTTTATGGAGTTTTTGGGCAAGTGGATTGGGTGAGGGGTGGGTTATTGGGTTGTAATTGTTGTAGTGGTTGTAATTGTTGTCATTGTTATTGGGTTATTTGGTTAATGGTTAATGGGTTATTTGGTTAATGGTTAATGGGTTATTTGGCTATTGGGTTATTTGGTTAACTGAAACCAGGTCGGAAATGAAATCTTGATCTTATACCTTTGAATCTTGGTACTTGATACTTGATACTTGGTACTTAATACTTTGTACTCAGATCTTGCCTCTCGGCTCTCGGATATTTGGTTAATGGCTATTAGGTTATTTGGTTAACGGTTACCAGGTCGGAAATGAAATCTTGATCTTATCCCGTTGGTACTTGATACTAGGTTCTTGATACTTGGTACCCAGTTCTCGTTTCTCGGTTATTGGTTAATTGTTTATTTGGTTAACTGATACCAGGTCGGAAATGAAATCTTGATCCTCTACTTTTGAATCATGGTACTTGGTACTTGATACTTGGTACTTAATACTTTGTACTCAGATCTTGCCTCTCGGTTCTTGATACTTGATACTTGATACTTAAAAAAATCCCCATGGAAGAAATCCACGAAAAATTCATGAAAATGGCCATTGACTTGTCCCGTACAGGAATGGTGCAGGGAAAAGGAGGTCCTTTTGGCTGTGTTATTATAAAAGACGGGAAGGTAGTCGGTCAGGGATGTAACTCCGTCTTGGACACCAATGACCCTACTGCCCATGCGGAAGTGGTCGCCATCAGGGATGCCTGCAAAAACCTTGGAAGTTTTCAATTGGAAGGCTGTTACCTCTATACTTCCTGTGAACCTTGCCCTATGTGTCTTGGAGCCATTTATTGGGCGAGACCGGAGAGGGTATTTTTTGCCAATACCAAGAAGGATGCTGCCGCAATAGGCTTCGATGACCAGTTTATTTATGAGGAATTGGAGTTGCCTCTGAATAAAAGGAAAATCCCATTTTCCCAACTTTCTAAGAAAGAAGCCAATCAGGTTTTCAAAGAATGGGTTTTGCTGGACAACAAAACCTTGTATTGAAGGCCAAAATCAAATTTGGGATTGGTTTTTGATAGACTTTTTATGGATTGGGGTTTTGATTTTTCTCCGAAAAAAAAAATTAACCCATTGGATAAATGTGATTAAAATCACTGTTTCCATTTTTTTTGGATACTACTTTTATTGTACACAAAACCAAAATATCCATGAGCCACTATCAGATATTGATCATTGGGGGAGGAACAGCAGGAATCACAGTTGCTGCACAGCTTCGAAACAAAGATAAAAGCCTTCAGGTAGCCATTCTAGAACCTTCCGAAAAGCATTATTACCAGCCTGCCTGGACTTTGGTGGGAGCGGGAACATACAAATTTGAAGACACGGAAAGGTCAGAAGCCAGGTATATTCCCAAAGGAGTCACTTGGGTCAAAGACAAGGCTACCGATCTTAACCCGGAAAAAAATACTGTGAAAACAGTCAAGTCTGGAGATTTGACTTATGATTTTTTGGTTTTGGCACCGGGTCTGATCATGGCTCCCGAATTGTTGCCCGGACTATCTGAAGTGATGGACAAAGGTGTGGTATGTAGTAATTACACCAATCCAAACCATACTTGGGAAGTACTGCAAAATTTCAAAGGCGGCAATGCCGTATTTACCCAGCCTACCACTCCAATCAAATGCGGAGGTGCTCCACAAAAAATCATGTACATGGCTGAGGAATATTTCAGGAGATCCGGTGTACGGGACAAGACCAAGGTGGTCTTTGCTACTCCCGGGACAGTAATCTTTGGAGTTCCGGATTTTGCCAAAACACTCACCAAAATCATCGCCGACAGGGATATCATCCTCAAAACATTCTATGCCCCTGTCAAAATAGACGGAGCAAAACAAGAAATAACATTCAAGTATATCAAAGATGACTTTAATGAATATTCCAAAAAACTCGATGCCAGAATCATGGAAAAAATGAGTGGGGAAACCGAAATCACCATTCATTATGACATGCTTCACATTGCCCCGCCACAGCAGGCTCCGGATTTTGTGAGGAACTCCCCCATCTCCATGAAAGAAGGCCCGGGCAAAGGTTGGGTGGATGTGGACATCAATACACTTCAGCACCTGAGATTTCCCAATGTCTTTTCCTTAGGCGATGTAGCCGCCTTGCCGACTGCCAAAACCGGTGCTGCCGTGAGAAAGCAAGCTCCTGTGGTGGTAGGCAATTTGATCCACCTGATGAAAACCAAGAAAGTAGGCGAAATGAAATATGAGGGTTATTCCTCTTGCCCTTTGGTAACGGGCTACAGCAAAATGGTATTGGCAGAATTCAAATATGACAACGTCAGAGACAGTGACCCGCTCATCTCCACTTTTGTAGATACCAGCAAAGAGCAATACAGCATGTGGCTGCTCAAAAAATATGTACTCCCAAGAATGTATTGGGACATGATGCTCAGAGGAAGAGCCTGATAGGGATGGCCCGGAGAGACACCGGGCCATCTTCATTTATAAGAAATCCAATCCGTCACAGATTTTCATTCACATAATTTACACTTCATTTTTTTCAAAAGTTACCTAACTTCCCGAGCGAATTTTTAATAAGAATGCTCAGAACAGGATTATTGCTTTTGTTTTTATTTCAATTCAATACGGCCTTTGGTCAGGTACTTTCGGTCCGGGAGGCAGGTTCTGAGATCCCGATGGAATTTGTGAGCATCGCTTCCCCGAAAGCAAAACTCATGGTACATACCAATGCTCAGGGTGAGGCCGACATAAGCTCCTTCAAGGGTCAGGAAAAAATTGACATCCGGATTTTTGGCTATATCCCGGTTTCCAAAAGCTACAGCCAACTTGAAAGTGCAGGTTTTCAGGTTTTTCTAGAACACTCGGAAATTACCCTGCAACAAGCAGTAGTGTCCGCCACCAAATGGAGTCAATCCCGTCAGGAAATTCCTGCAAGAATTACAACCATTACGACCGAAGAAAGAAATCTCCTCAACCCCCAAACGGCCGCCGACTTATTGGGTATTTCGGGTGAGGTCTTTGTTCAAAAAAGCCAACAGGGAGGCGGAAGTCCGATGATTAGGGGTTTTTCGACCAACCGCCTTTTGTATACCGTCGACGGTGTCAGGATGAATACCGCCATTTTCAGAAGCGGTAACCTCCACAACGTGATCTCCTTGGATCCATTTGCTACGGAAAGTACGGAAGTCTTTTTTGGTCCGGGATCCATCATCTATGGCTCTGATGCAATCGGGGCAGTGATGGGCTTCCAAACACTGCAGGCCCAAATCGCAGAAAAAAAATACCTTTCAGGCAATGTTACCCTCCGGACCAGCACTGCCAACAAAGAAAAAACAGGACATGTCCACCTGAAATATGGAATTAAAAAATGGGCCGGCGTCACCAGTCTGAGTAGCCATAATTTTGACGACCTCAAGATGGGAAGCCATGGTCCCGAGGAATTTTTGCGGCAAACTTATGTCGTCACCGAAAACAACCAAGACCTTTTGGTAGAAAATCCCAATCCCAAAATCCAGGTACCTTCAGGCTACAACCAACTCAACCTGATGCAAAAAATTAGATTCGCTCCCAATCAAAAATGGGATTTTCAATATGGATTCCATTATTCGGAGACTTCCACGTTTTCGAGGTATGACAGGTTGATCCGGTTTAGGCCAAATGGCCAACCCCGCAGTGCAGAATGGAAATATGGGCCCCAGTCTTGGATGATGAACCACCTGAAGATTTCATACACTTCTGACTCCAAAGCCTTTGATCAGGTGACCTTGAATCTTGCCCTCCAAAAATTCGGTGAAAGCAGGATTGACCGGAACTTCAACGATCCTATCCGGCGAACAAGAACAGAAGAGGTCATGGCTTATTCTGTCAACCTTGATTTTCTGAAGACCTTCCCAAAAAACGCTAAGCTTTTTTACGGCCTGGAACTGATTCAAAATGATGTTCTATCGACCGGGCAGGATGAAAATATCCGTTCCGGGGAAATTTCGGTAGGGCCTGCGAGGTATCCCGATGCGACATGGAAATCTTATGCCGCCTATGGTTCCTACCAAAAGAAACTCACAGCAAAATCACTCATTCAGGCAGGACTGAGGTATAATTACTTTGGATTGAAAGCCGACTTCAGTAACAACCTGGATTTTTATCCCTTTCCTTTTGAACAAAGCAACAACAGGGAAGGCGCGCTCACCGCAAGTACAGGCTGGGTCTACACCCCAGCGCCGGACTGGACCGTCCATGTCAATGCCTCCACTGGTTTCCGCGCACCGAATGTAGACGATATTGGAAAAGTTTTTGATTCCGAGCCGGGAACTGTCATGGTGCCAAATCCTGATATCACCGCGGAATATGCCTATAACCTGGAAGCCAATGTGGGAAAGGTTTTTGGGGATTGGATGATGATCGACCTCACCGGATATTATACCCATTTGGACAATGCCTTGGTAAGAAGGGCGTACACCCTCAATGGCATGGATAGTATCCTGTATGATGGGGAAATGAGCAAAGTGTTGGCTTTGCAAAATGCGGCTTTCGTACGAATCCTTGGATTACAGGCAGCTTTGGAAATCAAATTACCGATGAATCTGACCTTTTCCTCAAGATTAAATCTCCAAAAAGGAACAGAAGAAACCGATGATGGAAGCCAAAGTCCCACCCGACATGCCCCGCCGACTTTTGGCGTAAGCCGGTTGGAATACCGAAAGGAAAAACTGACTGTTCAGCTATTTTCTGAATATTCCGGTGGGTTTTCTTTCGAACAGCTTCCCCTTGAGGAAAGGGGGAAACCCGAATTATACGCTATCGACGCCAATGGAAACCCATATAGTCCTTCTTGGGCAACGTTGAACCTTAAAGGAATGTACCAAGCCCATAAGCTCCTGACCATCAGTGCCGGATTTGAAAACATCACCGATATCAGGTTTAGGACTTACAGCTCGGGAATTGCTGCTCCGGGCAGGAATTTTATCCTGAGTCTGATGGCCAATTTCTGAGGTTAACTCCCAAATCCGTGACTCAAATCACGAAGTAATAACAAGATAAACCGTAGCTTAACAGAAAAAAAACATGCGAACTTCCCTCACATTGCTCCTTTTGATGGTATTTACCGCCATTGCCTCCGCGCAGGTTGTCTCCACGGCTGAACATAAAATCCTTTATCAACTGACGGACGGTGAACAGGAAGTCCACAAGAAATTTATCAGACAACTCAATAACGTCCTCACTGCAGCTCCAAATGCAAAAATCGAAGTCGTCACCCATGGAATGGGTATAGATTTGCTTAGCAAAACGGACAACCCATTTGAAAGCGATCTGCAAAAATTGGTGGACAAAGGAGTGGTCTTTGTTATCTGCGAAAACACTTTGAAGCAAAGGGAAATGAAAAAAGAGCAGTTTCTGCCCTTGGCGGGATTTGTCCCTGCTGCCATCATCGAACTTGTCATGAAGCAGGAAGCAGGTTGGATTTATATCAAAGCAGGGGGATAAGAGAGAAGGCCATATCAAGGCCAATTAGTCCTCAGTCCATAGTCCACAGACGACAGCAGGCTCAAGCGAACTTCAGTCCGGATTTTAATGATTGGAGCCATTCAAAATATTAATATGTACCAAGGTTTAATTATCGGGGAGAATTGATTCTTTACTACCTTTTTCTTTTTTTCTTACTATTCAAAAAACTTGGATAATTTTGTGGAAACAATTTCCAATGCTTGAATCCATTGAAATTTATGCAACTGAGATTGGACCGGTCAAAGCCGCCTTGCTTGCGACTTTGTTTACCTGGTTTTTGACTGCCTTAGGCGCATCTTTAGTCTTTTTTTTCAAAACCATCAACAGGGCGGTTTTTGACACCATGCTCGGTTTTACGGGAGGGGTGATGATTGCGGCGAGTTTTTGGTCACTTTTGGCTCCGAGTATCAAGCATTCTGAAAAAATGTATCCGACTATGCCTTGGTTGCCGGCTGCGATCGGTTTCCTTTTGGGCGGGTTTTTCATATTTGGGCTGGACAAGCTCATGCCCCACCTCCACATCAACTTCAACAAAGAAGAGACCGAAGGTGTCGCCACCAAATGGCACAGGTCTACTTTGCTGCTTTTGGCAATCACACTCCACAATATCCCTGAGGGATTGGCGGTAGGAATTCTTTTTGGCGCAGCAGCCAACGGCATGGAAGGGGCGAGTATCTCTGCAGCAGTGGCTTTGGCTATCGGTATAGGCATCCAAAATTTTCCCGAGGGCTTGGCTGTCGCTGCACCCTTGAGAAGACAGGGAGTAAGCCGGAGAAAAAGCTTTTGGTACGGACAGTTATCCGCTGTCGTAGAACCTGTTGCCGGTGTCTTGGGTGCTGTTGCGGTCATCCACATGCAGAATGTATTGCCTTATGCACTTTCCTTTGCTGCAGGCGCGATGATCTATGTTGTAGTCGAAGAGGTTATTCCCGAAACACAGCGCGACAAGTACACTGATTTGGCAGTGTTGGGATTCATGTTGGGATTTACCGTCATGATGATTTTGGATGTGGCCTTGGGATAAGGATTGATTAGAATTTTGGGAAATCAGATTCGGATTTTGACAACATGTACTTTTTAATCTTGAGACACTTCGCTGCTTTCAACTTGGATGTTTAGGAATTCCCATATTGGGTTACCCCCGATTGTCAATTGTTAAATAGCCTTAAATCAGGGTTTTGGAATAGCATCTGACTTTTTGACTTCCTATTTTTAGTCTTTAACATTTTCAACCAACAAATTTTCCCCTGCCATGAAATCCTCTACGACAGAAAAAAAACCTATCCTGACTGAATGGCGAAATGCCATAGTCTTTGCAGTTGTATTCGCCACTTTGGTCCGTTGGTCCCTGGCGGAAGCATTTGTAATCCCGACCAGCTCAATGGAAAATTCCCTCTTGGTAGGCGATTATATCCTCGTGAGCAAAGTCCATTACGGTCCAAGAACCCCCACCACGCCTTTGCAGGTACCCTTAACCCATCAGAAAATTTGGGGAACAGAAATTCCCTCTTACCTGGATTGGATCCAACTCCCCACTTTTCGCTTTCCGGGAATGAGAGGGGTACAGAGAGGCGAAACAGTAGTATTCAACGCTCCCAAAGACCTGCTTGACCCCACAGAAAGGCCGATGGACCTCATGACTTACCTGGTCAAGCGCTGTGTGGCCATCTCCGGTGATGTACTTGAAATCCGGGACAAACAGATTTTTGTCAATGGAAAAGCGATGCCCAATCCTCCCGGTATGAAATTCCGCTATGAAATGTTGACCGAATATCCGCTTCAATCCCACCACTTAGAGGCATTCGGTTTGGATAGCGAAGATTATTGGTTCCTCGGATATACTAAAGAAAATACACCCGTCTACAGCCTGTTGCTGACAGCGGAACAGTTGGAAAAAATAGAATCAGCTCCCTTCAATATTTCCATTCACCCTCCTTCCGACACCCAATCAGGTTTGGAATTATTCCCCTCCTCCATGGCAAATCTTTGGACCAAAGACAACTACGGCCCTGTGACAGTTCCGAAAAAAGGAATGCAAATACCAATCAATGCAACGACTTTGGACCTTTATGGGGAATTGATCGAGAAGTATGAAGGTCAGGATAAAGTGGCAATATCTGGCGGGAAGTTGGAAATCGGTGAAAAAACTATAACCAATTACACCTTCAATCAGGATTATTACTTTATGATGGGAGACAGCAGGGACAATTCTATCGACTCCCGGTATTGGGGATTTGCCCCGGAGGACCATATCGTCGGCAAACCGGTCATGGTTTTGTTTTCAAAAAATGTAGAATCGACAGGTTTGGATCGGATCAGATGGGAAAGGTTATTTATGGGAATTGAATGAGGATTTTGGGAAGTTTTGAAAATCCTGAAATGGTGAGCAATGATTTTCAAACAATAAGATATTGAGGGATATTGGGTATTTTTGAATACTTGAAGAGTATTTGAATTTTTGACCAAGTAGTATTCCAAAACAGTTTCTAACCTTAAACCTATTCATATGAAAAACCCAAAACCTATTCTATTATCTCTATTGACAGTTTTGCTGACTTTTTCGGGGGCATTCAGCCAGAAAAGCAACTCGCCAATTTTCTCCCAAGCAGTCTATCAGGGAAATGACCAAGTGTACAAAGATTATCCATTGGAAGCAGATGAATTTTACAATCCCATACTTCAAGGTTGCTATCCGGATCCTTCCATCACCAGAAAAGGAAATGATTATTACCTGGTCAATTCTTCCTTTGCCATGTTTCCCGGAGTACCGATTTTCCATTCCAAAGACCTGGTCAATTGGACCCAAATCGGTCACGTACTGGACAGAAAATCCCAACTCAAAGTAGAAGATTCAGGAATCAGTGCCGGTATTTACGCTCCTGATATTCTATACAACCAATACAACGACACTTTTTACATGATTACTACCCAGTTTTCCGGAGGAATGGGGAATATCGTCGTAAAAACAAAAGACCCAAAACAAGGGTGGAGCGATCCCAACAAACTTAATTTTTCAGGAATTGATCCTGCCCTATTTTTTGATGAGGACGGAAAAGCATATGTCGTCCACAATGATGCCCCCGACAAAGGAAAAGAACTCTACAATGGTCACCGCGTGATCAAAATTTGGGAATATGATATGGCTGCTGACCAAGTCATCCAGGGAACTGACAAGATCATTGTTGATGGTGGGGTGGATATCAAACAAAAACCGATTTGGATCGAAGCGCCACATATCTATAAGAAGAACGGAAAATATTACTTGATGTGCGCTGAAGGCGGAACAGGTGGCTGGCACAGCGAAGTGATTTTTGTAAGTGACAATCCAAAAGGACCTTACATTCCCGCTCCAAGCAATCCGATCTTAACCCAAAGGTATTTTGCCAAAGACCGAAAAAACAAAGTGGATTGGGCAGGACATGCGGATCTGGTTTTGGGACCGGATGACAAATACTACGGAGTCTTTTTGGGAATCAGACCAAATACCAAAGATAGGGTGAATTCAGGCCGTGAGACTTTCATTTTGCCGGTGGATTGGTCAGGAGAATTTCCGGTATTTGAGAATGGCCTGATTCCGATGGAACCCAAAATCAAAATGCCTAAAGGCGTGACAGAAAACAAAACAGGAAAGGATGGCTATTTTCCCAATGGCAATTTTACCTACACCGAAGAATTCAAATCAGACAAGCTGGATTACCGATGGATCGGTTTGAGAGGTCCGAGAGAGGATTTTATGACCATTACCAAAACTGGTGTAGAGATCAAACCATTTGCAGTGAACATCAAAGAGGTAAAACCCATCTCTACCTTATTCTACCGGCAGCAACATAAAGATTTCTCTTTTTCCACCACCATGGATTATAAACCTGCTTCAGAAAAAGATCTGGCAGGAATTACCTGTCTGCAAAGTGAGAAATTCCATTATGTCTTTGGGGTCACCAAAAAAGGAAGCGACATCTTTATCGTCCTTGAAAGGACTGAAAAAGGAACTTCAACTATCATCGCCAGCCAAAAAATTGAGTTAAAAGGACCCATCCAACTTGAAGTAAAAGCAAAAGGAGATGACCATGAATTCAGCTATAGCATTGATGGCGGCGCAATGAAAAATCTTGGAGGTGTGGTTTCGGGAGATATTTTATCCACCAATGTCGCAGGCGGATTTACCGGAACCCTGCTCGGATTGTATGCCACTGCGGCAAATGATGCGGTGCCGAAGTAAGTGATTGCTGTGGGTTATTTTACCGAAAAGGGTGGATTTCAAATTCCTCCCTTTTTTTTCTATTAATGGTATTGGGATGCTATTTGGCTATCCAAATAACCGACCTACCTGATAAAAATTAAAAGGAGTCGAATTAACAAATTCGTCTAAAACAGAAACTACTTTCGACAAGTAGTCCGCATTTTCTAATCTCGAAATTGGATTTTAGAAAGGTATTAAAAAAAAGACATGCCCGAGTTGAATTAATAGTTCAAAAACTAGAAAGGTGTACTTAAAAACTGCACCTAGCGAATGCAATTTTCCATTTGTAATTTTATTTTGAGTATTGATTCTTCATACCTATCATCCCCCACAATTATTTGAATTTGAAATTTCACAAAATCCAATATCCTAAAGGTACACCAAACGAGATTGTGGTAATTTTCATCTGAGGAATTTTGTCCTGCATGTAAGTTTGAATGATCAGAGAAATGATGTTGTTGAGTAAAATATTTGTAGTAAATAAATATATCTGCATACTCTTTGAAACTTGATCTTAGAATACGACGGAACTTATATTTTTCACTCAACATAGATTCTTTTGGGCTTTTTCTAACATCATTATTTTCAAATAAATTATTTTTGGAGGTAGCCCTTAGCTCTTCAGCAGTTTTTAGCTTTTGGGTTATGTCATCATTTCTAAACAAATGAGCAAAAAAAGTCTTTAGCTGAACTAAGTTTTCTGATCTTTTTTCCTCACTCTTATTTACATAATTATACATTGGGCATTCTTGAGGAATTTGCTTTTCTAATTCATCCATTTCTAAAAGGGCATTCAAATAATCTCTATTGAAGAAATCATATTCGTTCTTGAATGAAGAAAAACTAAGCTCATTAGAATCATGAAACGACATCAAATAGCAAAAATTCAGAAAATCAACTAGAAGTGTTCTATAAATGTGTGCTATAGAATGAAATATAAATGTTTGTTCTTTATAAACATCTAAAAGACAAATTATTGCTTCTAAGTTTGAGCGGGTTCTTAGCAAGAGTTTATTTGCTACTTTTTGAGGCAAATTTAAGGATATTCCAGCTGAAATCATTTCTTTAGAAAAAGCATCTATTACTGTGCATATCCTAATTATTATGATTCTAAATTGTTCGACATTCTCTGGACGATACATTCCTTTTTCAACCATTTGATTTTCTTTTCATTTTAACCCACCTAGATGTAGTATAGCGATTGTTGGTGGACTGGGTGTAATTTGCAATTACACCCATTTATCCTAACCAATTTAAAATTGGTGTATTATAAAACACCCTCTATCGAAAGATAATCCTAGTTTATTGAATTACAAATTCAAATTCATAATAAGACGTAATTGCAAATTACGCATAGCCGTAGATTTACTGCTTTTTAAAAAAATCCTTCATCGGCCAAATCACGAAATTAAGAAATGCCATTTTTGAAAATGGATAAACCAGTTTAACAATTAAAAAATACGACAATGCAGCACCTGGTAGATAGAATACCAAATCATACCAACTAAAGAAAAACCTAATTACCACCTCTTGTCCGGTTTCAGGAAAAATCTTCCTAATCAAGTTTAAAATTGAAAGGGGAGCTAAAAGGAAAATTACAACGATTACTGCAATATTCCCTAACCCAATAATAATTAGTAAAAGCCAGGCGATGAGATTTACCGGAATTAATAAAACCCATTCAACAAGTTTCGTAACCTTCATTTCTTTTATTCTGCCTCGTTATAGTATTGGTTACCATTTAGTTTTGCTAGCGCTTGGGATCTAATTCACTATTCTATTTAAACAATTTTCAATTATTTTCTAAGAAAAAGCTCTATTCGAAAGGTAATTCCCTGCCATTTGAATTACAAATCCCACTAAATAAAAAGGTAAAGGAACAATCTTCACCTAGCGGAAGATAAGCCAAAACACCTCTTACATTTTATTTGTAGATTTGGATATACCGCAATCAGGAAGCCATTATGAAACAACATATCCTTTCAACACTTATATTTTTAATTCCTTTCATTGCCATTTCCCAAACAGACAAGTATCACAGTTCATTTAAGGAGGATTTTTCGGATTCTACTTCTGTCCACTTTAGATATGGCTCAACCGGAAACAAATCTGAATTCAAATATAAACTTGGGGTAAACTCTCCTTCAGAGCCCCGTACCAAAATCCTTTCTTTTAAATTGGATCCAGAAGAAAATGCAGGAGCAGGTCGGGGACCGGAAATCATCTCAAATGACTTCACGCATTTTGGGACTTACTCTGCGCGTCTGAAAGTTCCTGAGGCAAAATCCATTCAGCCTAACGTGGGTGCAGTCGTCGGCTATTTCACCTACCATGTAGATAGCGCTCCCGGTTTGAGTGAGATTGACTTTGAGTGGCTGCTTGCCGATCCCACGATCATATATGTTGGCACATGGACCGGTCAATCCGGTGCGCTGAGGAGAGTTGGTCGCATCATCAACCTTGCCAAAGGAATTGTCTATGAGACGATTTGCAGGGAAAGCGATACAGGCTTTAGGACCCCATTATCAGGAATCCAAAATCAGCCTGCAACCATTGAGGCCATTGAGGATTATGACGCTTCGGCAAAATTTTATACTTATGGTTTTGATTGGTATGAGGACCGCATCACTTGGTGGATGATTCATCCTGTCAGTAGTGAGA
This sequence comes from Cognataquiflexum rubidum, assembly GCF_022538115.1. Taxonomy (GTDB): domain Bacteria; phylum Bacteroidota; class Bacteroidia; order Cytophagales; family Cyclobacteriaceae; genus Cognataquiflexum; species Cognataquiflexum rubidum. The sequence goes on along the minus strand of NZ_JAKZAL010000003.1, from coordinate 122,420 downwards.
AGATAGTGTTATGGGATTATCACGGCACTACCATAGGAATACCTCAACACCGTACCAAGTACAGAATGAACTTTTGGCATACCAAAGATTGGGCTGTGGAAACCAATCCAAGTTCTCTTGAAAAGCCTATTCAGCCATTCGAACTGGAGGTAGATTGGATGACTTATGAGCCTTTTAAAGGCAGTACAAAATAAAACTACTTTGGCATGTTTCGGAATTTTTCTCTTCAACAATTATGGCCAAAGTCCCTTTATGGGAAATAATCTCGGTAAAATAATCCGATCCAAAGGATGGCTTTTGAGCCTTTAGTTACAAAATGTATTCCGTACCTAAAGGCACGGAAAAACACCAAAATTAAAATTCATCCTACCCATATATTGTCCCTAAAGGGACTGTATTTTCTACAACATACCCCTCAGCATCCTGAATTTTAATCCATAATCCCCCTAAATCAGGTATTTAGTGTCAATTTTACACTAAAAGAATTACAAGCGGTCAATACTCCTTTTGACCTTCTTTGCTGTAATTGATTCTGAACATATATTTAATCCTGCATATTGTCACAAAATCCAAACGTTCCATAAAAGGAATTTGTGAAATCAAAATACAAAGTGCCTATTAACCTTATTTCCAAATGTTACACAACCCAAAACAACCAGGCTACTTATCATTATTGATTTTTGCCATTCTTTTGGCTATCGGATTATTTTCCGGTTGTAAAAAAGAAGATTCAGATCACCATACCTCTTGGACGCATTATGGAGGATCTCCCGACCAATCCAGATTTTTCAATGCCAAAGAAATCACCAAAGAAAATGTATCGGAACTCGAAGTAGCATGGATGTTTCCTACGGGAGACGAAACACCCTATTTCTTCAGCCCTATCATCGTCGACACTACTATGTACCTGATGGGAAAAAACTCCTCCCTGATTGCTGTCAATGTGGTCACAGGAAAAGAAATTTGGATCCATGCCAACTTGAATGGCATCACAAGAAGGGGGATCAACTATTGGGAAAGCAAGGATAAAACTGACAAGCGCTTATTATTCACCATCAACAATACCCTTCAGGCTATCGATGCAGTTACCGGCCAATCTATTCTCAATTTTGGCACCAACGGCTATGTGGATCTAAGGGAAGGACTTGACAGGGACCCGACTTCCATCAGGAGAATGCAGGCCATGATGCCCGGTGTTTTATTTGATGACCTTTTGATATTGGGTTCAGCGCCGGGAGAAAGCTACTTTTCCCCTCCTGGCCATATCCGCGCGTATAATGTTGTCACGGGCAAACAAGTCTGGACTTTTCATACCATCCCTCATCCGGGAGAATTCGGGTATGAAACCTGGCCAAAAGACGCTTACAAATACGTAGGTGGCGTCAATGTATGGAGCGAAATTTCTGTAGACCCAGAGCGAGGCATTGCTTATTTGCCCATCGGTTCACCGACTTATGATTATTATGGCGCGGACAGGATCGGCAGCAATTTATTTGCAAATTCATTGGTAGCCATCAATGCACGAACTGGGGAGAGAATCTGGCATTACCAGACCGTCCACCATGACCTGTGGGATTATGACCTTTCGCCGGCACCCCAGTTGATGACTGTAAAGAAGGATGGAAAAGAGATCGATGCAGTCGCAGTGGCAACCAAACATGGTTTTGTCTTTGTTTTTGACAGAGTAACAGGTGAACCCGTATTTCCTATCGAAGAAAAACCGTTTCCAAAAAGTGAAATGCCGGGTGAGGAATCTTGGCCAACCCAACCTATCTCATCACTTCCACGCTTTACAAAGCATGAGGTCACGAGAGAGACTCTAAATCCATATTTTCCTGATAGCATCAAACAAGTTTGGAACAACAAACTTGCGGCCGCAAAATCGGGCTTATACATCCCTCCTTCTGACAGATATGAAACAGTCATGATGCCCGGGGCCTTGGGTGGTTCCAATTATGGAAATACGGCTGCTGATCCTGAAAATGGGATCATGTACATCCTGACCCAAGAGCATGCCTCGATATACAAGCTCAACAAAGTTGAACCTCCCAAAATAAACTTATCAGACGATGAACTGAAAAGGGTAAAAACCATGTATGCCACTACCTGCAAAACCTGCCATGGTGAAGATATGTCGGGAGGTGTCGGACCTTCGCTAATGAATGTAGGCCAACACGTGATCTATGATGAATTCAGAAGTACAGTCATCAATGGCCGTGGGCAGATGCCGGGTTTTGTGCATGTGGATGAAGAGACGCTAAAGGCACTTTACCGGTATCTAGGAGGAAATCCAGCCACTTTCAATTTCCGAAGAAATACAGAAACCAAAACACCGGAAGGCAATGTGGTGGCTTCTGGTGGTGCAAAGATAACACCAGATTCAGTCAAAGGAGCTCCGATGTCAGACTATCCTGAAGGAGTTGAGCACCCTGATGTTCGCTATACTACCGAATATGGACTAGAATGGCCAGGATTGGCAGCACCTCCATGGTCATCCTTATTGGCTTATGACTTAAATAATGGCACCATCAAATGGAGCAAACCGGTCGGTCAGGATTCGCTCTATGTGCAGGGCGATCAGTCCAAAGGCGCTCCGGGAGGTGTATTGAGAAAAGGCATGGTCGTCACTTCCACAGGTATTGTATTTGCTACCGCAAAAGGAGGGAAATTGTATGCATTCGATGGGGAGAATGGAAATATCCTTTGGGAGGAAACCCTTAGCCACGAATCAAATGCCCAGCCAAGTATGTACACCCTAAACGGTAAACAATACCTTGTCATCAATGCTACATCCAATTTCGCAAAGGACAGTTATAACCATTCCAAGAAGGAGGGTGCTTTGCCGAAGGGCTATATTGTCTATGCACTTCCGAATGAAAAATAAAAAGATCATCCTATAATTAGCCGGTAACCTGAAATACAAATTCAAACAGGACGGAAGACCGAAGACGGAAGACGGATGTATCGGACATTTCATACTTTAAGCAAGAATTGATTGGATTACCGCTTTATCGGCAACCTAGCTTTCATATTTTAGAAGTTAATTCTAAATTTCTTTAATTAAATAATTAACATTTCAACGACGCCATCAAAACCCAGACATACTATGAAGAAACTTGTTTATTTAATCTCCTTTTTCCTGACATTTCAGGTAGCGGCGCAATCACTTAAGGACCGGATTATCCCCAATGATCCTGCCAAATACCGGGAATTAACCGGGGTCCATGCAGGTGCAGGCAAAATGGGATTTACCCAATTGATAGGGAGAACTGAGCTTTCAACCAACTTCCTTTACCTCCATGCAGGAAAGATTGAAGCCAAATCCGGAATAGGACACCATTTCCACCATTCGATTGAGGAGATGTTTGTCATACTGGATGGTGAAGCCGAATTTACTGTCAATGGTAAAACCTCAAAAATCAAAGCCCCCGCCATCGTTCCCTGCAAAATGGGTGATTCACATGCGATCTATAATTCCACTGACAAAAGTCTGACTTGGATGAACTTTGCTGTAAGCCGCACCAAAGGAAAAACCGATGCCTTTGACTTGGGAGATACCCGAGTCGGAGCCACATTGGATCCTGTTCCGACTTTTGTAAATGGAAGGCTGGAAAAGGAAAAAATGAAACCAAACAATCCTGCCTATGCTGGAGAGAACGTCTTGTACCGCAGGATTCTAGGTTCTGAAGTATTTAGCACGGACTGGAACCATGTCGATCATGTGGTGATTCCTGCCGGGAGTAAAGGGGTGAGCAGAAAATTGGAAGGTTTTGAAGAAGTATATTATGTAACCAAAGGAACCGGAACAATTGCTTTGGGCGGGGAAAATGGAAACATCAAAGCCAATGATGCATTTTATGGCCTGTTGGGTGAAAGCCTGACCTTATCTAATACCGGAACGCAAGACCTGGAACTTTTGGTGATCGGAATTGCGCCTTCCAAACAAAAAGGATTGGCGATCCAAAAACCACTGGTCGAACCAAAATCCGTTGCCCTTCAGATGGAATTTGTCGTGCCAGCCGAAAATGCAAAGGCCTTTGAGCAGATGTATTATTCGATCTATGTTCCTGCCATGACAGTGCAGCAGGGTTACCTCAGTTCCAAATTGCTGAGGATATTCCCTGAAACCATTTCTAAGGAAATCCAAGCAGAACAGACCTCCCACAATTATCAGATCATGATTGAGTTTGATACAGAAGCAAGCCGCAGAAAATGGGTTGCAAGCGGTCAGCACCAAATTGCGTGGCCTGCCGCATCGGGTCTTGCCACAAGTTTCAAATGGAAAGGCTATGAGGTAATGGGGGATGATGATCAGAAATGAGATATTTACATTTCTAAGAAAAACATAAACCAAGTTAATTATGAAATTCTATTTATTACTTTTTTCAATGGTAATTGTCTCGTTGACAAAACCCGTTTCGGCACAAACTATCTCTAAAGAAGAAATCATATTCCTAACCTCAGAATGGAAAGGGGAACGGTTTGCTGATGGTCGGCCAAAGATTTCCGATGACCTTTTGGAGCGGGCAAAACACATCATGGTGGACGATGCATGGACTGTTCTGAAAAACGAAGGCTATCTCAACCAATATGAAGGAGGTTGGAAAACGGTCAACGATACCCTGATGACCGGGCGGGCAGTAACGGCCATGTATATGCCAAGCCGTCCGGATGTAGAAAAAAATATCAAAGCCCATGGAGCCTCCCAAGGCAGAAAAGGAAATACCAATGCATGGCCCATCGATATCCTAACCAAAGGTGACCTGTATGTAGCAGACGCCTTTGGCAAAATTTCCGGAGGAGGTATCATGGGCGCTACCCTTGCAAATTCTATATTAAGCAAATCAGGCAATGGTGTTGTCTTTGATGGGGCTGCGAGAGACCTTCAGGAAATCCGGAATATCAAAGGATTCAATGCTTTCGTCCGTGACTTCCATCCATCATTTACAGAGGAAATGGTCCTGATGGGACTTAATACCCCAATCAGAATAGGAAATGCCATTGTACTTCCGGGTGACTTGGTTATCGCAACCATTGAAGGCGTGCTGTTTGTTCCGGCACACATGGCGGAGCAGGTGGTCAGCACAGCCGAGTTTGTTATCCGCAAAGACCAGTTTGGTTTCGAAATGGTTCGCGAGGGTATCTATAGCACGGGTGAAATCGACAGCCAATGGACTCCTGAAATCAAAGCAGCATTTCTGGCTTGGTTAAAAAAACATCCTGAACTAGGAACCATGACTGCCGCAGAATTGGATCAGGTGATGAGTAAGAGGACTTGGTGATTGAAAGGATATTGGAAATGATATTGATGGATATTTAAAATGATATTAATTGATATTAGTAGATATTGATTCAGAAATAAGCGTTTCAGCTGTGGTTAATATCCATAAATATCCAGTATCAATTAATATCTATTCAACATAAATAAACATCCGATTACCAATTACAGATAATTCACATACCCCTCCTTGTTAGTCTTGATCTTGTAGACTTTACTGAAGCTTACTATAAACAGTGTCTTCATATCATCTCCTCCAAAGCAAAGACTGACCGGAAAAGATGGCAAATTGATCATACCGACATAGGTGCCTTGGTTGTTAAAAATCTGCACGCCATTATAAGTGGCGACATAGACATTCCCTTCTTTGTCGATAGCCATCCCATCTGCACCTGAAGATCTCCCTTTCCTGTCTAGCACATCTCCATTGAGCAATACTTTTGCGAATTTCCGTCCATTGCTGACCGAACCGTCTTCATTCACATCGTAAGCCCAGATAAAATTATCTTTTTCACTTTGGACCGGAAACCAAGATTCTTTGTCGTAGCAGTTGTTGATATAAAGTGTTTTTTCATCAGGACTTAACAATATCCCATTTGGCATGGCAAATTCATTGGGTTCTGTAATCCTTGAGATTTCTCCCTTTGGAGACACATAATATACTGCACGTCCGGGTTGGAATTTCTCAGGTTCCATGGTGAATTGCGGATCAGTAAAGTAAAAACCTCCCTTGGAATCCGTGATGACATCATTGGGTCCATCGATTGGTTTTCCATCAAATTTGTCTGCAAGAACCCTGACCACCTGCCCTTTTGTGGTCATTTCGACAACCTGATGTCCCATCATGTCGCAGACGATCAGGTTTCCGTTTTTGTAAGGATAAAGTCCATTGGTCTGCATCTTGCCTGCTGTGATGTTGCGGTAAGTTCCATCAGGATCCATTTCTACTGTCGAACTCCTTTTTGGGTCTGCATTGAAATCCTTGTCAAAAAACATATTGGAGAAATAGACTTTGCCATTCATCCATTTTGGTCCTTCGGTAAAAAACAGTTCAGGTTGGGTTTTCTTTCCATCAATCAGCAATTCCAACTTTGCATCTTCAGGAATAATGGCCCGAAAGGCAGCAATTTTCTCTTTTTCTTTTTCCAGATAATCAGCTCGGGAAGGCCAAAAAATATCCATCACATCAGCGCCTAGTTCACCGATTTCAGATCCATGCACCATATTTCCCGGGATTCGGACGATCTCATTGATTCCCATCTGCTTCTTTTCATCCATCAAAATTTGATTCACAGACCCCCTAAGTACCATCATCATCTGCTCCTCGGGATGGATATGTTGGGCAAATACCGAATCAGGATCCATGGATACAAAGCTCAGCAACATGTTCTTGCCGGAAATCAATCTCGTAAAAGCTCCGGGTGCAAGTTCAGTAAGCTGTATGTCATAGAGGTCATACACTTTGTTTGGACTCAGGTTGGAATTTTGCGGGGATTCTATGTCTGCCATTTCCGCAGGAAGGTCTTTTGCACCGGCTTTTTGAAGATAATCAATACGGAATGGACTGTAGACTTCGAGCAATTTGGCACCATTTGGTCCTGCTGTCAGGGCATTTTTACTACCCTTTTCCAAATAGACAATATCCGCTCTTGGAGTACCTCCATTCACCCCATCAGGAGCTTGCCTCTTGATAGCTACCATTTCTGTAAGTGAGTCATTGATTAATTGCTGAACCTCGCCTTCCATGACCATCATGATCCTATCGGCAGTAAGAATTTCTTCAGGAATGACTGCTTTAGGCTCAAGTTCTACAAAACTTCCCATCGCACCGCTTCCCCAAAACACTTTTGCCATCACACCGGGATAGAGTTCAACGGATTCAATGCTTTCAATCTTTTTTGGCTGAGCAGCCTCAAGATTGGATGCTATGGTGGTTTCCGGAAGGGTAAGATTTCTTTCTGTCAAACCATACTGTTGAATGAGTTCCTTATTTTTCTGATCCCAATCAGGAGCAGAGGAAGTGCATCGCATCATGACAAATACCAAAGGGACTGACAGTCCCCAAAAAATAGCTTTCGGATTTATTTTGAAGGTCATGGGTTTAACAGGTTTATTTGGAATCCAAAAATTAGCTATAAAAATCTAATTATTGCAGCAATCTCAATTCCGAAAAACTGCTTTGGTAAGTTTTGAAAGGATTTGGTAAACATTTCATATCTATCATGGATTTTGGGTAACCATGGTGTTCGGTATTTTTTTCTCTATTTCATAGCGCATCTTGCTATTTAAATTGGGTTAATTTTAAATTACTTACAACCGAATTAACTTTAAATATATTCGACAAGGCCGGAAAAGTTCAGTTCCACAATTGATTTGCAGGACTATCGAGGTTGATCTATATACAAATATATTTTCTCAGGCCTAAATCGATAAAATATTACCTGCATTGACTTCAAAAACTTTGACCAATTAACACCTCCCAAAACCTCCATCCTATGAAAAAAACTCTTTATCTCTTTATCTGCATGATAATCACCTTCGGAAATGGGATTGCCCAAAACTTGGAAAAACAAGCACCACAAGGCTTTGACGTTGTGAGAAATGACATCCCCAAAGGAAAAATCGATACCATCAGCTATAATTCCAAAACAGTCGGGGTCACCCGAAAGGCAATCATCTATACCCCTCCCTCTTACTCCAAAAGTAAAAAATACCCTGTCCTCTATCTCCTTCATGGAATCGGTGGAGACGAAAAAGAGTGGCTTACCCACGGACAGCCGCAGGTAATCCTAGACAACATGTATGCGGACGGGAAGCTTGAACCCATGATTGTGGTCATGCCAAACGGCCGCGCCATGAAGGATGACAGGGCTACCGGCAATATCATGGCTCCTGACAAAGTCGAAGCCTTTGCGACTTTTGAAAAGGATTTGTTGAATGACCTGATTCCATTTATCGAAAAGAAATATCCTGTTCTCAAAGACCGGGAAAACCGCGCAATTGCAGGGTTGTCGATGGGAGGCGGTCAATCCCTGAATTTCGGACTCGGCAATCTTGACAAATTTGCCTGGGTAGGTGGATTCTCTTCAGCCCCCAATACCAAAGAGCCGTCAGTTCTCGTCCCCGATCCTCAGGCCGCCAAAGACAAATTGAAATTGCTCTTTATATCATGTGGTGATGCAGACAACCTCATCCGATTCAGTGAGCGAACCCATGAATATTTGGTAGAAAATGACGTACCGCACATCTATTATATTGAACCGGGAGTCCATGATTTCAAAGTATGGAAAAACGGGTTGTACATGTTTTCAAAGCTTTTGTTCAAACCTGTGGACCAAGCGGAATTCAAAGAATACAGCATGGGCAGTAAGCATTTATAAAAAACACCTTACATCCGCCGCCACCTGCATCTCTGTCATAGAAAAATCTAATTATGGGTAATTGTAATTATCCCTTCCCACTTTTCTATTAGGATATACATCTAATCCCGCATTTTTCTATATTTAACTAGTCAGGAATAGCGCTTTGCTGTCCCGTCGATACGGTGACAATAAGGCATACACACGGCTTGGAACACACCCAACTGGACCAAATATGAACAGAAGAGATTTTATACAGAAAACTGCCCTCAGCACTGTCGGTCTGATGGGCTTCAATGCCTTGTCTGACTTGGGAGTCAAAGCCATGGCAAATGCCCCCGATCTTAAGATCACCAAAATCGATATTGTGCGATTCAACAAGGACCTGAGAGTGGCAGGTTCAGAAGTGCAGTGGATGTGGGTGCGGCTGCATACTGACGCAGGCATTATCGGGACGGGTGAAACTTATCCCTTTAATGAGGCGAGTTCTTCTGCAATAAAAGACCTGGAATGGCACAGCTGGGCAGGTAAACTAATTGGAACGAATCCGCTGGAAATTGAACAAACTTGGGAACGGATATTCAGACAAAATGCCTTTCATGTGACCGGCGGTGCCGAGATGCGCGCATTGTCAGCAATCAATATCGCCCAATGGGATATTCTCGGGCAGGTAAGTAATTTGCCACTGTATCAATTGCTTGGGGGCTCAAAAAATAAAAAAATACGGGTATATAACACCTACACCGATTCGAGAAACATAAACGGTTGGAAACTCGAAACTGATATGGAAAAAATCGCCCGGTTTCTCGTGGACCAAGGTATCCCTGCCATCAAATATTGTCCTTTCGATATAGTTGGAATTAGAAATAAAGGTGAGTATATATCTCAAAAAGAAATAGATCAATCTTTGACCTGGATCAAGCGGGTGCAGGATACGGTGGGTAATGATCTTGAAATAGGCTGCGAATTTCATAGTATTTGGAATCTCCCGAGTGCCATTCGTATCGCTAAGGCCCTTGAACCCTACAACGTCATTTTTCTCGAGGACATGCTGCTCCAAGATAATATTCAGGCTTCCGTAGCGCTCAATCAGGAGACAAGTATTCCTTTGGTCGTTAGTGAGCGCCTTGCCACGCGTTTTGGTTTTAGGGAAATGTTTGAGTCCAAAGCAGCAGAAATAGCCATGTATGACCTTACCTGGTGTGGGGGATTATCTGAAGGAAAGAAAATTTCAGATATGGCGAATACTCACTACATCCCCACAATGATGCATACTGCAGGTGGGCCGATCTTGTGGTACGCCTCCACACATTTGGCTGCCGCAATCACCAATCTGTACTTTGTAGAAAGCGTCTATCCATATTGGAAAGAGCGGGATTCCTACTTCTTTGCCAACTCACCGCAAGTCAAAAACGGTATGGTTACCCCACCCGAATTGCCCGGTCTTGGGCTTCAGTTCAGACCGGGATTATTTGAAAGCAAGGATGTAATTGTTGAAACCATAGCCGGGAAATAAAGGTGTTTTATTAGGCTTCTTCAGTGGAGATTTTTTACCAATAAATAAAAAAGATTTTAAAGTTAAACCTAAATACATATCATGGATATACGCTTCTTTGCCAGTAACCCTATTTTCTTCTTCATGGGGACGGAAGACGGAAGTCGGAAGACCCCCGCCTGTCGTCGGGCAGGGATGTACCGGATATTTCAGTCTGCAGACAAAAATTTAAATGGATATCCAATCTACTGGCATAATTGTGTACATACATTATACATATTTTAAATACCCATACTGACTTACTGTGGAAATTTTTTAAGGCAAGAATCATTTTGAGTTTACTTCTAGGTTTGGTAGTGATGAATCCTGCTAGAATTTTTTAGCAGGAATATGGAAAGGGTACAAGCCAATAAAGAAAGGCTTTACCATTGAACAAGTCCCAATTAATTCCAGGCAAAACTTCAAGGCCATGCATACAATGATTTACCAAATAAAAGGCATAGTCAGAGCAATACATTTTTTTATCGCCAAAAGCTATGCAGGCAGCTATCTTGGCTGAACATTGTTTCAAGGTCAATATTCGAAGAAACAATTTTCCAAAACCTGTTTTCTAGAATGGTGAAGGCTAATCCTTCTTCGTATCAAAAAATTAAGTGTACTTAAGTAGAGACCTCTAAAATTTTGAACTATAAGCATGAAAACCAAAGCTAAAAATCATAATATATATCGTCCCTGTTTTTCAGGCCCAAGGTTTTGAAAATTCTTCGCTTCAAAGGAAAAAGAAACGCCAACCTGTCTTTGAGAAGGTGTGCGGAATGGAGGTAGGTGCTTTCGAAGAGGTGCCGCTGACTTTGATTGATATGTAATTTTTGACCTGCATGTTGGGGATCGTAATTAATCAATGCCAACCCTCCCCACATTTCCCTATAAGTGCCATTATGCCAATAGGACCCGGTTACATAATCCAATTCCGCGTAAGTCACAAACTCCGTATGGCTTTCCAAAAATGTCCGGATTCCTTTCCGGCATTCGGGATTGAAACTGTCATGCATCAAAATGGTGATGGGATGCTTGTGCGGATATTTAAAAATAGCTTCTAAATCACGGTAGACCCCTTTACGGGTATGGTCACCATCCACCAAGATGAAATCCAGTCTTCTTCCCTCTTTTTCTATCTGCTGAAAAATGTCAGTGATACATTGGACAGAATCTCCAACCACAAAATCTACATTTGGGAATTTGGGAGACAAAAATTTTCTTGATGAATCACTGATATCTATGGAATAAACCTTCTGGGAATAGTGGCTGATCACCTGCAAGCTTCCTCCTTTAAAGGTACCGATTTCAATAGAAACGTCCGGAGATAGCTTTTTCATTAGCCCCATAAGGCAGTATTTCTCCGACCTGGACATTTGCCAATCAAGTGATTCGTCAACCTTAAAATCCGTCAAAAGAGGATTACCAATATCATCTATCATTTTATTTTCGAAGAGTGATGGGATTCTTAATGCCTGCCAATTTATCAAAAAAAAACCATCTACCTAGGGCAGCAATTTCTTATCTGTGCAGTCCGGGATGTCTACAGGAAAAATTAAATAATCGATAGACAAAAAAACAGAAAGGTTCCCAATCTTCCCACTTTGCGAAACCTTAGTGTCTTTCGCGAAAAAAAAGAAAGATGACTAATGAATGTTGTGGGTACAAAACCATTGGCAATGTTAAATCCAGCTTCAGGAGAAGCGGGATAACAGAATATTTGTAGTGACACCAACATTGGCAGATTCCTCAATTCGCAACGGCTTTGAGGCCCACAATGGACCCGATCAAAGTAATCAGAAAAAATATCCGCAGAAAAGTAGCAGGTTCTTTAAAAATAAAGATTCCAACGATTACCGTTCCCACTGCGCCAATCCCGGTCCATACCGCATAGGCGGTGCCGATAGGCAGCGTTTGCGTGGCTTTGATCAGGAGGATCATGCTGATACCTAGGGCAATCACAAAACCGCCATACCATAAGTACATTTCATTTCCTGAGGAGCCTTTTGCTTTTCCCAAGCAGAAAGCAAATGCCACCTCAAACAATCCCGCTATGATTAATATGATCCAACTCATCTGTCTATGTTTTTGTGCAAATGTGGTCAATGCAAAGGCAGGAAAATTATTTTTGAAACATTATTACCCTTTCTCCCCCAAAATAGCGGCAGGCTTGATGACTTCCTTTCTGCGGAGTTTATATTCAACAATGGCGTATTTGCGGATATGTTCCTCCATCTCCTCCACAGAATCAGTAAGTAAAAATAATTCCAAATCTTCCTTATTGATCGTGCCGTACTCGGCAAGGTGCTGTATGTAGGTATACAGGTCATGGTGAAAGTCACTGCACATCAGCACCACCGGGAACCTGCGCATGACCTTGGTCTGGATCAAGGTCAAAGCTTCAAAGAATTCATCCAAAGTCCCAAATCCACCCGGCATGACCACAAAGGCAAAGCTATATTTGGAAAGCAGCACTTTTCTCACAAAAAAGAAATTGAAATCCATCCATTTGTCCAGGTATGGATTCGGTTTTTGCTCAAAGGGAAGGATGATATTGCAACCGATGGATTTACCTCCGACATTTTTTGCACCCCGGTTAGCGGCTTCCATGATGCCGGGACCGCCGCCTGTCATGACTGTAAATCCCAATCTGCTGACACTTTCCCCTACCCTGACGGCGAGCTTGTAGAATTTGTCGTCTTCTTCAAATCTTGCCGACCCAAAAACAGTGACACAAGGCCCCACAAAGTGCAGCATCCGAAATCCCCTGATAAATTCCAACATCACTTTGATGACAAATTTAAAATCTTTCCACCTGGTCTGGGGTCCTGCATAAAAATCCTCTTCTTCGGGATTGACTAAGGGTGAAAACCCTTTAACATCTTCTTTGATCATGGGGTAAACCTAATTACAATTGTGAAAATTGACACGGGAAATTTATGGTTCCCTTTGCAGTAAAAAAAATTTATGCTAAAAGGATTATGCCTTTTCTCTTAGGAGCATGACTTTACGACAATACCTCGACAGTATGAATTAAAAAGGATAAGGTTTGTAGTGATGAAAACATTGGCGGAGTAAGAAAAAGTGAAGAATTCAGAATGATGAATGAGAAATTCAAGTAGCAGCGTGTGATTGGTTTTTATTGCCACCTGCTTTAGCTGGTGGTTTATGGAATAGAAAGAGGCATTTGGGCTTTAGCCGAAAAGAATGAATAATTCAGAATTAAGAATGTTTGTGGAGACACAAACATTGGCGACGGAAAAAAGAAAAAGTTATCTTACTTAAACTTATACCCCACATTAAAAACAATACCGTAGTCAAAATTGGTAGTGCTTCCTGCCAATGCCTGATTGTCATAACTGGCGTAAAACTGAAGCCCCAAATCCAAATTTCTGATTACTTCCCAATTGACCCTAGTCTCCCCGTCAAATCTTTTTCTTCCATCCTGTTTCAATCCAAAAAATGCTTTAGGAAAAACTGTAAAGGAAAGGTTGGGTGCGGCGTAATGGAAATAATCCAACTTGAATTGGAGAGGAATCTCATAAAGACTACCAGATGAATTGCCCTCTAAACTCCTTTCTTGGTTGATTACAAATCCCGAAATCAACGTCCCCTGAAGGTTGGGTCTAAATAAAAACCTTCGGCCAAACCCAACCACCTGTTGGATACGGCTTGCCAATCCCAACTCTATGTTTCTCTGGTAATTCAATCCCAATCCGGCCACGAGCACCGTATTGAGATTATAATAACCGCCAAGGCCCACAGATTCACGGTCTCTTGTTTTTACACTCTGGTTATTGGTATAAATAAAGGACCCAACAAACTCTACCTGATATTTTTGCTCTGTAAAATTTAAATTCCAATCAATATTCGTCCTGCCGATGTCACTTGATTTGGTATAGGAATAACCGTAGGCAATGGTTCCCTTGATTTTTTTGATGAATTTTTTCTCTAAAGAAACCAGGTTGAAAATGTTTACGATTGGATAGGGCTTTGTCACCACTCCGTCATCCACAATCACTTCTCCATAGTTCTTAGATGGCTTTAGCACACCATAATACACCGCTTGGTCTATGGTCTGAATCCGGTAAGTGGCCATGCCTGCCTTGATGGTTTTGATTTTGTGGTACTTTACATTTTGGACAGCAAGGTCCATGTCATCAAATTGGATAATGCCGAGACTGATGCTGTTCAGTTTCCCGATCATGATCTGCCCATTTCGGAGAAAAAGGGTGTCTTTTTCCTGTGCCACGGCCTTGAAGGAGACGGCGAACAGATAACAACATATAAAAACAAAAAAAAACCTCCGATTCATGCTTCAAATTATAAATTAATTCATTCAAATAAAGTTGATTTAAAGTTAATTTAAGGAAAATTGAAAAGGAATCTTCCTGAGAATAAATCATGATTTCAATTTGAAATAAAGCAAAAAACCATGAACAGACGCAAATTCTCCAAAGTCACTTCCCTGACCCTGCTTGGATCGGGATTATTGGCTGCTTTTCCCTCTATAGGATCCGATCTCAAAGCCAAAAGTAAACTACGGCTTGGAGGGCCGATCTTCGAAAAATTTGACTCCCCCGAAAGTTGGGTGGCAGCTGTGAAAAACGCCGGCTATAGAGCGGCTTATTGCCCTGTTGGATTGAATGCCGGTAGGGATGACATCAAAGCCTACAAAAAAGCAGCCGACAAGGCGGATATCCTCATTGCGGAAGTGGGTGCCTGGTCCAATCCCATCAGTCCTGACAAAAAAACCGCCACAGAAGCCTTTGAAAAATGTGTCGCATCGCTGGACCTCGCCGATCAGATCGAGGCCAAATGCTGCGTCAACATCGCCGGTTCCAAAAACGTGACGAACTGGGCGGGGCCCCACGCCGATAATTTTTCAGACGATACCTTTGACCTGATCGTGGAGACCACCAGAAAAATCATCGATGAGGTCAAGCCAAAAAACACTTTTTACACTTTGGAAGCCATGCCTTGGGTCTTCCCAGAGTCAGCAGATGCTTACCTTAGGTTGATCAAAGCCATCGACCGAAAAGCTTTTGCAGTCCACCTTGACCCGGTAAATATGGTCGTCAGTCCTGCTGTGTTCTACCGCAACGGTGACCTGATCAAAGACTGTTTCAAAAAACTTGGTCCCAATATCAAGAGTTGTCATGCAAAGGACCTGATCCTTAAGGAACCGACTTTTATGCCCGAATTCAATGAAGTTAGGCCTGGACTTGGACAGATGGATTATAGGGTATTTCTAACAGAAATGAAAAAATTTCCAGAGGTCCCCTTGATGATGGAGCACCTGCAGACTGCGGAAGAATACAAAGCCGGGGCGGAGTATATCCTGAAAGTGGAGCAAGAAATCAGGTAGCTTGGGTTTCTCCCTGAAAGGAATGATTTAATATTTGAAAGGGGAAGATGCCTATTTCTCCCATTTCCTCAATTTTCTAATCAGGAAGAGGTTTTCTTCCTGCAATTGCTCGATTTTGCCCAAAAGCCCCATCACAACCTCCACTCCTTCGGGGCTGAGGTCAAGGTCTTTGTACAGCCTTACGATTTGTTCCATCCGGCTAAGGGCCTCCTCTTCCAGAAAAAAACCGGCTTCCTCTTCGACGATTTCTACCAGGCCAAGTTCTTGAAAGGTGAAAATCAACCTGGATTCTATGCCATGATATTGGCAGAAAGTGTGGATGCTGATGTGGTTAGATCGTGCCATGGTCTCTGAGTTTGGCTAATTGTTCGAAAAGTGATTTTTCCTGCTCCGTGATGTTTTTTGGGATTTCTACCTTGTAGGTCACATAAAGGTCTCCAAATTTTCCTTCTTCCTTGTAAACAGGAAAACCCTTGCCTTTGAGTCGGACTTTGGTGTCGTTTTGCGTTCCGGCGCTCAGTTTGAGTTTGACTTTGCCAGTTATAGTAGGCACGGTGATTTCCCCTCCCAAGATCGCTGTGTACAGGTCTACATTGACCTTTACATACAAATCATTCCCTTCCCGGACAAAGCCGGTGTCATTCTTGATCACAAACTTGACATACAGGTCCCCGGATGGTCCACCATTCATTCCCTCCCCTCCATAGCCACGGATCTTGATCGTCTGCCCGTCTTCCACTCCTGCCGGGATGGTCAAGCGGATATTTTTCCCATCCACTGTCAATGTTTGCTTTTGGGTCTGGTAGACATCCGAGAGCCTGAGGTGGAGTTCGGCTTTATAATCCGCTCCCTTATATTTTAGATTTTCCCTACCCGAACTTTGGAAGCCACCGCCTCCAAACATAGAACTGAAAAAATCCGAAAAGTCTTCTTCTGTATAATGTCCTGAATATGCCTTGCTACTTGCCTGTCCCCTTGGGCGGGACTGTCTCTGACCTGCTTTTTCAAACTCCTCGGCATGCTTCCAATCCTTTCCGTATTGGTCGTATTTCTTTCTTTTTTCAGGATCACTGAGTACCTCATTGGCTTCGTTGACCTGTTTGAATTTAGATTCAGCCTCTTTATTATTGGGATTTAGGTCAGGGTGATATTTCCTTGCAAGCTTCCTGTAGGCTTTTTTGATATCCTCGGGAGAGGAATTTTTATCAATTTCCAAGATTTTATAATAATCTATAAATTCCATTTTTAGTTTATTTTATGACTTCAATCTGATGTCTGCCGATTTTGACTGTTCCGTCTTGCTCCAGTTTTTTGAGCAATCTCCCCACCACCTCGCGGGAGGTGTTCAATTCATTGGCAATCTGCTGCTGTGTGGCTTTGACTGTGGGGGAATGGTTGACTTCGACCCATTTTCGAAGGTAAGCGAGCAGTCTTTCGTCCATTTGGTGGAAGGCGATTTCCTCTACGACTTTGAGGAGTTCTTCGAACCTGTCCTGATAGCTGTCCATGACAAAGTAGTACCAGGATTTGTACTTGAACATCCATTCGTCAAGTTTTTTGATAGGAAGGGTAATGGCAATTGTGTCCTCAACGGGTATGGCTTTGATCTTGGAATACCCTTCCCGCTCGGAGCATATCAGCGTAATGGCGCATGCTTCGCCTTCTTTGAGGTAATAAAGGAAAATCTCATGGTCGTCTTCATCTTCCCGGAAAACTTTCACTGTCCCCTGCACTATCAGGGGAATCTGCTCGACCCGCTGTCCGATATCCATCA
This sequence comes from Cognataquiflexum rubidum, assembly GCF_022538115.1. Classification (GTDB taxonomy): domain Bacteria; phylum Bacteroidota; class Bacteroidia; order Cytophagales; family Cyclobacteriaceae; genus Cognataquiflexum; species Cognataquiflexum rubidum. The sequence goes on along the minus strand of NZ_JAKZAL010000003.1, from coordinate 105,110 downwards.
TCAATTCACCTTCCGGAAATAGGATGAGCTGTCCCTCTTTGACAATTTCTTCAAACAATTCTTTTTCAAACTGAGAAAAATTGGCAGCCAACAGTCCTTTCAAGTCACCTTTTGCACCCATCATAATTTCAATTTTTTCAAGATTGATATGCGTTAATCTTTCCGTTTTTCCTTATGTAATTTAACGCTTTCCATTCCAAAATAACATGAAACATCGCAATAAAATAGCCCGATTTTGGTAAAAAAAACAGCTTTTTCCCGGATATCAGGATCAAAAAATTAAGGTAAAGAAATAAAAAGCAAATCCCCGGCAATGTAATTTTTGATACAGATCTGAAAATCCAATTGGTGTAGTTTTACATATTGAAATAATGTTGGTTATTATTTATTCAACTTTCAATGGATTTGATTTCAGATTAGACTAAATTTCAAGCTTGATTTTGAAAATAATGTTAAAGAACTCCAATTCTAGCTCAGCCTTCAGAAAAAGCTCATTGCAGCCTTTTCTGTTTGCCATGTTTCTGGTAATCGGATTTCATTTAACTGTTAACTTTGACATCAGCCATTCACAAAATGGAGGTACTTTTTATGAAATAAACAACACCAAGGTATCCACTCCACTTGTTTCGTTTCAAAACCTACATTTTGCAGACCTCGCCACTTTTGAAAAGGAAGAGAAAGAGGAAAAAACAGAATCCGAATCTGAATCACACTTTGACCTTACCCTGGAGAGCAATAAATTTCTCTCGGTGCGCAGCTTTTTTCTGATTTCAGGGGCTGCCGGTCAATCTTTGAAAATCCCTTCCCTTGAAGGAAAAGCCCCGCTTTACATATTATTCCATAGTCTCCGAGTACATTTAGCATAAGTTTTTCGCCCTACTAGGCAATTTATCCGGGCAACACTTTATACCTGCCCCCACTTTCTATTTTATTACCCATCTAAATTCAGACAAATGACGCCACACGTGTCATCTGACCTCAATCATGTCATTCATGAACTGGGTCATTTCTTGCCTGCACAAGCTCCCTTGAAGGATTTTGTGCATCATAATACCCTGCATGCCTTTCAGCACCTTCCTTTTCACAAGGCATTGCAGACTGCGGCAGAAAACTTTGGATACAAAACCTATCTCTCCGTGGAGTCCTTCCGGGACTTGTATACCAAAAACAAAATCAATGACCTCATTCTTGACAGGGTTATCCTTGAGCAAAAAGGCCAAAAAGAATCGGCCAAATGGAAAGAGGCAATGGTCCACAAAGACTGTAAAAACCAGCCGGAGGCCATCGTAGGCAGGTTGAGAAAAGTCTGGAAAAGCCACCACCATGTCAACCTGGACAAGGAAACCCACTCCGCACTTTTCAGGTTGTTGGGTAGCTATCTGGATCAAGGTATTGCCATCTGGAAGTTTCCGGTACCCTCCAAGGGATTTGTCTCTGCCATCCGAAACCTCGAATCCAATAGTTTTACCAATATCTTCAAAACCAACAGGGCCAAAAACATGCTTTTCGACACCAAAACCAGTTTGGATCAGTTGCTTGATCTTTTGGTGGGAAACAAAGCCTATTTCAGACAATACCTCTTTGACCAGCAGTTTGCCCATCCGGGTTGGTCAGGCATGGTATCGGTGTTGGAACACCAGCCACAGAGCCTGTTGGACAAAAAAACCATTAGTCTCCATGACCTGATCTTTGTGGAGTGCCTCTTGGAAATAGATGCGCTCGACAGGAGATTGGGTGAAAATTGGGATCCATTGGCCAAGCATCTGCCCGAGGACCTGACTCCGATTATGGAGAAACCAGAAGAAAAAGAATACTACGAAGTCCTCAGACTTTGGCAGGAAGCTTTTGAATGGACTTATTTTGACCAGGTTATCCGCGGACTTCAACTCAGTCATGAAGAGGATTTCAGGAAAGAAGCCACATCTTTCCAGGCAGTCTTTTGTATTGATGACAGATGTTGCTCCATCCGAAGGTACATCGAGCGTTTTGCTCCGGACTGTCAGACATTTGGCACTGCGGGATTTTTCAACATCCCGTTTTTCTTCCAGCCCGAGCACAGCAAGTTTATGACCAAAGTGTGTCCTGCACCAGTCACTCCCAACCATGTCATCCGTGAATCAGAGGCCAAACTCAGACATGAGAAAGACACCCATTTCAGCAAGCACACCAAGGGGATATTTGGCGGATGGGCTATTTCCCAGACCATGGGATTTTGGTCAGCAATAAAAATGGCCAAAAACATCCTGTGGCCGGGCCCGACACCCGCGATGGTGTCATCCTTTAGCCATATGGATCCCAAAGGAAAACTGAGTATCGAATGTAAATCCACGGATCAAAAGTACCATGGTCTACAGGTGGGTTTTACGCTGGAAGAAATGACAAACAGTCTGGAAGGGCTGCTCAAAGGCATCGGACTTGTCAAAGACTTTGCTCCCTTGGTATACATCTTTGGACACGGAGCCAGCTCGGTCAACAATACCCACTATGCAGGGTACGATTGTGGTGCCTGCAGCGGACGCTCGGGTTCAGTCAATGCAAGAGTAGGCGCCTATTTTGGCAACCATCCCAAGGTCAGAAAAGCTTTGGAAGAACGTGGGATTTTCATTCCTGACAGTACCCAATTTGTAGGAGGACTACATGACACCACCCGGGACGAAATGGAATTTTATGACACCGATGTGCTGACTGAAGCCAATCTGCTCCGCCATACCCATAACCTTCAAACCTTTGAAATCGCCCTGGATTACAACTCCAAAGAAAGGTCTAGGAGATTTGATACGGTGGATTCCACCCAAGAAGCTGCCAAAGTGCACGAGAAGGTAAAGCTCAGGGCTTTGTCGCTTTTCGAGCCTAGACCTGAATGGAACCATGCTACGAATGCACTCTGTGTGATCGGAAAAAGGGAATCCAACAAACACTTGTTTTTGGACAAAAGAGCCTTTCTCAATTCCTATGACTATGGCATCGATCCGGAAGGAAAATACCTGTTGAATATCGTCAAAGCTGTGGCACCTGTTTGTGGCGGGATTAACCTGGAGTATTATTTCTCAAGGGTAGACAACCAAAGGCTAGGCGCGGGAAGCAAACTTCCCCATAATGTCATGGGGCTCATCGGTGTCGCCAACGGTATGGACGGCGACCTTAGACCGGGATTGCCAAGGCAAATGATCAATATCCATGATCCCCTCCGCATCCTCATAACCGTAGAGCACTACCCCGAAACGGTGCTCAAAACCATCAAAACCCATGAAGCCACCTATGAGTGGTTTGCCAATGATTGGGTGAGACTGGTTGCTATCCATCCGGAAACCAAAGCTGCATTTCTATTTAAATCAGGGGAATTTGTTCCTTACAAGCCATTGACAAAGCAAATCGAAAAGATCAAAAATCTGGACGAACTGTTGGTTTCAACTTCTGAAAATTTACCTGTCTACCTGCTGAGCTAATTATGGAAAACCAAATCATCATCAGCAGCTTTGTGGTCATTCCCTTTTTGGGATTTCTGCTTTCCCTTTTGCTTCCGGAAAAAAATGAGGTCAACCTTTCCAGGATGGCATTCCTGACCATCAGTGTGCAGCTTGCGTCCATCTTGGGATACATTGGGTATTGGATTATTGTCCTCCGGGGACAGCCGGTCAATATCTCAGAATTTGCCTTATACAGCCATCATGACTACGAGTTCCTGATAGACTTCTACTTTGATAAAGTCACCGCTGTTTACCTATTTGTAGGGGCATTTGTGACTTTCCTCATTACCAGATATAGCAGGTATTACCTGCACTTGGAGGAAGGATATAAGCGCTTCTTCAATTCTATCCTTTTCTTTTATCTCGCCTACAATCTCACTGTTCTTGCGGGCAATTTCGAGACGCTGTTCATCGGTTGGGAGATGTTGGGAATATCTTCGTTTTTGTTGATTGCATTTTACCGCAACAGGTATCTGCCAGTCAGAAATGCGGTGAGGGTATTTTCCATTTATAGGATCGGGGATATCGGGATCATTTTGGCGATGTGGGCAAGCCATCATTTATGGAATGAAAACATCACCTTCCTCAAGCTCAACAATGAACAGCTTGTATTGGAGCATCTCTCCCAACATGGCGGAATAGGTTTGTTCATTGCTTTGGGGATCCTCGTTGCGGCAGCTGCGAAGTCCGCCCAACTTCCGTTTTCTTCCTGGCTTCCCCGGGCGATGGAAGGACCTACCCCTTCGAGTGCGATTTTCTATGGGTCATTGTCAGTCCATTTTGGGGTATTCTTACTACTCAGGACCTTTCCATTTTGGGAGCACCAATTGACAGTCAGGATCTTGATCGGGCTTCTTGGATTGGCTACGGCCTTGGTGGCATATCCTATTGCACGGGTTCAGTCCTCGATCAAGTCACAGATTGCCTATGCATCCATCGCGCAGATAGGCATCATGTTTATTGAAGTTGCTTTGGGGCTGCAAGTATTGGCGCTGATCCACTTTGCCGGGAATGCCTTCCTGAGAACCTATCAACTACTCGTATCCCCATCAGTGGTCAGCTACATGATCCGTGATCAGTTTTACCATTTCAAACCTAAAGAAGTGACTGTGGAAGACACCTTTCCAAAGCGGTTGGAATACAGTCTGTTTATCCTTTCTCTCAAAGAATGGAACCTGGACTCCTTTATGAACAAATGGGTTTTTTCACCCATCAAAAAGGTCGGTGGCAAATTGGATTTCCTGACTCCAAAAAATCTCCTTATCTATTTCCTACCCGCGTATGGCATCGGTATTTACCTCTATTTCAATCAGGAATACTTACCAGAAGGAGTTCAGGAGTTTATTCCAGGGACATTTGCCTTTATCGGAATGATGATGGTTTTTAAGGCATTTTCAGAGAGGAATTATCCCAGGTTGGCATGGATGCTCGTCATGGCCAATCATTTTTGGATTGCCCTTGCAGTGTCTTTCAACGAGACCTTTGACATCACCCAAGTCTTGATCTATCTCAGCGGGGTAACAGTATTTGGGATTGTTGGGTATGGAATATTGGAATATCTCAAAACCAAAGAGCCTAAGTATTTTGACTTGAACCAATACTACGGTCATGTCTATGAGTATCCAAGGCAAGCGCTGTTCTTCCTGCTTGCCACTTTGGGACTGATGGCTTTTCCGATCTCACCCACCTTCATCGGGGTAGACTTGATCTTCAGCCATATCCATGAAGACCAATACTTCCTTGCCTTCTTTGACTCGGTGAGTTTTATCATCGGGGGCATTGCCCTGATCCGGATATATTCCCGCCTATACCTAGGTCCACACATCAAAAATTACCACGAAAAAGCCCTCAAATCTACTTAAGTCACTACCATGAAAATTCACAAATTTCAAATCCCTTTGACCGGTATCGCCGGACTCAAACAAAACTGGAGGGCAGACCTCACTTCCGGTTTCTTGGTATTTCTTATCGCATTGCCCCTTTGTCTCGGCATTTCGATGGCTTCCGGTTTTCCTCCCGTAGCTGGGATATTTACAGCGATCATCGGCGGCTTGTTGGTCACCTTTCTTGGCGGTTCACAACTGACGATCAAAGGTCCCGCAGCAGGGCTTATCATCATTGCCCTCGGTGCAGTCACCGAACTCGGACAGGGTGATGCAATGCTTGGGTACAAACTCACCCTAGCAGTAGTAGTGGTCGCCGGAATATTACAGGTCATCTTCGGATGGGTAAAGTCCGGGGTTCTTGCAGATTTCTTCCCTTCAGCCGCTGTCCACGGAATGTTGGCAGCGATTGGGATTATCATTATCGCCAAGCAATTGTTTACCATGATCGGGGTCAAGCCCGAGGCAAGTGAAACTTTGGAATTGTTTGCAGAGCTTCCGCATGCCTTTAGTGAACTGAATCCGGAAATTGCCCTGATTGGGTTCATCAGTTTGCTCATCCTGTTTACTTTTCCTTTGCTCAAAAACAAATACCTCAAGATGGTGCCGGCCCCTTTGCTCGTCATTTTGATTGCCATACCGATCGGAAGGTATTTTGACTTGGAGCATGAGCACAGTTACCTGTTTTTGGATGGACATGAATATACCATTGGACCGAAGTTCCTGGTGACCTTGCCGGACAACCTGCTTTCTGCCATCACTTTCCCTGATTTCTCCCAAGTGTTTTCCATGGTATCGATCAAGTACATTATCATGTTTGCCTTGGTGGGCAGTCTTGAATCTCTTTTGAGTTCTAAGGCCATTGATGGATTGGATCCATTCAAAAGAAAGTCCAACATGAACAAAGACCTCGTGGGAGTCGGAATAGGAAATACGCTTGCAGGATTTATCGGTGGCCTTCCCATGATTTCGGAAATCGTCCGTAGCTCGGCCAATATCAACAACGGAGGTAAAACTTCCTGGTCAAACTTCTTCCACGGCATGTTTCTCCTGATCTTTGTTGCGTTTTTCCCGATGCTGATCCATCAGATTCCATTGGCTGCCCTGGCGGCGATGTTGGTCTATACCGGTTTCAAATTGGCTGCTCCCCGGTCATTCTACAGTACCTACAAAATCGGTAAGGAACAGCTTGCTGTCTTTTTGATTACGATAGTATTTACCCTTGCCACCGACTTACTGATCGGTATTGGGGTGGGTATCCTGACCAAATTTATCATCCACCTGATCAATGGACTTCCGATAAAATACATTTTCAAGCCATTGTTTACGGTATCGCTCATTGAGGATGTCTATACCGTGGATGTTTTTCACTCAGCGGTATTCAGTAATTATATCAAATTGAAACAATCATTGGATGCACTTCCAAGGGAAAAAAGCATCCGGATAGATTTTACCAATGCCAATATGATAGACCATACTGTACTGGAAAACCTGCACCACTACCAACATGACTATGAACATGAAGGTGGCAAGTTTCAGCTTTGTGGGATGGGCCATTTGAAGAAAAATTCAGACCACCACTTGTCAGGCAGGAAACTCAAAACAAGAAAAAATTATGATAAGGCCGTTCACTGATTGAAAGAAAGGACTAAATTGATTTACAACAGAGCCCCCTGAGGCCACAGAGAAAAAGTGGGATGTATATCAGCAGGATCCATAGAGATCATTGATTCCCGCCAAGAACTGGCAGGGTTAAATTGGTTTTGGGAAAATGGTGTGAATTTTAATTTTGTGAATTGATCTTCCCTGTTTTTGGCGGAAGCAATTAACTCTCTTTTCCTTGTTTCTGCCAAAAACCGGAATCGCTATTCCCGTTTCTTACCCCGAGTTGCGTTCCTTACTCGGGGCTACCAATATTTGACCACTACGTGGTCTGTCGACGCCGCCAATGTTTGTGTCTCCACAAACATTAATCCCATTTTCCTCTGTGTTTCTGCGTGAGGTATATTTTTTTCCGCAAAGGAAAAGAGGGTTTCGCAATGGGGCGCAAAGGATTTTGAATTTCCCTGTTTTTGGCGGAAGCAATTAACTCTCTTTTCCTTGTTTCTGCCAAAAACCGGAATCGCTATTCTCGTTTCTAACCCCGAGTTTCGTGCCTCACTCGGGGCTACCCATATATGACCACTACGTGGTCGGGCGCCTTCGATTTTTGTATCCCCACAAACATTCTCATTCTGAATTTTCAATTCATCATTACTAATTTCCCTTCCTTTTTCCTTTTAAAAAATTTCCAAATTTCTATCCAAAATACCCCGATAGAAGAAATCAGCAATGAAAAGAGCAACAAATTGAAGCTTACAGGTTCAAAATCAAAAACCTTCATAAAGGCCGGAACGGTCAAAATCATAACCAACAATCCAAATGAAATTCCCAATACGATGGGAATAAGTTTGTTGGGATAAGTCAGCGTCTTGAAAACCGAAAAATAGAAAGACCTGTTGACCAAAGTCAGGAAGATATTGCTGAATACCAAAGTGGTGAAAATCAAGGTCCGGACTGTAGTTTCAGGCTGACCGGAATCCATCAGGTAAAACCCAAAACCCAAACATGCCCCTGTGATGGCCAATCCCTGAACCACACTCATGGAAAGTTCTGCCCAAGAAAAGAATGTTTGGGACATCTTGCGCGGAGATTTGGTCATTGAATCAGGTTCGATGGGTTCATTTTCAAATACAATAGAACAGGTCGGTCCCATGATCAATTCGAGAAATATGACATGGATAGGCGTAAAGATCAAAGTGAATTCCCAACCCAACACCAAAGGCAACAGGACAATCAGTATGATGGGAATATGGATGGAAATGATGTATTGGATGGCTTTTTTGAGGTTTTCATAGATCCTCCTTCCCAAAGCAACCGCCTCGGTCATGTGTCCAAGGTCATCATCCATCAGCACAAGTGCCGCGGCTGATTTGGCCACTTCACTGCCCCGCTTGCCCATCGCAATGCCGATATGAGCGGCTTTGAGTGCAGGACCATCATTGACACCATCTCCGGTCATGGCGACGATCTCCCCGTTTTGTTTGAGAGCTTCGACTACTTTGAGTTTGGCCTCAGGAAACATCCTTGCAAAGACGTGGGTCTCTTTGGCCTTTTGCTGAAGACCAGATTCCTCCATCGCCATCACTTCATCTCCGGTCATGATGGACCCATCCGATTTCAAACCCACCTGAACAGCTATTGCTGCTGCGGTTTGGAGATAATCTCCCGTTATCATTTTCACTTCGATTCCAGCCTTATAAAATGAATTCAGGACCTTCTGAATATTCTTCTTTGGAGGATCATAAAATGCCACCAAACCCAGAAACTCAAATTCGAATTCCTGTTGGGTTTTGGGATATGCCTGAATGGAAGGATCTGCTTTGCCTACAGCCAAGACCCGGAAACCCTTTTGGGTGAACTCCTCTAATCGTGCAGCCACCACCTTGGAATCCGCCTCCGACAAGTGGCTTTGCCCAAGGACTCCCTCAACACTTCCTTTGACGGCGATTATCTTTTCACCATTTTCCTTCTGAAAAATATGCGTCATGAACGGCGGCTTTCCTCCAAGCGGGTATTCATGAAGCATTTTAGCCGCTTTCCTTTCATCTTTTGGCGCCATCTTTTCATAAAAAGTATGAATGGATTTTTCCATAGGATCAAAAGGAAGAATCTCGGACGCCCAAAGTGCATATTCCAATGTCTCATTGAATACCGGACTGTCTTTTGCAAAATCCTGCAGCGTGCCAGATTTTACATCAAAGACTACTTTGAGTTCCATCCTGTTTTCGGTGAGCGTTCCGGTCTTGTCGGTACAAATAACGGTAGCGGCACCGAGGGTTTCGACTGTGTACGGGCTGCGGGTGATGACTTTGCTTTTGTAAAGCCGGTAAGCACCCAATGCCATAAAAGTGCTAAAGGCGACGGGAATTTCTTCCGGCAAAATCGACATCGCCAAAGTCAGCCCCTGAAGTAAGGCATTCAAAATATCTCTTGAAATGTAATAATTGATGCCCCAAACCAACAAGAAAGCAATGGCGCCAAATATGACCATCGACTTCACAAAGCTCTTGATTTGCGTCTGCAACGGGGTTTTGGTCTGCTCGATTTCTCCTAGGCTGGTGCCTATTTTTCCCAGTTCTGTTTTTCTCCCGATTGCCTGCACTTCGGCGACACAGTTGCCGGTGTCTACCATTGTTCCCTGAAAAATTATGGGGGATTCCGAAAGATGGTCTTTGGACAGCGAAAGAGACTCACCTGTCAGTATACTTTCATTGACCGAAAAATCATGTGCTTCGATGATCTTGGCGTCAGCAGGAACCAAGTTGCCGTCTTCGACCAGGATCAGGTCTTTGACAACGATTTCCTCGGTGGGAATGCTGACGACTTTCCCGTTGCGGTAAACTTTGGCTTGAGGGCTTGAAAGTTTCTTGAGGGCATTGACGGCATTGCGACTTTTGTTTTCCTGAAAAATGGAAATGCCAGAAACCAACCCGATGGCCACCAACATGATGATTCCTTCCGTGGTTTCTCCCAGAATGAAGTACACGGAAGCCGCAACGAGTAAAATAACGAACAAAGGCTCTTTGATGATTTCCAGCAAAATTCCCCAAATGGGATTTTTGGTTTCATCCACCAAAACGTTGCTTCCAAAAGCTTTTCGGTTTGCGATCACTTCATGATCACTGAGTCCTTTGTATTCCATAATATCTAAAAATGTATGAGAATTCTAATTTAAACATTAATGGCCTATTACCGCAGGGTAATTTTTCTTTTACTGAAAAGGAAAAGAAGGTATCGCAAGGGGTGCAAAGGGAGAAGTTTATTGCTTAAACACGTGTCATATCACCGCAGAGATCACTGAGCACTCAGAGAAAAAACTTCAATAACTGGCTCCCATTTTTTGGTCCCGCAGATCACGCAGACTGGCGCAGATCAATTCTGTGAAATATTTCAGGTACTAATTGATCTGTCTGTTCCTTCTGCGAAGGTCTGCGAAATCAGCGGGAAAATATTTCTGAGCTCTTCTTAGCTTTCATTTTTCTTTTTTTCTCCTTTTTATCTGCGTCTCTGCATGAGGTATATTATTTTTTACTGAAAGGGACGCTGAGGTTTCGCAAGGGGCTAAAAGAGAGAAGGTTATCTCTTCAGCACCTATCTTATCACCACAGAGGGCACAGCGCACTCAGAGTAAAAACTTCAATAACTGGCTCCCATTTTTTGGTCCCGCAGATCACGCAGATTGGCGCAGATCAATTCTATGAAAAATTCTAGGGACTAATTGATCTTTCTGTTCCTTCTGCGAAGATCTGCGAAATCAGCGGGAAAATATTTCTGAGCTCTTCTTAGCTTTCATTTTTCTTTTTTTTCTCCTTTTTTGTTCTGCGTCCCAGGGAGAGGTGTATTTTTTACCGCAAAGGAAAAGAAGGCATCGCTAGGGGCGCAAAGAGAGAAGGTTATCTCTTCAGCACCTATCTTATCACCACAGAGGGCACAGCGCACTCAGAGAAAAATCATCAAAAGTCGGCTTCCGTTTTTTGGTCCCGCAGATCACGCAGACTGGCGCAGATCAATTCTGTGAAATATTCCAGGTAATAATTGATCTGTCTGTTCCTTCTGCGAAGGTCTGCGAAATCAGCGGGAAAATATTTCTGAGCTCTTCTCTTTTGTCATTTTCCTTTCTTTTCTTTTTTTGCTCTACCTCTCTGCGTGAGGAATATTTTTTACCGCGCAGGAAGAAGGTTTCTCAATGGGAGAGATGGCTTCAATCCTTCCTTGTTTTTGGCGGGAAGAATTTTTCTCTTTTTCCATTGTTTCGGCCAAAAACCGGAATCGTGGTCTCGTTTTTTACCCCGGGTTTCTCCCGATAGCTACCGGGATCACTCGGGGCTACCCATATTTGACCACTATGTGGTCGATCTTCACCGCCAACATTTGTGACTCCACCAATATTTATCATTTCTAATTCCAGTCTCTTTGACTCCTTTGTGGCAGACTTACTTGAAATTCCGTCCAAATCACGAGTTACAAGACAATCATTGGCATTACTAAAATTTCACGCTTAAAATGAAGCCCTTTTTAATTCTTTTTCCACTTATTATTAAAAAATATTGGTTTTCGTAGAGATTTTGTGGGACCAAGTTCAAATTTCACCTGAAATACAGAAAATTATATCTCAATTTCTTAATGTTGGGTATTTATAACGATAGGCAATAAATAAAAATATTTGAAAATGAAAAATAGGTTTATTTTTAAACCATATTTTTGAAATTTTTTGTAAAATATTAAAAAACAGGTTAAAAATTTAGGCATAAAAAAAGGAGTCTCTGTAAAAGACTCCAAGTGTGGGTTTATTTGTAACTGACTACAGCCGTATAAACTTTGGTAAATGGCAAACTTTTAAAGTTTTTTCGCTACCAAAATTTTTTAAACTTAACAAAAGCATATCAAAAGACCATAAAAACCATAAAATATTTTTTAACAATTTTTGAATTTCCAAAGGATGTTTGGTTATTTCTTTGTTAACTGAAAAACCTTCGGCGTAACACCAAATTCACTTTTGAATGCGCGGATAAAGTAAGTGATATTGTTGAAACCAGACATGAAACAGACCTCCTGGATCTGATAATTTGCAATTTGTAGATAGTGTTTGGCAAGTTTGAGTCTTTCCTTCAGGATATACTCCATGGGGGAAAGACCGAGTTCTGTTTTGAAAGTTCTGGAAAAATGGGCCTTACTCATACAGGCCTTTGCACTGAGTTCATCCAAATTTAGATTTTCACGGATATTGGTCTTGATAAAATCAATGGCAAATGCCATTCTGTTGGAGGAAGACAGTGTTTTGTAAGTCTTTTCCAACATGTCCCTCGCTTGTGTCTGTGTAAGACGGATCAATAATTCCTTGAGGGCAAAAGAGGCAATCAAATCTTTCTCTTTGGACCTTTCCTTTACCCCTATTCTGATAAATCTGTTAATAATTTCTGAAAGGTCTTGGGTATTGATCAGGTGAAAGTAAGAAAGGTCCAAACCCCAATCTTTGGTGACTTCTTTGTTGGGAAGCCTTTCATTGAGGAGGTTGAAGGTATTCTCTATCATTTCTTTGGAAATCGACAGGGCAATACATTGGGTAGGGTTGTCAAATTTTGCCTCAGGAAAGTCAATCTTCATCATTTCATTGGGCGGAACAATCACGGATTCACCCGGCAGGTAATCAAATCCCGGTTTTTCGAAGAGATGCATGACCTTTTTTCCTTTGAGCATAGTAGTCAATACCAGATCGCCAAAACTGAGGTTGACATTCTTTGCTTCTTGGTGGGTTTCAAAAATATTGAGTTCGCAGTTGTCCAAAGTGTAGGTAGTCCTGTTTTCCACAAGGGTTTTCAGGTCTTTTTCCTTTCTCCAAGGCACACCGGCGATAAAGTTATTTTGCATTTTGGGTATTTTGGGTAATGTTAAAGTTAGTAATTAAGAATGATTTACAAAAGCAATCATTCCATACAACGACAGAATTGGATAAGTCTTGTCCCATATTTTGGTTATCTATTTATGCAGATAAAACAAAATGATCAATCCAGGTGGATGACTTGATTGGATTGGTGGATTTTTTGGATAAAATATTGGGGAAATTTGAATAAATCCAAAATAATCTAAATCATGACAACATTGACCTTATCCGAGGCAAAGCCGGTAGAGCGGCCTCACATCAAAGAAAAGTATGACCACTTTATCGGTGGAAAGTGGGTAGCACCTTCCTCGGGAGAATATTTCGACAACATTTCCCCGATCGATGGCAAGGTTTTTTCAAAAGCTGCAAGAGGAAACAAAGCAGATATCGAAAAAGCATTGGACGCAGCACATGCGGCTTTTCCCTCTTGGTCCAAAACTTCAGTAGCCGTAAGAAGCAAATTATTGAATAAAATAGCCGATGTCATCGAAGAGAATCTTGAGATGTTGGCAAGAATAGAAACAATAGACAACGGAAAAGCACTTAGGGAAACCCGTGCGGCTGATTTGCCATTGGTTATAGATCACTTCCGGTACTTTGCAAGTGTGATCCGTGCGGATGAAAGCTCCATTTCTGAGCATGACGAGCATACGGTCAGCATTGCATTGCACGAACCACTTGGCGTGGTAGCCCAAATTATCCCATGGAACTTCCCTCTATTGATGGCGACATGGAAAATCGCCCCTGCCCTAGCAGCTGGATGCTGTACTGTAGTGAAGCCTGCCGAACAAACCCCAACAAGCATCATGGTCCTTATGGAACTGATCGGGGATATCCTTCCTCCGGGAGTACTGAATATCGTAACCGGATTTGGAGTCGAGGCAGGAAAACCTCTTGCTTCATCAAGTAGGGTTGCCAAAGTTTCCTTTACCGGAGAGACGACCACCGGAAGATTGATCATGCAATACGCTTCCGAAAACCTTGTCCCTGTCACCATGGAGCTTGGCGGAAAATCGCCGAACATCTTTATGAAATCAGTAGCTGATGCAGATGATGATTTCTTCGACAAAGCCGTGGAAGGTGCTGTTTTGTTTGCCTTGAACCAGGGTGAAGTCTGTACCTGTCCATCCAGAATTCTGGTCCATGAGGACATCTATGATGTATTTATGGAAAGGGTAATCGCCCGCACCAAAGCCATCAAAATGGGACATCCTCTCGCTGAAGATACCATGATGGGTGCGCAGGCTTCCAATGACCAGTTCGAAAAAATCCTATCCTATCTAGATATCGGAAAGCAGGAAGGTGCAGAAGTACTTTGCGGCGGTGAAAAAGCGTCACTGAATTCGGGATTGGAAAACGGCTACTATATCCAGCCGACGATTTTCAAGGGCCATAACAAAATGAGGATTTTCCAGGAGGAAATTTTCGGACCAGTCGTTTCCGTGACTACTTTCAAAACCACGGAGGAAGCCATTGCCATAGCCAATGACACCATGTATGGATTGGGTGCAGGACTTTGGTCTCGAGATGCCCATGAATTGTATCAGGTACCAAGAGCGATACTTGCAGGACGGGTTTGGGTCAATTGCTACCACGCCTATCCGGCCCATGCACCATTTGGAGGGTACAAAAAATCAGGTTTTGGAAGAGAAAACCACCTCATGATGCTCAACCATTACCGTCAGACCAAAAACATGCTGATTTCTTATGATAAGAAAAAACTCGGCTTCTTTTAAGGAGACGTCAGATTTGAGACGTGAGACGTGAGACGTGAGATTTGAGAGGTTTCCTTTGAAAGGAGGAAACTTCTCATTTTTTACAAAAAATAATTATTATAGATAATTATGTGGTTCCTTGCCGCCAGCCATATAAGACTCGGATCGAAGCGCATTTGTAGCGGCTCCGCCACGGCGGACAGGTATGGACTGTGGACCTTGTCTATGGTCAAAGTAGCTTTAAAAATAAAACCAAAAAACCATGACACAAGCGACCAATTTACCAAGAGTCCTGATTTCAGAAGCTGCGATGGAGGTGATTGACACTTTAAGAAAACGCTTTGGAACAGACCTGATGTTTCACCAAAGCGGAGGCTGCTGTGACGGTTCATCGCCGATGTGCTTCGAAAAGGGTGATTTTAAAGTAGGCGCCAGTGACATTTGGATGGGAAAAGTCTATGGCTGCGATTTTTTTATGAGTGCAGATCAATTTGAATACTGGAAGCATACCGAACTTACCTTGGACGTGACACCGGGAAGAGGCAGCAGTTTTTCGATTGAAATACCGATGGGAATCCGTTTTTTGATCAGGTCAAGGATTTTTACGATGGAAGAATTTGAAAACCTGATTCCGGTAAAAACCGGGGAAGAGGTTTTGGAGGAAAACTGACAGGCTGAAAAAATACATTGCTCCTGTAATTTCTTTTTGTAATTCTGATTTCATACTACTAACCCTAAAAACACGGATCGAAGATCCGTTGCACAGGCTATGGACTGTCAACCGTGGACTTATCAGATTAACCGCAGCTTTTTTATTAAATTTTGAGTTAGCGGCAAAGCAGCGGATAATCATATTTCATTTTTTGCTTATCTTAATAGCCAAACCACCTATACCTATGAAGCAGGCACTTGTTGCATTTATAAGCCTTTTTTTAATCTATTGGATTGCAACGATGGTCGTACCGGGAATTATAGAAAAAGATGGGAATCCTGTCAAATCCCTCCCACCATACAAAGTCTCACCCGAAGCTTTGGCACTTTTCAATTCCTTCGAGTTTGTCGCAGACCTGCATTGCGATGCTTTGCTGTGGGGAAGAGACTTGACCAAGAGGTCTGACCATGGACATGTGGATTTTCCGAGAATGCAGGAAGGGAATGTTGCGATGCAGGTATTTACGGTTGTCTCCAAATCTCCCAAAGGCCAAAATATGGAAGCCAACACTGCCGATGCCACTGACAACATCACCCTACTCAATATCGCCCAGGGCAGGCCTGTATCCAACTGGTTTAGCCTGATGAAGCGAACGCTATACCAATCTGCCTTACTACAGGAATTTTCAGATGGTTTCGATGGGCAATTCATGATCATCAAGTCACAAGAGGATGTTCAGCAACTGGCAGAATCCAGAAAAACAGACAAAAACATCATTGGGGGGCTATTGGGAATCGAAGGAGGTCATGCACTTGAAGGAAAAATAGAAAACCTGGACAAAGCTTATGAAGCAGGAGTCAGGCTTATCGGGCCTTCCCACTTTTTTGACAATGAACTAGGTGGCTCTGCGCATGGTATGAGCGGGGAAGGCTTGACCAATTTTGGCATAGCCGTAGTCAAACGGATGAATGAACTGAACATGATCATTGATTTGGCACATGCTTCGCCAAAGATGTTTGACGATATATTGGCTCTTTCTACCAAGCCGGTGATGGTTTCCCATACCGGTATCCGGGCAGTACTCAATTCTCCCCGAAACCTTTCCGATGATCAGATCCGAAGGCTGGCATCCAAGGGAGGGATTATCGGAATTGCCTTTTTTGACATGGCTGTAGGGGAAGATGAAATCAAAGGAATCGTGGCCTGCATGAAGCGTGTCAAAAACCTTGTCGGAATCGAGCATGTGGCCCTTGGGTCGGATTATGACGGCAGTGTGGGTGTTCCTTTTGATATCACAGGCCTGCCCATCATCGTCGAGGCCCTGATGAAAGAGGGTTTTTCTGATGACGAAATCAAAGCCATCATGGGAGAGAATGTAAAGAGATTTTTGATGGAAAACCTGTAATTTCCATTGCCTTTGGTTACTTTCTGAGAAAGAAAAAATCAATGAATGGATGTTGTTTGAAACAATATGATGCAAGAAGCCAAAATTCATAAGGAAATCAGTTTTGCAGGAAACATACAAAATTACCTACGTGAATTTGTCTACGGAGGAATCGATGGCGCGGTGACAACTTTTGCGGTGGTCGCAGGTGCCGTCGGGGCGGATCTGGATACTTCGATCATCATCATTTTGGGATTTGCCAATCTCCTTGCCGATGGATTTTCGATGTCTGTCGGCGCTTACCTTTCTGCCAAGTCTGAAAAAGAAAATTACAAGAAACACAAGAATATTGAATATTGGGAAGTCGAAAATATCCCTGACAAAGAAAGGCAGGAAATCGTCGAGATATACCAAGCCAAAGGTTTTGAGGGTGAATTACTGGAGAAAGTCGTCGACGTCATCGTGTCTGACAAAGACCGGTGGGTAAATGAGATGATGAAAGATGAACTCAACATGATGGAAGATTCCAAAAGCCCTTTCAAAATCGGATTGGCCACTCTTGCTTCCTTCATTTTGATAGGGCTTATCCCTTTGATAGTTTATGTATATGATTTGATTTGGAAAACTGATATTGACCTCTTTTTCTGGACAAGTTTATTTACGGGTCTGGCATTCTTGGTGGTGGGTTGGCTGAAGAGTTTTGTCAATCAGACCAATACTCTCAAAAGTATTTCAGAAACCTTGTTATTGGGCTTTCTTGCTGCATTGGTGGCATATTTTGTAGGTGACTTTTTGGAATCTCTTCTCACAAAATTTTAAATGGAAACAATCGATCAGGTAATCTTACGCTTGGACCAACAGGACAAAGCCTCCAAAACTTCTATTTCGGTCACTTAAAACCTGCTTTGGTGTAAATAGGAAAACATTTTCACGCAGGACGGGTATAAGAATTAGTTTAGAGATTCAATCTATGAAAATCAGCCACATACTAATTTTGATTAACCTGCTATTTTTATTTCCCTTAACCATTTTTGGGCAAACCTTGCTCTCAGGTCATGTTTACGACCAAAAAACAAACCAACCGATCCCTTTTGCCAATATCCAGGTCAAAGGAAAAGAACGAAAGGGGACGACAACAGATGTGAGGGGTTTGTTTAGACTGGATCCGTTTGTAGACAATGAGGTTTTGATCATTTCACATGTCGGATATTTTCCACAAGAAATTACCCTCCAAGCTTTAATGTCCCAGCCGGATATTTTCTTGGTGTCAAGGACTGTTGAATTGGGCGAGGTACAAATCCTTGCAGGTGAAAACCCTGCCTTGCCCATCATCCGCAAGGCAATTGCCAACAAAGACCTGAACAATCCTGACAGGCTGGATTCATATCGATTTACCAGTTACAATAAAATGGTCATGACTTTGGATGGACTTAACGAACAGCCTGAAGTGGATGATACCACAGTAAATTTTCTAAAAGGAGGGCACATTTTTATGACTGAAAGCTTCTCCGAAGTGGTATTCAAAAAGCCGGGAAAAAGGAACGAAACGGTCAAAGCCTCCAAAATGTCGGGTATAGAAAACCCTCTGGTTACCATGGCCTCCAGCAGTTTTCAACCCTTTTCATTTTACACAGACCATATCAAAATCCTGGAAGTCCCTTATGTCAATCCACTTTCCAATGACGGATTGAGAAAATACGATTACTTCCTCGAAGACAGTATCCAAAATGAAATCGGCACTTCTTACATCATCAGCTACCAACCCAAAGAAGGCAAAGTCTACCAATTGGGTAAAGGACTAATGTACATCTCCTCTCTGCAATATGCCTTGGAAAATATGGTCATCAAACCATCCGACCCAGATACAAACCTGCTTTTTGAATTGCAACAAAAGAACCGTTGGGATGGCAAAAATTGGTTTCCTGAGCAACTGAACAGTATTTACCTTGCACCGGAAATGGAATTTGAGGGGAAAGCTTTTAAAATCACCAACCAGACTTTCCTCTCCGAAGTACAAATCAATGAGCTCGATCGGAGTACGAAGTTCGGACCGATTGCACTCAATTTTGACATTCAAAATGACCTTTATGATTGGAGTAATCTCCGTTTGGATTCACTTACTTCCCGGGAGTATCTCACCTATGTAAGGTTTGACAATATGCCCGAAAAAGACAAAAGACGTCTCAATATGGCCTCCAAGTTATTGACCCAACTGAGCTCGGGAAGAATTCCATTGGGCCCTGTTGATCTGATTCCAAACAGGGTATTGAGATTCAATAGATTTGAAAGTGTGGGATTAGGGTTGGGCATGTCCTCCAATGAAACCCTGTCCGATGTTGTTAGATTTGAAGGGTATTTTAGGTATGGATTCAGAGACAAAGGCTGGAAATATGGAGCAGGAACAGAACTCAGGTTGGATAAAAAATATGACTCCAAATTACTTTTTTACTACAGCCAAGACATCTCCGAACCGGGAAAAATGCTGTTGCCCAAAACAAATTCGTTCAGTTCCACAGGTAACATCTTCAGAAATTTCCTTGCAGACCGCATGGATGAAGTGGAACGCTACTCTGTAGAATTTTCCCAAATGCCCTTAAAGGGCGTCAGATTGGGCTTTTTCGGATCAGTAGAAAACAGGGCTAATGTATTGAATTATGCTACAGGAGTTCCTTCGGATGATTTTCCGAGAGTATTCACGGCAACGGAAACAGGCATCGACTTCCGTTTTGTTGGGGGAGAAAGTGTGTCGAGAATCGGAAACAACCTGATATCATGGACAATGTCCTATCCTGTCGTCAGCTTGCGGGCGTCCAAAGCCATTCCGGATGCGATTGGAGGAAATGTGGATTTTTGGAATACCGAGTTCAAATTCCAACACCAATGGAGTTCCGGCAATTCTCTGAATCAATTCCACCTTTCGGCACATGGCATATGGGGAGATAACCTGCCGATTTCCTACCTCAATACAGGTTATGGTATCAATGTCGGACAGAGGAACGCTTTGGACTTTGCACTGTCGTTTCCGGGATATTTACAGACCATGTTTCTGTATGAATTCCTTTCTGACAGGAGTATGCATGCGAGCTATTCCCATCAGACAGGTCCTTTGTTTTACAAAAAAGCAGGGAAAGCAATTTTTGCCCCGCAACTCAAATTTCACCAAAGCTTTGCTATCGGTAGTTTGAGTAATCCAGAGTTTTATGATTTTGTCGATTTCAAAACCATGGAAAAAGGTTATCTCGAATCGGGCATTGAATTAAACAATATACTCAAACAAAAATCAGGACTTCAATACCGGGGATGGGGACTCGGTGCTTTTTACCGATATGGACCTTATGCAAATCCGACATTTAAAGAAAACCTGACCATCACTTTGTCGATTACTGCTTCATTTTGATGTGAAGAATTACAAAACAAATCCTACAGAAAATAAATCCAGATTGCGCATCCACATTCCTAATCACATCTCAAGGTGATTAGAATTGGTTTTGTTAAATAGGGGCAGATACGTTAAATTTGATAATAAACAGATAATCAAGAGAATGGAATCTAAAGATATTTTCATTGTACATCCTCAAAACAAGGAGGAAGAAACTGTATTGAAAGCTTTTATGAATGCTCTAAAAATCAAATTTGAGGTTACAAAGGATGGTAATTATAACCCAGATTTTTTGGTAAAAATTGAAAAAAGCGGAAAGCAGTTTGCTAATGGGGAATTTGTGAGCGTTGAAAAGGATCAACTTGAGGAATTTTTAGGGCTTAAATGAGCTACACATTAGATTTTTCAAATCAAGCCAATGAAGATATTGCCTTCCATAAAAAGGTGTGGGACAAGGCAATTTTGAAAGAACTCTTGGTTTTATTAAATGAACTTTCTGATCATCCATTTGTAGGTACAGGCAAGCCGGAACCATTAAAGTATGAATTAGCAGGATTTTGGTCTAGGAGAATAAACCGAGAACATAGATTGGTGTATCAGGTTGGGAAGGAGAAAGTTCTTATTTATTCTGCAAAAGGACATTATCTTTAGATTGCTTAAAACCTCAGCTTTCCGAATGGTTTTTCGCCAAAATGCTTTCTTCCAACTTCGGACTTCAAACAAATTTTTAAATCAAACCCTCACCCCATTTGCAGTTCTGAATACCTGAATATTCTGCTCGCTCTTTTCCCGGGTTTTGACAGTTTGTTCATTGGCATATACCTGAACCCTCAATTCTGCCAAGTCCAACAATTCGTCATAAAGTCCTCTAGGGGATATCAATTTGACAAAAATCGGTGCGGTCTCCACTGCCACAAAAAGCAGCATGATCATGATATTGGCCCAAAACATGGCATTGCTCTCTTTGGTCAAAATCTCCAAAGCATCCAATCTCGCTGCCAATCCATCAAATCCGTCGATATTGGGTTGGATCTTATCAAATTCCGCCTTTCTCAAAGCAGTCAGTTTTTTGATTTCAGAATCCAAAGTATCCATTCTAACCTGATGACCGGCACGAAGTGCTTCCAAGTCTTTTTGCGCTACGTCAAGTTGCTGTTCTTTTTTCTTGGCATTGCTTCCCAATCCGACTATTCCGCTGGTTCCGTCGGTTTTGGTACCGAAGCGCTCGAAATCATATTCCTTTTGGACTTTGTCCCGAAAAGCTGTAGCGGTAGCAACCTCAGATTTTAGGCTGTCTTTTTTGGCTTCCAATCCATTGATTTCAGAAAATCCAGCTTTCAAAGCTTCCTTGCTTTGGGCGATCATGGCAGTTTTTTTCTCATCCAATTTCCTGTTGATTTCCCTTTCGAAAATCTTAAGTTCCAATGGTCTTGAGATCACGATGGCCAACAGCACTGCAAACACCAATCTTGGCAAAGCCATCTTCCATTCCGCCCAAGCATTGTTGCGCTTGCGCATACTTGCCACGATAAACCTGTCCAAGTTGAAAATCATCAAACCCCAAACCAACCCAAATCCGATAGCGTACCAGGGAGATTCAAATACCGTATAGAGCGCATATCCCGCAGAAATCGCTGCCAAAAGTCCTGTAAAAAATACAGTTCCGCCGATGCCGACATATTTGTGTGTTTCGGTCGGTGTTTTGGCCAACAGGGGCGCATACGCACCGGAACAGAACCAAAAGAATTTGGTGATTTTATTCATAATCGGATGGGATTGCTTGGAATACAAAACTGCTAACAAAAAACGAACTAGAACCTGCGAAAGTATGGAGTTTTTGGTTTCACTTGATAAAAATGGGATAGAATCAGGGAAATAAGGTTTAGAAACAAGATTTGGGTAAAAAAATCTCTCAAACCACGGGGAGGTAATGACTTCCAATATTCTGTCCGAATCTGGAAAACTTTAGAAAAGTGTTCATTTTTTGTCCGAAATTGGCACATCATAAGTTTAAAGCAATTATTGAAAAACCATTGAATATGAAAAATCCTTTTGGCACAAAGATCCTTCTGCTTGTTTTCTTTTTTTCCTACAGTTCGGCAAATATCCAGGCACAGGAAAATAGATTCGCAGGTGAGGTTGCGGCTTTGGTCGTCAAATACGCAGATATTCCAACTTATAGAGGCGGAATTGTCTTTACCGGAAGCTCAAGTATCCGTTTATGGAAAACATTGGAAAAAGACTTTCCAAAATCGAAAATCGTCAATACCGGATTTGGAGGATCACAGACAGATGACCTTTTGCTTTACCTTGATGAACTGGTCATCAATTTTGAACCCAAAAAAATCTTTATTTATGTGGGGGAGAATGACATCAATGCCGGCAAACCTGTCAGGCAGGTGCTCAGCGAATATGCGGTACTGATGGAAAGGGTAAGCACGAAATTTCCGGAGACAGAATTTTATTTTATCGGAACCAAGCCAAGTCCAAGCCGTTGGGAGAAAAGAGGTCAAATGATGGCCCTTAATGAGGAAGTCAGGATGCTGGCCCAAAACAAGGAAAAGGTAACTTACATCGATGTTTGGACACCAATGCTTGACAAGTCAGGAAGTCCAAATGAAGAATTATTTGTCGAAGACCGTCTCCACATGAATGCCAAAGGCTACAAAATCTGGAAGAAAGCGGTGAAGGAGTACTTGAGGTAGGGGGAAAAGTTGTATTGGTTGTAATTGTTCTATTTGTTGTAAGGGTTGTCTGCTCTGCGTTACCAGGTTCGTCACCCTGAGGAACGAAGGGTCTCACTTATTATCATAGTGACAAATTCGGATAGAGACTCTTCGCTTCACTCAGAGTGACGGAGACCTCCCTCGTTTCTCGCATCTTTCTCAAATCTCACGTCTCAAATCTCAAATCTAAACCATGTCCAAAACCATCAACCTCGGAATTCAGATCGTCCCAAAAAGCAAAACCCTTGACAGTTATGCTTTGGTGGACAAAGCCATTGAAGTCATCCAAAAATCAGGCGTCAAATATGAAGTCACTCCATTTGAAACCGTCATGGAAGGCCCACAGGACAAGCTGATGGCGATAGCTTTACTTGCACAAGAGGCCGTATTGGCAGCCGGTGCGGATGAAGTATTGGTATATTACCGGATGCAAATCAGAAATAACTCCAATGTAACCATGGAAGAAAAAACGGCTAAATTCAAGTAGGAAAGCAGGATTTTACGACCTGAAACCTACACTATCAAATATTGGCAAACCGTCGGATTTGACTTTTTATTCTTGAACTTTAAACTTTTTTATTTTTTTGATTTTAGAAAAAAATCAACCGATATTCCGTGGAAACAACTGCTAAACCAGCCCGAAAAATGATCCGGATTTTTATCTGTTTTCTATGCCTGATACTCTTTTCATATGAAGTAGCTGCACAAATCAAAATAGTCAATTACGATATTCTTTCCAATGAAATCAATGGAAACATGCCGATGCCTTCTGAGGATATTTTCTTTGTAAAAGGCACTTTGCCTAAGAATATTGAACTCGTAGAAGTCAAGGTGCTGAGGGGAGGAAGATCGTCCAACATAGAAAAAACCTATTCCTGGGAAAAACCATTTGATTTTGAAATTTCCCAATTTGAATTATTCGTCTCTGACCCATTGAGAAGTAATGAAAATTACCTCTTTGAGTTCAGCTTTTTCAAAAAAGCAGAACCTGTCCAGCTTGAAGCCATAAAAAGATCCATCAACAACAACCTTGAATCCTACATCAGGGCCAATCTCGAGGTTTCCTCAAGAGGTATCAGGGCCAACCACCCAAACCATGTCATGATGGCCCAGATGGATCAGATCGTGATCGATGCTTTGGAAGATTACCGGCATTATTTAGGAAAAGAATTCAAAGGATTTAGCGGAATATTCCGTCAAAAACTGGAACAGAGAGACCGCCTGAAGCTCAGGAAAGCAAGGTTTAACATCACCGGCAAAAACAAAGAAGACAACGACAAAGCGGTGTATGCCAACCAATACATCAATGAACTCATTGCCGCAGCCCAAAACGAATCGGATCAATTTGTAGACAACAGCTTGCTGACCTTGGTCGAAATCAGGAGGATAGATAGTTTCCCGACTGAAAAGAAACCTTCAACCTTGCCGTTGAATTTTGGATATGCGACTATTCCTTTCAAAAGGTACTTGCCGGATACCCAATATCTACATGGATTTTACACGGGAGTTTCCATTCCTTTGGGCAACAGGACATTCACCAAGTTCCTTGGGAATACCTCCTTTTCTGCAGGTGTATTTATCCAAAACTTTGAAACAAAACAAGGAGACAAAATCACCGGACAATTTATTGGGGTACCGATGTATGCCGGTATAGGGTATAAGTTTTTCCGGATTATGAGGTTCAATGTTGGGGCTGTTTTGGTCAACCAAGAAGAAATCAATACCGGAATCAGCAATGATTATGTGCAGTTTTTTACTGGAATCAGCTTGGAATTTAACCTTTGGATGGGACTCAATAAATTACGGTAAAGATGAAAACAAGAACCGTTCTTTTATTGCTTGGCCTCATTTGCATTTTTGGGAGAGCATATTCCCAGCAAAAGGAATTTCAGTGGAGGATCGGGGCAAGCGGCGGATTCACTAATTATTATGGTGACCTCACCCCTTACAGGCTCGACGGGCTGCATAATTGGGATGCAAACAGGCATTTGTTTTACTATAATGAAAACTATGCTGACCGGCCTTCCTATAAGATATTTTTGGAGAAGCAGCTGAATCAGACCATTGGACTCATGCTGAACTTTGGTAATTACCATTTTGGGATGAGTGACAGGTATATTCAACGTGACGGGGATCTGTACCTAGAGAACCCCAACTTTGCCCGGGGATTGAATTTTCAAAACCATACCCGTGATCTTGGGCTTTCATTTGTTTTCAAATCAGACAATGACAGGCTACTTTCTGCCAATTCATTGATTGCCCCTTATTTTACAATCGGTTTGGGTTATATCCATTTTGAGGTGAAAGGCGACCTGTTGGATGGTGATGGCCAACGCTATGACCAGAATTTGCCGGGGATAATCCATGATGGGATTTATGAGACAAACCTTCCGGATTGGAATACCGAGTTGGTCAATGGCTATGACCAAAATTCATGGTATGCTAATTTTGGTTTGGGTTTCAGGGTCCGATTAGGATCAAGGGTTGAGTTTTTTGCCCAATCTGATTTCCTGCATACTTTCACTGATTTCCTTGACGATGTCAGCGGCAGGTACAGGATGGAATATGACAATGATTTTCAGGCTTATGCAGCCAAACCGGGGACAAATGTAATTGATCCTGAAAGCCCCTATCGCGGCCATCCTGACGGTGCCAAAGATTGGATCATTTACCATGGGATCGGTTTGAAATTCAATTTCGGGGCAAGCAAAAAGACTTTTAAAGCACCAAGACTGAGCTCTTATCATCCATATAGTCCTATAAACCAAAAAGAAACCTCAAAATTTCAACCGGAAAACAAACTCGATTCATTGCCTGAAAGACAAGTCAAAATCACCAATAATTTTAATTATACTTTCCAATTGATCGAAACTGAAAGGTTAGACAGTTTGGCTTATGCCACAAAAATCCTGGCATTTGAGCAGGAAATCCAAAAAAGAGAAACCCGGATCCTGGAGGGAAAAACAACAGAAAGAAGGCTTTTGGATCTTTCCCGGACTTTTGACAGCCAATATGAAAATCTGGAGAAGGACACAAGGTTGGATCCAAAAGAAAAGCAGGATTTATTGCTTGCTTCAGAAAAAGCCAGATTCAATATCAGATACAGTATGGACAGCCTTTACCGCAGGCAGGGGGAACTTTTTCAGGAAATTGACTCGCTAGCAGAGCTCAAAAGAAACCTTCCTCTGGAGCAAATGGTTTTGGTTCTCCCAAATATGGATAGTGTTTTTCAAAAGCAGGTCGCGGTTTCAGATTCTGTTTTCCGTGATTCAGCCTTGAGTTCGGAAAAAAAGGATCTTGCTACTTCATCCACAATAACCAATACACAAGAAAACGGGGAAAACACCGATAACCAGGCAGCCCCGATGTCCATGGCCGCGTCAAATCAGGAAACTCTCTCGGAGGCAAGAAGAATCCAAATAGAAGAGGAAAACAAATATCTGAAATCTGAGCGGGACAGGATTTTGAGGGAGTATAGTGACTACCAAAAAGCCAATAAACCCAAAAAGCAAAAACCCCAGTACATTGAAAATACCAGAACCATCCAAAAAGAAAACACAGTCGCAGCCAGGGATGAGGGACAAAGACGAAAAAGATGGTGGTGGCCTTTTGCTGCAGCAGGAGGAGTAGCCACGGTGGTGGCTTTGTCAGACAACAGAGATAATGACAATACTTCTATTGACTCTGCAGCTGTTGCACAGGCATTTCTGGAGAACCAAGAGACGATATTGGCAATTTCTTCCGCCATGATTGGGGTGGATCTACGCGGAATAACTTTGGAGGGAGATTCAGCATCAATGGCTTTGGAAATCCCCGTTGACTCGCTATCCAATGAAGAACCCAAAGTACCGCTATTCAAATCCAAGGAAATCGTCTATTTTAAGCTGAACCAAAGGATCCCTGATGCCTCAGAAACCGAAAAATTAAGCCGTTTAGGCCAGTTTATGAAAAACAATGAAGGGTATCTACTGGTGGTAACAGGGTTTGCAGACAATACCGGAAATGTGAATTTCAACCTCAGGCTGGCGGAAGAACGTGTGAATTCCGTGGCAGATTTTCTGAAAAATGAATTTGGGTTGGAAGATGAGCAACTCCGACTGGAAACCGGCGGTCAGGTCATCCGAGGAACACGCCAAACTGCCAATGAACTTGACCGAAGAGTGGAAGTGAGGTTGGAGAGGAAGTGATTGGGTGAAAGGTTAATTGGTTATTTGGTTATCAATGTTGTAGTGGTTGTAATTGTTTTAATTGTTGTCTGCTGCGCGTTGTTGGGAGATTGTTTAAATGGTTATTTGATTAACTGGTTAACTGATTTTTAATACCCGAATTTATTGCCATTAAAAATATCTTCTGGACCAAGTATCTTGATTCTCAAACAGATTTCCCAGTCGTACCTCCTTACTTACAAATGACATAAATTTAAATTACCCCTCGGCAGGCTCGGGGAACAGGGATATTGGGTTTATTAGGTGGAGATGTGAAAAGCGGCTCTGCCGCTTTTCACATCTCCACCTCTTCTTCAACAAGATTCCGGTGGCCGATCCCGATCGCTATCGTGGACGAGGCCTAAATAGAATAGTCTGAATATCATTCCGTATTCTGAGCATTTTAAAAAATGTTGACGATTCGAAAAGAAAAGGAAAATTTTCTTTGATTCTTTTCAATCCATTTTCAAAGCTTGGTCTTGGCACATCATACTTTGTCCAAAAATCTCGCCTCTCGTTTCTCGTCTCGCGCTTCTGTCTTGATACTTGATACTAAAATCTTGATACTTCCTACTTTCTTTCTTCAAATAGAGAATATTTCAATTTTTCCCTCAGCAGTTGCAGGGCTTTGACTCCTTTTGGAGAATTGCCTTTTCCATTGAGCGGCGGACTCCAGACGGCGACAGAAAATTTGTTTGGCATCACGGCGACGATTCCTCCACCCACACCGCTTTTTCCGGGCAAGCCCACACGAAAAGCAAATTCCCCCGACTCGTCATAAAAACCACAAGTGAGCATCAATGCGTTGATCCTTTGGGTATCGATCGGGCTGAGGATTTCCCTTTTGGCATAAATTGAATATCCATGATTGGCCAAAAAGGAGAACGATCTTGCCAAGTCCGCACAACACAATTCGATGGCACATTGGCCACAATAAGTCCTGATGACTTCTTGGATGTCATTTTCGAAGTTGTTATAAGCTTTTAAAAAATAGGCCAAAGCCGTATTCCTTTCCGAGTGGGCGATCTCCGAGTTCATCACCGATTCATCGATTTGGACGCAGGTTCTTCCCACGATTTCATTGATGAAAGCATGGATTTCTTCCAAGGGATTTTGGTGTAATGTGCTGAGCGCATCGGTGATGACCAATGCCCCGGCATTGATAAAGGGATTTCTTGGGATTCCTTTTTCGAATTCCAGTTGCGCAATCGAGTTGAAAGGATTACCGCTTGGTTCGACATTGACTCTGGACCAAAGTTTATCTTTGAAAACATGGGCGACCATTGTCAGGGTCAGGACTTTGGAAATACTTTGAATGGAAAAAGGAATCTCAAAATCTCCCGCTCCATACACTTTCCCCTCCCGATCCACCAAGGCAATCCCAAAATAATCGGGATTGACTTTTGCCAATTCGGGGATATAGTCAGCGACTTTTCCTCTAAAATCCTGGTCCTTTAATTCATGGTAGATGTCGTCAATGATTGCTTGGTAGTTCATGCTTTCAAAGTGATGAATTTTTCTTTCAATTATCAAAATGCAAGTTGAATAAAACAACGATCAATCTCTTGATAGTTGTTTATTTTTAAAAAATATGAGGGAATTATGTAGCAACTTAAATGGTATCCTATCCTTACCACTGTTTCAATGCCAGTTTCTTTTGTTTATTAAGGATATTCAATGGCAATTTCCAGCCAAAATCAAACCTGAATCCATCTAAAGTGGCTTCCTGCTCAAATTTTATATTCGTGGCCTCAACCTGATAGTCCGCTTCAAATCTGCTGATGACAGGAGACCCGAAATTCCTCGAAACATTCAAACTCATGAAACTGGAATTGAAAACCAAAAACTCCAAGTGCATACCTGCATTGAAAAACATATACTTCCGTGCTTCAATGGGCAAAGGCCTAACCACTCCTGTCACGTCAATCCTACTGCCATCCTCAAAAATCCTAGCTCCACTTGTGGTCCGATAGATGTAATTGTTTTGATGGGTGTTGTCTTTTAACAAAAAGTAAGAGCTGAAACTCGGTCCAAATCTTACCGTCTTGAGATCTGAAATCGGAATATCATATTTGAAAGTCAAAGGTACAAAAGGCGTATTGATTCCATAAACCACCCAATCCGTCCAGAATGGCTGATGGGGTCCATAATCAAATGAAATATTATTACCCGCAGAAAATTGTCCATATCCTGTCTCCAATGAATACCTGCCCATTTTATACCCCAAGACGGTACTGAACTGACCACTGCTATTAAAATAAATGTCCTGTCTTGGTGTTATAGGATCTTTAATCCTAAAACCTCCATAAGCCATTAGATAAAAACCATCAGCATTGGCCAATTCATTTTTGATCATCTTATTTTGGTTGTAATAGCGTTGGGGGATTTTCTTATAGTGTTTGCTCCAATTGGAAGTATTGATGCCGTAACCCAAAAATGCGGATGCAAAGGAACCATTACTTCTGACCTGGTGAACAGCCATTTGGTCGAATTTATTATAAATCGGGATATTGTATTGTTCCATCCGATAAAGTCCCTGTTGGTATCTAAGGCCGATAAGGAAATAATTATCCCTTCTATTTAAAATTTTATAGCCTACTTCAGCATTCAGGCCTAGACCTAATCTGCTTGTGATCAATCCTGTCTCAATCCCATCATTAGATTCTCCTTTGCTTAAAAGGTTGAAAGGAGCTGGTGGGAAAATCACACTGAGACCGGATTCCAAGTAAAATCCGCGATTTTGGAGATTGAGAAATGATTTTCTTATGAACAGTCCACTTTGAAAAACATTCTCACCTAAAAAGGTAAATGGACTTAGATTATTTTCACCAAAAGATCTCCAGTGATTTCTCTTGACCAAATCCAATTGAAGTCCCAACTCCAGGCCATTGCCTATTGCATAATACCCCGCCAGACTACCATGCCATGCCAGTCTGGTATAGGATCGAAATACTGGTTCAAAAGCAGAATTTTCAAAATTCAAAAAAGACTTTGAAGGCCCACCTGAAAGCTCCAAATTGAATTTGCCCTGTCCTTTGGATTCAGTCACAAAAATCATCAAAATCAATCCCAACAAAACAAACTTTAATTTCATAGAAAAGGGGAATAATTGTTAAATCATATTGTACTAACTAAAAATTGGTTGGAATATTTTACGAAGTTTAAAAAATAAAATACTTGGATTATCTCAAATCAGCTAATTTTATTTCTTAAACAACACATTCAAAGGCAACTTATACCCTAATTCCAGCATAAAACCATTCAGCGTGCCTGAACTCTCAAAGTTCACAGGCTGACCGTTCACCTCTCCTGTCACATCCATCAGGCCTACTTTTGGACTGCCAAAATTCTGGGAAACCTTAAAATTCAATAAACTTGAATTGAAGATCGGGACTTCGGCAAATATGCCCGCATTGAAAAATATGGCACCTTTCGGATCAGTAGGATTTGTTCTAAAATCCAGGTTAAATTTTCCGTCAGGTCCTGTACCACCGAAACTTCCTTCTCGGAGTCTTTCTCCATTGGTACCTAAAGCGTAGAATGCAGAGAAAGTGGGCCCAAATCGAAGCCTATTTTTATCACCCACCTGAAAGTCATATTTGAGAGTCAAAGGAACAGTATTTACCACAAAGCTTTTGTTGAGATTCATGTTAACATTTGTTCCTGCAACAGATACATTAGTACGGGTATTAAATAGTGCATACCCAGTTTCCACGCTCAAAGCATTGAATCTGTAGCCTGCCGCAAAAATACTTCCTCCCGAAATATGTGAAAACTCAAGATTGGGCTCTCTTTCAGACTTTGGCCTAAAGCGGAGAAATCCTGAAACCATCACATACGGACCACTTTTCCAGGCTAGATCTCTTTTTTCATCTTTTCGGTCAGGACGGTTTGACCGGAATTGTTCCCTGCTGCTTTTATTGCCAAAATTGATCCCGTAACCTACGAAAAGCCCTGTATAGGATCCTTTCCTACCTATTTCTGTTTTGTAATTTGAAGAGGGAAATTCTCTGTCAAGCGAATTCAATTCACTTAATCCTTGGTGATGTCTAAGACCAAATACAAAATAATTCATCCTTTTGGTATAGAATTTTATTCCGGTTTCAAGCCTGAAGTTTGCTGCGAAAGCTGTTTCTTCGGAACCAAAGACAATACCGGAACCGGAACCTTGCTGGGGAAAATCATAATAATTATTGACTGTTACCCCGATTGAGGGTTGAACAAAAAGAGCATACTTTTCTTTTTCCCAATTGTACCTTGTACCAATACTATAATTACCGAAAAAATCTGAGAACCTCCATTTGACCATTGGATTGGTGTCAGGAAAATTCGGATAGAAAATTGTCTTCTGAGAATTTCTAACATATTCAGCCTGTAATGACAATTGCCATGGACCTTTGATCCTGTAAAGGAAATTAGCTCCAAGATGGTAATCGAATGGGGTCGAAACGCTATACTCCGGGGACTGCGGACTGACAGAAATAGCATTATGAGACTTTTGAGGTCCACCGTAGAGCTCCAGGTTTAGTTTTCCTTGTCCATAAGAATTTTGGAAAATGGAGAAAAGGAGCAGGATAGGTAGGTAAAAGTAAATTTTTTTCATGACAGGATAGATTTTATTAATCCAAAGATAGTTGGTTCCAACTAACCCTGTCTAAGTCAAATTCAAAATTTTGTTAAAATGTTAGTTAATCAATGTTAAACTCCCCTAGTCATGGAACTCAAAGAATTGTATGCATAAATTTCTTATGTATATAATTTTCTTTTATATTCGCTTTCTATCCTGATTGCGATACTCACATGTCAAACAACAACCTGATCAAAGGAAGCCTGCAGACCATTATCCTCAAACTGCTCGAGGAAAATGAAAGAATGTATGGCTATGAAATTACCCAAAAAGTCAAGGAATTGACCGCCGGGGAAATCAAAATCACGGAAGGTGCCCTCTACCCTGCCCTGCACAAGTTGGAAGCTGATGGATTGCTGACCACAGAAATCGAGCAGGTCGATAACCGGGTCCGTAAATACTACAGCCTGACCAAGGGTGGTCAAAAGGAAGTGGACAACAAAATGGCCGAGTTACAGGGATTTGTAGAAAACCTCCAAAGAATCCTGAATCCCACCTGGAATCCTGGATTGACATAACCTTTGAGTTTTTTGGAACCTCGAAGGTTTGTTTGTGAAACCCAATGTTTTGAATGAAAAAAGTAAATCTAAAAACCGAATCCTTCGAGGTTTAAAAAGAAACCTCAAAGGATAAAAACAAATACATGCGAAACCTGACTGCCATAGAATTACAAGCCATCAAATGTGCCATCGTCCGAAAAGAAATCTCTTCGGCTGAAATCCTCATGGAAGTCTATGACCATTATGTCAGCCACTTGCAGGAATTTGAGGAGGATGATTTTGACGGTCAAATGGCAGAACTCGAAGAAAAATTCACTTATGGTTATTGCCATGCCTTGCAGGCAAATCTTCAGAAAAACCTCAGAAAAGACATTTCAAAAAGCCAATGGCTTATCATAAAAAACTACTTCTGCTTTTCCAAACTGATATACAGCCTTGGACTTTTGTTGATATTGTTCACTGTCTCAATGAACCTCAGGTCTGAAGATCAATACTTTTTGATGATGTATGTCCCGATAATTTTATTGGCTGTTTTCTCCATTTTTGTGCTATTCAATTGGCGAAAAAGAACCCGGATCGCAAAAAGCATTTTCGCAGAACAGAAAGACATCATCAAATCCTATTTATCCGAAGCCTTGGTCTTAAGGATTACTTTGCCGGTTCTCATTCTCAATGGATTGCTTCAAATGTCAAAGATATTCTTGAACATTCATGAAATTCCTTTTGCGTTCCTTCCACAGATCAGTTTGGTTCTTACTATGGGTCTTATGTTTTATGGGATTTCCCTTTTCGAAGTCTGGAAAATCAAATCCAAAACATCTCTGATATGAAACTCTCCAAACCCCAAATCGAAAAGATAAACCAATCCATCCAAACGGGGATTTACTACCAAGACATTCGCTCTGAATTGGTGGATCACTTGGCATCAGCCGTCGAGCAGGAAATGGAAGAAAGTACGGTATCATTTGAATTGGCTTTGGATCAACAGCTCGCAAAGTTGAATCTAGACAAGTTCCAAAGACAGATTTTGATCAGTCATCATTCTTCCGCATTCAAAAAATTATTGGCAGGTTGGCTTAATCCGGAAAATTTTGGTTTGGCCCTGCTCGCATTTTGCGTGACCTATTTCCTGATCCGTATTGGTTCCATAGAAGCAAGCCACACGTATTCTACGTTCCTGATTGTGATGATCACTGTAAATACGGCACCGTTTTTTTATAAGCTTTTCACAAAGCCCATGCGCAATAGCAGTGAGTTTATGTCCGTCATCAACAGCATGTTTTTACTGTACGTGTGCATGTCATTTTCTTTTGACTTGTTACTGGAATTTTCAACCATTCCAAAGCAAATCTTCATGCCCGCCTTTATGGGAATCTTAGCCGGGCAACTGATCATCGGGATCAGGTTGGTCAGCAATACTTATGAAAAATTGAAACTTACCAAACAATGAAACTCACCAAACCCCAAATCGAGCAACTCAAAAACCTGATTTCCAAAAAAGGATATCCTGAAATCGATGTCCAATATGAAATCCTGGACCATGTGGCCTGCAAGGTGGAAACAATGCTTGAAGAAAACCCGAAACTTAACATCGGGGAAGCCTTTCAAAAAGTACATGCTTCATTTGGGATTTTTGGATTCAGTGGATTGGAGGAGTCTTATAAAAAGCTGATAGAAACCCGCCTGACGAAATATTTTTGGCAAGAATTGAAATCCAATCTCCTAAGCATCAAGATATTGGTTCCTTTACTTTTGACTTTTTGTTACTTCCAAAGTGCGTATGTTTTAGAGAAGTATTTCAGTTTCGGTGATGGAGGCGAATTTTTGATTGGTTTGTTATTCTTGGCTTTTGTAATGGTTTGGTGGTTTTATTCCTTTGGCAGAGGTTTCCGGAAATACAAAAACTATGCCTCATGGAGGGGAAATCAAGGGATCTTGATGTTCACTTATCTTCCGCTTCAGTTTATGATACAGGGATACAAATACGTGGGGAACTTTAATTTGCTAGACCCATCAACTTTGGGTTTTTGGCAGGTTTTTGCGGTTCTATTTGTCTTTGCCGGCCTGACCATCCTGACTGCCCTTCCCGGAGTTTTCACAAAATCCCTTGAAGACACAAAAAAACTAGAGGAAGTTTATAAGTTGGTTTGATTTCCTTATGGCTTCCAATCTCCGCAACCTTAATACTTTTCAACCTTCCCAACCTTCCAATCCAAATAGAAAAACCTTCCAACTTTTTTAACCTTCCAAACTTTCCAACATTAACTTTTCATTTCCTTTTTGAAGTGTATCAAGAGTAAACCAAATATTCTCCCTACCTTTGCACCCTAATTCAATTTTACAATGCTTAATATTCGGAATATCGCGATTATCGCACACGTTGACCACGGCAAAACCACCCTGGTGGACAAGATCATACACGTTTCCAAAATCTTCCGTGAAAACCAACAGTTTGACGACCTGATCCTGGACAGCAATGACCTAGAAAGGGAAAGAGGAATCACCATTCTTTCTAAAAACGTTTCCGTTAGGTACAAAGACCACAAGATCAATATCATCGATACCCCTGGTCACGCCGACTTTGGCGGTGAAGTGGAAAGGGTACTCAAAATGGCTGATGGGGTCATCCTTTTAGTCGATGCTTTTGAAGGACCGATGCCGCAGACCCGATTTGTATTGGGCAAAGCATTGGCACTTGGACTGAGACCGATCGTGGTGGTCAACAAAGTAGACAAAGAAAACTGCCGTCCTGACGAAGTACATGAGGCTGTATTTGACCTGATGTTCAACTTGGATGCTACCGAAGAGCAACTGGAATTCCAGACGCTGTATGGTTCGGCAAAACAAAACTGGATGGGTCCTGACTGGAAAAATCCGACTGACTCTATCCTTCCTCTATTGGATGCGATTATCGAACATATCCCTGAACCGAAAATCGACGAAGGAACATTACAGATGCAGATCACTTCCCTGGATTATTCCAGCTTTGTGGGACGTATCGCGATCGGCAGGGTAAAAAGAGGCTCCATCAAGGAAGGCGCTCAATTATCCCTTTGCAAAGCAGACGGTGTCATCAAAAAAGTGAAAGTAAAAGAATTGCAGGTTTTTGAAGGACTTGGAAGGGTAAGAGTAACAGAGGTACTTGCGGGAGATATCTGCGCAGTCACCGGCATCGAAGATTTTGAAATCGGCGATACTTTGGCCGATCTCGAAAATCCTGAAGCTTTGGTAAGGATTTCTATTGACGAGCCTACCATGAACATGCTCTTCACGATCAACAACTCTCCGTTTTTTGGCAAGGAAGGCAAGTTTGTAACTTCACGCCACCTGAGAGACAGGTTGTTCAAAGAAACTGAGAAAAACCTCGCACTTCGCGTGGAAAATACAGATAGTGAAGATAAATTTTTGGTCTATGGCCGTGGTATCCTCCACTTGTCCATCTTGATCGAAACCATGAGAAGAGAAGGATACGAACTTCAGGTTGGTCAGCCACAGGTGATTTTCAAAGAAATCGACGGAGTCAAATGCGAACCAATCGAAACATTGGTGGTAGATGTACCCGAAACAACTTCAGGAAAAGTAATTGAACTTGCTACACAAAGAAAAGGTGAACTCCTGATCATGGAACCTAAGGGTGACTTGCAGCATCTTGAATTCAAAATTCCTTCAAGAGGATTGATCGGATTGAGAAACAACATGCTAACCGCAACTCAAGGCGAAGCCATCATGAACCATAACTTTTCTGCCTATGAGCCATTCAAAGGCCCGATCCCGGGACGTATCAACGGTTCGTTGATCTCTATGGAAGGTGGACAGTGTACTGCTTACGCGATTGACAAATTGCAGGATAGGGGAAATTTCTTTGTAGATCCAGGAGACGAACTTTACATGGGTCAGGTTATCGGAGAGCATTCCCGTGACAACGACATCGTGGTCAATGTGCAGAAAGGCAAGAAACTGACCAACATGCGTGCTTCCGGTTCGGATGACAACGTGAGGATCGTTCCTGCCAAAAAATTCTCCCTAGAAGAAGCCATGGAATATATCCAAAAGGATGAATACCTTGAAATCACTCCAAAATCCATCCGTATGAGAAAAATCTATCTGGATGAGAATGAAAGAGGAAGAATGGCGAAGAAGGATTCTTAAGAAGTGGGAAGTTGGAAGTATGAAGTACGAAGCTTCCGTCATTCTGAACGAGCTTTGATAATTCTTGTCCTTAAAGATATACCTTCTGCGAAGTGAAGAATCTCGATTGAGGTTGGAAGTAAGAGGTAAAAGGTGCTGAAAACTTGAAAAAAAATGAAAATCCCCTAGGCGAAAGCTTAGGGGATTTTTTATGGGATTTCATATTCGTGAAAGGGAACAACTTCTATCCTATTGTCGTCTTTTTCAAAATAATCCTTTTGGTCTAGAGTGACCAAATAACCTTTTTTTAGGCTAAAAAAAGACATAGCTTCCCAAAGCCCTTCTAATTCCCGGTCCATATTTTCAGAGGATAGTTTATAACAAACCTGTACCACTGCCAACAATCCTCTTCTATCAAAAACCACAAAATCGCATTCCTTTTTTTCAGAAAAGTAATAGATCTCATTGTGTTTCCTTCGCAATGTGAGAAATACAAGGTTTTCAAACCTCCTACCGAAATCTTGGGAAAAAGACCGGGAGTTTGCAGCAACCATTCCTGTATCAATGGAATACACTTTCTTTGGATTGATGAGTTGCTTTTTTTGAGAATAGCTGAATTTGGGAACGAAGAAAAACAACCAACAAGCTTCCAAATAAGAGAAATATTCCAAAACGGTACTTGTTGCCCCGATCTCCAGGACTTTTTTCAGTTGGTTACCAGATACAGGCTTACCGACATTTGTGATGAGATACACAGTGAGTTGCTGTAGAGATTTTAAATCCCTTACTCCGTACCGTTGGGCAATATCCCTCACCAAGAGGTCATCCAAAAGCTGGTTTAAGATTTCCTGTCTTTCGGATTTCAAAAATTCCGGAAACCCGCCAAGTTCTACATATTGACTTACACTTTCGATACTTATGGGCAGATTCCTGAACTCGCAAAACTCCTGAAAAGAAAATGGGAAAAGTTCTTTTGTAATATGTCTTCCAGTCAATTTGGTTCCCAATTCCTGACTCAATAGCGATGCATTCGATCCTGTGATTATTATCTGGAATCCTTGATCCAATTTTTGCCTCACAAAAATTTCCCAACCTTTTATGACCTGGATTTCATCGAAAAAGAGCACTTTCCCTTTGTCTTCCGATATGAGCAGATCCAATTTTTGAAAATCAGACAAATCAAACCCATATAGCCGCGGATCTTCAAAGTTCAGGTAAATGGCGTCAGGAAATCTTTTGCTTAGCATTTGTAACAAAAAAGTACTTTTCCCGCATCGCCGTATTCCTGATACTATCAGGGCATGACTGCTGAGGACAGGCAATTCAATCACTTCAAACCGCTCCAAGCCAAACGCCTTTTTTTGAAGGTCGGTTTTTTGGGAAGCCAATGTTTCCTGAAGGATTATCTGCGAAAGCATAATAGTGTTTTTTGTAAAAATACAATATTGTTGTTTACTAAACAATAATATTGTTGTTTACCAAACAACAATAAAAAACCGGAACATCTATGCCCGGTTTTTTTCTTCTCTTATTTAAAAATTTAAGTCTATTCCACCACTTTAAATGAAAACAAACTATTCCATCCAAACTTGTCAGGATCTTCCTCCCAATTATTAATCGTATTTTCAAAAATCAGATGATTGTTACCTCCAATTCCATTATTGACTTTATAGACTAAATTCCCAATTTTTACAACTTTGCCAGGAACATCCAATTGTTTTTGAAATTCGAAATTATATGCCCCATTGTTAGTATGAAACGATATAGAATATATCCCAGGTCTTCTCAGGATTAAAGAGGTTTTCATTACATACATGTCATTTTCGAAGATATAATTCATTTCAGCACCGGCAGAACTAAAGGGAAACAATCCCCCTTTTGTATTAACAATATTAAATCCACCCAATCCACCAGGCTGGTCTGGTTGATCCTTTGACTTATCCAATAATTGAGTACATCTTATCCAAGCAAAGAAATTAAAATCCTCAAAAGAGTATGTAAAATCTTGGTTAAACGAAGTCAACTCTTTGTGAAACTCAACTTCTACGTGAATAGTGTCTCCAATATGATAAGCTTCTTTCACAGGACTAACAGTAATCGGAATTTCAAAATCAACAGTTAGGTATTCCTTTTCTTCAGATAAACAACTGAAACCCATAATGAAAACCATTCCAACCCAAATGATAGCGCGGATAGTAAATAAATGATTTGAATCAATTTTCATAATTTTGAATGATTTCATAATGATAATTAAATTGTCTTGCCTTACTTGTTTACGCTTCAAAGGAGTTCCTTTATTCAACAATAAAAGAGAAAGTACCATTTTTAAAATAATCATACCCAGCAGTCTCAAGCCATTTTCCGTCAGTGGGTATGGTGTTTTCAAAAATCAAATGATAATTGGTCTTTCCATTTGTATTAACACTATAATTGATTTTGTTAATAAAATACCCTCCCATTTTATCATTTTCAAATCGTTCTTTTGTCTTTCCGTAAGTTTCATCCACTTGAAAGAGAGTAAGTGTATAAACACCCTTAATTTGAGGAATAATTAAAGTTCTAAATCCTATTGAATTGTCGAGTTCGACGAATTTGATTTCAGCAAATTCTGAACTAATCTTTGTAATCTTACCTTTTTGAGACAAAAGCTCCATTTGACCTGTTGCACCATTTTGTTCAATCAGTGATTTATCCCTTTGAGTCAAGGAATAGATTCCCATTCCTATTTCAAAATCTTCTATTTTGAATAAATGATCAATAGAACCTGAAATGTCATTAATTACCTTTGGAAATTTCGTTTCTAGAATAAAAGTATCTCCCAAACTTATCTTTTCATCTTGCGGATAAACATTTACAGGGATTTCAAAATCCAAAGGAATACTTGGTTTGAATTCATCCTTACAAGATGAATTCAAAACGCCTATAAGAATAATCCCAATAAAATTTGGGATCACTCTTAAAATTTTATCAATAACCATAGCTTTGTTCAAATCGGATTACCCGGAGTACTTGGATATTTCCAGGACATTTATTTTTGGGGGATTAAGTTTTATCTTAAATCTTGGCTTAAGATTTCAAACCTAGATAAAAACCGAACTATTTAATATTAGCAATTCATTTTTTAACTAAACTCTCTGAAAATCAACGACATTATTTTTTTACCTATGTAAGATCCTGTTATAGTATCCCGGGTCAAATTGATAAAAATCAAAAAACCGGAACATCTCTGCCCGGTTTTTTTGACTATTAATCCCAAGACCTTCCTACATCGAGGTGACAAGGCAAAGGTGTTTCAGATTCTCGCTTCTCGTTTCTCGGCTCTCGTTTCTCGGCTCTTATTTTGAAGATTAGTCTAGAAGACCTCTCCTACGTCAAGGTGACAAGGCAAAGCTATTCCTGATTCTTGGCTCTTGTCTCTTGCTTCTCGCTTCTTGTCTCTCGTATCTCGCCTCTCGCTTCTCGGCTCTTGTTTCTCGGCTCTCGCTTCTCGCCCCTTAAAGCGTTCATGAACCTTGAAACATTATAACTTTTCAACCTTACAACCTAATTTTCCAATCTTTCAATTTTCAAATCTTCCAATCTCCTTACTCCCCCTGCGCCAAACTATAAGCCCTGACCCCGTCAAAAGCATATAAATGCTCCGTTTTGATAAAATCAAATCCCAATGCTTCAACCTGAGAAAGCAAATCCAAAACCTGCTTGTGGGTGATTACCGACTGACCCGCAGTTTGGAACCTGCATCTCCAATGGTCAGTGCAGAAAGTCTCCCGCATCCCTCCCGGATATACTTTGATCCCCCTGTTGGTTATCAATTGAAGAACAAGTCCATCAGCGTTTGCTTTTCTTAATTTCTCCCCGATGACATCAGGGTTTCTTCCCTCTATATCCCAATCCACAAAAACATCCACACCAATCAGTTCTTTCTTGGATTTGGTGACTGGACTCAATTTGATTTGCATGGGTGCAGTTGCAGATTTATCGAAAACCGCTGGAATAAGGCTTGAAGGCATTTGCCCCAATCTTTCGATGATAGCTTTTGCAAATTCGTTTGTGCCGGCTTTTTTGGACGAAAGGGTAGGTTGGAAGATATCTCCGGTATGGATACCATCCTCAAGGGTCTTCATCCAAGCGTTGGAGATTTTCTCCGCGATTTCCGGTTGTCCGATATGGACAAGCATCATGATGGCGCCATTGAGCAAACCTGACGGGTTGGCGATGTCCATACCTGCGATGTCAGGCGCCGAACCGTGGATTGCCTCAAACATGGCGACTTCTTCTCCTACATTGGCCGAACCACCCAATCCTACAGAACCTGTGACTTGGGCCGCCACATCTGAAATGATATCTCCATATAGATTCAACGTCACAATCACATCAAAAATCTCCGGTCTCTCTGCAATCAAAGCACACCCGATATCAATAATCTTGTGGTCAGTCTGAATCTCAGGATATTCCTTCGCTACTTCCAAAAAAGTCTTATGAAACAAGCCGTCTGCCAACTTCATGATATTGTCTTTGGTCATACAGGTCACTTTCTTGCGTCCGTATTTCCTCGCATATTCAAAGGCATAGCGGATGATTTTTTCAGATCCTGGTTTGGATATCAACTTCAGGCATTGATAAACCTCCTGCGTCTGTCTGTGCTCAATTCCGGCGTAAAGGTCTTCCTCATTTTCACGGATTATGACAAGGTCAGTTTTTGGAAAATAGGTTTTCACAAAAGGCGAAAACGCCTTGCAAGGCCTGACATTGGCAAATAATCCAAAGGATTTTCTGGTCGTCACATTCAGACTCTTGAATCCTCCACCTTGCGGGGTAGTGATCGGGGATTTCAAAAATACTTTTGTCTTTCTCAAAGAATCAAAAGCGCCGGGCTCCATTCCCGAACTGATTCCCTTAAGGTAAACCTGTTCACCGATTTCAATCACCTCATATTCCAACTGCGCGCCTGCTGCTTCGAGGATTTCGAGCGTGGCCTTCATGATCTCGGGACCTATTCCATCACCGTAGGCTACGGTGATTTTTGTTTTAGCTGACATATATAAAAAGAGTTAGTTTAGTTTTGAATTACCCTGCAAAAATAGGAAAATTAGCCGAAAGGCTTGGACGACTTTCCATAAAATACCATAATACCAACCATAAACCGCAGCTGTGCCATGTTGTAATTCCGTGACAACCAACCGGTCTTCAAGGTATTTTTCCGGTCAAAGCTTGGGGAATGAATGCCATGCTTGTATATTTGACACCCACATCTACCTTTAATCATGCCTGACAGCAAGAATATTCTCTCTGAAGAAAAACTTGGCGTTCTGTATTTGACTATCAACAGGGAAGCCAAACTGAACGCACTCAACTTTGCTACGTTATCCGAAATCAGGGAAATCTTCACGGAAGTTTCCGACAACAAAGACATCAAGGCAGTCATCATCACAGGTTCGGGCGACAAAGCCTTTATCGCCGGAGCAGATATCAGTGAGATTGCTGATCTGAACGAGTTGAATGCAAGGAAATTTGCAGAGAACGGTCAGGATATTTTTAGCATGATAGAAAATTGCCACAAGCCTGTCATCGCCGTCGTCAATGGTTTTGCTTTGGGTGGTGGATGCGAATTGGCGATGGCCTGTCATATGCGAATAGCGGTAGCCGCTGCCAAATTCGGACAGCCGGAAGTCAATCTGGGAATCATCCCCGGATATGGTGGGACACAAAGACTGACCTACCTGATCGGAAGAGGGAAAGCCAATGAACTCATGATGACCGGAGATATGATCGGAGCGGATGAAGCAAAAGCCCTCGGCCTGGTCAATCATGTCCTTCCTACCAAAGAAGAAGCCATGGCGAAAGCCGAAGAAATTATCAAAAAAATAATGAGTAAAGCGCCTTTGGCCATCGGCATGATCGTGGACTGCGTCAATTCGGTCTTTGTACCCGATGAAGACGGCTATCAAACAGAAGCCAACAGCTTTGCCCGTTGTGTCAAATCAGGTGACTATAAAGAAGGCACTTCTGCTTTTCTCGAAAAAAGAAAACCGGTATTCAAAGGGGCTTAATTCCCCTTTTTCTTTTTCCAGATGAGCCAACTCAAAAAACTTGCAGGACAGACCGCCATTTATGGCATCAGCAGCATCCTTGGCAAGACCATTAATTTTTTGCTTCTACCCATCTACACCACTTATTTAGATAAGGAAGCTTTAGGGTCATTTACAGCAATTTATGCCTTTATCGCCTTCCTGAATATCATTTTTACGTTTGGCATGGAGACGACCTATTTCCGATATGCCACCGGAAAAGGGCTCGATCCACAAAAAGTATTCGCCCAAATCCAATCACTCTTGATCACAACTTCCATTTCGATGGGTGCGATCATCTATTTCAGCGCACCGGCTTTGGCGAGTTGGCTGGGTTACGAAGGTCAGGAATACCTCTTCCGTTGGATGGCGTGGATATTGGCAATAGATGCAGTCTTGGCTTTACCCTATGCGAAGTTGCGGAAGGAAAACAAAGCACTTCCCTTTGCACTGACCAAGCTGGGTAATATTTTGCTGAATGTGGGTTTCAACATTTTCTTCATCGTATTCTGCTTTCATGTTTGGAATGGTGAACTCCTTCCAGGTTTGCAACCATTTATCAATAGCATTTACAATCCAGAATGGGGTGTGGAATATATTCTGCTTGCCAATTTGCTTGCAAATGCGCTAATGATTCCGGTTTTGTTCAGACTCTCCGGGAAATTTACCTTTGGGATGGACAAAGAAATCCTGCAGCCCATGTGGCATTATGCAGTTCCCTTGCTGTTTATGGGCTTGGCGGGTGTGACCAATGAGGTGTTTTCGAGAGGATTGTTTGAATATGTATTGCCCGAAAACTTCTACGAAGGTCTGACCCAAAGAGAAGCAGGAGGTGTGTTTGGGGCCAATTTCCGTTTGGCCATTTTCATGAACCTGATCATTCAGGCATTCAAATACGCTGCCGAACCCTTCTTTTTTAACCAATCCACAGACAAAAACAGCCCTGCTCTATTCGCCAGAGTGATGCATGCTTTTGTGATTTTCTGTTCGCTTTTGATGGTGATGGTTTCCGTCAATTTGGATCTTCTTGGCGGTTTTTTCCTCCGTGGAGAAGGCTACAGCGAAGCGCTATATATCGTCCCGATTTTATTGCTAGGGTACCTTTTCTTGGGGATATATTTCAATCTCAGTATTTGGTTTAAGCTCACCGATCAGACCAAATACAGTTTTTACATCACCGCCCTCGGTGCTGTAGTGACTGTTCTCGTAATGTTCATTTTTGTTCCGATTCTCGGTTATATGGGAGCAGCGCTGAGTACTTTGTTGAGTTACTTGATTATGGCCGTGGTATGTTACTTTTTTGGTCAAAAATATTTCCCGATTCCTTACCAGACAGGAAAGGATTCGTTTTATCTGGTTTTGGCTTTTGGATTGAGTTATCTGGGATTTTTCTTGGAAATAGATCAGGCTGTCCTTCAATTTATTACAAGAAATAGCCTTGTGATTGGTTTTGTTCTCGTAGTTTTGTGGCTTGAAAAAGAGGAACTCCGAAAGTTCTCCAATCCTTTGAAAAAAAGAAAACCATGAAAATCAAGGTAATCAACCAATCCAAACACTCTTTACCGGAATATCAGACTCCTTTGGCTGCAGGTCTTGACCTCAGGGCAAACCTTGATGAACCGGTTTCTTTGGGTCCTTTGGAAAGAAAACTGATTGGGACTGGACTCTTTATCGAGTTGCCTGCGGGCTTTGAGGCTCAGATCAGACCGAGAAGTGGATTGGCATTCAAATACGGGCTTTCGGTGCTCAATACTCCCGGTACAGTTGATGCGGATTACAGGGGTGAGATCAAGGTATTGTTAGTCAATCTTTCGAACGAAACTTTCGTGGTC
This sequence comes from Cognataquiflexum rubidum, assembly GCF_022538115.1. Lineage (GTDB taxonomy): Bacteria > Bacteroidota > Bacteroidia > Cytophagales > Cyclobacteriaceae > Cognataquiflexum > Cognataquiflexum rubidum. Next base: position 61,061 of record NZ_JAKZAL010000003.1, on the reverse strand, counting down.
CAGGATGGAGAGCGGATCGCTCAGATGGTCATCGCCAAGCATGAACAAATCCAATGGGATTCGGTCGACAACCTGTCGGAAACCGAACGTGGCGCAGGTGGATACGGCAGTACCGGCAAGGCCTAAGAAAAATATCAAAAGGGCTTAAAAGCGTAGCCAATAACACAGTTCCAAAATTTGACTCTTATCAAAAAGAACAAAAAGGTACTATGTTTGCGTTAAGTAGATGATTGCTCAGAGCAAAGGAATGAATTCTGCCAATATTCCGCATCACTTCTTCGCAATCGCTGCTTAATCAATAAAATCAAAATCGAAATAAGACCCTCCCTGTGACTATACAGATCAAAAAAATATTGAGTATTTCGCTGTTGCTGCTGATCAGCTTCGGTGCATTTTCCCAAGAAAAACTTTCAAAAAAAGAAAGAAAAAAGCAATTAAATGAAGCCCAAGCTTCCCGACTTTTTATTGATGGTCAGCGTTATTTGATGCAGGAAGACTTTGACAGGGCCTATTTTTATTTTCAGAAAGCAAGAGAATTAAGTCCCGAACAGCCTGCTATCAATTTTAAAATTGCAGAGATCCTGTTGCGGGCCAACCAAGTAGATAAGGCTTTAGAATTTGGGATGAAGGCCGTGGAATTGGATCCTGACAACAAATACTACAACCTGGTCATGGCGGAAGTGTATTCCAAGCAGAACCAACCCAAAAAGGCCGCTGCGATCTTGGAGAAGCTGATGGCAAATACCGACGAAAACCAAAATTACATCCTTGACCTTGCATCCCTGTATCTGGCAGGAAATGAATTTGACAAAGCATTGGAAGCATTGACTGCCGCAGAAGATTACTATGGCCTGGCACCACAAATCACGCTTCAAAAACAAAAGATATTTCTCAGAAAAAATGACCTCAAAAGCGCGATTCAGGAAGGTGAAAAATTGATTGATTCCCAACCGGGCAATTCACTGTATGTCATCAACCTCGTCGAAATACTTTTTAACAATGGAAAAACCGATGAGGCCATTCAGCAAGTAGAAAAATCACTTGCTGCTTATCCCAATCAGCCGGACCTGCAGATGGCGGCCTATGCACTCTACAAGGACAAGGGAGATATAGACAAAGCGGAAGAACTCATAAAATCTGCCTTTGCCAATCCTGATTTGGAAGGGCCGGTAAAAGCACAGGCATTTGCAGGCATACTTCAGGAACCCAAATCCGCGAGAAGGGATGATCTTATTGAAAATCTTTCGGCAAGTATGCTCGCCAATCACCCCAATGACGCAGACATCCTGACGATCTTGGGAGACAAAAAATTATTTGAAGGGGACAGAGAAGGTGCTTTGGAATTGTACCGACAATCTCTTACCATCAATCCCGCAAACGCCCAGGTTTTGCAAGGCGTCATTACGACAATGTTTGAATTGGGGAAAGAGTTTACCGAGATCGAAGAACTGACTTCGACGGCTGTGGGGGAATTTCCCGACAGAGCTGAATTCTGGTTTTTTGACGGGACTGCCAAGCTTGCAGTCAAAAAAGGAGAAGAAGCAGAAACTTCTTTGAATAAAGCGCTTGAAATCAACAATGGCAAAAACCCCCAATTGGATCTTTTGATCAATGGACAGTTGGGAGATGCTTACCATTTGACTGGTAAATCAGAAAAGGCCTTTGAAGCCTATGAGGCCGTATTGAAAGTAAGACCTGATGATGAACATGTCCTTAACAATTATGCTTATTACCTTTCCCTTGCAAAAAAAGACCTTGAAAAGGCCAAATCCATGTCTAGCCAATTGGTCAAAAGATTCCCAAAAAACGCCACCTACCTTGACACCCACGCATGGGTTTTGTTTCAATTAAAAGATTATGAAGGTGCTAAAACTTACATGGAACTGGCATTGAAGTACGAAGAATCTCCAAGCGGAGTGATGTTGGAGCATTATGGCGACATACTATTCCACTTGGGAAACAGCAACGAGGCCATTGCCTATTGGAAAAAAGCTGAGGGTGGCGAAGAGACCTCTGAATTTCTATTGAAAAAAATCAAGGACAAAAAATATTATGATTAAGCCGTCAATCACTTTTTTGATTATTGCGGCAATTTTTCTTGCCGGATGTGCCAAAAAACCCATTCTCTACACCTCAGATGAAATTATGGAGGAGTTTAGCCCTACCATTTTTGAATTTGAGTATATCAGTGCCAAAGGAAGGATTGTGTTGGAGGAAGCAAACGGCAAGGTTACTAAAGGAACCATTAGCCTGAGAGCAAAAAAAGACAGCGTAGTATGGTTTAGCATCACGCCGGGACTGGGTGTGGAAGCTATCCGCGGCATGGTGACGGAAGAAAAAATGCGCATCAAAGACCGTATCAACGGCGAAGATATCAATATCAGTTTTGTGGAAATGTTCGATAGGTATGGCCTAAAATTAGACCTGCCACTGATGCAAAACCTCATTTTTGCCAATGTTCCGCAGGAGTTTAGTTATAGAGACAGGTTGCTCCGGGCTGGCAAATACTTTGAACTTACCCAGATTAGGGATGGCGTCAGGTACCATTCACGTGTCAGTACCACCCATGGTAAAGTGGTAGAGCTTACCAGCAACACTTTGGACGATAAGGGGTCATTTATGGCAAGTTATCCTACCTTTGAGGAAGTCAATGGTCAGCCCTTCCCAAACAAGATGTTGTTGAAACTCTCTTTCAACTCCCCTGAAGGCGTTCAAAACGCCATCATTCATCTGGAGTTTAGCCGGATTGATTACCTGAATGAGGCCGTTTCCTTTCCATTTCATTTTTAAACAATGAAAATTAAAATTGCATTTATCCTGATTTTTATGATCGCTCTTGGATTCCCTTTTGGGGAAGCCATGGCACAGACAAAAAAATCAAGGGAACAATTGGAAAAGGAAAAAGCAGATATTCAAAAGCGACTTTCCGAGTTTGACCAGATCTTGAAGAAAACATCAGAGACAAAAAAAACCTCTGTAGGCCAACTCAACGCCGTCAACAAAAAGCTTCAGGTCAGAATCACTTTTATAAAAACCCTAAGCAACGAAGTCACGCTCATCAATAAAGAAATCAAAGAAACTGAAAGCTCAATCAGTTCCTTGGAATCAGACCTCATAAACCTCAAGGAAGAATATGCAGGCATGGTATATACTTCTTCCAAGTTGAATTCGGGCCTTACGATGACCGCATTTATTTTTAGCTCCACTACTTTCAAGCAATTTTATATGAGGTTGAAATACCTCAAACAATATTCAGACGCGCGAAAAAAGCAGGTAGCTTTGATCACCGAAAAAACGACAGAGCTTGCCTACCAAAAAACCCTTTTGGAAGACAAGAAAAAGGAAAAACAGGTCGTGTTGACCAAAGAACAGGAACAGAAGCAAAAGCTGGACAAAGAAAAAAGGGAACAGCAGGGTATAGTCAACAACCTTTCGAAGCAAGAACAGGATTTGAGAAAAAAAATCGCTGCTGCTAAAAAACAACAAGAAAACCTCAACAGCATGATCAAAAGGATCATTGAGGAAGAAATAAGGTTGGCAGAGGCCAATGCAAAAAAGAAAAACAGTACTGCGACCAAATCTTCCGGTAGCAGTATTCCGTTGACACCGGAGGCGGCAGCCCTTTCGAGTTCATTCGCAGGTAACCGTGGCAAACTGCCATGGCCGGTGGAGACGGGATTTGTCACCAAAAGATACGGAACCCATCCCCACCCGACCTTAAAGGGAATCACAGAAGACAATGACGGAGTGGACATTCAGACCACACCAAATTCCAACGTCAGGGCGGTGTTTGACGGAGAGGTAACCAAAATATTTACCCTTCCGGGATATGGGGGAACCATCGTTGTGAAACATGGCGAATACTACACCATGTACAGCAAGCTGAAAGTGGTATCGGTCAAATCGGGAGACAAAGTAAAGGCCAAGCAAGTACTTGGGCAGGTGTACACCAACAAGGAAGGAGTAGCGGAAGTACACTTTGAAACCTGGAAGGGATTGCAGCCCATGGACCCATCATCTTGGCTAGCGGGTAGATAAAACAATTAAATCGTATATTTATAAAAAAAGCAGGATAAGGGAGCATCTTTCCTTTGTGTAAGAGAGGCACTCTTATATCTTTGTAACATATAAATCTAAAACAATACCATCATGACTACATTGGGTTTCTTGCAAAACATGGGCGGAGGTTCTATTATTTTGATAATAGTCGTTATACTTCTGCTATTTGGAGCCAAAAGAATCCCTGAATTGGCACGAGGACTAGGAAGAGGAATCAGAGAGTTCAAAGATGCCACCAAGGAGATTCAGGACGATCTTGAAGAAGGTCTAAAAGAAAAAAAGAAAAAAGAATAATCAGATTCAAAGAGTAAAGCACCTTGGAAAAATTCCTTTCATTTGACGACATCACCAAGTCGCTTGAAAATAGGGAAACCGATTGTAAAGCGATTGTAAATTATTATCTACAAAATATCCAAACGAAGGCGCATCTCAACGCCTTCGTTGAAGTTTATAAGGATTCCGCATTGGCACAGGCTGCCAAGGTGGATGAGAAAATCGCTTCCGGAAAAGCCGGTAGACTTGCCGGCATGGTGGTCGGTATCAAAGATGTTTTGGTCTACAAAGACCACGAATCCAACGCCTCCAGCAAAATCCTCAAAGGATTCAAATCCCAATTTACCGCAACGGCTGTTCAGCGATTGATAGACGAAGATGCCATTATTATCGGCAGACTCAACTGTGATGAATTCGGAATGGGCAGTTCGAATGAAAATTCCGCCCACGGAAAAGTCCTGAATGCAGCAGATGAAACACGGGTTCCCGGCGGTTCATCCGGCGGTTCTGCAGTGGCTGTTCAAGCCAACCTATGTACCGTTTCATTGGGAACAGACACAGGAGGTTCCGTCAGACAACCGGCAGCATTTACCGGACTTGTCGGCATCAAACCTACCTATTCCAGAGTTTCGCGTTGGGGCTTGATAGCCTATGCCTCTTCTTTTGATACGATTGGGGTACTTTCTCACAATGTCCGGGACAATGCACTCGTCATGGAAATCATGGCGGGGACTGACAGTTTTGACAGCACTGCCTCCAAGAAGCCTGTCCCCCACTATTCTGAACTTTTACATTTTGGGAAAAGGGCAAAAATTGCCTTCATCACCGAGACGATCGAATCAGAAGCCCTTCAGCCTGAGATCAAAGCAAATACACTTGCGGTTTTGAAAAAATTAAAGGATGAAGGACATCAGGTGGAAGAAGTACACTTTCCATTATTAAAATATACCCTTCCCACTTATTATATCCTGACTACTGCCGAGGCAAGCTCAAACTTATCCAGATTTGACGGGGTAAAATACGGCCACAGAAGTCCCAATGCCCATAATCTGGAGAGCATGTACAAACTGACGAGGTCAGAAGGATTTGGAGATGAGGTAAAAAGGAGAATCATGTTAGGGACTTTTGTGCTCAGCGCAAGCTATTATGATGCTTATTTCACCAAAGCTCAGAAGGTCAGGAGATTAATAAAAGAATATACTGAAGAGGTTTTAAATAAATTTGATTATATTATTATGCCAACTACGCCATCAACGGCGTTTAAGTTTGGAGAACATAGCAATGACCCTGTTGCCATGTACTTGGAAGATTTATTCACTGTGCAGGCTTCCGTCTCAGGAGTGCCGGCACTTTCCCTTCCGAATGGTACAGACAGTAAGGGTTTACCTATCGGTATCCAGATCATGGCAAATTCATTCAAAGAGGCTGAATTATACGCTTTTGGCAATTATCTGATGGAACTTAATAGTAATTAACTCAAAATTACCCGCCCAATGAAAAATCTATCTATCTCCTTAATGCCCACTTTTCTACTTATTTTTCTTTTTCAACACCTCGTTTCCGGTCAGGAATTATTCGGGATCAATAATGCGACAATAGAGGAAGAGACTATTGTTCCAATTTACCATTTCGAACATATTCCTGATTTCACTTACAATGAGGTTGCGAAAAAAATAAGCGCAATGGAAACGGATATGCCTTTTGAATTGAATGAAAGGATTTTCTCCTTTATCAACTACTTTGTAGTCAGAAATCGGGAATACACCAAAATGGTTATCCAAAGAAAAGACATCTATTTCCCGATGTTTGAGGAAGCTCTTTTGGACCACGACATGCCTGAGGATATCAAATTCCTCTCTATTATCGAGTCCGGACTCAATCCCAAAGCAAAATCCCGCGTTGGCGCGTTGGGATTGTGGCAGTTTATGCCCGCCACAGGCAAAAGTTACGGATTGGATTACAACAATGACGTAGACCTGCGAATGGATCCGGAATTGTCTTCAGATGCTGCAGCCAAATACCTTAAAGCACTTTACAGGATGTTTGGCGATTGGGAATTGGCCTTGGCAGCTTACAACTGTGGCCCCGGCAATGTCAGGAAAGCAATCAGAAGATCAGGAGGGAAAAAGACTTTTTGGGGAGTTTATGATTTCCTCCCAAAAGAAACCAGAAGTTATGTGCCCCAGTTTCAAGCCATGATGTATGTCATGAGATACGCTGAGGACCATAATCTGATCCTCGAACAACCCACCTACCCCATCGCTTACGAGAAGATCAGGTTCAACCAAGAATTGGACTTGGAGCAGCTTGCGGCGGTTTCAGGGATCTGCATTGAAGATTTGGAACACCTTAATCCCGCTGTCCAAAACCGGATGATTCCTGCATCAAACCAATCCATGGCTGTCAATGTGCCAAAATCAAAGGCAGTGTTCATTACGGAAAACAAAGAACAGTTTGCTGATGCAGTCAAATTGACTTCCGAAAAATCTGTAGCTCTCAGAGCAAATGCTATCACCACCACGAATACACCCAAGCCTGCTGTTGTGGCAGCCACAACAAACAAAGCCCCTGCAAACCAAAACAAAATCACCTATGTGGTGAAGTCAGGTGACGTACTCGGATCCATTGCTCAAAAGCATGGTACAACTGTCACCAACATTAAAAACTGGAACAACCTCCCGTCAAATACCATCAAAGTGGGCCAAAAACTAGCCATTTACAAAAAAGAAAGTTCCTTCGACTCCAACCTTGCCAACGTCGCCTCCTCACCCGCCCAAACACCCCAATTTTATACAGTACAACCAGGTGATTCACTTTGGATCATTTCGAAGAAATTCAATGGAATAACCATTGATCAGATCAAAAAACTCAACAACCTCAATTCAAATCAAATCAAACCTGGCCAAAAATTGAAAATTGGTTAACCTATTTGATTAGTAAAATTTTTTCATGGCAATTCTTATTCCTAAATTGTAGCTGTTATAAAAAATATATTATGGGAAATTTAAAAACAACAACCTTATCAATGATAATCATCATTGCTTCCTTTGCTTTTTGGGGCTGTGAGGAAGGCGAAGGATCCTCTTCCACCAAGCCTAAGGCAAGGGGGGCAATCGGGGAAATCATTTTAGCGATTGATTCAGTGAAGTGGGACGGTCCAGTAGGTGATGCCATCAGGGATGTTTTTGAGGGTGATGTCCCAGGTTTGATCAGGGGTGAAAGTATGTTTGATGTGAGAAAGGTGGATCCAAGAGCAATGTCAAGACTGTTTAGAGGCTCTACAAACATCATATATGTTACCACCTTTGATGACAGAAACAGCGGAAGTCAAAATATCAACGCTATTTTCACCAAAGAAGCCAAAGAAAAAGCCGCCAATGATCCAAGTCTTTATTTGTTAAGAAATGAAGATGAGTTTGCCCAAGGGCAAGAAGTAATTTACCTTTTCGGAAACAATGATGAAGAATTAATCGCCAACCTGAGGAAAAACAAAACAAAACTTCAGAACTTGTTCCAAGTGAGAGAAAGGGAGAGACTGGAAAAACTATTGATGGCCAGGAAAAGCTCTGAAGCCAATGCAATGTCGGAAAAATTGGGTTTGGACATCAATGTTCCTGCATCTTATCAAGTGGTGAAATCTGAGGATGATTTTTTGTGGCTGAGACAGCCTACCCCTACCACGCAAAGACCCGATATCAGCCTGTTTTTCTATGCGACAGACTATACTTCTGAACTTCAGGTTTTCCCGGACTCTCTCATCGCATTGAGGGATAAAATCGCCAAAAAACACATTTACGGCGATCCCAATAACCAAAATTCCTATCTCATCATTGAAAAAGTGGACCCATCTCCTATTTTCAAAAATTTTCTGATCAATGATAATTACAGCATTGAAATACGGGGAGGATGGAAAACCAATAACCTGAGTATGGGCGGATCTTTTTTGGCGTATGTGATAGTGGATGCAAAAAAGGGCAAACTTTACTACATGGAGGGATTTGTCTATTATCCCAATGAAGCACATCGTGAATCAATCCGAGAAATAGAAACAATATTATTGGCCACTGACCTTCTTGCTGAAAAAGAACAGGCGAGCTGATACATTTTAACAATAAACCTTTATGGCTATTAAAATCAGAAAACAAGACGCTCTCAATTACCATTCACAGGGGAAACCCGGAAAAATCGAAGTAGTACCCACCAAGCCACTTTCAAGCCAGTTGGATCTGGCACTTGCTTATTCGCCGGGAGTGGCAGAACCTTGCTTGGAAATAGCCGATAACAAAGAAAATGTTTATAAATATACTGCCAAAGGAAACTTGGTCGCTGTCATTTCCAACGGTACGGCAGTACTTGGATTAGGAAATATAGGACCTGAAGCATCCAAACCTGTGATGGAAGGAAAAGGTGTCCTTTTCAAAAAATTTGCAGGAATAGATGTTTTTGATATCGAGATCGCAGAAACTGATCCTGAAAAACTAATCCACATCATCAAATCCCTCGAGCCTACTTTCGGCGGTGTCAATCTCGAAGACATCAAAGCTCCTGAGTGTTTTGTAATCGAACAGACCCTTAAAAGGGAAATGAATATCCCGGTCATGCATGATGACCAACACGGAACAGCCATTATTTCCGGTGCGGCATTGTTGAATGCCCTGGAAGTAGTGGGCAAGAAAATCGAAGAAATTCAATTGGTAGTAAATGGGGCAGGTGCTTCGGCTATTGCTTGTACCAGATTTTATAAGGCATTGGGTGTAAAACCTGAGAATATCATCATGTGTGATAGAAAAGGACCCATCAGAAAAGACAATCCGGATTTGAATGAAACAAAAAAGGAATTTGCCACATCCCGTGATCTGCATACACTGACAGAGGCGATGACGGGTGCAGATGTTTTTCTGGGTTTGTCATCAGCCAATTCTGTACATCCAGAGCAAATCCTGCTCATGGCAAAACATCCCATTGTTTTTGCTTTGGCCAATCCAGATCCCGAGATTGCTTACGACCTTGCGATGGCCACGCGCGACGATATTATCATGGCAACAGGAAGATCCGATTATCCCAATCAGGTGAATAACGTCCTTGGTTTTCCATATATTTTCCGTGGGGCACTCGACGTGAGGGCTACTTCGATCAATGAAGAAATGAAACTTGCTGCCTCAATGGCAATTGCCGCTTTGGCCAAAGAATCCGTTCCTGATATCGTGAATAGGGCCTACGGCGACAATAAAATTACTTTTGGCAAAACCTACTTGATTCCAAAGCCATTGGATCCAAGGTTGATCACCACCATCGCTCCGGCCGTAGCCAAAGCAGCCATGGATTCAGGAGTCGCCAAAACGCTGATCACAGATTGGGAAGCATATAATCTTGAACTCCAAGAAAGAATTGGTATTGACCAAAGACTCATGCTCAGAGTAGTGACTAGAGCGAAGAAAAACCCAAAACGAGTGGTATTTGCAGAGGCCGACAACGTCAAAATCCTCAAAGCTTCCCAGCTTTTGAGAGACGAGCGCGTCGCTATTCCCATTTTATTGGGAAATAAAGAAAAAATCGACTCGCTCATTGAGGAACATAATTTGGATCTGACAGGCGTGACCATCATCGATCCTTATATGGACGAAGAAAAACTCAAGCTTTTTGGAAATATCCTTTACGAAAAAAGAAAGAGAAAAGGTCTGACTCCAGCAGAATGTATCCGCCTGATGAAAGACCGAAATTATTACGGTGCCATGATGGTCGAGCTCGGTGAAGCCGATGCCTTGATTTCAGGTCTGACCAAAGATTACCCAAAAACCATCCTTCCTGCCTTGCAGGTAATCGGTGTCAAACCGGATGTCAACAGGGTAGCGGGAATGTACATCATGAATACCTCCAAAGGGCCATTCTTCTTCTCGGATACCACGGTCAATGTAAACCCCACCGCCGAGCAATTGGTGGAAATAGTAGGATTGACCGCAAGTGGCGTCAGGTTTTTCAACATTGAGCCAAAAGTCGCCATGCTTTCCTATTCAAATTTCGGTTCGGCAAAAGGTGACGTGGCCTCCAAAACTTCCATTGCGACGGCTATGGCCAAAGCAAGGTATCCGGAGCTTGTTATCGAAGGGGAAATGCAGGCCAACGTTGCCGTGAATGAAGAAATCCAAAAAGAAACCTATCCCTTCAGCTCATTGATTGGACACAAAGTAAACACCCTGATCTTCCCTGACTTGAGCTCAGGCAACATCGCCTATAAGTTGCTTTCGGAACTTGGAAATGCGGAAGCAATCGGTCCGGTCCTGTTGGGTATGAACAAACCTGTTCATATATTACAGCTTGGAAGTTCTATCAGGGATATTATCAACATGGTAGCTATCGCTGTGGTAGATGCCCAAACCAAGGATTAAAGCATGATTGCATATCTAAAAGGGAAGCTGACTTATAAAGACCCCACATTTGTCATAGTCGATATTTCCGGAGTAGGCTATCAGGTCAGGATTTCACTTCAGACCTATTCAAATATCAAAGATGAGGAGCAAATTATGCTCCTCACTTATTTAAGTATCAAAGAAGATGGCCATACCCTCTACGGATTCAGCCATGATTCTGAGAAAAAACTGTTCTTGAACCTCATTTCGATTTCGGGGGTCGGCCCCAATACCGCCTTGATGATCTTATCATCTTTGACTTCAGAAGAACTCGAAAGTGCCATTGTCAATGAGGATGCACGCACCATCCAAAATGTCAAAGGTGTGGGGACGAAAACAGCCCAGAGAATAATCCTGGAATTGAAGGACAAGATCAAAAAAGAATCATTTGGAGACGCGATCATTCCGACGACCTCCTTTTCAAAAACCAACAATAAAACAAAAGAAGAGGCGTTACAAGCCTTGCTGACATTAGGGTTTACCAAGGCGGTTGCAGAAAAAAACATCGCAACAGTTTTGAAAAAAACCGGTCCGGAAATTTCTTTGGAAGAATTAATTAAAGCATCTTTAAAAAACCCGTAATCATCACAAACCCGACTGCCTTTTGTATCCGCAATTTTTTTCAAAAAAAAGCGCAACACCCCTTTTGAAACCAATAGGTCTTCTGATTCTGGTCTATTGTTTATTGTTTTTTGGAAATATACAAGCACAGGAAACAACAACCGACAGCATTCAAAGCAGAATTGATTCTTTGAATAAAAGGAGAATGCTCCCTTCATTTTTGCTTTGGCAAAATATGAGGACAAATCCCCTATATCCATCCCAGAACCGTTATCTGCCAAAGTACTCCCCTTTTTACCAGATGAATCCGATCCAACCCAATATTCAGGTGGAAATGGATTCTATCCCAAGATATAGGATTCAAGATCAGATGGATTCTACGGACACAGAACCCGGAGAGTTATATGATTTTGATGAATTTTCAAAAATTCAGGAATTTAGGGTCAGACAGGAATATTGGAGAAGCAGGTCCAAAGGACTTGACGGCGAAAGTCCCGTCAGCGGCAGAAATCTGATTCCGCCCATTACCACAAGCCCTAGTCTTGACAGGATTTTTGGCGGGAGTGACATCAATATCACCCCGACAGGTTTTGTGGACTTGGATTTGGGTGCGATTTTCAGGAGAATAGACAACCCCTCCATTCCCGTCAGACAGCAACAAAACGGGAATTTCAACTTCAACCAGCAGATCCAAATGGCCGTCAACGGTACTTTGGGCCAAAAGTTAAAGATCGGAGCCAACTTCGATTCCAACAACTCCTTTGATTTCCAAAACCAACTTAAGGCAGAATACACCGGATTCGAAGAAGACATCATCAAATCCATCGAAATCGGAAATGTAAGCATGCCTGTTCAAAACAGCCTGATTCAAGGAGCCCAGAATCTATTCGGTGTCAAAACACAGCTTCAATTTGGAAAATTATTCGTCACCGGTGTTGCCTCCACCCAACGGGGCAGACGGGATGAACTTGTCATAGAAGCAGGGGGACAGGGAAGACAATTTGAAGTGCAGGGATCCTCTTATGATGAAAACCGCCACTTTTTCTTGGCACACTTCTTCAGGGACAATTATGAACAATGGCTGAGAGGTCTGCCACAGATTCTATCAGGGCTCAACATTACCAGGGTGGAGGTTTACATCATGAACCGGGCCCAAAACACGGAAACCCTTCGAAATTTTACGGCTTTCATCGATCTCGCTGAAGGCTCGAGGATTTACAAACCTGAAAACCCAAACATTGGAACCGGCAACCCCGGCGCGCCGGCATTCAACCAAGCCAACTTGCTTTTTGATAAGCTCAACGGAAACCCAGCTTTCAGACCATTCGATACAGGTTCGGGCGCCATCGAATCCAACTTGGGTCTTACGAGGGGAATAGATTTTGAGCAGGTCAACGGTGCCAGGAAACTTGCCCCGACAGAATACCAGTTCAACCGCGAACTTGGCTACATTTCACTTTCCAGAAGGCTTCAAAACGATGAAGTCTTGGCGGTTTCTTATGAATATACCTACAACGGACAGGTCTATAAGGTCGGTGAATTGTCAGAAGATTATCAAAACCGACCCATCAGCGACCTCATTTTCCTAAAAATGCTGAGGCCCGCAAGGATCAACATCAAGATACCGACTTGGGATCTGATGATGAAAAACATCTATAACCTGAATGCCAACCAAATCCAGCAGGAAGGTTTTCAACTTCAGGTGATCTATCGGGATGACAGGACAGGACTTGATAACCCGACGCTATTGGAAGGTGAAAATGTGAAAAACAGACCCCTGATCCGGCTGACAGGCTTGGACAACCTCAACCCCCAAAATGACCCTGCACCTGACGGCAACTTTGACTTTATTCCCGGGATTACCATTTTTCCTGAACGGGGCCTTTTGGTGTTTCCTGTTTTGGAACCATTTGGAAAGACACTTCGCAGTCAGTTTTTACCAAATGAAGCCAACCTAGCCAATAAATATGTTTTTGACACCCTTTACCGTACTACCCTTGCAGATGCAGAACTGGTCACCAGATATGACAAGTTTTTTATCAAAGGAAGACTCACGGCGGGTTCAGCCTCAGAAATACTTTTGCCTGGATTGAACATATCACCCGGTTCGGTGATCGTGATGGCGGGAAATATCCCTTTGGCAGAAGGGGTGGATTTTACAGTTGATTATAATTTTGGACGCGTCAATATCATCAATGAAGGGATCCTGCAATCCGGAAAAAGGATCTCTATCAGTTTTGAAAAAGCAGATTTGGTTTCGTTTCAGACACGGAGTTTGTTGGGAACGAGGCTTGACTATATCCTCAATGACAAATTCAATATCGGAGGTACTTTCTTGTATCTGAATGAGCGTCCGAATATCACGAGGATTGCCATTGGGAATGAAACACTCAGGAACAGTATGTGGGGCTTGGACGCCAACTTCAGCGATGAATCCCGCTTTTTGACCAAATTGGCAGATGCCCTTCCCTTTACCGATACCAAGGAAAAATCTTTGATTCAGGTCAGTGGGGAATTTGCGCAGCTTCTCCCGGGTACTTCCAACCAGGTTTTGGGCGAACCTACCAACTACATCGATGACTTCGAAACAGCCATTACCCCTTACGGTCTTGGCGGATCGGCTGCACAGACCTGGCACCTGGCAGCGACCCCAAAAACCGATAACAATCTATTTGACTTGAGCCCCATCACTGCCGACAGATTGGGCAATGCCTATCGCAGGGCAAAAGTAGCTTGGTACAATATTGACAATATTTTCTATAGAGAAGGGGGCGCGGATGTACCTGCCAATATCAACCAAGAGGACCGCATCAACCATTATGTCCGAAGGGTATTGCCACAGGAAATCTTCCAAAACAGGGACAGGGATGTCATTGTGGTACCTGAACCACTTTTTGAACTTGCCTATTTCCCAAGTGAAAGAGGAATGTACAATTACAATCCCAACCTGACAACTGAAGGATTCCTTCCAAATCCAAGACAGAATTATGGCGGTGTTACCAGACCGATTACGACTGAAGTCGATTTTGACAGAACCAATATTGAGTTCTTGGAATTCTGGATGCTTGATCCATTTATTGAAGGGGAAAACGGACGGGTTTTGGACGGGAAATTCAACCAAAACAACACTACCGGTGGAAAATTGATATTCAACCTAGGGGAGGTATCGGAAGATGTCATCAAAGACGGACGTCATGGTTTTGAGAATGGCCTCCCTGCAGACGGAAATCCGGATAATGCCAATGTCACCGAATGGGGTAAAATCACCCAACAGCAATTCCTGATTCCCGCTTTTGATAATTCACCCGAATCCAGGGTGAACCAAGACGTGGGTATGGACGGATTAAGGAATGAAGAAGAAGAGGAATTTTTCAGAAGCCGGTTTATAGACAGGTTAAACGTAAGTCCACCTGCATTGCAGACGATCAAAAATGACCCTTCGGCTGATAATTTCCAATACTATTTAGGTCCCGAACTTGACAATAACAATATCAAAATCCTGGAAAGGTATAAGAAATTCAACGGCATGGATGGGAATACCCCCATTTCCAATAACAGCAACTTGTCATTTGTACCTGCAGGGTCCAACCTTCCGGACAATGAAGACCTGAATAATGACAACACCGTCAATGAACTGGAAGCCTACTACGAATATGAAATTGACCTCAGACCAGGGGAAATGGAAGTGGGCAAAAACTACATTGTAGACAAAGTCACCTCCAGCCAAAGCGGCGACCGGGTCGATTGGTATTTATTCAGAATTCCGGTAAGGACTCCCGATAGGGTTCAGGGAGACATCTCCGGCTTCAAGTCCATCAGGTATATGAGAACTTACCTGACAGATTTTGAGCAACCTGTAGTCCTCCGGATGGCAAACTTCCGCTTGGTAGCAAGTCAATGGCGGGTATTTTTGGAATCTTTGTATGAAAGGGGATTCTTTGAAGTGCCCGAACCTGACAATTCCAACTTCAGTGTCGATGTGGTCAATATTGAAGACAACGGACAGGGAAGCGCCACCCAAAGTCCCTATGTTTTGCCCCCGGGCATTGTCAGGGACCGGGACAACCTCGCTTCTGTAGAAAGGGTTTTGAACGAGCAATCCATCCGACTTTGCGTGGAAGACCTTCAGGCAAAAGATGCCCGTGCTGTTTTCAAAAATGCGAACTCATTGAACATGGTGCAGTTTGAGCGGATGAAAATGTTTATCCACGCCGACAGTGAAGATGCCCAGGATGGTGAATTGACTGCCTTTTTGAGATTGGGTACAGATTACACAGACAACTATTACGAAATCGAAGTTCCCCTCAATATCACTCCAAAAGGCACCAGAGATCCACTCCAGATCTGGCCCCAAGAGAATGAAATCGATATTGCCATCAATGAGATCGTGGGAGTCAAAATAGAAAGGGATAACAACAGGGTTCCTTTAAATCTTGCCTTTTCCCAAAACATCAGGCAATACAAAGTGACAGTCGTGGGACGGCCTGAATTAAATCTGATTCAGGGCTTGATGATAGGAATCAGGAATCCCGGAACCGGAAGCGGTGCTTCCAAGTCCATTTGTATTTGGGCAAATGAATTGAGGCTGACCGGATACAAGCAATCTACCGGTTGGGCTGCCAATGCCAGACTCAATGCCCAGATTGCCGATGTAGCCACCATATCGACCTCAGTGAGGCATAATACTTTTGGCTTTGGTGGCTTAGAGACCAGACTGTCTCAGAGAGCGGTAACTTCCGCCACACAATATGATGTGTCCGCCAATGTCAACCTCCACAAAATCCTACCGGAAGGATTGAATGTATCCATCCCGATGTATATCAGTTTCGAAAATGCGATCACCAAACCTCAGTTTGACCCACTAAACCCAGACGTACTCTTTGACCTTGCCCTGCAAAAATTCCAGAACGAATCCGAGAGGCAGATTTACACAGACCAGGTTTTGGATCAAATGACCCGAAGAAACATCGGATTCACCAACGTACGGAAAAATAAAAATCCCAATCAGGAAAAAACCCGCGTCTACGACCTGAGTAACTTCTCTTTTTCTTATGCGCATGGTTCGGTAAGACAGAGCAACATCAATACAGAAAGCTACCTTTTTGAAACCTACCTGGGGAATATTGCCTATGTGTACCAGCCAAAACCTGTTGTCCTAGAGCCATTCAAAAATTCATCTTGGGCAGGTGGCGAGAAATTCAGCCTCATCAGGGACATGAATTTCAATTTTGTCCCGACTTCCTTTGCAGCCAGAGTAGACGTCGACAGACGGTTTTTGCGTACCCAATACAGGAACGACCAACTGACTATCGATGGGGTGGATCCATTCTTCCAAAAAAGTTTCTTCATCAACCGTACCTATAACCTCAATTGGGACCTCACCAAAAACCTGCGGGTAGATTACCTCAGCAGGGTATTGGCAGTAGTCGACGAGCCTGATGGAGATATCGATTCTGAAACCAAGAGAGATTCTCTGCGAAACAACATCCGAAACTTTGGCAGAACAACCAATTACAACCACCAGGTCAATGTCAATTACAAATTGCCTTTGGATAAAATCGGTGCTTTGGATTGGATAGGAATGGATTACAAATATGCCGCCACTTATTCATGGCTGACCGGTGCCATCGGACAGCGGGATACCTTGGGAAATGTCATCCAAAACACCAGAGACAGATCTATTGTGGGTAAACTTGATTTTGTCAAACTGTATAATAAAAGTGCCAAATACAGGGCATTGAATGCTCCCAAGCGGCCAAGTATTCCCGGGAGAACAACAGTAAGTGCCGAAGATACCATTGGTACGCCTTTCACCAGAAAGACGATTCAGTTCCTCACCATGATCAAGGATATCAACTTTAGGTATTCAGTGGTGGAAGGGACATTTTTGCCGGGATTTATGCCGGAGACCGGCTTATTGGGATTAGACAGAAGCTTTATGAATCCGGGTTTTGGATTTATTTTTGGAAGTCAGGACCCGAATATCCGCTTGAGTCTTGCGGAGCAAAACCTAATGGCTCCAAGTACACAAATGACCCAGTTGTTTAGACAAAACCAGACCAAAAATCTTCAGATTACCGGCTTGGTAGTGCCGTTCAAAGATTTCAACATCACCTTGGATGCCAAGAAAAGGGAAACAGGAGACTATACCGAAATTTTCAGAAACTCACCGGATAATCCGGGACAATTCGGTTCTCTGAGTCCAAACAGATCAGGAGCATACAGCATCACGTATTCGATTATCAAAACCACTTTAGCAAGGGACGACCAAAACAACAACTCTCCCCTCTTTACTGATTTTGAACAAAACAGAAATATCATCCAGTCCAGACTCAATGCACTGAATCCCGGCGGAGAGTATTCAATCAATGGTCAGGATGTCTTGACCCTGTCATTCCTTTCAGCCTACTCCGGAAGGGATCCCAATACAATCGATCTGAATCCATTCCCCAAAATCCCGATTCCAAACTGGAGGGTTGATTACAAAGGTCTGAGTCAGGTACCTGCTCTGAAGGAATATTTCTCCAGCATCAGCCTGACCCATGCCTATACCTCCTCTTACGATGTGAGCAATTTTTCAAACTCACTCTTGTATAACAAAGGATTGGAACTCTACAACAGCATCAGGAATATCCCGGGAGCAAACCTCACCAACGAGTTTGGTGAATATATCCCCATTTTTATATTGAATCAGGTGGTCCTCTCCGAGCGGTTTGCTCCGCTGATAGGTGTGAACCTCCTGACGAAAGACCGTCTCAATATCGTCATGGAATACAATTCCGAGAGGAATCTTGGATTGAATTTCTCGAATGCCCAAGTCACAGAACAGACCAGCCGGGATTTTGGATTTGATTTGGGATACACCAAAGCAGGAGTAAAAATTCCTTTCAAGATCAAAGGAAGACAGGAGATTTTGGAAAATGACTTACAATTTAGATTGAGTACCAAAGTCGTGGACACAAGACAGGTTCAGCGAAAAATCGAAGGAGAAAGCACGGTCACCAATGGAAACCTGAATATCCAGATCAGACCGACCATTGGGTATATTGTGAGCAAAAGTCTGAATATTACCCTCTACTTTGACAGAACCATCAACGACCCAAGAGTCACTACTGCCTTCCGTAGAAGCTCTACAGCCTTTGGCGGACAATTACGATTTAATTTAGCACAATAGGTTTTTACATTTGTCGAAACCTTGTATTTTTGGACACTTTAAAATTAAAACCGATATGAATTTTCCAAAGGAGCTCAAGTACACAAAAGACCACGAATGGGTCAGAATTGAAAATGACATTGCTGTCATCGGCATTACAGAATTTGCACAAAGGGAACTCGGGGACATCGTGTACGTCGAAGTGGAAACAGTCGGTGAAACCATCGCAGCAGGTGAAGTTTTTGGTACTGTCGAAGCTGTGAAAACTGTATCAGATCTTTTTATGCCTTTGGAAGGTGAAATCATCGAATTCAACGAAGAGTTGGAATCTTCCCCTGAGTTGGTAAATGATTCCCCATACGAATCAGGATGGATGATCAAGGTGAGATTCTCAGGTGAAGCTCCATCGGACCTATTGTCTTTTGAAGAATATTCCGAACTCGTAGGCGCATAATTCCCATAAAGTAGTTTGGAGCATAGCCATTTTACTTATTGGTTTTGATACAGTCAATGCCGGTCAAAATAAAATAAACCAATGCTTAATCTGCTTATAAAACAATGCATCCAAATTTTAATTCGCGCCTCAGCAAATTGGAGAAATAATTAGGCTAATTGGTCCAATAATTTTATGCAAGGCAATCTGAACTCTTGTAATAATTAAAATAAATGGCTAAAATTGTTATCTCTTTAATTGTAAAAAATTATTAACCTTATAAATCAACAACCATGGAAGCTAAAAAGACGCCAGAAGCGGATTTATCCAAAAAATCAGGAATGTTCCTGAATCTTGGATTAGCCATTAGCGTCGGGTTATGCCTATTTGCTTTTGAATACAAATCCTACGACGATAGGAATTTGAAAGATCTGGGTAGCGTGACCGATGAATTTGAAGAACTGTTGGATATTCCGATTACAGAACAGCCACCACCGCCACCACCACCGATCGAGCAGCCTGTCATCCAGGAGATACCTGATGAAGTGGAAATCGAGGAAAAAATAGAAGTTAACTTCGACGTTGACGTACAGGAAGAAACAGTGATCAAAGAAGTAGTCATTGCAGATGCTCCTGTAGTGGAGAAGGCTGACGAGATTTTTGACGTGGTTGAAAATTCCCCGGAATTTCCAGGGGGTATGGAAGCATGGAATCAATACCTCAGTAAAAACCTGAAATACCCTACCCAAGCAAGAAGGATGGGTATAGAAGGAACAGTATATGTGGTATTCGTTGTGAATACCGACGGATCTGTACAGGACGTTGAACTTCTCCGAGGTATCGGTGGAGGTTGTGACGAAGAAGCGCTAAGAGTTGTCTCAGGAGCTCCAAAATGGTCTCCGGGCAAGCAAAGAGGTCGCCCGGTAAGGGTTAGGATGAGACTTCCGATAAGATTCAAACTTGGATAAAATACATAAGGGGCCGCAAGCCCCTTATTTTTTTGTATTGACGCCCTCTTGCCGGTATCCAAATTAAACTTGGATTGAAGTCCAATTGCAGCGGCAGTGGACTGTCGTCCGTCGACTGTGGTCGATTTTTTTTAACATCTTTTAATATTGTAAAATTAGTTAAATTGACGGATTAGTGGTCAACTCTTTTTAAATTCATGGACACCAAAATATAAGACCATGGAAACCAAGAAAAACCCTTCTTCAGATCTTGACCAAAAAAGAGGTTATTTCCTCAATATTGGTCTTTGTATCAGTTTGTCTTTGCTGCTGTTTGCTTTTGAATGGAAAACAGAAATAATGCACCACAGGATTATTGATGAGTCCGATATTCTTTTTGGGGAAGAAAATATCCCGGAAGTGCCCCTCACTTTCCAAACCCCACCTCCACCAAAAATCATCAATCCCGTCATCGAAATCGTCCCTGATAATATTGACATTCCAGACGGCGACATCGTCATCGACTTGGGCACCGAAGCTACTCCCGATATTGTATTGGAGGGACCACCTGTGGTGGAACCGGCAGATGTCTTGCTTGACTTTTCGGAAGTGATGCCCCAACCTGCGGGAGGCATGGAATCATGGAACGCATACTTATCCAAAAACATGAAATACCCGACTCAGGCAAGACGCATGGGAGTCGAAGGGACGGTCTATGTGTCTTTTGTAGTAAACAAATACGGCAAAATTGAAGACGTAGAGGTAATCAGAGGAATCGGGGCAGGTTGTGATGAGGAAGCCATCAGGGTAATCCAAGAAGCCGAGAATTGGATTCCCGGACGGAATGGCGGATTGCCAGTAAAAGTCAAAATGCGGGTTCCGATCCGATTCAGGTTACAATAAAAAAAGGGCCAAAAGGCCCTTTTTTTATTTGGATATGCCTGTTCGGTTTTCTTTTTTTCCATAAAAAGACTTGAAACAACACTCAAGGGAAAGAAAGCCCAAAAAGGGGCAGAGGGTAGACCAGCAGCCCCGAAGCGGGCTGAATATTAATAACCCCGGGCAAGGTGCTTCTCCAATTTAATTTCTTTCTTCTGAACTTCATGCAACGCCACCCGGGGACAAAATGGCGGTGACTTGGGTATTTCGGTTACGAATCCCATAAGAATGAGAAACCTCAATACCGAAATGGTAAGGGAGATTTTTATTTACCACTAAGCACACAGAGGGAACAGAGAATAGTAAGTTTAATTTTCTCCCGCAGATATCGCAGATTGACGCAGAAGGTCTACAACAAGCAGCCCCATCGGGGCGAAATATAGAAGCCATGGGTAAGGTGCTAAACCAATTTCCATACCGTTTCAAATCTCCCTGCACCGGAGCCCATGGTAAAAAATGGAATAGGTGAGGCATTTCGGTCACGGATTTTGTAAATAGAAGAATCTCCAATACCGAAATGGTAAGGGAGATTTTTTTTACCGCGATGGACACGAAGGTATCGCAATGTTCGCAGAGTTTGCCCCTAATCCCCCTGAAGGGGGACTTTTGTCGAAACAATAGAAATTTGGTTGAGATAGATGTGTAATGGAATCCTAAACCCAACGGCAATCATTTAGTAGGGATTCTCCCTTCCCTAAAAGTGTCTGATAAAGTAAGCCCCATCGGGGCGAAATCTTGGTAGCCGTGGGTAAGGTGCTTCTCTGATTTTCATACCTACACAAATCTCTATGCACCGCAGCCCATGGTAAAAAATGGAATAGGTGGGGCATTTCGGTCACGGATCTCTTAGGATAGAGAGTTTCCATTACCGAAATGGGAGGGAGAACCTCCTCTTCAAAACAAAAAATTTCAGGGGGTAGACCAAAAGTCCGCCGCGGCGGAGCGAAATATCAGTATCCCCGTGCAAATTGCTCCCCTGATTCCCATACTTTTTCCAATTTCCCTTTACCGCCATTCGGGGTTAAAAAGACAGTTTCTTCGGTCCCGGCGACTTAACCATTCTACACCTAGACATTGCTCCACTTGTACATAAATCAAAAAAACACTGTCTCAGAGAAACAGTGGTTTCAAAAATTACACAATCAATCTAGTATTATCTTTTTTACTTGTACTCCAAATAAGCGGTAACATTACAGTTTCACTTGATTTGAATGAATCTTGCCAGAAAACCAACAACACTTGAACAATAAAAGTCAAATCTTCAACCTCCTGAAGATTACTTTTTTCCAGTTAAAGATTTTCCTTTCTGAACCCTAAAAAAATCAGCCTAGATACTAGGCTGATTTTCCCTAACCCATAACCCAAAAAATCCAATTCTCTCATTTGTTTTTCACTTTGATGACAATTTTTTTTACTTTTTCAGCTTGGTCTATTCTTAAGGCAGGACAATGAACATTGTGAGGGAAAAAGATAAAAAATGTACCTGGATGGGCAGACAGGTTAATACTGCCTGTCACTTCATAAAAAGTAATATCTCTTTCTTCTTCGTATGGAGTACGGATCTTTGTGCTTTCAATGTCAGTTAATCCAATATATTCACGACCTGTGACCACATATTGGATGTCTGTGTAGTTTTTATGGTTTTCAAAAAAAACCTCTTCCGGTAATTTTGTGTCGTATGCCGTAACCATGACGAACAATTCCCTTCCTTGGATTTCATGAATTCCTAGTTCCAGGTTATCAAAATCAGTATGATTCAAATAATCAAAAGCTTTGTCCCAAAGCTGTTGGTTTGAAAAATAATATTTGGCGAAAGCTTCTTGTTCAATACTAGGATGTGGGTCAAGTTGGGATTGACCCAGCCATTTCTTTTGGCTATACCAATCAGAAATTTCCTCTTCTGTCATATTCATATTGTCTTTGTCCTTTGGTTTACTACATGATAGGTTAACTAGTGCTAATAATAAAAATGCCGATAAATATTTATAGAAAGTTTTCATTCCTTAGGAGATTTGAAACGATTAGTTTTGATTATAATAAATTTTGAAGATCCAAAATATGCAAGCAGATTAAACCCAAAAGGCCAACCAACAAAACATAGTAAAGTGTGGGTAGTATAGTTAATCTTAATATCAAACCTTCTTTGCCCAAATAACCAACTGTTGCTGCAGCAGCCACTATGTTATGAATGGCTATCATATTTCCGGCAGCAGCACCAACGGCCTGTAAGGCTACCATAATGGTGGTTGGCATGGATAGCCGTTCAGCCACTCCAAATTGAAACAATCCGAACATCAAGTTACTCACCGTGTTGCTCCCTGCAATAAAAGCCCCTAATGCACCGACTGAAGGTGCAAACAATGGATAAATCATACCGACTTTTAAAGCAACCCATTCTGCCATCACTATAGGCATGCCGGGGATTTCTTGTGGATTTATACCGGAGTTGATATAAATCCTTACCATTGGAATGGTAAATACCAGTACAAATCCGGCTCCTAAAATCATTTTAGAGCTTTGAACAAATGAAGTTGAAAAATCTCGCCAATCCATTTTATGCAAGAAAAAGGATACAACTGCAACTACTATCAAGATGGTACCTGGCAAATAAAGTGGTGTACTGGTTGCTGAAATATGGGTTCCAAGAATATTTTGATAACCAATTTCAAATGCCAATAGCAAAGATTTGACAGGAAGCTGGGGAATTCGGGTGATCACCAGAATCAATGCCAGTAATATATAAGGAAACCATGCAATGAAAAGGGAGAATTTCGCTTTGTCTTTTGATTGGTTAATGTTCACCTTTAGATTTCCAAACCACAATTTTGGCCAGGTACTTCTTTCAGCAAAATCCCAAGTTTTATTTGGAAGAAGGAATCCCTTTTTGGTGGCAGGAACGATGATCATTAGTCCTACCAAGGCTCCCAACATGGAGGGGAATTCGGGTCCTAAAAATATCCCTGTTAGAAGATAAGGAATTGTGAAGGCCAAGCCTCCAAAAATCGCGTATGGAAACATTTCAAAGCCTTCTTTCCAGCTTTTATTTTCACCAAAAAACCTTGTCATCATACAGATCATGAAAAAGGGCATGATTGTACCTACCAGGGCATGTAGAATAGCAGAATTGGTGGTAACCATCTGAAGGTATTCAACATATCCAATATCAGCAGTAGCCAATAGGTTTTCCATTTGTGGGCTTTCCAGGCCACCCCTTACTCCCACCAAAATAGGTGTACCCACTGCGCCGAATGTCACAGGGGTGCTCTGGACCATCAATCCCAACATCACAGCTGCCATAGCCGGAAATCCCATCGCCAATAATAATGGGGCTACAATAGCAGCTGGCGTACCAAATCCCGCGGCACCTTCAATGAAGGAACCAAACAGCCAGACTATAATGACCACCTGAACTCTCCTGTCCTCGCTGATGCCAGAAAAACCATTTCTGATAACTTTGATAGCTCCGGAATAATTAAGTAGTGTCAGGAGGAAAATTGCGCCAAAGACAATATATAAAATATCGAAAGTGATAAACAATCCCTGGATGGAAGATGCAATGATATCGAGTATGGAAAGCTTCCAAGCCAGTTTTGCAATTACAGCAGTAAGTAAAAAACCAATTGGCATACTATACTTGGCAGGCATTCTAAATCCAACCAAGAGAATTGCAACCGTCAAGATGGGGAGCAATGCTAGAAAAGACAAGACAGTAATACTCATGGGATTTTGGTTCAGGTTGAAAGGTTATTTTTTTTTGGAATAGCCTTTATTGATTCGACCCAATGTTTGGGTTTGCTTTGAGTGAAATGGGCGATCTGATGCCTGCAGCTGAAACCGTTTGCTATAACTGATGTGTGCTTGTCAACTTTATTGATAGTAGGAAAAAGTACTTCCTCTCCTATTTTTTTGGATATGTCATAATGCTCTGTTTCATATCCAAATGAACCTGCCATTCCGCAGCAACCTGAAGGGATTTCCTTAATAAGTGAATCTGTATTGGCAAAAATATTTTTAGCTGAATTTGTGCCATATAAAGCTTTTTGATGGCAATGACTGTGAACCAGCATATCCTGTGAAAGTGTAATAAAATCCATTTCGATTTTTCCAGCCTTGATCTCCTTATCAAGGAAAACATCGATCATCATTACGTTTGCTTTAAGATCATTTGCAAGCTCTTGGTCATCAATTAAATCCGGCAAATCGTCATTGAGTGCGGATGCGCAACTCGGTTCGCATACAACAACTTTAAATCCCTGATCAAAATATTTTTTAAGGTTTTCAACTGTTTTGGTTCCTTCTGATTTTGCCTCTTTCAAAAAACCATGGGATATTTTTGGTCTTTGGCAACAGCCAACGTTGGCTAAAATTACTTCATATCCGCATGAATTCAGAAGCTCCATGGCAGATATCCCTATCTGCGGTTCATGGAAATTGAGGTAGGTATCTGCAAAAAGAACCACCTTTTTGGAGGAATGGGGTTGTTGATGGCCATTTTTCAAAAACCATTTATAGAATGGCTGAATGGCATATGAAGGTAAAGTTCGTCTTTTATCAAAGCCAACAGCTTTTTGTAGGATGAATCGAAACAGCCCGGATTTTTGGATGCTGTTGATGATCCCTGCAAAAGGACCTGAAAATTTTGCTGCCATCTTTGATGAATCCCTAATCAACCTGTCCCTTAGCGTTGTTCCGTGCTTTTCATAATAGAGTTGGCTGACATCACTTTTCATTTTTGCCATGTCCACATTACTGGGACATTCTGATTTACATGCCTTGCAGGATAGACAGAGATCCATCGCTTCCCGCAACCTTTCGCTTCCTAATCCATCTTTGTCAAGCTGCCCTGACATAGCTAATCTGAGTGCATTTGCCCGACCTCTCGTCGAATGCTCTTCGTCACGGGTGGCTTTGAAACTGGGACACATGGTGCCTCCGATGATTTTTCTGCACTCCCCCACCCCTGTACACATATGTACTGACTCCTTAAAACTGTTTTCCGCTTTGTATTTAAATTGAGTTTGGGCACTAGCATCAACATAACCAACGCCATATCTGAGGTTATTTTCAATTGACTGAGCCTCCACTATCTTACCCGGATTCATCAGATTTTCAGGATCAAAAAGTTGTTTTACATCCTTTAATGCCTGATAAAGGTTGGGTCCAAAAAATCTTTCATTATAAGCACTTCTTACTAGGCCATCTCCATGTTCACCACTCCAAGACCCGCCATATTCAAGGACCAATTCGAAAGTTTCATCAGCTATTTTCTTTAGGTTTTCAATATCCTGCTGTTGCCTTAAGTCCAAAATTGGTCTGACATGGATCACGCCTACACTGGCATGGGCATACATGGATATTTCTGTGTTGTGTTTTTCGCAGATTTTGAGAACCCTGTCAATATATTCCGGCAATACATTGATCGGAATTGCTGCATCCTCAATAAATGGAATCGGTTTTTTATCCCCTTTGATTCCCAACATCAAACCCAGACCTTTTTTTCTCACGATCCACACATCCTCATATGCTTTTCCCTCCGGAAAAAGGGGAAAGGCATAGCCTAATCCCAATTCAGCCAATTTTCGGATCATTTTTTCGGGTCTTTCCATGACATCCTCAAAGGAATCAGCGTAAAATTCCACTATGAGTATGGCAGCCGGATTCCCCTCTATAAAATGGCAATGCTGCTTGGTAGTGAGGTTCTCTTTAGAAAGATTCAAAACAGTACGGTCAAGGATTTCTATTGCCGACGGGTTAAATTCCAACATGGGGGTGACCGCACTGATGGCGTCCAAAAGCTCCTCAAAATGAACCACAACCACAGACTTGAATTTGGGTAATGGAACCAGATTTAATTTTAATTCCAAAGTTGTGGCTAATGTGCCTTCGCTACCTGTTATCAGTTTTGCAAGGTTCCAATCGTCGGTATAGACAAATTCATCCAGGTTATATCCCCCCACCCTTCTCATCACTTTGGGGAACCTTTCCTTTATCTCCTCTCTGTGATGATTGATCAATGATTGAAATTTCCGATATAATACACCTTCCCTGTTTGACCTTAAGGCGATTTCATTATATACTTCAGGTGACTGTGTTTTAAAATTCAGAATCGTATCGTCTGCCAAGAGTACTTTGGCTTCCAATACGTGGTCCACAGTTTTGCCATAGAGAATACTTTTGGTTCCTGATGAATTGTTGCCAACCATACCGCCTACATTGGCCCTGCTGCTAGTTGCTGGATCAGGTGCGAAATGAAGGCCTAATGGAGCTAAATATTCATTCAATACATCCCTTACCACACCCGGCTGAACTTTAACCCACCGTTCGTCGACATTGCATTCCAAGATGCCATTCATGTATTTGGAAAAATCCAATACCATTCCATCAACCACAGTCTGACCTGCAAGGCTTGTACCTGCACCTCTGGGTAATATTTTGATGTTGTTTTTAATTGCAATTTTTATGGCATTCCTTACATCCTCTTCATCTTTGGGAATTACGACTACCCGTGGATTGATCTGGTAAATACTTGCGTCCGTGGCATACATGCCCAAAGAATATTGATCTGATAAAACATCCCCTTTAAGCTTATACTTCAATTCAGAAAGGATAGAGGAATCAATGGCCATAACTTATTGGGTTTAATGTTTATCAGGAATTAAAATGGATCAGGTCTTAAGGGATTTTCAGGTGCTCCCGAGGGTAGTGAAAATTGACATCTTAGAAATCAAGGTTTTCAGTAATCCTGGTTTTATCATTGATGAATGCTTCCGTATATTTTTGGATTCTTGCTTTGGCTTCCTTGAGGTCCATGTTATTGAGATTTATATTCAAAAGATCAATGAACCAAGGCAATTTGCTTTTGGATAAAACATAAGTCTTCACAATTTCTTTTGATATAGGCAGTGTAGTAGTCTTTGAATCATCATGGACATCTTTATTATTGGCAAGAAGAAGTTTTTGGTATTCTTCCTCTAAGAGTCTTTCAAAAAGTCCAATTGTAAAAGTCTCCCCATTTTTTGCTCCGCTATGCGGGTCATCCTCTGATATGACTGCATTTTTATGGATCCACTCCCAAAGAATGCTCACCCTAATTTCTCCAGTTGCCATGTCCTCCATGAGGTAAAGGACATTGTCATTGCCAAAGTAATCGGCCGGTTTCAAAGCAGCAGCCTGCATGCCCTGACCGAAAGCATTCCCATATTGTAAGGCAACACTAATCAGGTTTCTAGCCCCATCTATTGACCTTGGTGCATTTTCAAGCTCCAACAATCCCTGTGCATCTAGCCCGGTATAGGTCAATGCAGGAAATTTTCTACCAAGTTGGTTTTGGTTTCCTGTTTTTTCCCAAACGGGCCGGATGATATGGACCATTTTCCAATGGGCAACCCACTTTCCACTAGCTCCTTCATTTTGTTCCCTTTCTCCTCCTTGCAATGCCTTTTTCATACTTGCCGAAACGCCCTCGGCAGAACCCACAGGAATATTGGGCTCCATGCCACCTTGCCAAAGAGCAAAATTTCCTGACTTATCAGGAGTATTGACGGCCCTGCGTACCCTATCCTCATAATTTCTCATGTACCCATAAGTCATGGTGATGGATTCAATATTGGGATTGACAAAATCGGGATCCCATGCCATGGCATCTGAGACGCTATTGATATAATCCCAGCGGCCTGTATTAAACCCAACAAAGTGTTTACCCAAAGCTGCTCTGATTTCCATCAATTGAAAGGTGGCTTCAAGTTGCTCTATAAGAACATATACCCTGATGGTGCCATTTTCGAGCTGAAGATGGTGCTCAAGTGCTGAGATCATTTTGTCCCATAATGCTGCTTCCCCGGAAGTCTGGATCTTGGGCAGATAAAGGACGATAGAGGATCCCCTTTTTAGCAAAACTTCGTAGTTATTGACTACATACAAAGACAGGTCGACTATGGACGCAGCCATGGCTACACCTTCCTCATCTTTGATGTGTCTGTCATCCAGATGCAAACCTCTGGCCCTAAAAATGACTGTGGTGAAATCAAGCTGCTCTTCCCAGTTGTGGATAATGGGATGCCCAAAAAAACCTTCTGCCCAGTTGTTTATTTCTTTGGATACTGTTTCTGCAACCTCAAAAAAGACAGGAGACCGGCTGATGGCTAGCTTCAAATTTCTTTGATTATCCAAAGACATATTGTTAGTCTGCCCCAAGGCGTCTTCACCGTCAAACATCCAGCCATCGGCACCTGAAAGCAGTGCGTAGGCCACATTTCGAATGCTGTTTTGTAAAGGTGCATTGGGCTTTGCCGAGGGTCCTGTCCCCTGAATCCACTGCCTTTGCAAATCCTGAGGGACCGGCTTTCCTTCAAAATTTCCTGACCGTGCATCTCGGACCGAAATATCAGTTCCCTCAATGGTTCCTTCCTGATCTAAAAATTGGATTCTCAATCCATTGCTGTTTCTGGAATGCCTTCTTTGAATTCGTGATTCCATTATTTTTTTTACCTGCTTATTGAAAGGAGACAATACAGCTATGGCTTGCAAGGCTTCAGCAGTATAAATATCCGAATAGGTTTGGTCTAAATTTTCTCTGATAATAATCTTTGGAATACGCATCATTTGGAATTGTTTACCAGTTTTTGAAATTGATTTACTTTTTGGGAGTAGATACTGAAGCTGATTTTGCCAACTCGATATCATTTGCCACTTCGTCCCGGATCAAAGCCCAATGGAAAAGGTTGTCATCATTTCTGTCATGACTGCTTCCATTGTAATGTGCCAAAGGCATGTCTTTGTAAATGGGCCTAGAAATGGAAATAACTTGGTCCCAATACTCCAGTCCCTTGGTAAAGGCGGAAATGGCTTCAGTTTTATATTGTTCGCCTAAGCCCTCTCGATAAGATTGAAGCGCGATTGAGCCCTTCAGTTTCTCGGCCAGGTGAAGACCCAGATTTGCCCATATTCTGATATCTGCCAATTCGTACATCAAAGAGTTGTCCTCTTTGGCATCAACATTTTCTATAAGTTTTAAAGCCTTAAGACAATCTTTTTCCAATAAACCGATAAGAACGGGCGGTGTGATTTTTTTAGGGGCAAAATCTTTCCCCGCTTTGGTTGCGGCCACGTAATCTTTGACAGACACATAATCAGGGTCCAGAGTTGGTTGGTTGATCAACCTGTCTGCAGAGATATACTTTGTTGAATCTCCAATCAATGCCATCATGCCTTCCCCGTACAAAGTAAAATCCCACCTTGAGTCATACAGCGAACCCAATTTTAATTGTGTAGATGATGCCAAAGCCATTGCTTCCAATAAATTCTGGCCTGCTTCACCGTATTTATTTTTATATGTTGCTACAAAGACATCGTCGGGAGTTTGGGGATTATACAACAGCCTTCCCCATAATTTGTAAAACAGCCATTGTCTCTGAAAGGCAAATTTCCAGTCAACAGGTCCCTTGATTGCCGTGAAGTAATCTTTGGCAGGTATATAGCTTTCTGAACCCACAAAGTAACCCCCCACATAGGATTGACTATTTAGTCCGATATGGTCCCTGATAAACTGGGGAACGCCCCATCTCAATGCAAAAAAATCTTCATTCCTAGCGGTATAAGTAACCTTATATCCATCGGGTAATGGATTGTAGAATGTATCAAACATTTCCCCACCATGGACTTTCACCAACTTGGGCGTGGAATGTGCGTGCGACCAGTTGTATTTTAAGTCTGCCCAAATGGGACCATCTATGAAATCCAGTTTAGCCTCTCTTTCTATGGCATTTCTTGTGAGTTTTTCAAGTTCAACACTAGTTGCCCCAAGAGATTCTGTAGTACTGGAGAATGGTATCCTATGGACCAGTTTTACAGGTCTGCCAGCTAATCGCATTCCTTCGATATAGGTTTCAAACATCCAGTCCTCACGTTGTTGGGGAGTCATCCCTGCCATTCCCTCACCAAGTGTAAGTCCAAACCCTGTCAATTCAGGATATTCGACAAGAAGCTGTGTCACACTTTCTCTCATGTACCTTTTTACAATTTCAGAAGTATCTCCTGGTACGTAATAATGGGGGTAAACATTTTTTTGTGCTACATTATGGGCTTTGGCAAATTCATGGCTAACAAAAATGTTAAAAGGAATGATGTAAGTTTCGATTGCCCTTTCTTTAGCCATCCTAAATATGGATTTGTGCAAGGTTTTCCATTCCTCCATCTCCTTTGGAGAAAATGGGCTTGCCTCTGGGAAATTTTTTGCCTGAATCATGAAAACAAAAGGATGCAAATTCCATATTGAAAGTGAATTGAACCTGTTTTCCACCATCATGTCCAGGAAAGCTTCCCAATATTTCACATCCCGTAAGGTTTCATAATGGAGGTCTAGGGCAGAACTTGGCCGATAAGAATACCAGGCAGTGTTGTGTTTGATGGCCCGTAATGGGAAATGAGGTTTTTCGCTCTTATAAGTAATATCCGGTAAAGAAAAACCGTTTCTCAGGGATTCTGCCAAAGAAAGTGTGCCATAAATCAAACCTCTTTCATCTCCCCCTAGCACAGAAATTTTATTATCTTCTTTTTTGATGACATAAGATTCAGGACCTATTTTGGAGGATTCGATCTCCAAGTTTATCAAAAATTGATAATCTGTTGGACTGGCAACCAGCTTATATCCTTTGGATTGAAGTTCAGGTGTCAATTTGCCTACAGCATAATTTGTTTCTACAGAGGATTTGTCATACAACATGTAGATGTTCTGGCCAAAAGTCGGTTTTGTAGAGACAAGAAATGACAAAATGAAAATTATCAATATTGATTTCATATCAATTTAGTTTAGTTTTTTTTAGTTTAAGGATACCGGATTCTGACTTTTGGCAATGGAAATATCCTCTGCCACCGAAGGTCTCAAATGTTCCCAATGGAAGAGAGCATTTTTGTTATGCAAATAGGGTGTCAAAGGCATATCCTTGTAGATTGGTCTGGTGATGGCTATCACCTGATCCCAATATGCCAAAGCTTTCTCCAGATGTTTTACGGCATTGTTTTGATATGACGCTTCTCCATTTTTCCTGAAAGTTTCAAGTTGGACTGCTCCTCTTAACTTTTCTGCTAGGTGCAATCCCAAATTTGACCAAGCCTGAACATCTGATACTTCATATAATAATGAAGCATCTTTGCTGGTGTCAATATCAGCAACCAATGCTAGTGCACGCATACAATCCATTTCCAACCTATCAGCCAAATCCAAAGGGGAAATCTTCATAAGGTAGCCTGTTCCAGCTGAAGCACCTGAAGCAACAAAATCCCTTATCGAAATATAATTTGGATCCATTGTTTTTTGGTTGATCAACCGGTCCACAGAAATATATTTCATAGATCCTTTGTCCAAAGACAAGAATCCTTCTCCATATAAAGTCAAGTCCCATGTAGAATCAAAAACAGAAGCCAATCTTAGTTGAGTAGATGACGAAAGCGCATAAGCCTCCAACAGATCAGTACCACTATTTCCGTATTTTCTAACAAATTCATCTTGAAAGATTTTGTCAGGTGTATCTGGGTTGTATAATAATCTTCCCCATAATTTGTAGAAAAGCCATTGTCTTTGAAAGGCATATTTCCAGTTTACAGGTTTGTCGGTTGACGTAAAATAATCTTTTACAGGGATATAACCTTCGGATCCAACAAAATATCCCCCAACATAAGAATGGTTATTTTTGGAAATATGCGAACGGATAAAATCTGGGACTCCCCACCTAAGTGTAAAAAAGTCTTCATTTCTGGCCATCCATGTTATTTTGTAATTTTTTGGCTCAGGAACAAAATAAGTATCGCCTAGTTTTCCACCATGGACTTTGACCAAATCAGGAGTGGAGTGCGCATGGGACCAATTAAACTTCATCTCTACCCAAATTGGTCCGTCAAAATAATCTATGGATTCCATTGCTTCCCTTGTCAAGATTTCTGTATCCCTGCTTGTTGAGCCGCCAGATCCAAGGTTTGCGGAAAAAGGTACTCTATGGATAAATTTGACTTTTCTGTTTGCAAGCCGCATTCCTTCAATCATGGTCTCATTCATCCATTCTTGTCTTTCCTTGGGTGTCATACCACCCATTCCCTCACCATGGGAAATGGCAAATCCGGTAAGGTCCGGATATTCTTCCAAAACCTGGGTTACACTTTCACGGGTATATCTTTTTACAATTTCAGTGGTGTCTCCATTTACATAAAAATTAGGATAGAAATTATCGGAGGCTACGTTGTGTGTTTTGGCAAATTTCTCACTGACAAAAATACTCCAGTTGACCAAATAGGTTTCGATTCCTCTTTCTTTTGCCATTGCAAAAATACCTCGGTAGAGGGCTTGCCAATTTTGAAACTCTGAATCAGAAAATGGACTGGCTTCTGGAAAGTTTTTTGGTTGGATCATGTATGTAAAAGGATGGAGGTTCCAAAGAGAAAGAACATTAAACCTGTTCTCCACCATCATGTCCAAGAAAGCCTTCCAATAATTCAAATCTTTGGCAGCTTCGTAATGCTGTTCAAGAGCAGGGTTTGCCCTGTATGCATCCCAAGGTAAATTATGCTTGATTCCCCGAAATTCCATCACAGGACTCTCCTCTTCAAAAGTTATGTCTCCTAGTTTTACTCCGGTATTGATTTTTTCTTTGAGTGACAGGCAACCATAAAGTAATCCATTGGCATCTCCACCGTTAATGGTAATGATTTTATTATCAGGAATAATCCGGTAAGATTCTTCTCCTGATTTTACAGCATTGATATCGAGGTTTAATAAATAATCATATTTAGATCTGCTTGTTGAAATTTGATAACCCTTTTTTAATAATGATTCACTCAATAATTTTGTCGCATATCCAGCTTGGGGCAAATCATTATCAACCAAAATATAAACAGTCTGTGAAAACCCAGTAACAAGTCCAATCATCAAATAAATACACAATCCCATTATTGATTTTTTCATAATATCATATCTGAAACACCGGACATGTTACAATAGCCGGATAATTGTGAGAATTGAAATAAAGGTGAGTCCAGATTTAAAAGATTCCGGCCATGCTATATCGAAGGAATACAAAATACCGAATGCATAGCCGGAAAATTTAAATTTTAATTATCAATCATACCCAGGGTTTTGTGGTAAAACTGAAGGGTCATTAATTAAGATAACTTCGTTTTGGGGCAGTGGCCAAAGAATCATATGAGGTTCCATTCCGAGTGGTGTTAAAACCTGCAAGGCCTTACCCCACCTTATCAGGTCAAACCATCTATGTCCTTCCATGTTCAATTCCAATCTTCTTTCCAACTCAATTGAATTGCGGGTTTCTGTTTGGGAAAGTCCAGAAAAAGCTGCAACTCCAGCCCTAGCTCTTACCTGATTTAAAAATTCAAGGGCTTCACCGGTTTTTCCATTTTCATTGAGTGCTTCTGATAGCATTAACAAAACATCGGCATACCTGATGACAGGGAAATTAGCATTTCCATTGTCTGCACTTGGCACATCGGATAAGTACTTACCAGTAATTGCTGACCATCTAGGGGGGAGTGGTTGGAATACTCCATCCCCCGTTGTTACTCCCAATGCAGCAGAAATATCTCTTCTCTTGTCACCCGCTTCAAATAAATTTCTGAAAGAAATTCTTGGCGTACAGCTATCGTGCAGTGTTCCTACCATCCCATATAAGGACCTTACTACGGGCCAATTCGCAGAACAAATACTAGTCATAGTGTTCCCTGCTGCGTTGGGAGCTGATGTATATTCTATATCGAAAATATACTCTTTATGGTGTTTGTTGGTATGATCAAATACACTGTTGTAATCATCCAATAATTCATAACCCATTGTAGTAACTTCCCTAAGGATCTTTTCAGCTTCAACATAATTTTTTCTTGTCAAATATACCTTTCCCAAAAGCGCTTTTGCGGCCCCTTGAGTCGCCCTGCCTATATCAGACCCGGAATATTGAGTTGGAAGCGTATTGGCACCTTCAATCAAATCAGGTATGATCAATTCATTGTAAATTCTGTCCACTTCAGCCCTTCCGGTTTTGTATGCATCTTCCGGGCTAAGAGAACCTATGATAAAAGGAACAGGTCCAAAAACTCTAATTAAGTTGAAGTAACCCAATGCTCTGAGAAATTTTGTCTCGGCAATATATATTTCCTTATTAGGGATATCCACTAGCTGAATTTTTTCTAATAGCAAATTTGCCCTATTGAACATGATAAATCCGTTAGACCAGAGGTTATTGGCGGCAGTATGTCCTTGGAAATTATCTGTCAAAACCCTTGCTGTCTGATTGGTTGCTTCCTGCCAAACATCATCTGCCCTCAAATCCCCTACTTCCCAATATCCCGCATAATGTCCTCTTAATCCTGTGTATACTCCAATTAACGCCTGTTGAAAATCCGCCTCAGTTTTGTAAAGGAGATCAACAGTAACCGAAGAGGGGGGGGTTAAATCAATGAAGTCTTCACTGCAAGAAGTAATAGAAGCTATTACCAAAACCGAAGACATTACCAATATTTTTATATCTAGCTTAATATTTTCCATGATCGAATTAGTTTTAATTTATAATGGTTTATCAAAATGAAATATTAATTCCAAGTATATGACTTTTTGGTATTGGGTAATCATTTATATCAACGCCCGGCGTTAAGGCTGTACCACTATTGTTTACATCAGGATTGAATCCATTATAGTCTTTACTTGCGAAAATAAACGGATTGAATGCTGTATAATACAACCTGACACCACCAAGCCCATACCTTTGAACTACAGTATTTGGAATTTGGTAAGCAAAATTGATATTGTTGATCCTCAAATAGGACCCATCCATTAGATGAAACTGGCTCCATTGCTCACGATTCCCACCTTTGGGGCCGTCATTTGGTCGCGGAGTAACCCCATCGCCAGGGTTTTCTTCAGATTGCCAATAATTCCAGTTTCTAATAACCTGTTTCATCCTTCCCCTGGTATTGGCATTCGAACGGTAAGCTTCAGCCAATATTTGGTTACCCTGTGAACCTGTCAAACTGACTGTCAGAGAAAAGTTTCCATAACTGAACCGGTTTTGCATGCCGTAGAAAAAATCTGAATAAGGTGAACCCATAACGGTTTTATCATTGGTATCAATTCTTCCATCTGGCTTACCTTCAGGACCGCTTACATCTATATATCTAATATCTCCGGGTCGAGATTGGGCGTTTCCTCCGGGATTCCATAAGGGTCCTTGATTAATTTCTTCCTGGTTCATAAAAATCCCATCGAACAAATACCCAAAAAACATCCCAATAGGTTGGCCTACCTGGGTAATGTGTGCACCACTGATAATTGGTGCATTCTCAGGGCCTAATTGCAATACTTTATTTTTATACATTGAAAGATTGAAGTCAGTAGTCCATTTAAACTTACCGTTTGTATTTACTGTATTCAATACAAACTCCCAACCCTTATTTTCTACCTCTCCTATATTTTGAAGCATATTACTGAATCCAGTGATCTGGGGAACAGGTACATTTAGCAACAAATCTGAGCTTACTGATCTCATATATTCTACTGTGAAACCAATCCTACCATTGATTATTAAAGCATCCATTGCAAAATTTGCCTGCCTTTGTTTTTCCCATCTCAGGTTTGGATTAGCCAACGATTCAGGGGCAAAACCTTGACCTGTAGGGTAATTTTGATACGTTACAGTAGGTAAATGGGCATAATTACCAATATTGTTGTTTCCGGTTTCTCCATAACTAGCCCTGAATTTGAAGTCAGTAAGAAATTTTATATCCTTCATAAAGTCCTCATCCGAAACCCTCCAAGTTGCTCCGATTGATGGGAAAACTCCCCATTTGTTATTTGATCCAAACCTGGATGAACCATCGGTCCTGATAGATGCAGAGATATAATACTTGCTGTCAAAATTATAGCTTGCCCTAGCTAAGTAAGATAATAAAGCCCATTCGTAGATTTCAGAATATCCATTTGTAATTTGACTGGTTGCATTTAATGTTTGAACCAGATTATTAGGATATAAATTACTTTCTAAATAGTTAACTTCAACCCTATCCTTCTGGGCAGTAAAACCTCCTACCGCAGAAATTGAATGTTTGTCAAATTTTTTATCATAACTTAAGATATATTCAGAAACCCAAGTTTCCGACCATGTTGTCCCATCACTGCCAAAAACGGATGTTCCAAAAAATACAGGCAGGTCAGGACGGAAATAACTATCTCTCTGGTTCTTTAGATTCCCACCTAATAAAACATTGAATTTCAAGTCATTGGTTATATCATATATCAAATTCAAATTTCCTAAAATCCTACCTTGTTTTTCTGTTTGCTGAATTTCACGTGCTATTGCAACTGGATTTGCCAAATTGGCCAATGAACTATATCCTTCGAATTTTTCATAGTCTCCATTTTCATCAAAAAGTGGAAAGTAATTGTGCATAGTCGTGGCTACCCCGATTATACTTAAGTGATTCGGTTCAGAGGCATGGCCTGAAGCTTGAACCCTATTCCTATGTACAAAGGAAGGGTTAAGATTGAAAATTACTTTTAACCTATTTGAAAGCTTGGCATCGATATTTGCCCTAAAGGAAATCCTTTCCATATCGTTTTCGATTATCAACCCATCCTGTGCAAGGTATTCTCCACTGATTGCAAACTGGATTTTATCTGTACCCCCGGTTGAAGACAGTGAATACTGAGATTGAGGGGCAGGATTTCTCAGAACATAATCTAAAGGATTTACATCATAGGTATTTCTACCTTCTAAGACGTCCATAACTTCCTGACCAACCGGTCTTCCCCAGGTTAATGGATTACCGGTAACATCACGTCCCTCATCCATGTTTCTATTTTTCATCCCATCAAAAAAATACTGGGCACTTTGTTTAGCATTCATCATTTCCCTTTGCATCATTGGGGACTGCAAACCATAGTATGCATCAAAAATTATGTTGGTCTTTCCTTCTTTTCCCCGCTTAGTAGTAACAATCACAACTCCATTTGCACCCCTAGACCCATAAATCGAAGTTGCAGCAGCATCTTTCAAAATGTCTATACTTTCTACATCATTCATGTTTAAGGTACCTATGTCCTCGGTAGGGAAGCCATCCACCACATATAATGGATTAGAACCTGCACCGATACTACCAAGACCTCTGATTGTAATCTGAGGTGCGCTTCCTGGCTCACCATCTCTTAACCTAACGTCAACTCCAGCAACTTTACCTTGAAGTGCAGCGTCCACTCTTGTAGCACTGCCATTCATTTCTGTGAGCTGGCTTCCACTTACAGAGGCAATTGAACCTGTTAAGTCCTTTCTATCTACGGTACCATATCCTACCACTACAACTTCACCTAGAGATGAAATATCCTCCATTAAAACAAGGTCAATGACTGACCTATTGCCAACATTTACCTCCTGGCTTGTAAACCCAATGAAAGAGAAAATCAATACAGCATTTTCTGGGGCCTGCAAAGAATATACCCCGTCCAAATCAGTGGTAGTACCAATTGTAGTGCCTTTGACTAAAATAGTTACTCCTGGTATGGGTCGGTTTTGTTCATCCACAACAGTACCTTTGACAATAATATCAGCAAGGACTTCAATCTGCACTGAATTCTCTTGGAGATTAGGCTTTTGTGCCTTCACATGAATATTTTCATTCACTTGAACAAAATTCAATTTTGTCTGATTGCTTATGGAAACCAAGACATCATACAAGGTTTGGTTTAATCCTACCACAGATACCTGTTGATTCAAATCAATCAAGTTATCCGTATAAGTGAATTTATACTCTGTTTTAGATTCTACTTGTTTAAAAAACTGATGAAGCGGTTTTTCTTTTATATTAAAAGAAACAATGACTTCGTCAATTGAATTGCGCTGTGCTTTACTGTTGTTAGCCAATAAGAAAGTGCATGAGAATAGTTGGATGATGAATACGTATAATATTTTTTTTGACACCATAATCAGTTGTCTCAGTACATTATTTTTCATAATTTTGAATAAGTTTAAGTGAGAACTACTTGAACATAAGCCTCTGCATCCGCTAAAATGAAAGAGGCATTAAGGGGCAGTCCTTGTTCTTACTTTGAACAGGTTCTGCCTTTTTTTTTATCCGGTTTCAGGGTTTATCTTTTTCATATTATTTTGGGTTTGTAATGGTTATTTTTTTATTTTCTATGGAAAACTTCATACCGGAGGTCAAACAGATTCCTCTCAGTACATTTTCCAACATTTCATCTTCGTATATCCCTGAATAAGTCCAGTTATTGTCAAATACTCCTTTGAATTCAACCTGAACCCCATACCATTTTTCCAGTTTTGATTTTATCTCACGTAGTGAAGCGCTTTTAAACACCAGTGTCTTATCTTTCCAGGCAATAATGTCCAGAGGATCAAATCCTGTTTTATAATAAGTTCCGCTTTGCTCAATTACCAGCATTTCCTTAGGTTCGAGGTCCACCTCTTCACCCTCTTTTGAATTCACCCTAACTTTTCCCGTTACAAGAGCGACGTATAGTGAACCGTTTTCGGATTGGTTGACGTTGAATGTTGTACCCATGACATGGATGCTGGTAAGGCCGGATTCTACATAAAAAGGCCTGGACTCTTTTTGTATTTCAAAAAATGCCTCCCCCTTTAATGTCACCCACCTTTTATCTTCGGAAAACGAAGCAGGGAATTCGATTTCACTTTCAGAATTTAGATGCACTCTGGAGCCGTCAGGCAGGTCAATGATTGACTTTTGGCCAACTGGATTGGATTTTGAAATTATTGCAATTTGAATTTCCTCTTCATTTTCGGTTCGAAAGTTGATCGCCTCGTACTGGATCCATAAGCAGAACATCAGCAAAATTGAAGCAGCTATACTTTTAACAGGGAATAAATAAAAAAAACCACCGGAATTTCTTCCCGCTTTATTTACCGGCTTGGCTTCGTCAAACTTGAGAATATTTTCATACATGTCTACATAAACTTTATCAGGAAGGTCAGGATTAATATTGTAATTGATTGACCTGATGAAATTTGCCGCCTCATAAACCACAAACCTTTTATCGGGATGTTGTTCTAACCATTTTTCCCAAAAGTGTCTGTTGTTTTCAGATGGGTTTTTGACCCACTGAACAAAAAACTCGTCCGAAATAAAATTTTCAATATCGTAGTCTTTATATTTCATATAAACTGAAATCAAGTATTTCCTTTTTTTAATTATTTCCGGACAAGGATTTCTTTTAAAGATGACAATGCCCGATAAACTATTTTTCTTGCAGATTTAACCTCACTGAATTCCATAGCAACAGATATCTCTTTATAAGACATTCCTTCCTCATACAATAACAAAATTGCCTGTCTTTGCTTTGGGGTCAGCTTTTCTAGGGCAGACCTGAGCAATTCCCTCTTTTCTTCCATATTTTCCTCATGAATCAATTTCATTTCATGGGAGAATTCTATTGAAAATGAGTTTTCAATGATATCATTTCCATGATGAATTGTAGATTTAGAACTGTTTAATTTCCTGATAATCTCCCTATAAAGGATTTTAAAAAGGTAAGATTTGATGCTCAGTACTTCATTTAACCCTCCTCTTTTTCTTCTTAGGTCGATAAATATGTTTTGGATACAATCCTGGATAAGTGACTCGTCCCTGCAGATTTGGCAACCATACTTAAACATCCTCACCACATAAGTTCTGTACAGGTAATTGAAAGCGAATTCATCACCTTTATCAAAAGCCCTCCAGATTT
The DNA here is from genome assembly GCF_022538115.1 of Cognataquiflexum rubidum. Classification (GTDB taxonomy): domain Bacteria; phylum Bacteroidota; class Bacteroidia; order Cytophagales; family Cyclobacteriaceae; genus Cognataquiflexum; species Cognataquiflexum rubidum. The sequence goes on along the minus strand of NZ_JAKZAL010000003.1, from coordinate 20,542 downwards.
CCAGATCGGATTTACTTTCATAAAATTTAATGGACTCCGAATGACCAAGAAGATTGACCATTTTACTTTCTAGTTGAGGTGGTTTTGGGTTATTGATCATTGGTGTATTGGGTTTACTCGGCTTCTGTTATTAAGAGTAGGTACTTTGAAAAAATGACCCCATAATATTTTATTTTTTTTCAAATTGCTGAATATTTAAGATATAACTTAAAAAATAATCCAAATCTGATTTGGTTTACCATAACCCAGATATCCTGAGATATCACCCATGTACAAGGGAAATCACTTAATGGGATAAGAGCACATTACCCTTATCATAAGAGGGTCTTAACTTGGTTCGGATTTTGTATGATTAGGGGATACACTTGGAAGATTACGAAACTTTCAGGAGTATCCCCTGTTTTGGAGAAATGCAAATTCTTTGTGTAAAGGTGAAAAAACTTAATGCATCACCAAGCCTTTTGGTAAAGACTGATTATTTCATCCATGGTCGGGATAATAGGGTTGTTTTGGGGAGAACCAGAGGCCAAAGCATCTGATGCCATTTTCTCTAAATTTTTCTCAAACTTTACCTTTTCAATTTTTCCTGATGTTCCCAGAGTTGGGATTCTCAGTTTTTTATTTAATTTTTCCAACCCGTCAACAAGCTTAACTCCTGCCGCTTCATCAGAATCCGAATTCTGTGAAAATCCAAGTATTCTGGAAACAATGGCATACTTTTCTAAGGCACCCACCAGTGAAAATGACACCACTGCCGGCAATAGCATGGCATTTGAAAATCCATGTGCAAGATGAAAAATTGCCCCCAAAGGCCTACTCATCCCATGGACTAAACAGACACTGCTGTTGGTAAACGCCAGTCCACCTTGATAAGCTGCAATTGACATACCTTCACGAGCGGTGTTGTCTTCCGGGATTTCCCAGGCTGTAGCCAGATGTTTACCTACAAGGTTGATACAAGACATTGCCAATGGATCAGACAAAGCATTAGATTTTTTGGAAACGAAAGCTTCAATACCATGGGTTAAGGTGTCAACGCCAACAAATGCAGTCAGATCCTGAGGCATTGATTTTGCCAGATTAAAATCCACAACAGCAGCAGCCGGCATAAGATGTTTGTCAAAAATCATCATTTTGACTCCCAGTTGGTTGTCGGAAATCACAGCTACTTTTGTTGCCTCACTTCCGGTGCCAGAAGTTGTCGGAACGGCGATTACAGGAACTCCGGGATTTTTGATTTTATGGTATCCCATATATTGATTCAGAGGAGGTGGATTATGGACCAAAACGGAAATTGCTTTGGCCGCATCAATGGGGCTCCCACCACCCACTGCAACAATCATTTCTGCTTTGGAGGCAATGAAGTCTTCCAAGCCATGGTATACGTTTTCCAGACTTGGGTCAGGACTCACATCGGAAAATACTGAAGCATTAATTCCATTTGACTGTAAATCTGAAACAATAAGGTTGATCAGACCAGTCTTTACAAAATAAGTATCAGTCACGATCATCACGTTATTGACCTCAAACTCTTTAACAAGTAAAGCCAATTTCTTGATCGCTCCTCCACCTACCAATGAGGTAGCAGGAGCATTGAATTGAATAATATTTTCCATCTTACCAGCCTTGGATTCTTTGATAATTGTTATCCCATCTAGATAGGACAACTCTTTGTTTTGTGTAAAACATCACCCCCTCTGTACCCTGTACATGGAGGTCCCCATAAAATGAATCATTCCATCCCGCAAAAGGGAAAAGTGCCATCGGAGCAGGAACACCGACATTAATGCCTACCATACCACAATTGATTTTTCTGCTGAAATGTCTGGCTGCTTGACCGTTTGAGGTATAGATGGTAGCGCCATTTCCAAACGGCAACTTGTTTAACCAACTGATGGCTTCATCCAGGTTTTTGGGGGATAACATGGATAGTACAGGACCAAATATTTCATCCCTGAACAAATTCATTTCCGGGTTGATTTGGTCCAACAAGGTCGGACCTACAAAAAATCCATTTTCTGGTAAACCATTTCGGCCATCTCTCAAAATCCTGACACCGTTTTTTTCCGATTCGGAAATTACCTTCAAAATCCTACTCTTGCTCTGTCCGTCAATCACCGGACCCATATCAACATGCTCTTCGCCGGAAGTATCCCCCATTGACATTGAATCCATAACATGGATCAATCTTTCTTTTAATGGAGAAGCTATATCCCCAATCCCAACCAACAATGAACCTGCCATACACCGTTGCCCGGCACAACCAAAAGCTGCTCCGGATATGGATCTAATGGTGGCTTCAGGATCCGCATCAGGCATTACAAGTTGAACGTTTTTGGCACCGCCTCCGGCCTGAACTCTCTTGCCATGGGAAGTTGCAAGCGTATAAACATGCTTTGCAATATGCGAAGAACCCACAAAACTTACCGCAGCAATTCCGGGGTGTGTACAAAGTGCATCCACGACTTCCCTGCCCCCATGTACCACATTGAATACCCCTTCGGGCAATCCGGCTTCCAAAAATAGTTCAGCAAGTCTAATTGCTGTAAAGGGCACTTTCTCACTTGGTTTTAAGATAAAGGTATTTCCGCAAGCAATAGCAATTGGAAACATCCACATAGGTACCATTGCCGGAAAATTAAATGGGCTGATTCCTGCACAGACTCCCAGAGGTTCTTTGATTGTAACCCCGTCAATTTCCGGAGCAACCTGTGAAAGACTCTCACCTTTAAGCAAATGAGCAATACCACATGCAAATTCCACAACTTCGAAACCTCTCCGGATATCCCCTCTTGCCTCATCAAGTGTTTTTCCATTTTCTTTTGAGATAAGCCTGGCTATGGATTCAAGGTTTTGTTCCAATAAGGCTCGATATCTGAATAGTACATCTGCTCTCCTTGGGGATGGCACCTCGGACCAGGTCTGAAAAGCCTTGTGGGCTACTTTAACAGCTTCATTGACGTCTTCGGCAGTACCCATCGGCGTGACTCCTATTATTTTCCCGGTTGAAGGATTATATACCGGAGAGTTTTCATATTCATTTTTCCGGATCCAATTGTTTCCAATAATCATGCGGGCAACAGGATAATCTTTACTTTCCTGATTCATATTTTTCAGTTTTATATTTTTAATGATTTGAAAATTTTCTTTCGTCACTCCAATTACAGTTTTACTTCTTGATGCTTTGCTATGAAATCCGGATCAATGGTGATCCCAAGTCCAGGTCCTGTCGGTACCTTAATCTTACCATTTTCTATTTTCAGGGGAGAAGTGGTGCATTCAAACGGCACAATGCTCTTTAAGCCATGGGTTTCATGGTGTTCCCCTGCATTTGGAATAGCAGATACAAAATGGATGTCATAGAGATAACCCAATCCGACACCAGACATATGCGGAACACAGGATTTGCCAAAGGCATGTGCCATTTGAGCGACTTTCATTGACCTGATAAATCCTCCAAAATAAAAATTATCGGGCTGCACTATTTCAATCCCGTCATTGGCTATGAGCCATCTAAAATTGTAAAAACTATAATCCTGTTCCCCATTGGCAATAGGAATCTTCAGGCCGTCAGCTACTGATTTGATATCCTCAAAATGGTCAAACATGACCGGCTCTTCAAAATACTCATATTTGTACTCTTCCAGAATTTTCCCAACCCGTATTGCATCCGGTACATTGTAATACCCATTGGCATCGGCATACAATGCCATTTGGCTACCATAAATCTCCCTGACTTTTGGTATCAGTTTTTCGGTTTTCCCCTCTGGACCTTTGTAATAAAGCTCCTTGGTCCAGGCATGCTGGTAACCTACTTTAATCTTCAAAGCATCCACATCATATTGAGAAACAGTTTCCTGAATCAAAGCAAGATGTTCATCTAATGGTTTTTCTCTGAATTCTGTGGCGATATAAACCCCAACTTCGGGATTATGGATATCACCGATCAGGTTTCCAAGTGATTTGCCCGAGATTTTACCCATCATGTCAAGAATAGCAAATTCAATGGTGGCTATGGGTATCCCGATTGAAATACCATTGTGTCGGAAATTAAGATTATAGATATATACCCTCTCTATAATGTCATCAAGGAGTCGGGCATCTTTTCCGATAAAAAAAGGTTGCACTTTATTCAAAAAAATGGGATATAGATTTTTTAGATCTGAATGGCCAACTGAAATACCGGTAGCCCCATTTTTTTCTCTGACTAAACAAAGAAAGCTTTGTCCATATTTTAATAGGCCGATACTTTCAATAATAACCGGATCAGGGAATAATTCCCTTCTGAATACTGGTTTTGCAAGAATCTCATCCAGAATCTGATACTTATGATTGAGATCAACCAAGTTCTCCCCAGCCATAAGTTCATGGCCCGAATAAATGGGCGCCGCCCCTGCGATAAGTGTTCCGCACATTGCCTTTGAAATAAAATTCCGTCTTCCTCGATTCATTGGTTCGTTTTTATGGGTAAGAACTAGGCACTTTATCGATTATTTGATATCAGACAATTCCGAATACCATGTATAACATAATGATGAAAAAGACCCCTGCGGTCTTGATTCCGGTCATCACGAAAATGTCGCCATACGCTTGTTTATGGGTAAGGCCTGTGACAACAAGTAATGTAATTATTGCCCCGTTATGCGGAAGGGTATCCATACCCCCGCTCGCCATAGATGCCACACGGTGAAGAACCTCATTTGGAATTCCCAATTTGAGGGCTTCAGAAATATATGTTTCATGCATGGCTGCCAATGCAATGCTCATTCCACCGGAAGCAGACCCTGTAATTCCCGAAAGGACCGTTACTGTTACTGCCTCATTAATCAATATGTTATTAAAGGTTTTAGAAATCAGATCACTAACCGATTGAAAGCCAGGAAGGGCAGCGATGACGGCTCCAAATCCATATTCAGAAGCTGTGTTTAATGTGGCGAGTAATGCTCCATTGATTGAAAGATTTAAATCCGGAATAAAATTTTTCCTGATCTGGCCAAATGCAAATATGACCACAGATAGAATTCCCAAAACAAGACTGATCTGAACTGCCCAGATTGCGGTCAATTTGGAGATCTCTAAATTTTCTATATTCCCAATCCCAAATTTTGAAAAATCAAAAACGCTTCCATAATACTTTGGGATAAGGTCTGTCAGCGCTTTATTCAAAACGCCAACAATTACCAAGGGTAAAATAGCCACTAATGGCTTGGGTAATGTTTCTTGAATTTCATCGTCAGGTTCATTGATATGGTCATCGCCATAACCTTCCCCAATTTTTACAGCTTTGTTTTTTCTCCAATGCAGATAAACCAAACCTGAGAAGAAAATAAATAATCCTCCACTCAATCCAAGCCAAGGAGCTGCCCAAGAATCTGTTTGAAAAAATGAGGTTGGTATAATATTCTGAATCTGTGGAGAACCCGGAAAGGCATCCATGGTGAAGGTAAATGCCCCAAGCGCTATGGTAGCGGGAAGTAATCTCTTAGGGATATCAGCAGACCTAAAAATCTCAGCACCAAAGGGGTAAACCGCAAAAGCTACCACAAAAAGGGAGACTCCTCCATAAGTAAGGACCGCACAAACCATCACAATGGCCAGAATTGCATTGTTTTTGCCAAATACTTTTAAGGTAAATGCTGTGATAGATTTAGCAAATCCTGATATGGCTATGACTTTACCGAATATTGCCCCTAAAAGGAAAACTGCAAAATACAGTTTAATAAAATCAACCATTCGTTCCATAAAAACACCTGAAAAGAAAGGCATGACCAATTCGGGCGCCGTTAAAAAAACTGCTAAAAGGGCAGCAATCGGTGCAAATAAAATAACACTATACCCTCTATATGCTACAAAAATCAAAAAAGACAGAGAGAATAAAATAATGACAATATCCATAATGAAATTTCCAACAAAAGTTTAACATACATTTTTGCTCAAAACTAAAAGCTTGGAGGTAATCCTTATTCCAAAAAAACGGAATCACCCATCCTTAGGAAATAATTTCTTATCACAGTGTCCCAACATTGCCATACCTCCTTACCCTCAAAGCGGCCTGTTCTTTATGGCCCATAAATCCTTCCAATTCACATAACCTCATGGCATACTCACCGATTTTCAAACTTGCTTCAGGGGTACACTTTTGATAAGTACAATTCTTTAAAAATTTTCCGACCCATAACCCGCCGGTATATTTTGCTGCTTTATTGGTCGGTAAGGTGTGGTTGGTTCCAATCACCTTATCACCGTATGCTACATTTGTTTCCTTCCCTAAAAAAAGAGCTCCATAGTTTGTTAATCTTTCCAGAAAAAAATCAGGATCCTGAGTCAGCACTTCCACGTGTTCATAAGCTAATTTATCCGCTTCAATTACTGCTTCTTCCAAGTCGCTTACTATAATGATCTGCCCATTTTGCTCCCAGGCTACCCTGGCAATATCAGCAGTAGGGAGAACCAACAGTTGCTTCTCTATTTCAAGAATAGTCTCTTTGGCAAGTTTTTCAGAGGTCGTGATCAAAGCTCCCGGGGAAGAAGGACCATGTTCCGCCTGTCCCAATATATCGCAGGCTACCATTTCCGCATCTGCAGTTTCATCAGCAATTAACAAGACCTCAGTAGGCCCTGCCAATAGGTCAATCCCTACCCTTCCAAACAATTGGCGCTTCGATTCTGCCACATAGGCATTTCCAGGCCCAACTATCATATCTACAGGGTCTATGGTTTTAGTCCCAATAGCCATGGCAGCCATGGCCTGCACTCCTCCAAGAATGTAAATCTCATCAGCTCCTGCCAGATGCATGGCCACAACTGTTGCTTTTGGGATTTCACCGTTGATTGGTGGAGTGAAACCAATCACACGCTTGACACCGGCGACTTTGGCTGTAAGGATACTCATATGGGCTGATGCCACCATTGGATACCTGCCACCCGGAATGTAACAACCCACACTGTTTACAGGAATATTTTTGTGGCCGAGGATCACTCCAGGTAATGTTTCAACCTCAATGTCTCTTATGGATGCCCTCTGCAGAATGGCAAAATTGCGAATCTGTTCCTGCGCAAATTTGATATCCTCTATTACTGTTTTCTCTACCTCGTCAAAGATTTTACCTATTTGATCAGGAGAAAGCCTGAAAGATTCCGGCTTCCAGGAATCAAATTTCTCTGAATAGGTTCTGACAGCTAGGTCTCCTTGTGCTTCCACATTTCTGATTATTTCACTGACAGTTTCACTGAGATGGGTTTGCTCCTTTAGTATTTCGGAATCTGTTCTTCCTCTTTTCAACCACTTAGCCATTGTAAAATTTTGTTTGAATAAATACTTATTTAATTGGGTTGTTTTTAAATTACCCCATTGTAAAATGGAGTGAAAAATAGTCCTGTAGTTTGCTGATTTTGATTTCTAAACCTTCTCCGAATTTGTTTACCACACAATCTCCCTGACACCTCAGTACCTTATGGTCCAATAATTTCTCTCCTGGTAAATTGACCTTGATCCATATATCATGGACAGGAATCAGTGCCCTGATGGGACGGATCGGTCCTGAAGTAGTATTGACAAGAGAAAGTATGTATTGCCCCGGATGGATCAGAGAAGTAGTCAAGCCTAAATTGACACTCGGTGGGGCATTGGTATCTAAGGGTATTTGGTTCCCAACTAGATATTGGATCGCCCTAGCAAGAAGATTTCTTGGATCAGCGTGACCAATCACATGGCTTATTAAATCGGGCTGGTTGGCGAAATAAATCACTTTTCCCTCCCCATACTCATTTTCAGTGATCGTTGGATATTCTGTAGAAAAATCCTCAACCCATGATTTGTCCGGTGGCTGGTTTTGAATGGTAGGAACCCACGTACATACCACTTTGGTATTGGGCATCGGCTTACAGAGTGTGGTATGGGCTGCATTAAACAACAATTCTGTTTCACTACTATCCGCAGATACCAAAGGATGTCCTTTATCCAGAATGAATTGGTAATTGTCACTCTTTGTATTGACCCTTTTTCCTGCATAATTGACACCAAGAACTTCACTCAGCCCATAGTTTTCAAGTTCATTTCCTTTTTCATCGAATAAACTGGAAGCATATGTTGCGATCAGATTACCTCCATTTTCCACAAATTTTTTAAATAGAGTGACCTCCTTCTTGGAGATGCATTTGACATTGGGAAGGATGATCAGTTTGTATTTTTGGAATTTTTCTTCCGAAAAATGGTCATCAATGAGAAAATCATGGGGTATGTGATTTTCCATCAAAACTGTTTCAATCCCTCTGATTTCATTGCCGTAGGCGTCTTCATCCTCAGCTTTTTTTCGGTAAGATTCCCTTGTGGAATTGGAATAATAAATCCCGATATTGGAATGAGGAATATGCTGCTCCAACAATACTTCATTTTCCTTTACAAAATTGTAGGCCTCAGTTTCGTTATAAGCATTTCTATTGTCATGGCTCAAGGTTGGAACATTGGTAAAATAACAGTTCCAAAAACGTCCACCTACCGATAGAATCTGCCAAAGCCAAATTTTCAGGTCTATAGATGGATCAGCCACCAATCGGTGAGAAGTTCCATTGCCTCCGTACATCACCACTGCCTCTCTATCCGGCACCATGGATTTCAAAAATTTGATGATTGTGGTCCCGTAGTTGAGATCAAAATAATACTTATCCGCCCCATGACCGGTCAAAAAAGCCACACTTACCAGGATATCGAAATGATCCCTGGCATTATCAAATCCCAAACCCCAGTCTAAGTTCTGCCCAACATCATAAATACTGAAAATCTCTGCAGTATACACTTTGTCATCTCCGAATGATTTGACAGTATTTTTGATCCTTTTCATATAACCGTCAGCCTCAATCCTTTTCCAAACCATGTATTCACTGATTTCTTCAGGAGGAGCCTGTCTGCCGGGAAGAGATTTACCTGAAAATTTATGGAATGACTCCCGGCATGGTTTACAATAGCAAATCCCGTTGAACCCCGGTGAGTTATGCCAGATACCATCTACCTTGTAGTTTTTGAGTACATAGCTGACATAGTCATTGGCATAGTCATTTCTGTGTTTTCCAAGATAGCAGGAAGCGTAAAGCTGGGGTTTTGTGTAGGTTAATTTGACAGGTTCTCCATTGATATCCTTGATGAACCAGTCGGGGAATTTTTGGTAAATATGTTCTTCAACACCCCTAAAGTCAATTCTTGCGATAACTTTAATTCCTTCTTTGTGACAGGCTTCAGAAATCTCTCTCAAAACATCCCTATCCCCCATTTCTTTGTTGATATTACCCGCAGACAATGGGTTTTGGAAAAAATCTACAATCCCTCCTGCATTTACGCAAAGTGTATTGTAACTCCCTTTTTTGAGGTATTCCACTACTTTGGCAGCATTATAATTCCTCGCATCAATCTCCCGTAAAACTGTATGCATGATCCTGACAGGTTTATGGTACCATTGGGGATCAACCGGTTTATTTGATTTGTTATAAATATTGGCAGCCGCAAAAGAAGGGCTTAATATCATTCCTCCTGCTACTACGCTGCCCAGCTGAATGAAATTTCTTCTGCTCAGACCAAATTCCTTAGATCCTTCCGAGACGTCCGGGATTCTTATTTCATTATTTTTCATTGATTTGATTTTGAGTCCACTGCAATCTGAATATCTCTCTCGACCTGAGGCCTAAGGAGTTCCCATGAAAATTCTTGGAAGTTTTCTCCATACCTCTGGGTACTGACATGGGGGGTAGGATTATACCGGTCTTTGGTGAATTTTATGACCTGATCCCAATGCCCAAGACATTTTTCCAAAAGATCAATAGCCAGTTTTTTCTTTTCAAGATCTCCGGTATTTCTGAATTGCTGCAGTGCAACTCCGGCCCTCAATTTGTCCGCAAAATAGATCCCCAAGTAACTCCAGGTGGAGATATCGTCTAATTCAGATATAAGGGCGCCGGAATACTCATTTGTATGGGCATATAGCGGCACTACCAATTCCAAAGCTTTCCTGCTTTCCTTTTCGGAAGTTTCGGCCAATGCGAGTGGGGTTATTTGGTGGCTTTCAATTTTTTCATTGTTCTTTAATTTCAAAGCATAATCAACTATGGAGATCATGTCAGGATCCAAAGTTTCATGGTTGATCAGTTCATCGATGGATATGAAAGGAGATGACCTGTCAAACCATTTGGTTCGAGAAGAGGGTTCTGCTTCGATGAAACCTTCCGAGTAAAGTGTATAATCCCAGGTTGACCTGTAAAAAGATGCCAATCTTAAGGGCATGTTACTTGCCAGTTTATAAGCTTCTAACAGAGGAAGTCCCATACCCTTCCCATACCTTAATTCAAATTGGTTGATAAAATAACTGTCAGGAGTATCCGGCTGAAAAAGCAGCCTGCCCCAGGTTTTATAAAACATCCATTGTTTTTCAAAAGCATACTGCCAGGTTTTGATAGAAGATGGTTTGTGCGAATAATCCATTGCAGGAATGTATCCCTCAGAACCAATGAAGTAACCGTTTACAAATTCTTTGGAATTCTCTTTGATATGGGCACGGATAAAGTCAGGCTGCCCCCACCTTAGAATGAAAAAGTCTTCATTTCTTACCATCCATTGGATTTTGTAATTCTTGGGTAAAGGGTTCCAAAACCTTTCATCGAGTTCTCCTGAATGATAATCATGGGTAATGGCTAGCTTGGGGGTGGAATGACCATGGGACCAATTGAATTTGATTTCCACCAAAGCCGGTTCTTTAAGATCCGCCCTGTCTATCAATTCTCTCATGGCAATCGGATCTCCTGCCAGGACAGATCGGTGGATGAATTTGACAGGCCTTTTAGCAGCTTTCATACCTGCGACAAAAGTCTCTTCAATCCAGTCTTCCCTCTTTTGTGGGGTCATCTCCTCCTCACCAAAATTCCCCATCCAATCCGCCAATGTGACTCCGATGCCTGTCAGGTCCTCATATTCATTGATCAATTGGGTCACAGATTCTTTCGTGTAGTTTTTTACAACATCCGAAAGATCATTGTACTCTTTGACTCCATAAGCTTCTGCAAATTCGGGTGATACCACAATATTCCAGTTGATTACAAAAGTCTGTATTCCCCTTAATTTGGCCATCCTAAAAAGTGTCTTCCAAAAAGTCTTCCATTCGGCCATTTCATCTTGGTTGAAGGGAGTGGCTTTAGGGTAATTTGTTGAAGTGATCATAAATGGAAAAGGATGGTTATTCCATAGAGAAAGGACATTTAAACGGTTTTCAACCATCATGTCCAGAAATTTTTCCCAAAAGGCTATATCCCTACTGGTATGCGTATGTACTTCTGTCGCCAGACTGGTTCTATAAGGAGACCAGGGAAGATTGAATTTGACTATCCGATATTCAAATGCAGGATTGACAACTTTATCTGTGATACCAATTAACTCCCCGTTTAACTGAAAGTGTTCCTTTAATTCCAGCAGTGCGTATGCCGCTCCGCTTTGTTCAGCTGCAAGGATGAAAAGCGTTCCTTCTTGCCTTTTAAACCGATAGCCTTCCGAATTCAGACCCTCAAAATCAACCCCTTGGACCTTACCTTCATATTGGGTCCGAATATCACTTTGGACCAATACAACAAGATCAGCTGAACCCGAACTATTATTGATGTCACTGACCTCCATCTTTTTCCCCTGATAAAAAAGCTCACTTTTGAGGTTATCCACCACAAATGCTATTTGCTCCAACCGGGTATTATAGGCAATGGAAATAGTCTCCTTGCAGTAGCCTAATGAAATGTTTATCATTAGGAAAATGATAATCAAGTATGGTTTTTTCATCAAAATCTAATCTTGTTTTCTTTTAAAAATCATTTCAATTATTTTTTGGAACCCCGCACAATACGAGGAACAAAGCTTATTCTGTTATCTTGGATTACTCAATAATAAGAGTCGTCATTTACTGAGAATGACCCCATAAAATTTTAAAAAAATAATAGTTTTATTTGATTTGATAAATGGAAACTTACATGGCAAAACGTTCCTTATCCTCTAAAGGCATTACCTTGAGTCCATTGGGGAGTTTAAGCTTTAAACTCAATTACAAGTGTTTTCTTCAGGATGATAGGCAAGGCAAACCGATTGAAATAAGGAGGAAGATCCTGCAACAACTGTAGGCATCATCTAAATCCTGCTCATCCTTAGTCCTGCTTTAGCTTTATGTAATTTTTTTGGATGGTTCAAATGTCCGAATCACTTAAGGAAGTTTCTTACACCATCAAATAAAAACTCTTTTCCATTTCTGCTTGTTGGAACGGAATCAGATTATTAATATGATGATATTGTTTTTGAAACCTTCCCACAGGGGTGGAATTAAAAATCACTCCCGGCGTTTAGTAAAATAGTCCTAGCCCCGGGCATGTTGCTACTCTGCTTCTGAAATTCTATAAATTCCCATGCACCGCCGCTCCGGGATAAAATGGCGGGTTCTTAGGTCCCGATTATTATCGGGATCGGTCACGAATTTTCTAAAGTGAAAAATCCTCATTACCGAAATGGGAGGGAGAACCTCCTATGTCTCCCCCTTAGACCGACAGTCCGCCGCGGCGGACTGAAAAATTATTTACCCCGTGCAAGGTGCTCCCCCGATTTTCATACTCAATCAAATTCCCATGCACCGCCGCTCGGGGATAAGAAACCGGCCGTTGGTTTTATTTCGGTCACGGATTTTTTAAATAGAAGAATCTTAATTACCGAAATGGTTGGAGCATCCTCCTATTTCGAATGAAAAAATCTGAATATTCTCTGTTATTCCCATCCTTTACCTCCCCTGATTCTTTTTAAAATTCTCCGCCTGCTCAAAAATCTCCACATACACTTCATCTCTCTCTACAGGGGGATAGCCAAATTCATCCAGCAACAAAATCAACCCAACCTTCAAGGCTGACTTGATATCGTCCCGTTTATTCCAATCCGGGAACTTGGCCTGCCCATCCACAAGGTCTTTCACTGCCTTAGCCAATTCTATCAGTTTTTCCTCAGGATAGTTGAAGTCATATTTCACACACAATTCCTTCAGGATATCGTAAAATGCCTTTTCCTCAAAGTCAATTCCCAAAGCATCTCCGGCAGAAAATTCCCTGTGAACTTCCCAAATCATATTGGTAAGCGCTTCTGCCATTTCCTCATAAACCTCACTTCTCAAAATATCTGCTTCATCCCTGAGATTGTATCGGTCCACCAGGTCCTGCATTTTTTTGCTGAAGTCAATGCCTTTGACCCGGTTTACCTTTTTCATTTCCTTGATCACTTTGGCAAGGAGCTGCTGTAGCAATTTGATTTTAGTATTAGGCAACTTGATTTTGTCAATCTTAGCCAGGTAATCTTCATCAAAAATATCCTGCTCGGTTTCTTCCTCATCCCCGAGTTTGAATATTTCTTCCACCCCATCACTTTGGAGGGCATCTTTGATCATTTCCCTCACCTTGGCATTCATTTGGGCGGTATCGGGAGCATTGCCTTTGGTCAGTTTGAAGACGATAGACCTCACCGCCAGATAGAAATGGGTATAGTCTCTTTCTGCCTGTTTCAATTGTTCACTTCCTGCACAGATATCATAGGCAGCCTTCAACCGCTTCACCAAACCCATAAACCGTGTCTCAAAATCCTTTGTCTTTTGCACAAATTCAGCTGCCAAATTCAAAGTATGCAATTGCTGAATGGTGGTTCCATTGAAATACTTGGAGCTGTCAAAAGTGTGTAGCAGTTTAGCCAAAAGGTCTAAATGATTTCTGACGATAATAATGGATTCGGCAATGTCCTCAAAGTTGTCTTTGTCGCCTTCACTGTATTGCTTCAAAGCCAGATTCATTTGCTTTTTGATGCCGATGTAATCCACCACCAAGCCTTTGTTTTTTCCTTCAAACTTGCGGTTTACCCTTGAAATGGTCTGAATCAGGTTATGCCTCTGAATCGGTTTATCAATATAAATGCTATCCAAAAACGGCACATCAAATCCTGTCAGCCACATATCCACTACGATAGCGATCTTGAAGTTGGACTTTTCATTTTTGAATTGCCTGTCCAGTTCCTTTCGGTGATCGGAGGTACCGAGTAAATTGTACAAATCTTCCTCATCATCTTTGCCCCGGGTCATGATCATTTTTATGCGCTCGATGGGTTTCAGTTCCCTCAGGTCCTTATCGCTAAGAACTTCTCCCTCTGCTGCTGCCAATACCTCATTCCACTCAGGCCGTAAGGCTATGATATTTTTATACAACTCATAGGCGATTTCACGGGTGCTGCAGACAAACATGGCTTTTCCCTTGACAGTCGAACCTTCGGAAACCCTGTTTTCATAGTGGGTTACAAAATCCTCAGCAACAGCTTGCAAACGGGCAGGATCACCGATGATGGCATACATCTGCGCCATTTCTTTTTTGCTTTGCTCTATCTGATTTTCATTGCTCCCGACTTCGGCACACTTGGCGTAATAAGCCTCAATCTCTTTGAGTTTGGAATTGTTCAGCAATACCTTGGCCGCACGACCTTCATATACAATCCTTACCGTGATTTCATCTTTCACCGATTCTGTCATCGTGTAGGCATCCACCACCTTGCCAAAAACATCAAGGGTTGCATCAATGGGTGTCCCAGTGAAACCTACAAAAGTGGCATTGGGCAAGGAATCGTGTAAATACTTGGCGAAACCAAAAGTCTTGGTAACTCCCTTCTCAGTTACTTTTACTTTTTGGTCCAAATTCACCTGACTGCGGTGCGCTTCATCGGAGATGCAGATTACATTGGTCCGATCTGTCAGCAATAAGGTATCTTCTGTAAACTTGTGGATGGTAGTTAAAAAAACGCCACCGCTTTGCCTCCCTTCCAATAACTCCCGGAGATTGGCCCTGCTTTCCACACTGATGATGGTATTGTCCCCGATAAATTTCTTGGCATTGGTAAACTGCCCCGCAAGCTGATCATCCAGGTCGGTGCGGTCGGTAATCAGCACAATGGTCGGACTCTCAAAATATTCACTCTTCATCAGCAACCGCGTGAGATAGAGCATGGTGAAACTCTTTCCGCAACCAGTGGCCCCAAAATAAGTCCCTCCCTTTCCGTTACCATGGGGTTTTTGCGCCAATTTTATATGGTCATACAATGCCCTAGCTGCATAATACTGCGGGTAGCGACAGACAATTTTCTCGTTTTTCTTGGAGCTGTCAGGGATGTAAATAAAGTTGCGGAGGATATCCCGAAAACGCTTCTTATCAAACATGCCCTGAACCAACGTGTACATACTGTCGATGCCGTCCACCTCTTTGGCCAATCCGGCAACCCTACGCCAGGCATAGAAAAACTCATAAGGAGCAAAGAAAGAACCAGCTTTGTTATTTGCCCCGTCACTGAGAACACAAAAAGCATTGTATTTAAACAGCTCAGGAATGTCTCTGCGGTATCGGACTGTCAATTGCTTAAAAGCATCGTACACGGTAGCCTCTTCACGGATAGCACTTTTAAATTCGATGACTACCAGAGGTAGTCCGTTCACATACACAATGCCGTCCGGGATGCGTTTTTCCGATCCGAAGATTTCAAATTGGGTGACAAACTTATAGATGTTGTTGTCTTTATGATACGTGGCTGTGGTATCATCATAGCTTACATTCTTTTCGAAAAAGTCACCGGCTATGGATATCAGGTCAATTGCATCCGCTTGGCGTTGGCTATCCAAGCCGCTGTAATCAATCAGTTGGATATAAATGTCCTTTTGGCTGCGGTCTTCTCTTTTCAGGATAAAGCCATCCGAAAGCATCCTCAAAAATGTTTTGTTGCTTTCATACAGGTCGGAGGAGGAAAGGGATTTGAGTTGGAGAACAATGGATTTGGTTTCGTTCACCGTGATGCCTTGAGTGCTGTATTGCTCCAAAAGAAAGCTTATCAAATCATCCTCAATCAAGACCTCCTCAGGTGGCCGGGAAAGGGTAATGCCCAAATGATGGGGATATCCTTCCATCCCCAACAACTCGGTAAATGCACTTTCCAACTTTCCTTCAGTGAATTTCATTGGCTCAAAACGTTTTTCCCTCTTTCTGTTAATATGTATCGCTGTTTGCTGCTTTTGGGCTTTTCGGGTATGGTTAATGCAACAAATTCCAGGTCAATGGCAGGTTGTAAATAAGCTTTTCGGAAATGCTCTCTGTTAGCCAAACCAAGTTTCTCCTGTAGTTCCTGACGGTTATGGGTACCTTCAAACACCTCAAGCAAATTCCTGACTTGCGTGGTGACTTGCGTGGTGACTTGCGTGGTGACTTGCGTGGTGACTTGCGTGGTGACTTGCGTGGTAGAGACATCCCTTTGGGTTCCCTTTTGAGCTTCTTCTACCAAACGACTGAACAGTGTGATTTCGATACCGCCATTCATCTCCCTGATCTCAGGCTCAGGCAAACCTGCTTCTTTACAAGCATTTATAATTTTCAATGTACCTCGACCCCAAGTTTCGATATAACCGGCCATAAAACAGGCTTTGGCTATTTTCGGATTACGTGGACGTGAGTTGTGTTCCTTTTTTAAATCTTCCAGACTCAAGCCATGAGGAAGCAACCCTTCATTCCAAATAGACAGCCTATCGTCAAATACCCGTAATTGAATATGAGCCCCCATATAAGTTCTGTGCACTAGGGCATTGAGCAGCATTTCCCGCAGTGCGGCCAAGGGGTATGCGTCTTTTTCTACCCGCTGCATCCCAACAAAGTCTACCGGGCGGATTAAAAATTTATGATGAAGCTGTGTTTGAACCTCATCCAACATCTGAATCAGATTGCCTTCAATTACTTCTTGAAACCGCAAATCTGTAGCGTCTTCGCCAAAACGTCCAATTCTTACTTCTACATTGGGATAAAACTTTCCCGGATGCTTACCAAACAGTAAAATAGCAGCCCTTTTCAATTTTTTCCCTTCGGTAAGTTGAAGCTTCTCCAGGATTTGAAGCACCGAAAGCCCCTTAGTGATTGGTATTCTACTCTTTTCTTGACTATCAGATATGAATTTAGCAATACTATCTTCATCAATGTCTTTTATTGAGGCTCCTTCCTCTACAACATCATCCCAAGTTTTTCCGGCTTTTTTGAGCAAAAATTCGTTGAGTTCTACACCTGTCAATTCCATTTTGGTACTACCAGTGCGATAATAGTATCTGCCCCGAAGCGAAACGGGCACCGAATAGGGGTTTACCTTTATTTCAATGAATTTCTTTCCGGTTTCTTCCTGCAAATTGATGTCACAGATAATGCCCATCGTATTGCGGATTTTATTGGGGATATCTTCCAATAACTTTTGATAATCCGGCAGATCAACCACATTGCCTTTATCATCTTTGCCAATATAAATGGTGCCGCCAATGGCATTGGCAAAACCACATACCCATTTTAGGTAGTCATCGTGCCAACTTTGTTTCCATTCTATGTTTTGGCGTTCGCTCATTTAGCTTTCCAATTTTCCTTCAGTGAATTTCATTTATAAAAATGGCTTTAAGAATCTAGAAATTGTTCTTGACTTATAGTCTCCCCAAGGCATTAATCGTTTTTTAGGATAGGAAACATAGAGAAATCGCCTAGCCCTTGTAAATGCAACATAGATGTTATTTTTTTCTTGTTGCAATTCTTCATCTCCTTTATTCACAGCTCTAAAATCAGGAAATGTACCATCATCCATTCCGATCAAAAAAACTATGTCACTTTCTTGGCCTTTCATTGTATGAACGGTACTTAAACAAATTCCTTTTTCTTTACTACTTAAGTTGTTGGTCAATCCAAGAGCAATTGCTGATTTAAAACCTTCTAAAGTGGGCTTAATATTTTGTTTTTTATATTGAATAAGTTGATTTGAGAATTCATTTAACTCATCTATAGTCATTTTCTTTTCATCATCCTCTAAATCTGTAGTTTCGAATAAAGACCTTAAAGCTTCAATTATTAAATGGAAGCTGTCTATCGTTGCCTCATTTACAATCTCCATTATATGAGAAGCAAAGGGGAATTTCGATGTATTAATTTCACTTGAATTATAAATATCATTTACCTTCAAAAGATCTTCAAGCCGCTTTTGATGAAGTTTATCTAGGGGATTTATTTTTACTCTTAAAAACAAATCAAAAATTTTCATTGAAGGTGAACTGAACTTAATGCCTGTGTTGCCAGACTTATAGAAAAATGGAATGTCGCTGTTGATTAATGATTGTTCTATTTGTTTAAATACAAACTTATTTCGGGCAAGTATTGATATTTTATCATAGATAATCTCCCCTTCGATATCCTGGTGATATTTAAGGTTAATTAGTTCGCTTACTTTGTTTAGGACAAATTCCGTTTCGTCAAATTCAGATTGAGCAGGATATATCTCAAATATTCCATTGATAACATAGTTTAAGGGCTCTACTTTTAAACCCATTAAAATGTTTGATGCTTCAATTACCGATTTTGAGCAGCGATAGTTTTCATTTAGGGTAATTTCTTGAGCATTAAAATCCGCAACAAAATCTTCTTGCATATAGGATGATGCAGAACCATTAAAACCGAATATGGATTGGTTAGGATCGCCTACCATCATTACATTTCTAATAACGGTTCCGCAGAAAGATTTTAAGAAGTAGTACTGTAATTTATTTAGATCTTGGCATTCATCAATACAAACAAAAGTGTATGCCTTACGGTAAAGGTTTGCAACTGATTCATTGTTGGTAAATAGTTCATAAACTAATCTAATAATATCATCAAAATCAATCGCATTATTAGATTTCAATATATCTTGATAGGTTTCAAACAAATATTTATATTCATCATTTTCTGAATTTTCAGCCAATTCTTCTGGTGTTAATACTTCTCTTTTAACTGTTGCGATGAACTGTAAAGCGTTAAATGTATATTCATTTTTCTTCTTTGGTTCAAGATCATTATAAATTGTTTCAAAGTATGGAACCGATTTTATGGCCTGTTTTATCAGTTCGATCCTATCTGAATCATCCTCAAATATGTGAGGCATTCTATTGTATCCCAAAAGTTTAAACCTGAGTTCGAGTATAGATTGGCAGAAACTATGAAATGTGCCTACAAAAACATTTTTCTTTATTTTTTCACTTGAACCTAAGCGTTCTCTTATTTCGTTAGCCGCTTTGTTAGTAAATGTTATAGCTAATATATTTCCATCTATTGTTTCAGATAGTCGCTTTATTCTTTCAGTTAATACTCTAGTTTTTCCGCTTCCTGCACTTGCTAAGACCAGGAAAGCCCCTTCATTTAAACCAACAATATTTTGTTGGTTTGGTGATAAATTAATCTGTGTCATTCGAAGTAGGATTTAAAATTAAACTCACCTTATCAAAAAGTTCAATAATTTTTGATGGTAAGGGCTTTTCAGATTTATATAACTCATATCCAATTAAAGGAGCAAATTGAGTTTTAATATTTGATATAAGGTCATAATAATTGGAATCAGGAATTCGATCTAGTTCTCTTTGCTTTGCTTCTTTATGCCTATCATTTTCACATTCTGATAAAATCAAATGGTGATAAGCCCTCTTCACTTCTTCAATATATCCATTTTCACAAAGCTCCTTTTCAAAGTCATTATTAGGATTAAGGAAAACAACCCTATTTATATCATTTAATTTTGATTTTGATATTTGATTTGTCACTGTCGCATTAGCTTCAGCTTCATTGTCACTAAATATTAAATAAGGAATGTTAAAAGCTTCAAAAAATCTTATAAAAGGAAGGTAATTTCCAGAGCCTCCAACTCCAATAAAATCCACGCCGAGCTCTATGGGACTTTTACTAAAATGGCGTTGAATAGTTATTGGCAAAGCTTGTTCCTCTGTTTCACCCTCAAACATGATAACTAACCTAGAAAAAAATAATTCACCTCTAGTATTAATTACCTGACGATAAATTTTTCTTATATCTTCTTTTTCGAAATCTGATTCAATTAATTTTCCTATAGTATTATTTAATAAATCCCTACAGACACTTCTTACTTCTTTCAGATTTGCACTACCTGCAATGTAACTTGAATGAGTTGCAACTATTTTTTGACCTACGATAGAATCAATCTGTGAATACAGTTTCTTTTGCGCGTTTGGGTGTAAATGTGATTCAGGCTCTTCAATTGCAATTACAGGAAAATAAGCGACTTGATTTTGATTAGATAAATTCATACTCTGCAAAATAAAAGCTTTCAAAATAAGTAAAGAAGACCAGCTTCTTGTTCCCATACCGTGATACTCCATTGAAAATTGAGAATAATTAATTTTCACACCTTTATTAAGGTCTCTAATTTTTTTTGTAAATGGAGTAATATCAACAGTATTGTTAGGATTATCCATAGCGGTATCTAATTCCTCCAACGTTCTTTGAAGGTTAGTTAAGATTTCACTTTTCTCAATAGTTTCTTTGTTTAATTCTTTTATAAGATTTTCAATTTTTTCTTTGTCTGCTTGATTATATATTATGTATATCCGCAATGATACCAGTGGCCAAATAAATATAAAGTGACAGCTAGTGACAATCGTTATTTGTTAAAGAT
>NZ_JAKZAL010000039.1 GCF_022538115.1 Cognataquiflexum rubidum | reverse complement strand
CGCTTTGTCTGATACTAACCAATTTAAATAGAAAAGAAGAAATATTAACCGATTTGCTAGGAATTTAACATAGAAACTTGACAGCCTGACAACCCAACAATTACAACAACTACAACGATTACAACCAAAATCCCCAAACCCTTTGCGTCCTTGCGGCTTTGCGAGATACTTTATTCTTTCACTCGTCAAATTATTACCAAACAAGATTTGGATACATTTTAAAAAAGAAATAACTTTGTGCCTCATTTCGGAAAAGCGATAAAAGATAAATAACAATACAATGAAAAAAGACATTCATCCTAATTACAGAGATGTCGTATTTTACGATACTTCAAGCGAATATAAGTTCATCACCAAATCCACCATCCAGACTTCTGAGACAATCGTGTGGGAAGATGGCAAAACTTATCCGGTATATAAAGTCGAAGTAAGCTCAAACTCACACCCTTTTTACACAGGTAAGAAGATGATGTTGGATACAGCAGGTCGTGTTGACAAGTTCAACAAGAGATACGCCAAGAAATAATTTTACTCGCCTGCTAGCAGGTAAAGGTCTCCCGGAATCGGTTTTCCGGGAGACTTTTTTATTTTTGTACCATGGACAATCTGATTCTATTCGATGACCCTGCCATCCGGGGTTCTTTGTTGCCATTTACTTTTACAAGGCCTATCGGGGATATCCGGGTGGGGATTTTGAAGATTTCGGAGAAATGGGAAAAATATTCGGGACACAAACCCGGGTTTTTGACGCAGGACTACCTTACTGTAAAGTTCCCCAAAAAAGAAGGCGCTGCTTTGATGGTCAACGGTGCGGTTTGTCCGGATCAGATGCTTTGGTCGGCCATCCACCAACTGAAAAACACCGAGTCACTTTGGTCCAATAACCTTTTGGTTGCGGCCTTTTCAGAAAATCCCAGTGCCTTTCATCCAGATCAGGCCAAAGCTTTGATCAAAATCCACTATGAAGGTGCGGTCACAGCGATTCAAAAATCATGGCATATTTTTCAGGTCAATGCCGCTGAGATCAGGAAAGATTACGAGCTGATTACTGCCGGCAGACGGTCCGAAGTTTTGGAAGATCCACATACCATTGTATATAATGCGGCGCAGATTTTCATTGAACCGGGAGCAAAAATCAAAGCCGCCGTCCTCAACGCCGAAGGGGGACCGATCTATATCGGGAAAAACGCCGAAGTGCAGGAAGGTTCGCTGATCAGAGGCCCATTTGCGCTTTGCGAAGGTTCGACGGTAAATATGGGAGCCAAAATGCGGGGAGATACGACTGTGGGTCCTTTTTCTAAAGTTGGGGGAGAAATCTCCAATGCGGTCCTTTTTGGCTACTCCAACAAAGGCCATGAGGGATTCCTTGGCAATGCCGTGATCGGCGAATGGTGTAACCTCGGTGCCGACACCAATACTTCCAACCTTAAAAACAACTACGCAGAAGTCAAAATCTGGGATTATACCAAAGGTGGATTTACCAATACAGGCTTGCAGTTTTGCGGCCTGATGATGGGAGACCATGCCAAGGCTGGCATCAATACGATGTTCAACACAGGGACGGTTGTCGGAGTCGGAGCCAATGTTTTTGGTGACGGCTTTCCGAGAAATTTTATTCCCTCCTTTTCTTGGGGCGGTGCATCGGGATTCAGCACATTTCAGGTGAGAAAATTTGAAGAAACAGCCATTGCGGTGATGAAAAGAAGAGGATTGGAATACAGCCAGACCGAAAAAGAAATTATCCAAAAGGTTTTCGAATTGACAAGACATTACCGTATTTGGGACAAAGAAGTCTGACAAAAATATGCTGTTTTCATCTATTCCAGGTTTGGAGGAAGTAAAGGAGAAGATCGTCCAAGCGGTCAAAAACAACCACCTTGCCCACGCACTTTTATTTCATGGGCCTGAGGGTTCTGCCAACCTCCAGATGGCATTGGCGCTTGCTACGTTTACGCTTTGTCAACAACCCGGTGAGTACGATTCCTGTGGAACTTGCCCTTCCTGCCAAAAAATGTCAAGAATTGTCCATCCGGATATGAACTTTGTGTTTCCATTGGTGGGAGAGAGTAAAGAAGACGAAGATGAGGAGAATAAAGGAAAAAAGATCGACTTCCCAACCTCCTTCAGAAACTTCGCCATAGAGACTCCTTTTGGGAATGTTTCCGATTGGATTTACAAGAATAACTTTGAGAAAAAGCAGCTCAACATTTCCAAAGCAGCTGCAAAGCAGATCATCAAAACCCTTTCACTCAAGTCATTTGAAGGGGGATACAAGATCATGCTCATCTGGTCTCCGGAATATCTGAATGCCCAATCTGCAAATTCCCTTTTGAAAATATTGGAGGAACCGCCTGCCAAAACACTTTTTATTCTCGTGACTTCCCATCCTGAGCAATTGTTGACGACCATTCTTTCCCGAACCCAAAAGGTCATGATCAGGGCATTTTCGGATGAAGAAGTGATGCAGCATTTGATTCAGAAGTTTCACATTACGCGAGATACTGCCATGCAGATTTCCCCATTGGCGGATGGGAATATGCGGGAGGCCCAAAACATGGTCAATCAGGTAGAGGATGAATTCACGAGATTGGTTAGGGACTGGTTCCGGGCTTGTTATTCAGTCCATGTCAATGACATGTTGGAATTTGTAGAAAAATTCAGTTCCAAAGACAAAGAAGCCCAAAAATCTCTGCTTTTGAGCGGGATCAATGTGATCCGGGAGGTGATGTTGGACAAGTCCCAATTGGCGGAATTGATGCGTAGTATAGAAACTGACCGGGAATTTATCCACAATCTCGGCGTACATGTCCTCGATGAGGAAAAACTCATGGCCATCTATCAGGCCATGAATGAGGCACATTACCATTTGGAAAGAAATGCCAATGTTCGGATACTTTTTGCAGATCTGTCCTTCCGCCTGGCACGAATCATGCGGCCGATGCAAACAGCTTAGCCATGAAAAAGACAATCGGAAGAAGGGAAAAAATTCATCTGCCAAAATGGGGGTTGAAAAATATAACTGTCAAGACAGATACCGGGGCTTATACCTCTGCCATCCATTGTGAATTTGCCGAAGAAAAGATTGAAAATTCTGTGCCCGTGCTGTATTTTAAAGTCCTTTCTCCGAAACACAAAAAATATAAGAACAAAATGATTCGGACTGAAGATTTTACCGAAAAGGTGGTAAAAAATTCTTTTGGTCAGGCGGAAGTCAGGTTCAAAGTGAATACAAAAGTCGTTATGTTTGGGGAGGAATTTGATGCCGAATTTACTCTTACAGACAGGGCGAAAATGAAGATTCCGATACTTATCGGAAGGAAATTGTTAAGAGGTAAATTTTTAGTGGACGTAGATTCTATAAACCTGTCAAAGAAATCACAACAATGAAGATTGCAATACTTTCCAGAAATCAACACCTTTTTTCTACCAAAAGGTTGATAGAAGCCATCCGGGCTGCGGGGCATGAGGCTTTGGTCGTAGACCATTCCCTTTGCGATCTGATCATTGAGCAGGAGGGGCCTTATATCATCTACAAAGGTGAAAAACTCGAAGGTGTCGACGCGATCATTCCAAGGATCGGAGCATCTGTTACTTTTTACGGTACTGCTGTGGTTCGTCAGTTTGAGTTGATGGGCGTGTTTTCTGCGGTGGATTCTCAGGCGATTGTCAGGAGCAGGGACAAGCTCAGAAGCCTACAGATCCTGTCCAAAGCGGGTCTGGGGATGCCCAAGACGGCTTTTACGAATTTTTCCAAGGGCGGAGAAAAAGCCCTGATCGAAAGGGTAGGCGGAGCGCCGCTGATCATCAAGTTACTCGAAGGAACACAAGGATTGGGTGTGGTCCTCGCCGAAACCAAAAAAGCGGGGCAGTCCGTGATTGAGGCATTCCATGGATTGAAAGCTAGGATTATCGTGCAGGAATTTATCAAAGAAGCAAAAGGAGCAGATATCAGGGCATTTGTCGTCAACGGCAAAGTCGTCGGCGCCATGAAGAGACAGGGTGCGGAGGGAGAATTTCGGTCCAATCTCCATCGAGGAGGAATCGCGACAGTGATCAAATTGTCTAAAGAAGAGAAAGCCGCCGCCCTGAGTGCAGCCAAAGCTTTGGGCTTGGATATAGCAGGCGTGGACATGTTGCAGTCTGACAGAGGCCCTCTAATATTGGAAGTCAACAGTTCGCCGGGATTGGAAGGAATAGAAGAGGCGACCGGAGTGAATATCGCCGGGGAAATTGTCAAGTTTATAGAAGAAGCAGTCGAGAAGAAAATAAATAAAAAGAAAAGTAAGAATGAGCAAACCGATCAGGATAGGCACTAGAGGAAGTAAATTGGCTCTTTGGCAGGCGTATCACATCGCAGACCTTCTCAAAACAAAAGGACTGGAAAGTGAGATCGTCCTTATCGATACCAAAGGCGACAAAATTTTGGATGTCTCCATTGCCAAAATTGGCAGTAAAGGAGTTTTTACTGAGGAGTTGGAGGAGCAACTGTCCACCGGTTCAATAGACATCGCCGTCCACAGTGCCAAAGACATGCAGTCCAAGTTGCCTGATGGGTTTGAAATTATCGCCTTTACCGAAAGGGAAAAAGAAAACGACATCATCCTGAGTCATCAGACAGCTATCGATTATTCCAACCCTGACAAACCACTTCTTTTGGGAACAAGCTCTACTAGAAGGGTAGCTACGCTGAAGCATTTTTATCCCCATATCAAAACAGTTGAAGTCAGGGGAAATCTCCAAACGAGAATCGCCAAAATGGAAGCCGGACTGTGCGATGCATTGCTGCTTGCCTATGCAGGAGCGCACCGAATGGGATACGATGAGATGATCCGCCATGAACTTTCTTTGGATGAATTTACCCCTGCCGTTGGTCAGGGTTCGGTTGCAATAGAATCTTCTAAAAACCTTAACCCCATTGTCAAATCCAAAATTATAGAAGCCTGTCACCACCAATCGACCGGACATAGGCTCCTTGCAGAAAGGGCTTATCTCCGGGTTTTGGAAGGCGGATGCAGTATTCCAGTTTTTGCTTTGGCAGAAAATCAGGCAGACAAACTTCATCTCAAAGGAGGAATCGTGTCCCTAGATGGATCCAAAAGAATTATGCACCATGTATCAGGACATGAATCACAAGCGGAGGAATTGGGTCGGGAACTTGCGAAAATGGTGTTGGAAAGTGGAGGAGATCACATTTTAAAAGAAATCAAATCAGATATGAAAAAATGAAAAGACTGAGTTTTATCCCCGTTGTATTATTGACTGTGTTGCTTTTCTCCTGTTCGGTAGAAAAGGATTACGTCATCAAAATCCAGACAAAGCATGGAGATATGTATGCAGTTTTGTTTGATGAAACCCCAAAGCATAAACAGAATTTTATCGACTTGGCAGAGGCCGGAAGATTTGATTCGACCGAATTCCACAGAATTATCAAGGATTTTATGATTCAGGGTGGAGATGTGTTTACAAAAGAAAAACTTGCCCCCGAAACATGGCCAACTGTTGAAGCAGAGATTGTACCTGGAATGATCCATAAAAAAGGGATGATCGCTGCTGCTAGAATGGGTGATAATGTCAATCCGGAACGGAGGTCCAGCGGGTCACAGTTTTACATTATTCAAGGCAAAACTTATACCCGAGATGAATTGGTGACTGATATGAAGCTTTTGTCGGAGACTTATTTCAAATACATCCAATTGGGCAGCAATGTGGCTTTGAAGGAGGAATACGCGAGATTGTACCAAACCCAACAATTTGACAGTCTCAACCAAAGGATGCTTTCAGAAAAAGCGAATCTGGAATCTTTTTTCAATGTAGAACTGAAAACACCCATGACAGCTGAACAAGTGGAAGCTTACACCACTGTCGGTGGAACGCCCCATTTGGATAATGAATACACCGTATTTGGTGAAGTGATTAAGGGACTTGATGTCATGGAGAAAATCGCCACAGTTCCAACAGGCGAAAGAAGCAAGCCACTTGAACCTATCTATATGACTGTCACTGTGGAATTGATCTCAAAAGCAAAAATCACCAAAGAATACGGTTATGTCTATTGATTCAGGATTGAAAAAAACGGTTTTGGTCACAGGGGCCAATGGCTTGCTTGGTCAGAAGTTGATTGGGTTTTTGAGAAATGATGCCGGAGTTGATCTTATCGGAACCGGTAAAGGAGCATCAAGATTACCTGAAACCTGGAACAGAAGTTATACTTGGCAAGAATTGGACATCACTGACAGGGTTCAGGTGATGGAAGTTTTCGCTGCTACAAAGCCCGATACGGTAATCCACGCAGCGGCGATGACCCAAGTGGATGATTGTGAAAAAGACAGAGAAGGATGCCGGATTTTGAATGTGGAGGCGGTCAGATACCTGATCGAAGCTTGCGAAATACATAACACCCACCTGATCCATCTTTCCACTGACTTTATTTTTGATGGGGAAGATGGACCTTATACCGAAGAAGCCCTACCCAACCCGGTCAATTATTATGGTGTGACCAAAATGGAGGCGGAAAATCTCTTGTTTGCTTCTAAGGTCCGATGGGCTATCGTCAGGACGGTTTTGGTTTATGGGATCGCGCAGGACATGAGCAGATCCAATATCATTCTTTGGGTCAAAAAATCCCTGGAAGAGGGAAAGACCATCAAGGTCGTCAATGACCAATGGAGGACACCGACATTGGCCGAGGACCTTGCGGAAGGTTGTATTTTAATCATGAAAAAAGGAGCAACGGGAGTTTTCAATATTTCCGGAGCTGATTTTTTGACACCTTATGACATGGCTATCCAAACTACGGAATATTTCGGACTGGACAAAAACTTGATTACGGAGTCAGATTCGACACTTTTTACACAGCCTGCTAAGCGTCCGCCACGAACAGGTTTTATAATTGACAAGGCAAAGAAGGAACTTGGGTATTCCCCCAAATCTTTTTTGGCTGGAATTGGTATTTTGGCAAAACAACTTAAATTAGCCGATTCTTAAAAATAAAAAATTCATCAAATCACAAGTAATTGATAGACTATGGCGATTAAAACAGATGCTCCGGGTAGGGGTCAATTCGGGTCAAGTTTTGGCTTTATTATGGCTGCTGCCGGTTCTGCGGTAGGATTGGGTAATATTTGGAGGTTTCCATACCTCACAGGACAAAATGGTGGAGGAGCCTTTGTTTTTGTCTATATTTTATGTGTGATTTTAATAGGACTCCCGCTTTTGTTGAATGAAATTTCTCTAGGAAGAATATCCGGCAAAAACCCCATAGGTGCCATTAGGGGTACGGGAGGAAATAAGTTTTGGCAGTTGGCAGGGATTCTCTGCGTTTTGGTTTGTTTTTTTGTATTGAGTTATTATTCAGTGATTGCAGGCTGGACATTAGGTTACATTTTCACGGAAGTGATTGACATACCTGTTGATTTTGAAGAGTTTCAACAGACTCCGATGTATATCATTCCTTTGACTTTTGCCTTTATATTGATGACAATTGGAATCGTGTTAGGCGGTATTTCGGGTGGTATTGAAAAGGCTGCAAAATTCTTAATGCCTTTGTTGCTGATCATTGTTGTCTTTATTGCGGGCAGAAGTGTCACACTTGAAGGTGCAAGTGCAGGGATTGAATATTATCTGAATCCGGATTTCTCCAAGATCAATTCAAAAGTGGTACTTCAGGCATTGGGTCAGGCTTTCTTTTCGATGTCTGTAGGATGGGGTTTGATGATTACTTTCGGTTCTTATCTTCCCAAAAACGGTAATATTGTTGCTTCCTCAGGTTGGATAGCCGGTATGGATACTGCGGTGGCCCTGATGGGTGGCTTGATGGTTTTCCCTGCATTGTTCGCATTGCTTCCTGGAAAAGATCCTGCTGCCGGACCTGCATTGGTATTCGATGTATTGCCAAGAGTTTTTGATGCGATGCCAGGCGGCAATATTATCGGTGGATTGTTTTTCCTTTTATTGATGGTTGCAGCCCTGACTTCTACGATTTCTATGCTGGAAGTGCCGGTTTCGTATTTGATTGATGATAGAAAGTGGAGCAGGAAAAAAGCAGCTTGGATTGTCGGGATTGCAGCAATGGCTCTTTCCATACCTTCAGCATTGTCTTCAATAGAAGGAAGTATATTCAACAGCATGTCTATATCATTTTTGGGAAATACCAAAATTGGATTTTTTGACATCATGGATTTCACTTTCGGTACTGTAGCTGTGGTAGTGATCTGTTTGATGCTTAGTTTGTACACAGGTTGGGCTAAGAAAATCGGAGATTTTGCAGATGAAATTGCACAAGGAGCTCCTGGATTTAAGGGTGCATCCAGAAAAACATGGGTATTCTTTATTAAGTGGGTTTGTCCTGTTGTGATCGCATTGGTATTATTGGATCTATTGGGTGTATTTGGAACCCCTCAGGAAGGGGGTTGATTTCCAAAACTCGAAAAATGTAAAAGGGCCGAAACGGCCCTTTTTTTTTGAATAATATTTTTTGCTTTTTATATAAAAATTAATGTAATTTTAAAAATCCCCAAACAGACACAATTTTCTTCCCATTATTACTATGAAAGTCTTGGTAGTGGATGATGATGCCATAAACAGGCTGATTCTCCAAAAATTATTCGAACGTAGAAACAACGTTGTCGTTACTGCTGTAAATGGTCTTGAAGCCCTTGATATCTTTATCAATGATAATGGGATAAACATTGTCATTACTGATATCATGATGCCTGAGATGGATGGTATAGAACTCCTTGCTGAAATCAAGCAAAGAGACAAAACCGGACAAATCCCGATCATCGGATTTACAGCAGGAGACATTGATTATTTCAGAAGCATTGCGGTGATTCCTTTTGACAGGTTATTACCCAAACCAATGGATTACACTGAGCTCTATAATATTGCAAATCAGTTTGTTTTGGATAGGGCCTCTTAATTTTCAATTTGGTTAAAAAATCAAAAAAGCACGCATTAAATTTTTTAATTTCTAAAATTCATAACGGAATCACCTCAAGCAGGAATTGCTTAAAAAATCATTTTTTTTAGCA
The DNA here is from genome assembly GCF_022538115.1 of Cognataquiflexum rubidum. Lineage (GTDB taxonomy): Bacteria > Bacteroidota > Bacteroidia > Cytophagales > Cyclobacteriaceae > Cognataquiflexum > Cognataquiflexum rubidum. Next base: position 18,418 of record NZ_JAKZAL010000039.1, on the reverse strand, counting down.
ATTTCCTCTTTTTAACTCGTTAAATTGATAACAATCTAAAGCCATAATAATTATGAAACACTTCCTATTTCTAATTTCCGCCATCATCCTGAGCTTCAGTGTTCAGGGACAGGATTTTTCCATTGGCCCAAAAGCGGGCATTTCTACTGCAAACATTCACGTGAACGGAGAGGATTTTCAAACCGGAGACAATGATTTTGGTTACCATCTTGGACTTTTTGTCCGAATGGGAGGAAGCTCAATTTTTATGCAACCGGAGCTTCTTTTTACAAGTACGGGAGGTTCTGTAATCAAAACGGATGATAACGGAGTACAGACAGATTTTAATGCCAATTTCAACAGGCTGGATATTCCCGTTATGTTTGGATTGAAATTTTTAAAATTCCTAAGGGTGCAGGCCGGACCTATTGCTTCTGTTTTGGTCGATTATAAAATTGAAGATGCGCTGAATGTGCCTGTGGAAGTGGATTATAAAACTTCCACTTTTGGCTATCAGGCAGGTTTGGGTTTGGATCTGGGCAATTTGATTTTTGACCTCAAGTACGAAAGTTCCCTAAGCAAAATGTCAAAAAGTTCTACGGCATTTCAAACTGACCAACGCCAAAATCAAATCATTTTTTCGGCTGGTTTCAGGTTGTTCTAAAAAAAAGAGGTCCGGAATTCCGGACCTCTTTGGTATTATTTGATTTCAAAAACCAACTCATCTGTGCCTGAATTTTTCTTGATGAGGATAGTGTATTTCCCCTTTCCGATATTTCCGTATTCCCAACCTGTGGAATTCACGCCTTTGGAAGAAGTTACACTCCAGGATTTCAGGCTTTCTCCCTTTTCGTTTTTCACCTCAAAATCAGTTTGGCCTGACTGATTTACAAAGTAAAGGATAGACTGACTCGGTTTTGTGTTGGGTTCCTCTGCCCAAGGTGATCTTCTCTGGTTGATCCTGATTTCTGAAGCACGAAGCAATTTTGCCTCAGCTGTTGGGTTAAGCGCGACTTTCTGAAGCGGATCCAAATCCACAATGAATACACTTCTTCCATGTGACCCAATGACCAGGTCATTTTCTCTTTTTTGGATCACCATGTCATAGATGGCCACATTAGGGACATTTCCCTGAAACAGCTCATAACTTTTTCCTCCATTTAGAGAAACATATAATCCGTGGTCAGTTCCCAAATAAAGGATATTGGGATTGGTATGATCTTCCTTGATCACATTGACAGCTTCCTTCGGCAGATTGGCGGAGACAGAAATCCATGTCTTTCCATAATCCGAGCTTTTGTACACAAATGGAGAAAATTCATCATAGCGGTAGCCATTCAAAGTGACATAAACCGTTCCTTCGGCAAATTGTGAAGGGGTGATGCTGCTGATCCACCTGTTTTGCGGAAGGCCTTTACTGATATCTATCCAACTGTCCCCATGGTCTTTTGTAACCCATACATTTCCATCATCCGAACCGGCATAGAGTGTTCCGAATTCGAGGGGAGATTCCTCAATTACCGAAAGTGTGGCGAAAGGCACATTTCCACTTTTCTGGTTTTTGGTCAAATCCGAAGAGATGGTTTCCCATGTATCCCCCCTGTCCAAGCTTCTGTAAACATACTGCGAACCCATGTAGAAAATATCCTGATTGTGGCTACTGAGAATCGCAGGTGTTCTCCAGTTCCATCGGTTTGGATCCCTTCCAATGTCATGTCCTGGCGTAACCAATTTTCTTTCTTCTGTTTTAGTATTGATCCTGAAGTAATTTCCGAACTGAAATCCTGTGTAGACCACATCATTGGATCTGGTGTCCACGGCAACGACCATTCCGTCACCGCCCATGAGGGAAGTCCAAGGTACTTCGGGTTTGTTGGTGGAGGCTCCGTACCATACGCCATTGTCCTGCATGCCGCCATAGACATTATAAGGTGTCTTTTCATCCACCATGATGGAATAAAACTGGCTGATCGTCAATTGGTCATTGAGATGGTTCCATCTTTCTCCTCCCCCAAAGGAACTGTAGATGCCCCCGTCAGTACCCAAAAGAATATGCTTGGCATCGTTTGGATTGATCCACATGGACTGATGGTCAGAATGGACATCGCCGACAGTGTCTGTTCTTGCGAAATTTTTTCCCCCATCTCTTGAAACCAAGAGAGGTACGCCCAAAATAAACATTTGATTTTCATCCTCGGTGCTTACCCTGATTTCTCCAAAATAATATCCGTACGAGTTGTACAACCTGTCAAGATTGGATTCACTCACCTTTTTCCAGGTTTTTCCCGCGTCATCTGAACGGTAAACTTCAGCGCCGATGACAGCCGAATTGAAAAGGGAAGCATTGGCGTCTTGCCCGGTACCATTATAATTGGCGATTTGTTGAGGAGTAATCTTTCCTGTTTTTACCAATTTCTTAACTGTCGCGGCATCATATTTTGTAGCAAATCGGTTGCTTCTGAGGAATTTTTCAAGTTTATCATTTTCGAGATTTTCAATTTCCAAGACAGACATTGTTTTGAAATTTTCAAATTTCAAATCTTCCGTAGTTTGTGCCGGTGCTTGCCTTGCAGGCTTTTCCTGCATTTTTTGGTAATCGTGAAGGGCATAGACAACAGATGGATTGCTCAGGCTAAAGTCAAAACCAATTCTTCCGACAAATTCATCCTGTGGAAAACCTGTGACAGATTTTTTCCAGGAATCTCCTCCATCTTCTGATCGCCATATGGCCGAACCTTCACCGTTTCCAATAAAATCATGTGCCTGTCTGAATCTTTCCCAAGATGCCGCCAACATGACATCTGGATTGGTAGGATGGAATTTAAGGTCGATGACTCCGGTATTGTCATTGATGGAAAGCGTTTTTTTCCAAGTTTTGCCTCCGTCTTTGGTTTTGTAGAGTCCCCTTTCTTCATTTTTGGAATAAAGGGATCCCATGGAAGCAACCCACACTATATCAGGGTTGGTCGGGTGGATTTGAATCTGACCGATATGCTGGGAATGTGGCAGTCCCATAAATTCCCAGGTCACCCCGCCATCTTTGGATTTGTAAACCCCCGAGCCTGCGTAGGTGGACCTGCTTGAGTTGTTTTCACCTGTTCCAACCCAGATGATATCATTGTTGGAAGGGGAAATGTCCATATCCCCAATTCCTAAGGCGCCTTGGTGGTCGAAGACGGGTTTGAATGATTGTCCATTGTCATTGGTTTTCCATACTCCTCCGGATGCAGCGGCGACATAGTAGGTTTTGAAGTCATTGGTTACCTCAATGTCCACAATCCTCCCGCTCATATTGGTAGGTCCGATATTTCGGGCAGGATAATTTCTAAAAGGTGAATTAGAAAGCATTTCCTGATGCACAGAAACGGCTTCTTTCATTTCTTTGGCCGTGGTGGGTTTTACTTCCTGTGCCTGAACAGCTGAAAAATGGAGTCCAAATAGAACAGGCAAAAGCCCGCTAAAGACCTTTATAAAATTTCTTTTCATAGGATTGTTTTGTTTGTCCAACAATATAAATATTCGGGAATTTATTTTGATACAATAAGGTATAAAGTGATAAGGATTCTGGATAGTCGGAAGTAGCTATATTTGGGAAAACAGGAGCGTTCAAATATTGGGCAATTGTGGAATTATTAGCCTCCAATGTATATATTTGTTTTTATCAAGGAGAATACGATGAAAAAGTACCTCAAATACACCAAAAATTTCTACTTCTTATTTACCCTATTTTTTATTGTTTGGATGGTGTTTATTGATTCAAATGACATCCTTACCCAATTTAAGCTTGGTTCCAAAATCAAGGAGTTGGAAAAGCAAAAGGAATTCTATCAGGATAGGAAAGCTAAAATCCTTGCTGACAGAGAGGAATTGATGAGCAATTATGAGCTTTTGGAAAAGTTTGCCAGAGAAAGATATCTGATGAAAAGGGAAAGTGAGGATCTATATGTGGTGGTCGAAGAATAAGCCAATTTTTGTTGTGTTTTTGTTTTTTCTCTTCTTTGGAATAGGAAACCTTCATGCCCAAAGAGAAATTCAGCAAGGCGAAAAAGCACCGTTAAAAGACAGGGTTTATTTTGGAGGAAATCTCGGAGTTGCTTTTGGAACAATCACTTTTGTAGATGTTTCGCCATTGGCAGGAGTGATGCTTACCAATACCCTTTCGGGAGGACTTGGAGGTACTTTTCAATATTTCAATGACACAAGGTTTCCTGAAGGAGACAATACCATTTATGGAGGCCGTGTTTTTTTAAGAAATAACATTTTCCAGAGTTTCTTTATCCACGCAGAATATGAGAGTTTGAATCTTGACCTTTATAATCCCAGATTTGATAGATTTGAAAGAGATTGGGTTCCCGGGTTTTTTCTGGGCGGTGGTTATTTTACCCCTTTTGGGGGCAGAGGCGGAGCAAATTTTACTTTCCTTTATAATTTCTTGTATGACCCCATCAGGTCTCCCTATAATCAGCCCTACGTCCTGAGGGTTGGGTTTTTTCTTTAATCAACCAAATAGCCAAAAATGAATTCCTTAATAAAAAAACTCAGTAAATCCCACCGGGATTGTCCGCAATGCCCTTCCCCAAAATTAATCCATACTTTTTTTGAAAGTGTGTTGGGTTTGCTTTTCCCTGATTTTGCCAGCGAACTTTTAAAGGAAGAGGATCAGGTTGCCGAAAAAATCGAAGAATTGAGGCATAAACTATCACAGGTTTTGCTCAAGAATAAGCACTTGTACAAAGGAGACGGCATAGAGATGGCCAATGGATTCTTTGATAATTTGGAGCGGGTATATGACCTATTGATCCAAGATGTGGGGGCATTGTATGACGGAGACCCAGCTGCCAAATCCATGACAGAAATTATCAGATGCTATCCCGGATTCTATGCCGTGGCGGCTTACAGGATTGCCCATCTGTTACACTCTTATGGTGTGACGCTGATTCCGAGGATGATCACAGAATACTCCCACAGCAAAACAGGAGTGGATATCCATCCCGGAGCCAAAATCGGAGAACGCTTTTGTATTGACCATGGTACAGGCATCGTAATTGGAGAGACAACCGTTATCGGTGATTGCGTCAAAATCTATCAAGGCGTCACTTTAGGCGCCTTGAGTGTTGACAAAGAAGATGCAGATAAAAAGAGACATCCCACCATCGAAGATGACGTCGTGATCTATGCGGGAGCGACTATTTTGGGAGGAAATACGGTGATCGGAAGGAATTCTACCATTGGGGGAAATGTTTGGATTACCAAAAGTGTGCCTCCAAACAGCAAGATTTATTACCAGGCAAAAATGTACAATCCTGACTTGGATCAGACTGATACCTATATCATAAAAAATGAAGGATGAAATTAACTGACCTGATAGGAAATACACCTTTGGTAGAGGCAGTCAAAATCCCTACCAATCCTAAAGTAAAGATTTTTTGTAAACTGGAGGGACAAAACCCCGGAGGAAGTGTCAAGGACCGCGCTGCCTACAACATGATTAATTGTGCGCTGGAAAGAGGAGATATCAAACCCGGGGACAGACTTGTGGAAGCCACATCAGGCAATACAGGCATTGCTTTGGCCATGGTGGCCAATATTCTCGGTCTTAAAATGACCTTGATCATGCCGGATAATTCTACCAGAGAAAGGATACTTTCAATGGAAGCTTATGGAGCAAAAGTAATCTTGACACCTGCAGAAAGGACCATAGAATATTCGAGGGAATTGGCTGATAAAATGGCTGCGGAAGAAGGTTATTTTATGTTGGACCAATTTTCCAATCCGGACAATTATATGGCACATTATTATAGTACCGGTCCGGAGATATGGAAAGATACCGAAGGAAAAGTCACCCATTTTGTTTCGGCAATGGGTACCACAGGTACTATCATGGGGGTATCGAAATACCTCAAAGAAAAAAATCCATCGATTCAGATTGTAGGAACCCAACCTACTGACGGTTCCCAGATTCCGGGGATCAGAAGATGGACTCCGGAGTTTTTGCCAAAGATTTTTGATGCAAGCCGTGTAGATCGGGTTATTGATGTCAGTCAGGATGCAGCAACCATGATGACCAGAAGAATGGCAAAAGAAGAGGGGATTTTGGCCGGAATGAGCAGTGGGGGAGCTTTACACGCTGCGATCCAGCTTTCATCCGAATTGAACTCAGGCATTATCGTCTGTATTACTTGTGACAGAGGAGACCGGTACTTAAGTTCTGATCTTTTTGGATAAAAAAATCCCGGAAGCACAGCCGCCGGGTTTTCCACAAAAAAACAAATTTCTAGAATTTAATGTAGTTGGTCAGTAGCTGTACGCTGATCGGATTGTTGCCGTTAACAGGATTTGCAAATCCTCTGATCACCAAGGAATAGACCCTGTTTCCAAGCAATTCAATTTCATTGACTGTTACGAGCACTTCTCCTGTGGTTTTTGATTTGACGACTACTTTAACTTTTCCTTTTTCCAATTCAAGGAAATCAGAAACTGAAAGGTAGGATGCAGCTGAGCCAAATGGACTTTGGTTTGCAATGCTGACCTCAAGATCACCGGCATCAGGAGACAAATGCACGAGCCTGACTTGGGACTTTAACCCGTCCGGTTCTTCCCAGATATCCTCAACCTGGATGGCATCCAAATCTGCTGCTTTGTTCACCAGAAAAACAGTGTAGATTTTATCTTGATCTAAGGAAATATTTTTCTCCAACAGGGTATTTTGGGCATTAAAGGGGTTAAAACGTAGTCTTCTTTCTCCAGCAAAAAAACCACTGTATGGGAAAGTCTGACCAAATAGCAGGGCTTGGTTATTGATTTTCCTGGATTCGGCATATATGTCCAGATCAGGTCCATCTGGTGAACCATGATAAATGGCGACAAATGCAGCAGGAGGCTGAGGGGTATTCTCGAGTTTATCAACACAGCCTGTTGTGAGAAATGTTGCGGAAAGGAAAATTGAAAACAATTTCAGGAAACCAAAGATTTTGTTTTTCATACTTGTAGTCTTCATAGTTGGTATAGTTTGCATATTGTCAATACGGATTAATGACAGCCAACGCTACAAGGGTTTAAAAAAAAAATCCCCGAAAATTTTCCGGGGATCAAGTTTAAACATTGTCAGGTTCGGGATGCACCCAAGGGCCTCTATAGGGTCTTCTGAGTTTTTTGGTCGCTTCCGGGTCATCGACGATGATTCTCTTTTTTGGATCATAGACGAGTGGTCTTCCGAGTTCCATTGACATATTTGCCAAAATACAGCTTGCCGTGGAGATGTGTCCCTCCTCAATATCCGCAACAGGAAGCTCTCCTGTTTTCATGGAATCCAATAGGTTTTGCATCTGTCTTCTGGTAGCAGGGGCGGCATTGAGTTCGATTCTGTTTTCAGTCAGGTCTTCAGGATATTGTTCTTTTTCAAACAGGACATCAAAAAGAATTTTGTCTCCTTTTCCAAAGGGTATAAATTCAGCTTTCATCGTACTTCCGGCCAAAGTCCCGTTCTCACCAAAAATCTTGAAAGCCCAAGGATATTCAGGATCCACAGGATTGCCCCAAGTACGGTGCTGCCACACGACATTCAGCCCATCAAATTCGTAGATAGCAGTTTGTGTATCTGCAATATTCGATTTTCCCTCTTTTTGGACGTAGATTCCGCCGGTCGCAGTTATTTTGCTCGGCCATCCGAGACCCAAAAGCCAACGTACTGTATCCAACATGTGGACACACATATCGCCCGGAATCCCATTTCCATATTCCATAAATGTTCTCCACCATCTTGTATGGGGAATTCCATCATATGGACGGAGTGGGGCAGGACCAGTCCACATGTCATAATCCAAAAATGCAGGTACTGCCTCAACAGGGGGATTTCCATTGGCCCTCATGTGATAATAGCAACAGATCTCTACATGCGAAATATTACCCAACATGCCACCATCCAAAACCTTCTTTTTGGCATCCCAAAGGTGTGGAGTGCTTCTTCGTTGGGTGCCGACCTGCACCATTTTATTATATTTCCTTGCCGCAGCTACCACAGCCTCCCCTTCGATGACATCTACTGAGATGGGTTTTTGGAGGTAAACATGCGAACCTGATTTGATGGCAGCAATGGCCTGTAATGCATGCCAATGGTCGGGAGAACCAATCACTGTAATATCCAGTTTGTTTTCTTTCAATAATTCCCTGTAGTCGTTATAAAGCTTTGGGATTTTTCCTGATTTCTGTCTTTTGGATACCAGATCGCCCGCCTCCTTCAACATGTTTTTGTCCACATCACAGAGCGCCACCACTTCCACATTGGCAACCTGTATCAATCTGAAAAGGTCGCTTTTCCCATACCATCCCGACCCGATCAAAGCCACTTTGAGAGGTGTATCATTTTGAATCGGATTGATGCCAATCATCCCCATACTCGATAGGGCCAATGCAGCAAAACCGCCGGTTTTCAGAAATTGTCGTCTGTTGTAAGTAGATGCGCTCATAGGTTTTTGGGTATTTCGATTGAGAAATTTTTATGACCTTCAATTTACAAAAAGGTAAAAACCAAACAAATGTGATTTGATGGATGGTTGGTCAATAGCCAAAATGGGCATAGAAAAAGAAAAAAAATATTTCAATTCAATCTTTATTTCTGGTCTTCCATCCTGCCGGCTTTGAAAGCAGTCTTATCCATCTTAGGTGGATTATCTAGAGAAAAACCATATGCCAAGCTATTAAGATAAAATGCAATCTCCAGCAATTCCCAGGGACTTTTTCCACGGTATTCCTCGCCGTAGTTCACTTGTTCATCTGCCTTCGATGCTTTGAATGCTGTCCTGTCTAATTTAAATTCCATGAAGGTCAATTTACCAAAATGAACTTGGATTGAGAATTTATTCAAAAAATAATTGAAGATGGAGTAAGCTTTGGGTAGACTTCTGTTTATAATTTTACTCCAAATCTTTCTCCCAAACTCCTCAGATCCTCTTCCACAGGCTTAAGCAAAGGGATTCCCCTGACCCTTCTTTCGGCTTCAAGTTCGCGTTCAGGATCTCCCGGGATCAATACTTTTTCATTTCCTTCTGTAGGTTTTGCCTGACGGAATCTACCGATCCAATTGTCCATATGGGATTTGAAGTCATCCGCAGGACGGAAAGCATCTACGCGCATCGCACCAAAAAAATGGCCCAAACCCTCACCGACAGGATTGGGGTCCGGCTCAAGGAATGCCACGAAAGGTGGGACCCATGGCCCATAATTTGCTCCCGAAAGGACTGCGGAAAATATATCAACTATTGCTCCCAAAGCATATCCTTTGTGAGATCCATGTTCTCTATCTCCTCCGAGAGGAAGCAAAGCGCCTCCTTTTTTAACGCCATTGGAATCAGTCGTCTGATTGCCGTCTTTGTCCTGCACCCAACCAAGTGGTGCATCCATTTCTTTTCTCTGCAGGATTTCCAATTTCCCATTTGCTGCAGTTGTGGTGGCCATATCCGCGACAAAAGGAGGTTGGTTTTTAGCCGGAATAGCCACAGCAATAGGATTGGTTCCAAGCAATCTTTCTTTGGAAAAAGTTGGACTTACCAAAGGACTTGCATTGGTAAGTGAGATCCCGATCATGTCATGGTCGAGAGCCATCATAGCATGATATCCCGCAATGCCGTAATGGTTGGAATGCTTCACCGAAACCCATCCCGTACCTGCGGTTTTTGCTTTGTCAATCGCCACCTGCATCGCAAAAGGTGCGACAACCAAACCCAAACCACCGTCACCATCAACGACAGCCGTACTCGGGGTTTCGTGGACTATTTTGATATTTGGGGTTGCGTTGATTCTTCCTTTTTCCCACAGCCTCACATAACCTGAAAGCCTTGCCACGCCATGAGAATCTACGCCTCTCAAGTCAGCGGATAACAATACATCGGCTGCGAGAGATGCATCTTTTTCGGGACAGCCGATTTTTAAAAGTATGGATTTGGTAAAATCGAACAGGTCTGCGTATGAAAATATCATGGTTGGGATCCGGATTTAAGGATTGGATTACCTGCTGATAAGCGTGTGGACTCGGGAATGTTTTCCCATCAATTCCGCAATAGCTCCTTCTTTCAGTGCAAAATTGGAACAAATCAAGGTGGAAACAGGGACAAACTTCAAGATATATTCGATCAGGCAGGCAGCCACGACGATCATATCCACCCGCATTTCGATCATCCCGGGAATCAAAAGTCTTTGATCTCTATTGAGTGTCAGAAGCTTTTGGGCAATCAATTCAAATTCCCCTCTTGGCAATTGAAATACCTGTTGTGTCTTTAGTTTGGTTTCATGAAGGGAAGCAAAGTACATATCTGTAAGCGTATCAAAAGTTCCTGAAGAACCAACCAAACAAGTCGGATTGAATGTATTGATGGCTTCAAGAAGTTCCACAAGTTTTTGTTCAAGATAAAAAGTGAGGTTTTCGGCCTCTTCGGGTAAAATCGGATCATGATAATGAAACAGGTCCAGCATCCTTTGCCCGCCGATTTCAAAACTTTTTCTCCAAAATGCTTCTTGCGAATTACCTATTATAAATTCGACTGAACCACCTCCAATATCCATCATCAGGCAGGTTTCATCTGTAAGTGAACCACTAAATCTGATACCTTCGTAGATCATTTGGGCTTCCTGTTCCCCATCGATGATAAGTACATCTATCTGGAATTGTTCTTTGATTTTGGCTACAAATTCTTTTCCATTATCAGCATTGCGCACCCCGCTGGTAGCAAAGGCAAAAATGCTGGTGATTCCTTCCCCGTCTATCAGGTTTCTGAAATGGTGCAAAGTATGAAAAGCCCTTTTTTCAGCATCAGGATGAATGGTGTTGCGGCTGATACCGCCCTGACCGATCTTGACAGGAATTTTCTCTTTATATATAGTCTCGAACCTGTCTGCATACAATTCCACCAAAAGAAGGTGAAACGTATTGGTACCCATGTCGATGATTGCAGCTTTGGTCGGAATCATACCCCTTGTTTTTTGAATGCGCGAATATAAAAAGTTTATTCTAAAACCCTTGACAAGAATTTATTATGATCTCGAATTTGAATTTCCTTGAGGTTCCTCAATTTAAATTTCCTCGCTAGATTGTCCCGCATTATATTTGACCTAACCAAATAACTTTAGCAACATGGACAGCAAAATCAAAGGCGTTTATACCCTTCCCTCCAATAAGGACAAATTTGAATTACTGAATAAGAAAAACGAGGAAGCTTTGCTCGGTGGAGGAGAAGCAAGAATTGCCGCCCAACACAAGAAAGGCAAACTTACAGCAAGGGAAAGGTTACATTTTTTACTTGATGAAGGCAGTTTTCAGGAAATTGACAAATTTGTGATGCACCGAGCCAAAGACTTTGGTCTTGACAAAGAGCATTACCTAGGCGATGGCGTGGTGGCTGGATATGGAGAAATCAACGGACGATTGGTCTATGTGTATTCACAGGATTTTACGATTTTTGGAGGATCTCTTTCGGAAACACATGCGGAGAAAATCTGCAAAATCATGGACATGGCCATGAAAAACGGTGCGCCCGTCATTGGTTTGAATGATTCGGGAGGAGCAAGGATTCAGGAAGGCGTTGTCTCTTTGGGTGGATATGCGGATATTTTTTATAGAAATACTTTGGCCTCGGGCGTAGTGCCCCAGATTTCAGCCATCATGGGACCCTGTGCAGGTGGAGCGGTGTATTCTCCTGCAATCACAGATTTTATCCTGATGGTCGAAAACACCTCCTACATGTTTGTGACCGGACCCAATGTCGTAAAAACCGTCACTGCCGAAAATGTCACTGCAGAAGAATTGGGCGGGGCAAGCACACATTCCACCAAAAGTGGGGTAACTCATTTTGCCTGTGCCAATGAGTTGGAATGTATCCAAAACATCAAAAAATTGCTCAGTTACATGCCTCAAAACTGCGAGGATACCGCTCCTGTTTATGGATATGAATTAAAAGAAGATGAGTCCAGAAAGGTTTTGGATACCATCATTCCCGATAATCCTAACCATCCGTATGATATCCGCGATGTAGTGGATGGGATCTGTGATGAGGGCTCGTTTTTGGAAGTGCACAAAAATTACGCAGACAATATTGTCGTGGGATTTGCAAGGCTTGCGGGAAGAAGTATAGGTATTGTCGGAAATCAACCCCAATCACTTGCCGGAGTTTTGGACAATAATGCTTCGATGAAAGCAGCAAGGTTTGTGAGGACATGTGACTCTTTCAATGTACCCCTATTGGTATTGGTGGATGTGCCGGGATTTTTGCCGGGGACAGATCAGGAATGGAATGGAATCATTACCAATGGGGCCAAGTTGCTCTATGCGTTCTCGGAAGCGACAGTTCCAAGGATAACCGTTATTACCCGAAAAGCTTATGGAGGTGCTTATGATGTGATGAATTCCAAACATATCGGAGCTGATCTGAATTTTGCCTGGCCTACTGCTGAGATCGCCGTAATGGGTCCCAAAGGTGCGGCAGAGATTATTTTCAAAAGAGAAATCGCCGAAGCTGAAGATCCGGCAGCCAAACTCCAGGAAAAGATTGATGACTATACTTCCAAATTCGCCAATCCATACCGCGCTGCCCATAGGGGTTTTATAGACGAAGTCATCATCCCTTCCGAAACAAGAGAAAAACTGATCAGAGGTTTTAAAATGCTGGAGAACAAAGTGGATAAACTGCCGAGGAAAAAGCATGGGAATATTCCTTTGTAGTAGATGGTTAATGGTTAAAAAGTTATTGGGTTAGTGATTCTTAAATTGAAACTTAGTTATATTAGTTTGAATTTTTGAATTATTAATCCAAATACCATTAACCAAAAGAATAAATGGAATCTTTCGAACAACTGGAGGTCTGGAAAAAGGCTAGGAAAATTAGAATTTTTGTAATGAAAGTAATTCTAAAACTTCCCAAGGAAGAGAAATACGGTCTATTTATGCAATCAAAAAGATCTTCAAGATCAATTTCAAATAATATTGCAGAAGGATTTGGAAGATTTCATTTCCAAGAGAATATTCAATTTTGCAGAGTGGCCAGGGGTTCCCTTACCGAAACACTTGACCATATGATAATTGCTTTAGATGAAGGCTATATTTCAGATGAAGATTTAAATAATTTCCGTCACTTATACAGCTCGTGTCTTAAATTGATCAACGGTTATATCGCCTACTTGAAAAAAGCAAAAACAGGTCAAGATTCCTAAATAACCCAATAACTAATAACTATTAACCAATAACTCCTTAATAAAATAAAATGCCCTTAGAAAACGACAAACTCTTCCTCTACAAATACCTTAACAACGCCTCTCCCACCGGATTTGAGGCATCGGGCCAACAGATTTGGTTGGATTATATCAAACCTTATGTGGACAGCTACTTTACTGACAGCTATGGAACAGTCGTGGGAGTCATCAATCCCGAAGCTGAATACAAGGTCGTCATAGAAGCCCATGCCGACGAGATCAGTTGGTTTGTCAATTATATCAATGCCGACGGCTATATCTATGTCCGTAGAAACGGCGGGTCTGACCACATGATCGCTCCGTCCATGCGGGTAAATATCCACACGGACAAAGCCGTCATTCCCGGAGTTTTTGGTTGGCCGGCGATCCATGTCAGGAAAGAAGGAAAAGAAGAAGGGCCGACTTTGGATAATATTTTTATCGATGTCGGGGCAAGAAACAAAGAAGAAGTGGAGGCATTGGGCATCCATGTCGGTTGCGTGATTACCTTCAAAGATGACCTGCAGGAATTGAACGGAAAATTCTATTCAGGAAGGGCCTTGGACAACAGGATTGGGGGATATATGATCGCACAGGTAGCGAGGAAAATCCAAGAGGCAGGTCTCAAGCTTCCTTTCGGTTTATATATAGTGAATGCCGTTCAGGAAGAAATCGGTCTCCGAGGCGCGGAGATGATCGCCGCCCGCATCAAGCCGAATGTAGCGATCATCACCGATGTGTGCCACGATACCACTGCGCCGATGTATTCCAAGATAACAAGTGGAGAGCAGGTTGCCGGAAAAGGACCTGTCTTGACTTATGGTGCTGCAGTCCACAAAAAGTTATTGGATTTGGTCATCGAATCTGCCAAGAAAAACAGCATTCCATTCCAACGGGCAGCAGCTTCGAGAAGTACCGGAACAGATACAGATGCTTTTGCTTATTCCAATGAGGGCGTCCCGTCTGCCTTGATTTCCCTTCCTTTGAAATACATGCACACGACCGTGGAGACAGCTAGCAAAGAAGATATCGAAAATGTCATCTTGCTGATGTATCAATTCTTGGCTGAATTGGATCCAGGCTATGATTTTAGATATATTAAATAAGTCCATAGTCTATAGTCCACAGAAGGGAGAAACCACCGTGGACCGTGGACTGTGGTCTGTTGACTATGATATTTACAGACCAACTCAATCGCGCCATTTCCCTTCCAAATCCTCCAAAAAGGATTGTCTCTTTGGTGCCATCGCAGACAGAGCTTTTGGTGGATTTGGGATTGAGGGATAGGATTGTAGGTGTTACAAAATTTTGTATTCATCCCAAAGGATTGAAAAAAGAAAAAACGGTTATTGGGGGCACAAAGAATTTCCATTTTGATAAAATAGAATCGCTTCAACCTGACCTGATTATTGGAAACAAGGAGGAAAATTACAAAGAGGGGATTGAAAAACTAGCTGAGAAGTATCTAGTTTGGATGAGTGATATTTTCACTTTGGAGGATGCTTACAGGATGATTTTGAGCATAGGGGAGTTGACTGATACTTCAATACAAGCCGTCCAAATCGTATCTCAGATCAAAGATGGTTTGGATAAAGAATTCAAACTCAAAGGTTCTGCCGTTTACCTGATTTGGAAAGACCCTTTGATTGCAATCGGTTCAAATACTTTTATAGATTCCATGTTGGAAAAAGGAGGTTTCAAAAATCTCATCAACCAATCTCGGTACCCTGAGATTGATTTGGAAGAAATTGTAAAATTGAATCCGGAATTCCTTTTGCTCAGTTCAGAGCCTTTTCCATTCAAAGAAAAACACATTTTATTTTTTCAAGAAAAATTACCCAAAACTAAAATCAAGATAGTGGATGGGGAAATGTTTTCTTGGTACGGAAGCCGATTACTCTTTACCGGAAAATATTTTGAAGATCTTTAAGCGAAAGCGTGCTTATCTTGGGCAGATTCCGTTTATAAAAATATAGAGCATTGAAAAATACTTATATAAAAAATTTAAGTAACTTTTCGATCCGTAATTACAAAAATAACTAACCCAAGACGATGAAGCAAAACAGAAGACATTTCTTAAAGAAACTTGGAGCAACAGGCGCTGCTGCAGCAATAAGTCCGTTGGCATTTTCGGAAGAAATTCCAGATAAAAATTTCCTCGAAAGAGATATAGCCCTTGGTTCTGCCAATGACTCTCCTATCAATTTGGCTTTGATCGGTGCAGGAATCATGGGTACAGAAGATACCAATTCTGCGCTAAGGCATGCCAATGTCAAGTTGGTGGCTGTTTGTGATTTGTACAAAGGCAGACTTGAGTCGGCCAAGCAGAAGTGGGGAGCCAATCTGTTTGTTACCCAAGATTATCAGGAAGTCCTCAAAAGAAAAGATATTAATGCTGTTATCATTGCGACTCCTGACCATTGGCACAAGCAGATCAGTATCGATGCCATGAATGCAGGAAAGCATGTCTATTGCGAGAAGCCGATGGTTCATTCTGTCAAAGAAGGAATGGACGTTGTCAATGCTTGGAAAAAATCTGGGAAAGTCATGGTAGTGGGCAGCCAAGGTGTTTCTTCTTTGGGTAATGAAAAGGCCAAAGAACTTCTCGCCGCCGGAGCCATTGGAGACATTGTTTATGCAGAAGGATTTTGGGCGAGACATTCTCCCGAGGGCGCATGGCAATACAATGTCCCAAAGGATGGAAATGAACAGACGGTTGATTGGAAAAAATACATCTCCAATACCACAGCTAGAGATTGGGATCCTTTGAGATTTTTCAGATGGAGAAATTACCTTGATTATGGTACTGGTATGTCCGGCGATTTATTTGTTCACCTCTTTTCAAGTTTGCATTTTATTACCAATTCCAAAGGTCCAACCAAGGTATCATCCATGGGTGGCTTGAGGTATTGGAAAGATGGAAGGGAAGTTCCCGATGTACTGTTGGGGATGTTTGATTATCCCCAGACACCTGAGCATCCCGGATTCAACCTTTCTCTAAGATGTAATTTTGTTGATGGCACGAGCGGTACTACTTATTTGAGAATAGTGGGTACCAAAGGTTCCATGGACGTGAAATGGGAAGAAGTAGTCGTCAAACTCAATCAAAATGCTGAAAGTGATGATCCGTTTTTGAGAGAACAGGCGAAATTGAGAGGAGCTACCGAAGAAAGCAGAGCCAAAATCCTTCCTCCCCGTGAGACAGTATACGCTGCAGAAAGAAGCTGGAAAGGCGCACATTATGACCATTTTGGAAATTGGTTCAATGCCATTAGGACAAACGGCACAGTGGCCGAAGACCCGGTATTTGGGTTTAGGGCTGCGGCTCCTGCCTTGCTCTGCAACGACAGTTACTTTCAAGATAAGTTTATGAAATGGGATCCCGTAAATATGAAATTGATTTAATTATGAAATACACAAGAATAGCTTGGATAGCTTTGATTTCCTTGGCTTGGGCCTGTAGCCCAAAGCCTGCCGAAGAAGTGACGGAAGAAGTTGCAGAAGTAATCCTTCCTGATAATTCCCTTTCTGAGGATGAAAAATCAGCAGGTTGGATGTTGTTGTTTGACGGTGTCAATACCGATGGATGGAGGGCCTTTAATGGTGATTCTTTACCGCCAAATTGGACCGTTGAAGATGGTTCGCTCAAAGGTCTAGGCCATGAGGGAGGGGATGTTGGCGGGGATATTGTATTCGCACCTTTGGAATTCGAGCAATTTGAAATGGAATTCACATGGAAAATAGCAACCGGTGGAAACAGTGGCGTCTTCTACCATGTAGTGGAGGATCCAAAATATGCGGCACCTTATTACACAGGACCTGAATACCAGGTTATTGATCAGCTAGGATTCCCACAGCCTTTGGAAGATTGGCAATCATTGGCAGCTGATTATGCGATGTACGTCCCTGATTTTGAGGGAGTGGTAAAGCCTGCCGGCGAATGGAATGTTTCGAGAATTATTTTTACCAATGAAAAGGCGGAATACTATTTGAACGGAAAGAAGACTGTCGAATTCGTGCCTTACTCTGAGGATTGGAATACAAAGAGGAACAGCGGTAAATGGGATGCTTTTCCCGATTACGCGATTTCAAAATCTGGATTGATCGCCCTTCAAGACCACGGAAGCGAAGTTTGGTTCAAAAACATTAAAATAAGACCATTATGAAGAAGTTATTAATAGTATGCTCATTCCTTTTGTTGGCGCAAGTGTCATTTGGCCAGAAAAAAGAGAAGTTGTTCAACGGCAAGGATTTGACGGGTTGGATAGTCTACGGTACCGAAAAATGGTATGTGGAAAATGGATTGATTGTATCTGAGAGTGGTCCTGACAAAGGTTATGGCTATTTGGGAACAGAAAAGCATTACAAAAATTTTGAAATCAATCTTGAGTTTAAGCAAGAAGCGGATGGCAACAGCGGGGTTTTTATACGATCTACAGTTGTCGGTACCAAAGTATCAGGTTGGCAGGTAGAAGTTGCCCCTCCGGGAAACGATACAGGTGGGATTTATGAGAGTTATGGCAGAGGTTGGTTGATCAAGCCGGATCCTGAAAAAGACAAAGCCTTGAAATATGGCGATTGGAACAAGATGAAGATCGTTGTAAAAGGCGATAGAGTCACATCTTATGTTAATGGTGTCCAAATGGTCGATTATACAGACGAGAAAATCGGTAAGGGTGAAGGTGGAATTTTATTGCAGATACATGACGGCGGGGGGATCAAAGTGTATTGGAGAAATATCACTTTGAAGGCACTTTAAGGAAATATCAGGTTTTGATTGATATCCTGCCTCGGTTAAAATCGGGGCAGGATTTTTTTTAAATTTTTGTTGCTGACCATCAGTGACATTTGTCCTATTTATCAATTATTTCAAAATACAACTTTGTGTTTAATGAAATGATTTACACCTTTGCACTCCCAAACGGGGGAACAATTGTTGAAATTAGAAGGTCAAAAAAATAATTTTATTTTCTTCACCGATTGTAAATTTTATTCTTACCTTTGCACTCCTGTTTGTAAGGAACGGGAAAAATAGATGGGGCGAGAGTCTTACGATACTGCTGAAAGAGGCGGTAAAAGTTCATTGAAATACTGGAGAAACGACATTAAAAGGCCTGATGGGGAGACCCTGAAGGCAGAAGATTGACAGGGCTAGGAAACGAGCCGCAGCGATGCGGCAAAAAAAACTATACAATGGAGAGTTTGATCCTGGCTCAGGATGAAC
>NZ_JAKZAL010000038.1 GCF_022538115.1 Cognataquiflexum rubidum | reverse complement strand
ATCTTTAACAAATAACGATTGTCACTAGCTGTCACTTTATATTTATTTGGCCACTGGTATCATTGCGGATATACATATTCTAAATTAAAGCCATACAAATCCAAAACCACAAAACCATGATCAAGAAAGAGTATTCAAACGGAGAAGTAACCATCACATGGGAACCTGACAAATGCATCCATTCCAAAAACTGCGTGACCGGGCTGCCAGGGGTTTTTAACTTCGAAAAAAGGCCTTGGATCGACCAAAATGGCGCAAATACAGAAGAAATCGTCTCACAGATCAAGAAATGTCCTTCGGGAGCTTTGGGGTATTACTATAATAAGGAGAGCAAAGAACCTGAAAGCACTATTTCTGAACAGATTGTCGAGGTAACTCCAAACGGTCCGCTGATGGTCTATGGCAATATCGAAGTCAAATTCAAAGATGGAAGAACCGAAAAGAAGTATAAAGTCACGGCATTCTGTCGCTGTGGAGGTTCTTCCAACAAACCTTTTTGTGACGGAAGCCATAAAAAAATAGGATTTGAGGGATAACCCCGAATTATTTCAATCTTTTTGATATATTTCATTGGAAGGGGATATTCTCCCAAAGCCCACCTATCAGGTATCCTATGGATTGGATCATCATTTTTCAGAATCTTTATATTGTACTCCTTGTTTCGGTTTGTCTCCGGATAATCTACGATACTGAAAATTCCTCAAAAACGATGAGTTACCTGATGCTCGCGATTTTTGTACCGTTTTTAGGCATACTTTTCTACTTGTTTTTCGGAATCAATTTTAGAAAGAGAAACATTTTCAAGAAAAAATTATTGGCAGACAATGTCAAAATAAAGGAACTCAACCATAAAATCATCCTCCACACCAAAAAGACACTTGAAGCCAATAAAGAGGAAATCAAATATGGGGCGGGTTTGGTCAAGCTATTGGTCAACGATAGTTATAACCCACTTACCGACGGAAATCAGGTCACTTTATTGAACAATGGGGAAGAAAAATTTCCCGAAGTAATCGAATCCATCAAAAAAGCCAAACACCATATCCATCTAGAATATTACATCTTTGAAAATGACACTCTAGGCAATCAGATCAAAGACCTGTTGATCCAAAAAGCAAAGGAAGGAATCGAAATAAGGTTTATTTTCGATGATTTTGGAGGCAAGAATATAAGGGGAAAGTTTGCAGACGAACTCAGAAATGCAGGCATCGAAGTATTTGCTTTCAATAAAATCAAGGTTTTTTTGTTGGCAAGCAAAATGAACTACAGAAACCACAGAAAAATTTTGGTCATTGATGGAAAAATAGGATTTGTAGGAGGAATCAATGTCTGTGATAAGTATATCAACAGCGTGTCACAGAAAAAGCTTTTTTGGAGGGATTCCCATTTGAAAATCGAAGGTCCCGCTGTACTTCACCTTCAGCTTATATTTTTGAGCGATTGGAATTTTTGTTCGGGTCAAAAAATCCAACTTGACTCTGTCTATTTTGACAATCAGTTTGAAGATTCCCTGACAGGTTCGGCTGTTCAGATTGTAGCCGGAGGACCTGACAATGCAAGGGCCATCATCATGCTTTCGATGCTAAAGGCCATCAATCTCGCCCGAACCAAGCTTTATATCACGACGCCCTATTTCATTCCCGACCAAAGTATCGTTAATGCACTGAAAGTTGCGGCACTTTCCGGGGTGGATGTCAGGATTTTAGTACCCGGAATTTCTGATTCCCTTACCGTAAATGCTGCCGCAAGGTCTCACTATGGGGAATTGTTAAAAGCAGGAATTCAGGTTTTTCTCTATGAAAAAGGATTTGTGCATGCCAAAACAATGGTCATCGATGACCTGATCGGAGTAGTGGGAACAGCCAACATGGATATCAGAAGTTTTGACATCAATTTTGAGGTCAATGTCAATATTTTCGATTCAGGAATTGCAAAGGAGTTGACTGACTCTTTTATGAAAGACCTTGAATTTGCAAAAAAACTGAATTCCGGTGATTGGGAGAAGCGGCCATTTTATCTTGAATTTCCTGAAAGGATTGCAAGATTACTTTCTCCGGTTCTTTGATTACTTAATGATTTTCAAATACTTAACATACATATCATGAAAAAAAACTTTTGGTTGCTGCTTGGACTAGGTGTCTTGTTTGGTGTTGTATTTGGCTTTGTCCTTGCAAAAAACACCTCACCAATCAGTAAAGAAGATGTCAAAGCTGCCCAAAAACTTTTCAATCTGGAATTCAATGAAACGGAGATAGACACCATGCTCTCCTACCTCACAGACAACCGAAAAGGATACGACGCCATGCGGACTTTTCCTTTGGGCAACGATAATGAACCTGCTATTTCTTTTGACCCCTATCCGATGGATTTGGAGATTGTTCCTTCCAAAGGATTGCATGTTTGGCAGGTAGATGAAAATGTGAAATTGCCTAAAGACAGGGATGAAATCGCTTTTCTGTCGATTCGGGAATTGGCAGGACTGATCAAATCAAGGCAAATTTCTTCTGTCGAGCTTACCAAGATTTACCTGGAAAGAATTAAAAAATACGATCCAAAACTTCAGGCGTTTATTACAGTGACTGAAGATTTGGCCATGTCTCAGGCCCAAAAAGCCGATGAAGAAATTGCTTCGGGAAATTACAAAGGACCACTGCATGGCATTCCTTATGGGATCAAAGACCTTGCAGCAGTCCCGGATTACCCCACAACTTGGGGCGCAGCACCCTATAAAGATCAGGTAATCAATGAAACCGCTACTGTAGCCAAAAAACTAGAGGAAGGAGGAGCCGTCCTTTTGGGAAAGCTTGTCTCAGGTAGCTTGGCTAGAGGAGATGTATGGTTTGGTGGGAAAACCAAAAATCCTTGGGATTTGACACAGGGAGCAACAGGTTCATCAGCAGGTTCGGGTTCGGCGACCTCGGCAGGTTTGGTTGCTTTCTCTATCGGAACAGAAACCCTCGGTTCGATCATTTCTCCCTCTACGAGATGCGGTGTGACGGGATTGAGACCTACATTTGGAGCGGTCAGTCGGACAGGATTCATGACACTTTCATGGAGTATGGACAAAGTCGGACCGATATGCAGGTATGCGGCAGATTGTGCCGTTGTATTTGACTATATCAGGGGAAAGGATGGGATGGATCGCTCCGTGCATGATGCCTCATTTGAACTTGTAAGTGAAGCCGAACTCAAAAAGTTAAAAGTCGGCTATTTCTACAGCCAATTTGAATCAGACACCTCTGCCAACCATATCCATAACAAGCGTACTTTGGAGGAATTTAGAAAATTAGGGATAGAGCCTCAAAAGGTTGAATTGCCTAAAGGTTACCCCTTCAGCGTATTTGACATCATTCTAAGGGCTGAGTCCGGAGCTTTTTTTGATGAGTTGATTTTATCGGGCAGAGACAGCTTGATGGTGGAACAGGATAAAGGCTCAAGGGCAAACTCCCTCCGTCAATCCAGGTTTATTCCTGCTGTGGAATACCTACAGGCAAACCGGCACCGGCGCTTATTGATAGAGGAATTGCATGCCCTGATCAAAGAGTATGACGTCATCATCTCTCCGACTTTTGGTGGAAGACAGATGCTAATCACCAACCTTACCGGACATCCGGCACTGAGTTTACCCAATGGATTTGACAAAAAAGGAAGGCCGACGAGCATCACCTTGGTAGGCAATTATTTTGGGGAAGGTAAACTCCTTGCACTCGCAGAGGCTTATCAAAAAAAATATCAATATCATGGAAAAGTACCTAAGGATTTTTATTAAACTTCTAGGGTCTTAAATTATGATATTACTTGATATTAAGATATAGATTGATATTGTGTTTAGTTCAAATTGTAATTCGGGGATACATCAGGAGTATTTATGAAAAAAGTACTGATCTTATTAGCACATCCAAAATACGAACACTCTGCCATCAACCAAGTCTTAGCTGACTCAGTCAAAGACTTGGAAAATGTCGAAATCAGGGACCTTTATGAACTTTATCCTGATTTCAACATAGATGTTCAGGCTGAACAGGAAGCCTTGGTCATGGCTGACATCATCATTTGGCAACATCCTGTTTATTGGTATTCAGCCCCGCCCCTACTCAAGCAATGGATTGATTTGGTATTGGAGTTTGGATGGGCTTATGGTCCCGGAGGAATTTTTCTAAAGGGAAAATACATCTTCAATGCCGTGAGTTCGGGCGGCGCAAAAGATGCTTATTCCAAAGAAGGCAGACATGGTCATACTTTAAAGGAATTTTTCCTGCCTTTCTATCAGACAGCCAAACTTTGCAATATGACTTACCTTCCTCCCTTTCAGGTCAATGGAACCCATAAAATCAATGTTGAGGATTTGAAATCTGCTGCAGAAGCATACCGAAGATTGGTCACCTTTCTTCGGGATTCGGAGGAAATATCAAAAGAATTAACATCACTTGACAGTTTGAACCAACTTAGCATATAAGCCATGGAAGACAGTTTTTTGTTTCAAGCAATCATCTATTTGGCAGCAGCCATTATCTGTGTCCCCATTGCCAAGAAATTGGGAATGGGATCGGTGTTGGGTTATTTATTGGCAGGAATCATCATCGGACCTTATGCCCTTGAGTTTATTGGAGAGGAAGGAGAAGACATCATGCACTTTGCGGAATTTGGTGTGGTGATGATGCTTTTCCTTATAGGTCTGGAATTGGAGCCTGCCAAACTATGGCAAATGCGCGCCATGATCACAAGAATCGGATTGTCCCAGGTTTTGCTCACAACAGGAGCTTTTTTTGGGATCATGGTTGGTTTTGGATTTTCATGGCAAGTTTCGTTGGCAGTTTCCATGTCGCTTTCACTTTCCTCCACTGCGATAGTTTTACAATCTCTGAAAGAAAAAAACCAATTGGATTCCGCAGCAGGAAAAAACTCCTTCGCGGTTCTTCTGATGCAGGATATCGCGGTGATTCCGATGTTGGCCATTATTCCGTTGTTGGTCGTTGCCGGTGAATCACTTTCTGGAGAGCATCATGGCAGTCCTATCGAGCAGTTTGCCGGGTGGATTCAGACATTATTCGTAATCGGAGCAGTAGGCTTGGTGGTTTTATTGGGAAGGTACGCTTTTGTGCCACTCCTGCGGATTATTGCAAAGACAAGGCTGAGGGAATTGTTTGTCGCCTGCGCCTTGTTGATCGTGGTAGGCATTGCCTTTCTGATGGAATTGGTAGGATTGAGTCCTGCTTTAGGCACATTCTTGGCCGGGGTGGTATTGGCCAATTCAGAATTCAAGCATGAACTGGAAAGTGATTTGGATCCATTCAAAGGATTACTTCTCGGATTGTTTTTCATCGCTGTTGGTGCCTCCATCAATTTTGGCCTGATCGGAGAAAATGCAGGGAGGGTCATTTCCATTACTTTGGGGATCCTTTTGCTCAAAACCCTTATTTTGCTTGGAATCGGGAAATACGCAAAACTCAGTTTGGACCAAAACCTTATATTTTCGATAGGCCTGAGTCAGGTGGGAGAGTTTTCTTTTGTGACCTATTCATTTGCCAGTCAGCTGCAAATTTTGGACAAACCCACTACCGAAATGCTCATGGCTATTACTGCCATCAGCATGACAATTACTCCTTTATTGATTTTATTGAATGAAAAACTGATCCTGCCAAGAGTGGGGACTTTGGAAAAAACAGAAAAAGAAGCGGACGAAGTCAATGAAAAAAACGGGGTGATTATAGCAGGCTTTTCACATTTTGGAAGTACAATAGGACGATTTCTTAGGGCAAACGGCATCCAAGCTACCATTTTGGACAGCGATTCTGACAGGGTAGACTTGCTGAGAAAGATGGGATTTAAAGTCTATTATGGAGATGCCACGAGGGCGGACTTGTTGGAATCCGCAGGGGCACATGAAGCCAAAATCCTGATTTCTGCCATTGACAATCCTGAAACCAATTACCTATTGGTCGAGACAGTCAAAAAACATTTTCCCAACCTTGAATTGATGGTGAGGGCAAAAAACCGTGGCGATGCCTACGAACTTATGGAGATGGAGGTACCCAATATTTACAGAGAACACCTCGACAGTTCTGTTAGGTTGGGCAAAGATGTATTGGTCAAATTGGGATTTAGGGCACATACAGTACACCGATTGGCCCAAAACTTTATCAAATATGATGAAGCAGCCCTAAAAGAATTGGTCAAAGTAAAACATGACCAAAAAGAATACATTTCCTCTGTAAGGAGAACAATAGAAATGCAGGAAGCTTTGCTTTCTTCAGAGCTCAACCGTCAGTTTACGCTCAACGATCAGGCATGGGACTCAGAAGTGATGAAAGGAAAGTGATTTTCTTAAAAAGAAGTCTATACTTGTAGATGAAAAAAATCCTGCCGCTGATTGTCCTCTCACAGTTTTTGAGTACATCGCTTTGGTTTGCAGGAAATGCGGTATTACCCGATCTCGCAAAGGAAATCAAACTTGCCCCAGAATACCTTGGCCATCTGACAAGTGCAGTGCAGTTTGGATTTATCGCAGGTACTTTGGTGTTTTCCATTCTGACTGTCGCAGACAAATTCTCCCCATCTTGGGTGTTTTTTTGGAGTTCAGTGGTAGCCTCTGCATTTAACTTTGCTATCCGGATCGAGGATATCAGTGCCTTGGAAATTCTGCTTTTCAGATTTGGAACAGGTTTTTTTCTTGCAGGGATTTATCCGGTAGGGATGAAAATCGCCTCGGATTATTTTCAAAAAGGTCTTGGCAAATCTTTGGGTTTTTTAATTGGGGCTTTGGGTTTGGGTACAGCTTTTCCCCACCTGGTAAGGAGCTTTTTGGATCCGCTTCCCTGGAGAAATGTAATCGACGCCACTTCAGTTTTGGCTTTGATCGGTGGGTTTACGATCGTTGCCCTCGTACCAAACGGACCCTATAGAAAGAAAAGCCATGGATTCGACTTCACTTCTTTCTTTAAGGTTTTTCATACAAAACCCATCCGGTCCGCAGCCTACGGATATTTTGGCCATATGTGGGAACTCTACGCATTTTGGGCTTTTTTACCCTTCATCCTTCAGTATTATAATTCAACCCATGAAATGGAATTGGATGCTGCGTTTTGGTCGTTTACGATTATCGCTGTCGGTGCACTATCGTGCAGTTTTGCGGGAATATTGTCTGGAAAATTCACTCCAAAAGCAATAGCTTCCTTTGCACTTGCCATATCGGGGATCTGTTGCTTTATTTCTCCCTTGCTTATTTTTCAAGATTCTCAGGAAGTGCTGTTGGTATTTTTAATGGTTTGGGGATTGGCGGTCACGGCGGATTCACCGATGTTTTCGACCATGGTCGCCCAAAATGCCCCTGAGGCAACACGGGGAACCTCCCTGACAATCGTCAACAGTGTCGGCTTTGGCATCACGATCATCAGCATTCAGCTCCTCAATTTCCTTTCCCTCCACATTGATCCCATCTATTTATTTCCGGTTTTGGGACTTGGTCCGACCTTAGGATTGATGGGTATGTGGAAGGGAACAAACAGGATATAAAAGAAACCTTTTGAAAAAATTACCCTAAAACAAAATGACCTTCGAGGTTCCAAAAAACCTCGAAGGTCTGATCCTTCTCACTTCAAACTTCTTACTTTTTCCCTACCCTCTCATTTCTTTGTAAGCATTGATCAATCCGTTTGTGGATGCATCATGACTGCTTACTTTATTTTCACTAACCAGTTCGGGCAGGATGGCATTGGCCAGAACTTTCCCCAACTCCACACCCCATTGGTCAAAGCTGTAAATATTCCAAATCACTCCCTGCACAAAAATCTTGTGCTCATACATCGCCACCAATTGTCCCAAAGTGTATGGAGTAAGCTGCTTTACCAAAATAGAATTGGTAGGACGGTTTCCTTCAAAAACCCTGTGAGGAGCGATTTTGGCTATTTCCGCTTCCGGTTTTCCTGCTTTGGTCATTTCGGCAGTTACTTCCTCAAGGGTCTTCCCATTCATCAGGGCCTCAGTCTGAGCAAAGAAATTGGAAAGCAACTTCACATGATGGTCAGAAATGGGATTATGGGAAATCGCCGGAGCAATAAAGTCACAAGGAATCAAATGCGTCCCCTGATGGATCAGCTGGTAAAAAGCATGTTGACCGTTGGTTCCCGATTCTCCCCAAATCACCGGTCCCGTGCTGTAATTGACCTTTTGGCCATCCCGGGTCACATATTTTCCATTGGATTCCATATTTCCCTGTTGGAAATATGCGGCAAATCGGTGCATATATTGGTCATAAGGCAGGATTGCCTCAGAAGTCGCACCCAAAAAATTAGTATTCCACAATCCGATCAAGGCCAAGATCACCGGAATATTCTTGTCAAAATCAGCATTTCTAAAATGCAGGTCCATGCTGTGTGCACCGGCAAGCAATTTCTCAAAATTGTCAAATCCAATCGCACAGGCTATGGGCAATCCGATGGCCGACCAAAGGGAATACCTTCCTCCTACCCAATCCCAAAAAGCAAACATATTCTGAGGATCAATGCCGAACTCCGTGACTGCTTTGGCATTGGTGGACAAGGCCACAAAATGCTTGGCAACTGCATTTTCAGCTTTGGCATGTTCCAAAAACCAATTCCTCGCTGAATGGGCATTGGTCATGGTTTCCTGAGTGGTGAAAGTCTTGGATGCTATAAAAAACAAAGTCGTCTCTGCGTCCACTTTCTTCAAAGTCTCCGCGATGTGTGTTCCGTCCACATTGGAAACAAAGAAAATCTCCAAGTCGGGGTTTTGGTAAGGTTTCAAAGCTTCAGTCACCATCACAGGACCCAAATCCGAGCCTCCGATTCCGATGTTGATGAGGGATTTGATGGGCTTTCCGGTATATCCTAACCAAGTTCCATTGGAAACCTGATCTGCAAAACCTTTCATCTGTGCCAAAACATCATTGATGTCAGGCATCAAATCCTTTCCTTCAAAATAGACGGGTGAATTGGAACGGTTTCGCAATGCGGTATGTAACACAGCGCGCCCTTCGGTGCCGTTGATTTTTTCACCCGAGTACATCGCTTCGATGGCTTTTTTCAGGCCTGTTTCTTTGGCAAGCTCAAGCAATTCAGAAAATATGTTATCGTCGAAACGGTTTTTGGAATAGTCTACCAAGATATCTTCAAGCTTGATGGAGAATTTTTCGAAGCGGGAACTGTCAGCAAATAGGTTTTTGATATGGGTATCCTTATTGGCATAAGCCAATTTTTGGAGTTTGGACCAAGCTTGTGTGGTGGTGGGATTGATGTGATTCATCTCAGGTAGGTTTTAAAAGATATGCGCTGCAAAAATAAGATTTAATATGAGGGGATGAAATGAAGTTTTGGTAAAGGAAGAATGTCCAATGGATAAAAATTGGAAATAATTTTTTCCTTTCACCTTAAATGTTAATATTTAAAAACAATTTCTTCAAATCACCATGGTAAAAAGCTGTTTTGGATAAGGATTTCAATGAAATTGGAAATCCTTCTTCACCGGGTTTTTGGAGGATATATGTGAACGTCCCTCATATGAAAAGTCCTGTTCAAAAAAAATTGAAGATTTTATGGAAATAGCGAAAGTTGGGAGGAAGTCATGCGAATAATTTTATATTGTTTAATCTTTATGATGGCACAAAATTTAAATGGCCAAACGATTATCAAGTATCATCCTCGGTTGGAAAATGCTTCGGATACCCTAGTCGTTATATTTGATAGAAATCACCGAGACAATGATTTTAGGGATCGATTTAATAAGTTTTCTAAGGACACTAATTTTCCTGATAGCACATTCTATACTATGAGTTATTGGAGAGATGGGTATTCTGAACCGGAATTTCATTTAATTATTCAACATGTCTCAGGACCACCATTGGACCATAAAATTATTTATTTTGACTTAGCAAAATTATTCAGCCATAAAACATTTTGGGATCGAGAAATGGATTTCAATAAATGGTCAAAATTAGGATCTTTTGCAATGTCAAGAACAGTATTTATGGTTTATGAAGATGAGCTTTTAAGCAATAACAGATTTGTATATGGCCATAAATTTAAAGCCTATCAAATAATGATCGGGTTAGGATTGAAGGAATAAAAAGTCCACCAATATTGTTTAATTGCCTTGAAAATTTGGAAAAGTGAAACTCAAAATATAAACTAATTCAAAATTAAAAGGAGGCTGTCCCAAAAAGGAGACAGCCTCTTTTTTTACTTTTCAAGAAATCTTATTTCGCAGGCAAAACTTTTCCCTCCACTTCCCCAAACCCAACACGGATTCCATTTTTTTCGGCAAAGCCTTTCATAATAACGGAATCTCCGTCTTGGATAAATTTGCGTTCGCCTCCTTCTTCCAATAATACCGGTTTTGTTCCTTTCCATGAAAGTTCAAGCATGGAACCAAAGCTGTCTTCGGTCGGGCCCGAGATCGTTCCCGATGCCATCATGTCTCCGACATTGATATTACAGCCGTTGATAGCATGGTGGGCAAGCTGTTGGGCGATATTCCAATACATGTACTTGAAATTGGAAGTACAGACCTTGGTGGCTTTGAGTCCCTCAGGTTGGATCAAAACCTCCAAATTGATATCAAAAGCATGGTTAGTTTTATATTGAAGATAAGGCAATACTTCCGGTTCCTGCTTGGGTCCGGAAACTCTGAACGGTTCCAATGCCTCCAAAGTCACGATCCAAGGAGAAATGCTTGACGCGAAATTTTTACCAAGGAAAGGGCCCAATGGCACATATTCCCAAGCTTGGATATCCCGTGCCGACCAATCATTAAACAGCACCATACCAAAGATGTAATCTTCGGCATCTTCGGTACTGACACTATCTCCCATTTTGGTAGGTTTACCGATGACAAAAGCCATTTCCAATTCAAAATCCAATCTCTTGCTCGGCCCAAATTCAGGTTTCTCCATGTCCGGATCTTTGAACTGACCTTTGGGTCTGATGATAGGCGTACCGGAAGGCACTATAGAAGACGCTCTTCCATGGTATCCAACGGGCAGGTGTTTCCAATTGGGTAAAAGCGCATTTTCAGGATCACGAAACATCTTTCCTACATTGGTCGCATGCTCGAGGCTGCTATAGAAATCGGTATAATCTCCGATTTTGACAGGAAGCAACATCTGTGCTTCACTCCTGCTAACGATGGCTTTTCCACGACTCTGATGGTCGCGCAGTGCACCGTTTTCTTCTTTGAGCAGTTCCTGTACTTTTTCCCTGACCCTTTTGGTAGTGGCCTTACCCAAAGCAATGAAGTCATTCAATGTATCTTTTTGGAAAACCCCGTGAGACATTTGCGTCATGTCGGAAAAAAAACCTTCCTCGTGCAATACTGCCAAGTCCACAATCTTGTCTCCGATTGCAATGCCTGCCCTCGGAGAAATCCTCTTGGTCTGAAATATCCCAAATGGCAGGTTATAAATGCTGAAATCTGAATCTTTTGGAATCTGTACCCAACTTCTCATTGGAATGGCCGATAATTCACTCATGTTTAAAAATTTGTTCTTGGGCTAAAGATAGAATTTAAACAGGGAACAAAAAATCAGAGAAAAATCAGGATATTAGAGAAAGCTTATTTAAAGCCGCAATTCTAATATCCATTTAATTAATTTATTCTGTCTATTTATAAAAATTTAGAATAAGAAATTGAAGTTTATTAATTTTTTTACGAAATTACTGACCCGAATAGAATAAAGCCAAAGATAACCATGAAGTACTTCAGTCCCTTTCTCTTTCTGCTTCTCTACCTTTTTGTAGCTTGTAAACCAAGCAATTCTCCCGAAGTCAGCTTTGGTGAAGGTGAGCAATTAAGTTATAATTTCCATATCCGACCGATACTTTCAGACAAGTGCTTTGCCTGTCATGGGCCTGATGCCAACAAGCAAGAAGCAGGTTTGAGATTGGATCTTCCTGAGACTGCCTATGCTGCCTTGAAAGAAAGCCCCGGAAAATTTGCCATCATTCCCAATGACCTTAACGGTTCAGAACTTTACCACCGCATAGTCAGTACCGATCCCAACGAATTGATGCCTCCTCCTGAGTCAAATCTTTCTCTGACCGAAAGTGAGATAGACCTGATCAAAAGATGGATCGAACAGGGGGCGCAGTATGAACCGCATTGGGCCTTTGTAAGTCCCAAAAAAGCCGAATTACCCAAAATCAAAGACGAAGAATGGCCTAGAAATGAAATAGACTATTTCACTTTGGCCAAAATGAACAAATTGGGCTTGAATCCAAATGATCAGGCAGAAAAGCACGAATTACTCAAAAGGGTAAGCCTTGACCTTACAGGTCTGCCTCCGACCCCTGAAATGATCAATTCCTTTGAAAAAGACGACAGCCCTGAAGCTTACGAAAAAGCTGTTGACAAAATCATGAACCTGCCCACATTTGGGGAGAAAATGGCTGTTCTTTGGATGGATATCTCGAGGTATTCGGATTCCTATGGCTATCAGGATGATAATATCCGAACCCAATGGCCTTATAGGGATTGGGTCATCCATGCATTCAATAAAAACCTTCCTTATGACCAATTCATTACGTGGCAGCTTGCAGGTGATATGCTTCCAAATGCAACCAAAGAACAGATTTTAGCGACGGCTTTCAACAGAAATCATAAATACACAGAAGAAGGCGGTGTCATTCCTGAGGAATACAGGGTCGAATATGTCCTTGACAAGTCCAACACATTCAGCAAGGGAATCCTCGGAATCACCATGGAATGCGCACAATGTCACGACCATAAATACGATCCGATTTCGCAGAAAAACTTCTATGAGATGTTTGCCTTTTTTAACAATACTCCCGAAAAAGGATATGAAGGCGACGTCTCCCAGTCCAAACCTGCCAAAACTCCGATCCTTTGGATAGAAAGAGACGATATCAACGAACTCCTCACATTTATCAACCATCAGGATACAAGCAAATTGATGGTCTCCGTAATGGATGAATTGGATACCTTAAGGACTACTTATATTCTTAACCGTGGCTTATACGACGCGCGGACCACGCCTGTCAGTCCCAATACGCCTGAAAGTATTTTCTCCTTTCCTGATGATCTGCCCAAAAACAGACTTGGACTTGCCCAGTGGACCGTAGACAAAAACAACCCGCTTACTGCGAGGGTTTTTGTCAACCTGATGTGGCAGGAGATCTTCGGCGTGGGCATTGTCAAGTCTACGGGTGATTTTGGGATGCAGGGAGATCTTCCCTCCCATCCCGAGCTCTTGGATTGGCTTGCTGTTGATTTCATGGAAAATGATTGGGATGTTAAGCGCTTGCTTAAGAAAATAATGACTTCTGCCACGTACATGCAGTCTTCGAAAGTCACCAAGAAGCATTTGAATACAGATCCTGACAATATTTATCTGGCTAGGTCACCTAGATTGAGATTGCCTGCCGAGAATATCAGGGATTTGGTTTTGGCGAGTTCGGGCCTGCTTGTACCTGAAATAGGTGGGCCAAGCGTGAAGCCTTATCAGCCTGAAGGGCTTTGGGAAGCAGCCACATCCGGTCGAGGAGAACTTAAAACCTACAAACAGGACAAAGGAGAAAAGCTTTACAGAAGAGGCCTTTACACCTTTATCAAGCTCACTTCACCCCCTCCGATGCCGATCATATTTGATGGGTCAAACAGAGACCAATGTGAAGTAAACAGAGGAAGGACCAACACCCCGCTTCAGGCATTGGTCATGATGAATGACCCTTTGGTGATGGAAGCTTCAAGGGTATTGGCAAGTCAGCTAACTACAAAAGAATCCAAGCCTGAAACAGCCATAGAAGAGGCTTTCAAGAAAATCTTATGCAGGGCTCCAAATACGAAGGAATTGGACATACTTTCCGGCTATTTCGAAGAAGAATTGTCACGATTCAGCAAAGACCAAGCATCCGCAGATGACTTATTCAGAGTAGGTGAATACCCAATCAAAGAAGAAAAAATAACCCCAAACACCGCCGCAATGATGCAGGTGATCTTGGCGATGTATAACCTTGAAGAAGCAATAACCAAAATTTGAGATGGAAAAAGAACAATTTGAACACGGATTAAACGAGAACAGGAGAAAGTTTCTTTCAAAAGTCAGTTTGGGTTTGGGCAGTATTGCTTTGGGAAGTCTATTGATTCCTGATTTGTTCAAAGGCAAAAGTGGTGAAGATGCCTTGATGGAAGCTTTGCCTCATTTTGCTCCGAAGGCAAAAAGAGTGATATACCTTTTTCAAAACGGTGCACCGTCTCAGTTGGAGACATTTGATTACAAGCCTTTGCTAAACCAACAGATCGGACAGGAACTACCCGACTCCATCCGTGCTGGACAAAGGCTAACAGGCATGACAGCCGGACAAAGCTCTTTTCCGCTGGTAGGTTCTTTCTTCAAATTCAACCAATATGGGGAATCCCGGGCCTGGATTTCTGAGGCATTCCCCCATACGGCCAAAGTAGTGGATGACATCTGTATCATCAAGTCCATGCATACGGAAGCCATCAACCATGATCCTGCCTTGACATTCTTTCAAACAGGTGCACAAGTGGGCAACCGCCCAAGTATGGGAGCTTGGCTGAGTTATGGACTTGGAAGTGAAAACAGCAACCTACCCTCCTTTTGTGTGCTTTTGAGCCGAGGAAAAGGAAACGGACAGGGAGTATATTCCAAACTGTGGACCAATGGATTTTTGGATTCCGTCCATCAGGGAGTTCAATTTTCCGCTAGTGAAGATCCCGTCCTCTATCTCAAAGATCCCAAAGGGATGAACAGGGAAGACAGAAGAAGGATGTTGGATAAGTTGGCCGAACTGAACAATATGAATTACGAGACTTTTGGTGATCCCGAAATCCAAGCCAAAGTCCAACAATATGAAATGGCCTTCCGCATGCAGACTGCTGTACCGGAAGTCACTGATATCAAATCCGAACCTGACAGCATTATCAAACTTTATGGTCCGGACTGCTTGATACCGGGAACTTACGCTGCCAACTGCCTTTTGGCTAGAAAACTTTCTGAAAACGGAGTTCGCTTTGTACAGCTCTACCATCAGGGATGGGATGCCCATGACAACCTGCCCAATCAGATGGTCGGTCAGGCAAAGGATGTGGATCAGGCTTCAGCAGCGCTGATCACAGACCTGAAGCAAAGAGGTTTGTTAGATGAAACTTTGGTGATTTGGGGAGGGGAATTTGGAAGAACAAACTACTGTCAGGGCAAAATCCAAGTGGACAACTATGGCCGTGACCACCATCCGAGGGCATTTTCCATTTGGATGGCCGGCGGCGGTGTCAAGTCAGGAATGGTCTATGGAGAGACAGATGAATTTGGATACAACATTGTAGAAAATCCGGTTCATGTCCATGATTTCCAAGCCACTATCCTGCATCTGATGGGAATAGACCATGAAAGGCTCACCTACAAACACCTAGGAAGAAGGTACAGGTTAACGGATGTTCATGGAAAAGTAGTAAAAGATATTTTGGTTTAAGTTTTAATATTGTATGCCCAAAAGCCAAAAGATCTTTACGATTCTTGAAAATTCACTGATTGTCCTTCACGGATTGATTCTTATTCTTGTCATTGGACAAGACAATATCCAATTGCCGGCTTTTTTGGAAGTTGTCGGCAGGATGCACCCGCTTTTGCTCCATTTCCCCATTGTGATGTTGTTTTTGGCAGCTTTGCTGTTTTGGTTTCCTGATTCCTTGGGAGTCAATTCTAAGGTTGCCCTGAAATGGTTGTTGCTTTCTGCACTTTTCTTTACAGGAGTCACTGTTTTGGCAGGGCTTTTTCTCAGTGTGGAAGACGGCTATGTCAAAGAAGATTTTGAAAACCACCAATGGACTGGCTTGTTGGTGTTTTGGTTAGGGACTTTATGGTACTGGTTTTGGGTGAAAGACAAACTGAAAGTTGCGAAAGGTTTTTCAGTGGTTGTGTTGGCTTTGGTCTTGGCAACAGGACATTTTGGCGCTTCACTGACACATGGAGAGGATTTTCTTTTTGAACCTTTGCAAAGCGAAATTGATGTTCCGCAAGTAAGTTTCGAGGAAGCCCTGGCCTACGACCATGTCATCAAACCCATCCTGCAACAAAAATGTATCAGTTGCCATAAAGCCGGAAAAGTCAAAGGTGAATTGAGAATGGATGAAGTCCAATATATCTTAAAAGGCGGCGAAATGGGTCCGGCTGTAGATATGGAAGACCTTGAAAATTCCCAGATTCTTGTCCATATCCTGATTCCTTTGGAGGAAGAATTCCATATGCCTCCCAAAGGAAAGCCGCAATTGACAGATACAGAACTTGCATTGATCCAAAGCTGGATTTTGGATTCCGCTCATTTTGACAAAAAACTGACAGCATACAATCCTGAAAGTGAATTCTTTGCTTTGGCTAAGGAAAAGTTTACCTCTCAAGATTCTAAATCTTATGCCTTTGAAGCAGCAAGTGCCAAAACCATTGCTGGTCTGAACAATGATTACAGAAAAGTCGTAACTACTTATCCTGATTCTCCAGGTCTGAGGGTTACATTTTTTGGAAAAAACCAGTTCGACCCTAATTCGATCGCCGACCTGAAAAAAGTCAAAGAACAAGTCGTAGAACTGAGCTTCCAAAATATGCCATTGAAAGATGGGGACCTCAAACAACTTTCTGATTTCCCTAACCTTGAAGACCTCAACCTAAATTTCACAGGAATTGAAGGGAATACTTTGGGAGAACTGAAAAATCTCAAAAACCTGAAAAACCTTTCTCTAAGTGGTAATCCTCTTTCTGAAACCGCATTTGAAAGCCTTAATGATTTTAGTCAGCTGAAGAATCTATATGTATGGACCAATAAAAACACGGATGCCATCGCTTCCTTAAAAACCAACTTGCCGAATACAAAAATCGAAGGGGGATTTCAGGATAATGGCACTTTATATCAATTGAATGCTCCTCAAATCGAGTATAAGAATTCAATTTTCACTGAAAAAGCAGAAGTTACTCTCAAGCATCCTATCGGTTCGGTGAAAATTTTCTACACCCTCGACAATACTTTGCCTGACAGCAGCAACCATCAGGTGTATTCAGGTCCAATAAGTTTAGACAAAAACACCACCTTGCGGGCAAGGGCTTTTGCTGAGGGATGGCTTGGAAGTACAGAAAAACAAGCTGTTTTTTTCAGGTCAAAAATTCAGCCTGACAGTTACAAACTTGCCTTTGAACCCAATAAGTCCTATAAAGGGTCAGGTGCTTTGACCTTATTTGACCTTGAAAAAGGAGATGAAGACTTTGGGACAGGAAAGTGGCTGGGCTTTCAGGATACTCCTTTTGAAATCCAAATGGATTTCAAATCCCCACAAAATATCGAAAATATTGCTTTCAGCACTTTGGCAGCCGAGGGATCGCATATTTTCCCTCCTTCCAAGGTGGAAGTTTGGATCAAAACACAAAACGCAGATTGGAAGTTGGTAGATACACAAAAACCCGAGCAACCCACAGGAAACCGCGACAGGCTGCTTCAGATGTATGAATCCAAGATCAACCAAAATGGTATTTTGGCCATTAAAGCAAAACTCACTCCTGTCAATCCTTTACCAAAATGGCACCCGGGAGCGGGTGGCAAAGGTTGGGTATTCGTAGATGAAATTCTGATCAATTGATATGAAAGCTTATCAGCGGTATTTTGAGCAGGTTCAATCCAAGCTTCAGGTCGTGTTTGGCCAAAAAGAAAAAATCGAACAGGCAGCTGATTGGGTAGCCGATTGCCTGGCAAATGAAGGATTTATCTTTACGAGCGGCACAGGACATTCTCATATTTTTGCCGAGGAGATTTTCTATCGGGCCGGAGGTTTTGCGCGGGTAGTAGCTATTTTGGATGAGGCACTGATGCTCCACAAAGATGCTTCCTTCAGTACCAAAGTGGAAAGGCAAGAAGGATATGCAGCAACGCTTTTGGAGGAATTTCCCCTTTCGGAAAAAGATGTTTTTATCATTTCCTCTAACTCCGGACGTAATACGGTCAGCATAGAGATGGCAATGATAGCAAAGGAAAAAGGAGCCAAAGTCATCGTCATTACCAACCTGAAACATACCCAATCAGTCAATTCACGACATCCTTCCGGGAAACGGCTTTTTGAAATCGCTGACTTGTATTTTGACAATGGCGGAGAGATCGGTGACGCTTCGGTGGCATTGGAAGGTTTGGATTTTAAGGTCGGAGCCACTTCCACCTCCGCAGGCGCGGTGATTTTGCAAAGTATCATGGTGCAGGCTGCCGAAAACCTGATTCAAAGAGGGATCGTCCCGGAAATTTTCAGCAGCTCTAATTCCGATAAGGGGGAAGCACATAATGAGCTCCTTATCCGGAAATACAAGGGGCAGATTAAGGGGTTGTAAACTTTCAGTTTGTGGAATTTACATTCAGATTAAAAATCCGTTTTCAAATAAATAAAAATTTACTTTTTAAGTTGAATTGCATTAAATTCAATCATTCATTTTTCGAAATAAAAACAACTTCTTTGCCAACACACCATGCAGATTTTTCAATGCGACAACTGCGGACATTCCGTTTATTTTGACAATACTGTTTGTCTGAAATGCCACAACCTTCTAGGATTTGATTCCAAAAATCTCAAGATGGTTTCTCTCCAGTTAAATCCTGATCAAAAATTCACAGAGACAACCACAGGAAAAGGATATCGTTTTTGCAAAAACCAAGCCCTTGATGTATGCAATTGGGTAATTTCTGATGAAGTAAGTGAGCAATATTGTATTGCCTGCTCGCTCAATAGGATCATCCCGGACATCACAAAAAAAGAATATTACGACAGGTGGAAAAAAATTGAATCGGCCAAGCACAGGTTGATTTACGCTCTGCTAAGATGGGATTTACCCATCATATCCAAAGCTGTGGATTATGAAAAAGGCCTTGCATTTAACTTTAAATCCGATTCTACAATGACGGACGGATTCAGGGTGATGACAGGACATGCAAATGGGCTCATCACCATGAATATAGCTGAAGCGGATGATGTGGAAAGAGAAATGGCTAGAAACAGCATGGATGAAGTGTACAGGACAGTTCTTGGACATTTTAGGCACGAAATCGGCCATTACTATTGGGAAAGGCTGATTTGGGGAACAGATAATCTTGATGCATTTAGGTCCAATTTTGGAGATGAAACTTACAGTTACCAAGAAGCGCTAAACCATTATTACCAACATGGTGCACCTGCAAACTGGAACCAAAACTTCATCAGTGCTTACGCCACGATGCATCCTTGGGAAAGTTGGGCGGAGACTTGGGCACATTACATGCATATCGTGGATACTTTGGAAACAGCCTACTTCTACGGCTTGTCCATCAATCCCAAAGTCCATGAAAGCATCTCAGTCAAATCTGCCAAAATCACCGAGAATGCCTATTACTGTAAAAACTTCGACACTATTTTTGACCAATGGCTGCCACTCTCTTTTATGATGAACAGTATCAACAGAAGCATGGGCTTACAAGATTTATATCCATTTGTGATCAACTTGAATGTAAAGGAAAAACTACGTTTCATCCATAATGTGATTCATGAAGCAAAATTGGATTGACCTTCTCCTTAAAGATTATAAGATCATGAAAGTTTTAAACTGTAGAAAATCTGGGTTGGTGGCTTGTTTTGGAAGATTTCTACTTCTGGTATTGACTTTTCTTTCAACTAGTTCTTATTGCCAAAATTCACAGGAAAGTAATGGGCAAAAACCTCAGATTATCATCTCCTCTGATATAGGAGGCGACGATCCGGACGATTACCAATCAATGGTCCACCTGCTGGTATATGGGGGCCGATTTGAGTTGTTGGGGCTGATAAGTTCACCACCCGGAAAAGGAAGGCTATCTAACATCTTAGAAGCAATAGAAGCGTATGAGAAAGATTTTCCAAAATTAAAAGCCAAAAATATAGAATTTCCTGATCCCAAATACCTCAGAAGCATTAGCAAACAAGGATCATTGGAAATTCAACATGCTGATGAACCTGATAACCTAAGTGAAGGTTCTCAATGGATTATCCAAAAGGTAAATGAAAGCAAAAGACCGGTTTACGTGTTGGTTTGGGGCTCAATGACGGACGTTGCCCAAGCTGTCCATTCGGATCCTACCATCAAATCAAAGCTGAGGGTTTATTCAATCGGTTCATGGAATACAGCTCAGGATCCAAAATCAAGGGATTACCTTTTCAACAACCATCCTGATCTTTGGTGGATAGAAAACAATACAACCTTTAGGGGCATGTATATGGGTGGAGAACAAAGTGGAAATTTGGGAAACCAAACCTTTGTGGAGACATTTGTAAAGGATCACGGAAATTTGGGAAGGCTCTTTTGGGAGCAGAAAAAGGACATTAAAATGGGTGATACGCCTTCTGTCCTTTATTTTTTAAATGGGGACATTGAAAATCCCGAAGGGGAAAGTTGGGGTGGTTCATTTATCAAAACTGACCATGGCCCAAATTATTGGACTGACAATCCCGATCCTGATCTGATTGAAAATAACCGCCAAGGCGCCAAAACTGTCAATCGACACCGAAAGGATTTTCTGCAGGATTGGGCCAAAAGGATGGAATGGTTAAAAGACTGAATTAAAAATCCAGATTCTTAGCATCAATCAACTCCACTCTCCTACCCATCTTTTTTTGAATCACCTTGAAGTGATGCTCTTCCTCTTCTGAAATTAAAGAAATGGCTTCGCCTTCAGAACCTGCACGTCCTGTCCTTCCTATCCTGTGGATATAATCTTTTGGGGATCTTGGCAATTCATAATTCACCACTACAGGCAAAAATTTGATGTCGATTCCTCTAGAAGCCAAATCCGTTGCGACAAGAACCCTGAGTTTACCATTTTTGAATTTGGTCAAAGCATCTGTCCTTGCGCCTTGGCTTTTATCTCCGTGAAAAGAAACAGCCTCAATTCCGTTTTTATTGAGCTTCCCTGCGACATTGTCTGCTGTTCTGATCGAAGATGTAAATACCAACACCTGATTCCAATTGCCTGATTTGATCAAGTGACGTAGGAGCGGTCCTTTATATTCCATTGGTACCAAATAAGCTGATTGGGCGATCAGTTCAGGAGCAATTCCCTCGACTTCCACAGAAATCTTTTCGGGATTATGCAAAATCCGGTTGATCAGATCCTCCACCGTTTCTTCCATAGTGGCTGAAAAAAGGATGTTTTGCCTCTTTTTGGGTAATTTGGAAAGGATCTCGTCCACTTCTTCTTTGAAACCCAGATTCAAAATCTTATCCGCCTCATCCAAAACCAATACTTTGAGACTGGACAGGGAAATGGAATTTTTATCCACCAAATCCAACAACCTTCCAGGAGTGGCGACGACGATCTCTGTGCCATAAATATTCATCATTTGGGGATTGACAGAAACTCCGCCAAAAACCGCAAGTGTTTTTACTTTCCGTGGTAAAAAATTGCTGAATACTTTGATTACTTCCTCCACCTGTGTGGCCAATTCTCTGGTAGGAACCAAAATCAGGACAGGGATATTCCGTGTTTTGATATATTCGGTCTGCTGTAATTGCTGCAAAATAGGTAGCACATAAGCGGCTGTTTTCCCGGATCCGGTGGGGGCAATCCCAAGAATGTCCTTACCTTTTAAAATAGCAGGAATGGCTTCGATCTGAATCGGATAAGGGCTTTCGTATTTTGCCTTTTTGATGGCGTCAAGGATGCTAAGCGAAAGACCGAGGGAAGAAAAATCCATGGATATGTGTTTTTTGACAAAGGTAGGGTTTAAATGAAAAGTAAAAGATAAAAAAATATGGATATGCGCTTCTTTGCCGGTAACCCTATTTTATTCTCCAAGTGGGACGGAAGACCGAAGTCGGAATCCTGATGGCTATCGGGACGAAATACCGGACATTTCAGTTTGCAGCCAAGATTTAATATAGATAACTATTTTACTGGCATCATTGCGGACATAAAGATAAAATAAAGAATCAGGATTAAGATGATATTAATTGATATTGGAT
This sequence comes from Cognataquiflexum rubidum, assembly GCF_022538115.1. Lineage (GTDB taxonomy): Bacteria > Bacteroidota > Bacteroidia > Cytophagales > Cyclobacteriaceae > Cognataquiflexum > Cognataquiflexum rubidum. The sequence goes on along the minus strand of NZ_JAKZAL010000038.1, from coordinate 6,293 downwards.
ACTCATGGATATTGCTTCAAAAACCACCATTGATCTCAATTCAAAGATAAACGTAGCCAGCACCTAATAAAGAGAAATAGCCATGATTTAAGCATCGTGGCTATTTTGATTTTGGGAATTGAAAAACAATAAAATTGAATTCAAAAATCCGGGAAGAATTTAATTGCCCTCAAAGTTTATTCTTTGGCTTAAGCCATACTTAGTAATCAACAATTACATTTTCTTCAAACTCATCAGATATTCCACCAAATCCACCAATTCTTGGGTACTCATGGCCTTTTCCAAACCGGATGGCATGATAGAGTTTTCCATCTGCTCGATGGAAGCGACATCCGCAGTTTTAAGATTAACCATCGTTCCCCCCGGAATTTTCAAAGCGATGTCCGTCTCTGTTCGGCTGCTGATTACGCCTCCATAGGTACTTCCTTCTTTGGTTTTGAGGATGTAGCCTTCATAGCCAAAACTGATTCCAGCATCCGGATGGATGATGGCGATATATTGCGCTTCTTTGGATAGCTTACTCCCGATTTCTGAGAGCTTAGGACCAAAGTCCATCCCAATTTCATTGACCTGATGGCATACAGCACAGTTATTTTTGAATACAGTAAGTCCGTTATCAACAACACCTTTCATGGCCATCAATTCATTCATCGGAGGCAATGGATTTGCAGCATCATTACTTTCCAAATAACCGGCCGCTTCTGTCCTCACACTTTTTCTCCAAGCCCGGCTAACACCATTTACTGCGGAGGCTTTTAGATTGTCAGGAAATTTACCTTCTTTCAACAAAACCAAAACCCGTTCTTCCCCGGAATAACTTCCACCGATAGCTGCCGCAGCCTCTCTTCTGACATTTACATTTCTTTTGCTATCAAAAGCCATCTCTTCCAGAATAGCGATTGATTGGTTTGAACCGATACCGCGCAAAGCCAAGATCATATCAAAAACCTGCTTTTCGTCTTTGCCATTCAAAACCTTTTGGACCAAAGGAGCTCCACCCTGATTAAGCAGCGTGGTGGCTGCAGACCTTCCAATATTGTTGTCATAATTGGCGAGTGCCATCTCTAGCAATTGAGGATTTTTGTCTTTCAGTTCAAATTTTCGTACCAGTTCGACAAAATCAATTTTCCCCTCCGACTCTTTCAACACATCGTTCAATGCGGTCATCGCAGCCGGTGATGTTTTGATATACTTTGGTTCCAAATGTGTAATGACCAATCTGTTTATTTCCTTTTGGTCTTGAGTTGGTTTTTCAAGCATTTCGATCAAAGCCTTCGACTTGGCTTCAGCATCGGGATTGAAATCAAATGCCCGGAAATACCTCAAACGCATGTCCATGGATTCAGCAGGATCGGACGCCAAAGTTGCCAACATGGGAATTGACTTCCCTGTTCTTGCTCTCCAGACAATGTCCTTGTTTGATTTATTATCTAAAACCTGATCCTGCACCAAATTCTCCCAAGCAGCATAATAAGTATCCCATTGCCCGTCTGCCCCTATTCCCAACGCCTCCAAATACCACCTATCCTGACCGTCATGTTGCCTTGCCAATTCAGCCCAGATTTCTGGCGCTTCAGGTGAGGGATGATGCCTCAGCGCAATGGCCACTTCCCTCCTAACCTGTGCATTTGGACTTTTTGCCAATTGCTTGGCAAATGGAATAAAATCCATGTCCAATTGTCGGGCTGCCCTCAAACCTGCTATCTGCAGATCCGGATTGGGATCGTTAATTGCTTTTTGAACATAAGTTGGGCCTTTCCCATCCATTTTGGCCAAAACCCAAAAAGCCCTTGCACGCATTCTGGGATTCTCATGTGATTCAAACATTTTATTTAGGCCATCTTCTGCACTTGAACCTTGCTTTTGTAAAGCCTGCCATGCCTGGTAACGCCATGAAAGGTTTGGGTTTTGAAGGGCTTCCAATGCTCCTTCCAAGGAAGTGAGGTCATAGGAAAGGACTTCATAATCGCTATCTGGAGGAGCCAACCTAAAAATCCTACCGCGGTTCAAATCTCCAACTTGATGTCCGCCAACTCCAGGGTCATACCAATCTGAAACAAACAAAGAACCATCTGGAGCAATGCAAACATCTGAGGGTCTGAACCATTGATTTTTATCCCCGTGCATGATATTGACCATTTCGGCTGAATATCCTGCTCCGACATTTTTCACAGGATATGCCCGGACAACATTAGGACCTGCATCAGAATGGATCATCTGATCCCAAAAAACTTCCGGCAATAACCTTCCCTCGTAAATCAAAATACCGGTAGGTGAACCCGCACCCGTCTGCAACAGATTTGGTACAACACCCGGGTCATTGAGGTGCCAATGCTGAAGCGGAATTTCCTTTTCTTTATTGGTTCTGTTGGCTGACCAACTTGCACGGGTCATCTCATCTTTGTAACCATAATTCCCATATTCCATCACAAAATTAATCCGAACCCCTTGGTTGCCATCATCGTCATTGTCCGATTGCCACATAGTACCGTAGGAATCCACAGCTACTTCATAATTGTTTCTGAAGTTTTGGCCAAGGACTTCAATATATGTAAAATCAGTATTGCTTCTAAAAACCAATCCTTCCTGATAGTTCTTGGTATTGATTTCCTTCCCGGATTTATCCACGATGACATTTCCGTTTTTATCCAACAACTGTGCTCCGGCGTTTCCAAAGTTGAAGTAAAACTTCCCATCCGGCCCAAAAACAAAAGCATGCATCCCGTGGTCATGCTGATCTCCGGAAATTCCCTGAAAAATAATTTCTTTGGTATCAGCCTTATCATCTCCATCTGTATCTGTAAACATCCATACATAGGGACTTTGAGAAACAATGGCTTTGTTTCCCATCACCCAAATGCCTAAAGGCGCATTGATCTCAGGTCCTTGGTAGAATACCGTACTTTTGTCTTGGATTCCATCTCCATCAGTGTCTTCCAATATCACGATGCGGTCTCCCTCTTGACGGGGATCGTTGCCGGTGATGGCAGGTCGATAATTGTAGGCCTCACATACCCACACTCTTCCCCGATGATCTATGTCAATGTTTGTAGGATTGGTTATAGTAGGTTCCGATGCAAAAAGTTTGGCCTCTATACCTTCCGCAAAAGTAATCCCTGAAAGCGCATTTTCGGGAAGGTGTCTTTCCTCCTCAGTCAATAAATCAAAATCTTTAATTTCAGGTTTTGAGTCACAGGAATGCAAAAAACCTATTCCAAAAAGAAACAAGAAGCTTTTGGTCAATAAATAAATATTTTTCATAAAAGAAATTTTGGGCTAACTCGGTTGTCTATTGGTAATTTTTCCAATTCTAAATATAAATCGTGATTGTCACAATCAAATCCCATTTGTGTAAGATATTGAGATTCAGACTTGATTTTGAAGGCAATATCTACCCATCGCGAAAATCCGCAAGACAGAATTATTGATTGGAAACACTATTTGATTTCAGAAATACCTCCGCTTTTTCCTTGTGGGGAAAAAACCTGCAGCTTGACATTCCCCTTAAATGGAATCGGCTCTGAATAAATTTCCGATTGGATAGTCGGTTCACCGCCATTTACTGTATACCTGATTGTGAGGCCGGGTGTATCCAAATTGGCAAAGATTTTTCCTTCCTTGACCGTTGCCCCGGCTTTTGGCAAACGCACATTAAAACCGCCAAAAAGGTATTCTAACCTTGGGATTTCTTTTTGTCCTACAGCATTGGCAAACTTGTTCCATTCTTTTTCCATCTCAATTTTCCTTTTTTCAGGGTCGGCAATTACTGTCCATTCAGGATCCTGAGACCATGCCCTTTCTACATACCCCAACATTTTTGGTAAAAGGTAGTATTCCATCATTGCCTGACCTTTGACTGTTTCGGACCACAACTGACCCGAAACACCCTTGATATTTCCCCTTCCCTCTGCTGTCAGCTTGGCTTTATTCTTTGACAGAGTCTCGATATCAATCGGATTGCCATACATGTCGGTTTCATTTGAAATAAAATTATTCAAAGGCACAGTTCTCCAAGCTGTCTTTGTATCCACAAATCCAGACCATTGATGCCCGGGTTCATCCGGATCCATATTATAGGCAAGGTCAAAATAGAAATTCGACGAATTGCAGATGATCACTTCATAGCCTGCATTGGCCAATTGGTAGGCCATATCTTCTCCACCCCATCCTGCTACTGCATTCCATGCATAGGCCCTGAACCCTTTATTTGCAAAGACGGGATTGGGTCGGATGACTTCTTTTCCGTTTTCGTGGATATCCATTTGACCGATTTCTTCCCAACCGGCTGTTTGGATTCCTCTTTCTTCAAACATTTTGCTGACTCGGTTATAAAAATAATTTTGAAGGTCATTTCTCGTATTTATCCCTTCTGTTTCAGCAATGAATTTTTCGCAAACCGGCGAATTCGTCCATGCTCCTTTGGGCACTTCATCCCCTCCGGTATGGAATGTGCTGATCCGAACATTCGCTTCCTTATACATTGTCAGAATTTCATCCACCACTTTCTCATAAAAAGTAAATGCAGATTCCTGACAGATACAGATGGTATTGCCTCTGAAATTTTGAGCAGAAAGGTATTCAGATTGATCCCCAAAATCTTCCAGAAGATATTCTAAAGCCCCCTTTTCATCTCCGGATTTCATCTTGTCATGGTATCTTTTCCTCATCGCTATGATTGCAGCACGGGAATGGCCCGGAGCTCCGATTTCGGGAATGACTTCGATATGGCGTTCTTTTGCATATTGGAGTATTTGCTTAAAATCTTCCACAGAATAAAATCCTGTGCCATTCGGTGACTTATCTTTATCAGGACCAGATGCATAATATGGCCATAGGAATTGAAATTCATCTTTGGAATGGCCCCGCTTGCTGCCGACTTCGGTCAACTCCGGCAAACCGGGAATTTCAATTCTCCAACCTTCGTCATTGGCCAGATTGAAATGAAACACATTCAATTTGTAAAAAGCCATGAGGTCAAGGATTTTGAGGATGGCTTCTTTGGATTGGAAATTACGTGCAACATCAAGGAAAAAACCACGGTATTCAAACCGCGGTTCGTCTTCAATTGATATCTTGGGTAACTCTAATTTATCCGCAGGAGAAGTAAAAGAAGACAAGGGCAGCATAGCCAACAAAGACTGAATTCCATAAAAAGCTCCTTTTGGATTGCCGGAGCTGATTTCTATTTTTTCACCAATATTCAAGGCATAAGCTTCCGAAGAAACTTTGGATGGATCTTTCAGAATTAAAACAGACGCATCTTTTGAGGAGGATATTTCAATCTCTCCTTTAAAAAAGGTTGAAAGTCTTTCTTTTAGAAGTTCTGCTTCCATTTCAAAACCGGCATCTGCATAAATGGAGATTGTTTCGGACAAAACAACCTCACCTACTCCCCAATTGTATGATTTAGGAGTGGGAATAATGGGACTGAAGTCTTTTTGGGATAGTAGGCTCAGGTTTTTGTTCCTTTCAAAAAGGAAAGCAGGATCAGGAATCGGTAAATTACTTCCTGCAACAGCGGTCAATTGGTCCTGAATTTCGATTCTTGAAGCTGTAAAATCCGCTATTGGATGGCCTTCTTCACTATCGCCAAAAACTATATAAAGTCCTGTAGGCGTGTGGCTGTTTTTCAACAAAAAATTATCAGAAGAATAGGAAAATGAATAAGTCTCCCCTTTCTCCAAAACAGGAAAGCCATCTTTCGGTTTGATCCTGAAAAAATCGCCCGAAAGGTGTTGGATTGAAACCAAAGAATCTAGCTCCTGGGGATTTACAGAGAGAAAAATAGTGTTGAAATAGATTTCCCAATCCGGTTTCAAAGGTTGGTCACCATTATTGGTAAGCAGGAATTTTGCCTGGTGAAATTGTTCAGGAGAGATTTGGTTTTGTTCAAGTTCCCAACTTATGCTGATTTGATCAGGATTGATCCTTTTGCTTTTAGGCTGACAAGAATTGACAGTAAGAAGTGCAAACAGCACCATCGCAATTTTTTGGATGATTTGGTTCATTGGTTGTTGGGTATATTTTGATTGATATATCCTGATTAAAAGAAATCATTGAAATTCCTCTTTCAATTTATCAAAAAAGACAATATTCCAAAAACATCCAAGAAATCACCTATAGCACTCTTTGCAACATATTCTAGATGTATCCAATTATATAAACCTCTTAAATGGCTGAAAATTTATCAAAACAAGTAAATCCTTAATATTTCAATATGATTATCCGCAATCATTCCAGTAAGGATAAATTGAAGCAATGATGAGTCTGTCAAAAAGCTTTTGACCGAAATA
>NZ_JAKZAL010000037.1 GCF_022538115.1 Cognataquiflexum rubidum | reverse complement strand
GAATACTACACCCTTTTCAATATCTTCCTAGCTGTTTCTATTTTTGTTAGCTTGACGGCTATGGATAGCTATCGGGATCCGTCCCCATGAAGAAGAATATAGGGTTACTGGCAAAGAAGCGTATATCCATGTTATGTTATTTTATTTCCTCTCTATAAAGTTTTTTCATCACTTTTATTTTGTCTGGGTTTTCGACAAGAGATTGGTCCGAAAACATCATGATGCCGGATGCGGGCGCTTTGGAACCTTCAAGCATGACTTGTCTGAATTCTTCGGGACTGATAATTCCGGGATTGTTATGAGATTGGACTATGGGCCATATCAGTGGCTTTCCGATTTTTTCTGTTTGGGTCAAGTTTCCCAACCAAGTCACATAATCTCCGACCCAAGTGGTTGGCCTTTCCTTCATTTGGTGAAACAACATGGGAGACATGACATCAGCGATCTTTGAAAAAGCCAATGGATCGATACCGAGATTCCGGTACAGCGCAGAATCATAATCTTCCGGATACCAAGCGCAATAAAAAACCCCCAATTTGGCTTCAGGCCTCATTTCCTTGGTAATGGTTCCCATTTCTTCCACCCAACCATTGAGGATATATGCCCTCCATTTTCTCCATGCAGGGTCTTGGTTTTCCAGGATCCAACTTGCCTTTTCAGCAATCATGTTACCGGGAATTTCTTTTCCGATACTTTCTCCAAACTGACGGGTACAGCGATCACAAAAACAGGTTTCGGGGAGGATGGGATTTTTGGTTTCAAACTGGGCATGCCAATGGACATAGTCTAAAAAAATCCCGTCTACTTCAAATTCCCGAAGGATATCTTTCAATTGTTCTTGTCGAAAATTCTTAAAATCCGGGTCGGTTGGGCAAATTCCCATAAACCAGTCTGCAGGTTCGGCCTTTTCGCCCGTTTCTGTGATGGGCCAAGCTTCAGGGTGGTCCTGAAGGTATTCTTTTCCGTTGAGCGTCGGAAACTCTACAAAAACCTTAGCGCCTTGTTGGCGGGCTGTATTATAAAACTCCCTATTGAGGGAAATGCTTCTGACAAATACCGCGTTCATTCCCAAAGAATCAAACCTGTATCCTGCATCCAAAAGTGTGGCGGGATTGCCATAAATTCCTTTTACAAAGGGAGTGGGTTCTTTTTTTGCAGAAGTGCAGCAGTAAAAAAGAAGCAAGGTGATCGCTAATATGTTGAATTTCATTTTCCTAATTTACCAATTACAAAACCGGTATCACAAAAATTTTGCTAGTCAAGCGTACTTAGCAAACTGGAGGTAAAAAAAGGCCGGATATTTTAACTGATCCAGCCTATGAAAGTTTTATTTATCGAACTCTCCGATGTAAGGAATGCCTTCCATAATACCGGCGCGTATTTCACTAATAAAGTATTCCTCTAATTGGAAGAACTGCGCCGCCACCTTAGAGCCATTGGATTTTTTGACTTTTTTGTAATAATCTTCTATCAGCTTGTCGGTATTTTTCCTAAGAGCGATCATCTGACGGACTATTTCATCATAATCTGCATCCCCAAGTTTATCATAGTTCTCAACATACCTATTGAGCAAGTCGAACCTGGTCTGTCCCAAATCTTTCCTTTTGACTTCGTATTCATCATAAATGGTCCAAAAGGGATCGGTCGGATTAATTTGAAGAAATTCAGAAACCATGAGTTTCTTGTCCATGCCATATACGGATTGGAAATATTCAATTTCTCCGTCCTGGATTTGCGCCATGCTGTTTATTCCAAAGCCAAATACCATCAGCCAAGCGGCAATCATAATAAATATGATTTTTTTCATATTGGTTTTTTTTAGATTGTTTGTATTTTGATTTTTGATCTATTTTTCTTTTTGACCGGCACCGATTGGAATTCTCAAGTAGACATTCAGGGAGGAATTATTGACTGTCGCATCAGGATTCTTCATGACATCGACCAAGCCATAATAGTATAGCATCCCTACACTCATACTTTTCAGGTCTTTTTTAAGCTTATAACCCATTCCTCCTACCAGGCCAAAATCAAGTCTTGTAAAATCATCACTGACTTGGCGTCTAAACTCCAAATCACCGCCATTACTTTCTAAGTTAAAGTAATCATAGGCTTTGGATCTTAATCCTGCCTGTATGCCACCTTCCAAAAGGAACCTTTGGTTGATGCGTTGCTGCCACATGATCGGGACGTAAAAGATATTGACCTTGGTGGTCAGATTACCTTCTTCGAATAACTCGTCAAAATTTTCGTCACCCAGTGCATAAGTCGGCATTCCGGTCGCACCCACATTGGATTTGACCAATACACCTGTGCTTAAAAATGAATTTTCTTTGACCCTGATATGGAAATAGAAACCCAAATTGAAATTATTCAGTCCCTCGGAACCATTGTATCCATTGAAATAGGTTCGGTTTAATCCGCCTGTCAATCCAAACTCGATTTTTTCAGTGTTGAGGGCGTCTCCAAAAAGCAAGGAAATGATGACTTGGGATTTGGAAGTTCCTGATACTAAAAGGAACATGAACAGGAGTAGGATTTTGGTTTTATTTATCATTACGGAATTTAAGTTTTTAATTGATAGAATTTTCATTCATGGAGAATTGATTTTCTTGTTTTTATCCTTGTATGTTCAAAAAACCATTTGGAGATAAACCTCTCGGGTTTTGTTAGGAAAGGAGACTAAGAGGCCATCTATTTGGTTCCAATGTATTTATCGTGGAAGAGGTGTAAGATGGCTTTTTTTGCGCTTTAAGCCTCTTTTTTACCTATCAAATTTATAGGTTTTTGGAGGTCGTTTGTAAACGCTATCGTTTAAAAAATCAGAAAAAATAGAGGTGTATCGGAGTTTTATTTTCTTCATTTTTGAGTGGATAAAATGGGAGTGGTGGGAATTTGGAGTTCTGAAAAGGGGCGGAAAGATGATGGTATATGGTGGGCGTGGGAGTATGTTTCTCCAAATTCTTTTGGCTTGATTTCAGTCCAATTTGCTTTAGTCAAAAACCTACTTTCAATTTTTGTGAAGCGTGTCTATTTCTGTTTTGTACAGACCCATCTTCTGAAAATTAGGAGAATAATGCTTGTTAATTTTGAAAAATATACCAAATAACTTATTTAATTTGGCTTAAAATCTGATCATTATGAACCCATCTGAACCCGAAGTGGAAAAAATACTGACTCCTGAAGAATTGAAGAAGAAGAAAGAAAAGAAGGCCAACAAAAAACTCCTCCAAAATGAAAGGATCCGGGTTGCCTTTGAAAGGCTTCAACTTGCCTGGATCAGGACTTCCGTGACATTGCTTGCTGTTGGGGTGGGTGCTTACCAATACTTCTATGAGCGTATAGAAGAAGGTAGAACCGGGTTTGTGAACCATATCAATGGGGCGCAAATTGGTATTTTCCTTGTAATCCTTTCATTTGTGGTATTACTTGTGGCCACGATACAACACAACCAAAGCATGTCTAAGCTGAAAGAACATTACCAAGAAATGCGGTTTTCAATTGGTTCTGTTTTGGCTTACATCATATTGATTTTGTCTTTCTTCATATCAGCAATGGCAATATTACAATTTTGAGTAAAGGTGAAAATGGATACTGCTTTCGAATAAGTATTCAATTTTTACCCAAGATCTTTGGCCAGGTTTTTTCCATCCGGTCCTACAAAACAAAACCCCTGTGAGCTTGATTTCACAGGGGTTTTGTTTTGAAAACGGGATACTACTTATAAGCCGAACCTATACTGAATACCGGTCATTACTTGGGTTCTTGATGTCAAAAACCCGACCTCGACACGGAACATCAGACTTTTGTTTATCTGATACTGGGATCCAACAATAAAATTCCACATATCGGCAGGTCTTTTGTCCATCGAATATTGGACTGAAGCAGATTGGTCATCATTCAGCGCAGCATCTGCAGCCACGAGGAGTTCACTTGCCCGGGTCAAAGTCGAATTTGCGGCATTGTATTTGGCGATATTGATGGGGTTTTTTTGGTCGGCAGGGGAGAGTCCTTCCCACCATGTATCCACTTTGATATGGGCACCTTCGACTTTTTCGAAGCCCTCGTCTATCCTTGGCTGAAGCCCATCTGTGTCGATGACATCGCTGAAGTTGACAGAACCGTTGGTTTCAGAATTGAGATGAACCCTGAATCCCCCTGCCCATATCGCTATGTTACTTTTCTGATTTGGAAGTTTGAAGTTTTTGCCTAATCGTGGGCCGAAGATAAAAGTCTTTGTTGGTCGACTCAATTGCGGTACGTCAGTCCATGCGATATTCATATCCAATGCCAAAAATCCTCCACCGACACCAATAGTAGGTGTCATTCCAAATCCAAAAGTCCCGGCCGTAAAATCCACTTTTGATTCTGCATTGAATACTTCCGAATAGGTATTGGTCGAGTCAGGCAGCCAAAGGCCAAATCCTACTTCTGTTGATGCCTGGGTTCTACCCAAAATCCCATAAACATTTAAGAATGGGAATACCCAAACATCGGGTCTTACAGAAATAGCGCTTGCAGTTGCAACGGCTTTATTAAACCTTACCACATCATCTACATTATACATTTGGCCACCATTGAATCCTACCATGAGGTTTTCAATGATGAGGTCAGATTCCTGCCAAAAATAATTGACGCTTAATCCTGCAGAATAGGGGAGTGTATATCCGGCTTGGGTTACCTTGCCTCCCCAGATCGGCAAGATATATGGGTATTCGGAATTTTTTAGGCTATCTCTTTTGGATTGGTGTTTTTCGCCTACAACTTTGTTGGTGAATACTTGGGCTTGAGCACTAGAAACTATTATTAGAAATACAAAACAAAATATATAGAAAGGTTTCATTTGAGTAGGGTACGCTTTAGGTTTTTTGATTTTCTTATTTTTTTGAGCAAAAGCTGCCTTTATTGAATCTTTAGTAATCCAAAATAAATACAATGCTTTTGCCATTTCTTTAGGTAGAATTATCGGTATCATAAATTTAACCCTTGAAAAACGGTATTATTAAACGTTAACGTTTAATTTGAATAAATATAATTTTATGAATTTTCAGTTCCTGTTTTGGAATTTTACGGCTTACAAAATTTGATTTTATCAGGATTTAGAAAATCATTTTTTTGCCCTTTTTGGGTGATTATGGTGGTTTAAGAAAAAAAAATGAAGCTTTCTGATATTTTGGGTTTTAAAAATACATGGCTATAAAATCAGCGTTCAAGTCAAGAAAAAAATGGTCCCCAACAAGCTTTTTGTTGACCAGGTTTTCTACATGGTCAGGTAAATGAAGAATATTTTCGAGGATGAATTTTGTCAGTTGGAAAAACCCTATTCATCGGCAAATTTTCTGATTCAAATTTGTCTTGGAATAGAAAACAGTAGAGGTTTTGATCAAATCTAAAGGAAAAAGATCGGGGTCTCCTTTTCTTCAAGATTTATAGCGTCTTTTTCAATGGCTTAAATTCAAAGACATGGTAATGCCAAGGCGGCATATCCAGGAATAGGCCTTGGGATAGCATGCTGTTTCCGTCCCTTTCATAATATTCTTCGCCCATCAGGTTTTGCAGCCTCCATTTTTTATCCGCCAGATATGGCAAAGGAAGTTGGAGGAAACATTCACTTCGGTAAGGGGCATAGTTCACCACCACAATCCCAATGTTGTTTTGGCCATTTTCCCAAGAAAAGGAGATGAATGAATCCCATGTAACGTCTCCGGACCAGGTGGCTTTCGGATCTAGCAGTTTCCACCTTCCTTTTTCAAAGAGAGGGTTTTTGAGTACCTCAAGCAGCCTGCAATAGAACCGCTGTAGGACAGGATCGATGGCTTCATGCGGACAGCGCACCAAGTGTGTAGAAAGGTGTATTTTCTTACCTTCCAACTGCCCCTGATGGAAAAACCTGAGTCCTGGGGAGAAGTAAGTGATGATGGCGGCAGCTTCATGTTGCTTTTGGTCAAAGGAGGCTGCTGCCCGGGGTTCATCGTGGTTTTCAATAAACCGTACTGTCCGGTTTTGGTATTCAAGTGCACCATTGAGATGTTCACGGACAGGCCTGGATTTGCCTTCCAACAGCCGGTCAAGGAGCTTCTTGTCATAGGTGAAGTCAAACCCCTGTACCTGAAGTTCCCATTCCATGTCCCAATACACCTCAGCAATAAATTTGAATGTGGGGTATTTTGATTTGATTTTTTGGATGGCTTTTGGCCAAAAGGGCTTACTGTTTCTTCCCCATGTTTTTTCAAATACTTCCGGTGTTACCAGCATTGCCATGTCGCAGCGAACACCGTCACAGAGACCGGAGATTTTTTCAAGTTCCCCGATCATGGCTTTGTGCAGGTCAGGATTGGCATAATTCAGCTGAAGGGTGTCAGGCCAGCATGGAAAGAATGGATCTCGACCATGGGCGAAAGCCCTTTCTTTATTCTTTACTTGGAGAGGTTTGTAATTGTGGGCTTCCCGCTGAAGGTCTTCCTCAGTGCCTTCGATATAAAATTCCGGGTGTTTTTGGACCCATTCGTGGTCTATGGCGGTATGGTTGGGGACAAAATCCAACATCAGATTCAACCCTCTTTCTTTCATTTTTTCTCTAAGGCGTGAGAGCGACCCATTTCCTCCCATATCCTTGTGGACTTCATAGGCAGAAATCGCAAATCCCGAACCTTCAATATCTCCCATTTTGAGGTCAAGAAGGGTTTTTTCAAATTCCTCCAGCCAATCTTGGTGGGTACGTGAAATCTCTTTCCCCTTGGCACCTGTTTGCCAGATCCCCATCAGCCATACCCATTCAAATCCCAATTCTTTGATTTTGTCCCATTCTCCGTCCGGGATATCATTCAAAGTGGCATGCTTTCCTAGTTTATGAGATAAGGAGTTTAACCAAACTCGGGTGTTGATCTGGTACAATGTCGGGTAATTACTTTTGCGGGTTTTCATGAGAGGACTTTCTATATTTTTCAGGATTTTTAAATCCTTTTCAATTGAAATACTCAATCTGCCGATATGTATCAGCTTGCCACTCAGAATTACAAATCCCCAATCACTTTCTTGGGGTTTGTTTCAATACTACTTTGGTGCCTTTTTCGGATAAAGATCCTGATTCAGTTTCTATGCTCATTTCAAACCCTAATTGATCCTGTTTTGGTCTTAAAGTGATGTTTAAAGGAGCATTGGATTGATAACTTATCTAAAAGTACTGGAATTGTATTCGATAAAGCATGATGGAAATCATATAGCTCCATGACTTTAAGTAAAACTGATCTGATCATCTCAAAATAGTTTTAAGAAAAACTGTTCATCTACTGCCATGATACAAAACAGATATATTATGGTTGAGGTGAAAAACCAAGTTGTCATTGGTTTTATTTAGTGAAATGCAGACTTTTAAGCCTTCAAAACAAACCTTGGTAGCTATAAATATTTTTACAACCCAAAAACCAAATAACCGATGATAGTCACCTGCAATAAGATTTTGGAGGAGAAACGCCTCCATTTGATTGATTTTGAATCTGCCATTGAAACCATCTCAAAGGGAGAAGACACTGTATGGATAGATATAATCGGTGCAGAGAAGCATGAATTGGCAGAGAAACTTGATGAACTTGGTATTCAAGGTTTGATCAGGCGGTTTAGTATCAGTTCCTATGACCATCCGGGCTTTTATCCGCTCAAACCGATTTCTTTGATTGTGCTTCCTGTCCATACAGAAAAACAGGATTTAAGGAATTTGGAATACCTGGGGTTACTGTACAATGACGGTTTTCTGCTTTCATACCATGATAAAGAGTTCATCCGGTTTCAAAAAGACCTCGTCTGGCAAGATTATGTTACTGTCCTGCCTGATAACAGTATTTCAGGACTGATTTCTTCCCTGTTTTTTGGTCAGTCAATGGTGTCTTTGAGGAAAACAGCATTTTTTAGTGAAAACATTTTGACTTTGGAGAAAAAGATGGACCGAAATCCGGAGGAGATCAATGTCGAGGAAATATCCGAATTACAGACTGAAATGCTCTTGCTCGAATCTGTGGTTCATGGCCAGTTGCCTATCTTCCAGTCCTTTGCAGCGACTGAAAAAGGAGCAATTCATTCAGGGAAGACAGCAGAATATCTTGCCTTGGCCACGGCCAATCTTCAGTCAGCGAATAGATCTTTGGAGTGGTTGGAAAGGAGAATCATTGCGATCCGGTCGATTTATGATGCACAAGCGAGGGAAAAGACCAACCGTAGGCTTGAAAGGCTTACCATCCTGTCGGCGATTTTTATGCCTATCTCTTTTCTGGCCGGTATCTGGGGAATGAATTTTGAAAATATGCCGCTGTTGTCCCATCCGCATGGGTATTGGACTGCGGTGGCCATCATGGTTGTCATCAGCACGGGGATGTTTTTCTATTTCAAAAGAAAAGAATGGATTGATTAGTTAGGTTGGCTTTTATTTATAACAATCAAAAACCCGGAGTTTTTAAGAAAATTATGATTTGCCTTATTTGATGTTGAAAAAGATGAATACTTCTCGCCTTTTAGAATTTGATCTGCATAGGAGATCAAAAAACAGCATACAAAATAGCCAAGCCAATCAGCATGGAGAATGGCGAAATCAGACGGAAATAGAGTGGTTTTAGGATTTTAGCACTTTTTAAGGAATAGCTGTGGTGCCATTTCCTTGGTACAAAATAAAGAATAACAGAAGTGCCCAAGATAAACCAACCCACAACACTGAATACCTGCGGAAATCTGGAGAAGTCTGCATACCCAATCAATCCCAATGCAGGAATCATCCTCACCGTTATTTCAGTATAATTGATCAGGTTGGTGCTTCCGGCTTTTTTTAAGATTTCTCTCGCCTTTTGGGGTGCAAACAGCATCAATAAACCTGTTGCAATGAAAAACAAACCAAAGAGAACAACTGTCCATTTTGAGAAAAATACCACCATAGGATCTGTTTTTAAATTCCGATAAATATCAGATTAAATTGATTAAGATTGTTTTTTCAACCTAAGGAAGATTCCCATTAAAATCAATTTTGGCATTTGGAAAAAGGGTTTTCCAAGGTATTTAGAAAAATCTGTTTTGACTAAAAACTGAATCTCCTGATCAAAATCATTTTTTGCCGAAATGATTTTCGGTAAGTTCAAAGCTTATTAGATTTGCACAAGTGTCATAGATTTTATCAATCGAAAAATGAATTCGATAATCCCTATATTTAGTAAATTCGCAATTATATCAAAATAATCAATTCAATTATGGATCATAACACAAATCAAAATGGTGGCGATTTGAGCAAATGCCCGTTTCACAATGGACAGCTCAAGCAAGTGGCCGGCGGCGGCACCAGCAACCGTGACTGGTGGCCAAACCAGTTGAAATTAAACATCTTGAGACAGCATTCTTCCCTATCCAACCCGATGGGAGAATCTTTCAACTACGCTGAGGCCTTCAATTCACTTGATCTGGCCCAGGTAAAGCAAGATATTGAGACACTTTTGAAAACATCACAGGACTGGTGGCCTGCTGATTACGGACATTATGGACCATTTATGATCCGTATGGCCTGGCACAGTGCAGGTACTTACCGAGTACATGATGGACGTGGCGGTGCAGGTACAGGAACGCAGCGTTTTGCTCCATTGAATAGCTGGCCTGACAACGGCAACCTTGACAAAGCCAGATTGTTGCTTTGGCCAATCAAACAGAAATATGGAAAAAGCCTTTCTTGGGCTGATTTGATGGTACTTACAGGAAACGTTGCCTTGGAATCAATGGGTCTCAAAACCTTTGGTTTCGGTGGGGGACGTGAGGATGTGTGGGAGCCTGAGGAGGATGTATATTGGGGTTCAGAGACCGAATGGCTTGGAGACAAAAGATATACCGGCGACCGTGAATTGGAAAATCCGCTTGGGGCTGTTCAGATGGGTCTGATCTATGTCAATCCGGAAGGACCTAATGCCAATCCCGATCCGCTCGCTGCGGCAAAAGACATCCGTGAGACTTTCGGCCGTATGGCAATGAATGATTATGAGACTGTCGCCCTGATTGCAGGTGGACACACTTTTGGAAAAGCACATGGTGCCGCCGATCCAAGCAAATATGTGGGACGTGAACCTGCTGCTGAAAGTCTTGAAGCACAAAGCATGGGTTGGCTCAATTCTTTTGGCAAAGGAAATGCCGAGCATACCATTACCTCAGGTCTTGAAGGTGCTTGGACGAGTACCCCTACCAAATGGAGCAATAACTATTTCTGGAATTTGTTTGGCTTCGAATGGGAACTGACCAAGAGCCCGGCAGGGGCACATCAGTGGATACCAAAGCATGGCATGGGTGCCAATACCGTACCTGATGCTCACGATCCAAACAAGCGTCATGCTCCTATCATGTTTACCACTGATATTGCGCTGAAAATGGATCCTGCTTATGAGAAGGTCTCCAGACATTTCCATGACAATCCTGATGAATTTGCTGATGCATTTGCAAAAGCATGGTTCAAACTGACCCACCGTGATATGGGACCAAAATCCCGTTACCTAGGTCCTGAAGTTCCTGCTGAAGACCTTATCTGGCAAGATCCTGTTCCTGCAGCCAGCCATCCTTTGGTAAATGCAGAAGATATTGCCGGATTGAAAGCCAATATTCTTGCTTCCGGTTTGAGTGTTTCTGAACTGGTTTCTACAGCTTGGGCATCTGCTTCTACATTCCGTGGATCTGACAAAAGAGGTGGTGCCAATGGTGCACATATCCGTCTTGAGCCAATGAAAAACTGGGAAGCCAATAACCCTGCCCAACTTGCAAAAGTACTGGGGACATTGGAAAGCATCCAAGAGGAATTCAACAGTATCCAATCAGATGGCAAGAAAGTATCTATTGCTGATTTGATCGTACTTGGCGGATGTGCTGCTGTGGAGAAAGCTGCCAAAGACGCAGGTTTTGATGTTACTGTACCATTTACTCCAGGACGTGGAGACGCTTCTCAAGAGCAGACTGAAACAGATTCATTTGAATTCTTAAGGCCTGTCGCTGACGGCTTCAGAAACTACATGAGTGCCAAGTGTCCTGTCAAAGCTGAAGAAATGCTGATAGACAAAGCACAATTGATGACCCTAACTGCACCGGAAATGACAGTGCTTGTCGGTGGACTCCGTGTTTTGAACGCCAATTTTGACAAATCTAAGCATGGGGTATTTACAGAGACTCCGGGTAAGCTGACCAATGATTTCTTTGTAAATCTTTTGGATCTGAGAACAACCTGGAGAGCTACTTCTGATGCTCAGAATGTCTTCGTAGGAAGTGAGAGAACAAGCGGCGAACCAAAATGGACTGCTACCCGTGCTGACCTTATCTTTGGATCAAACTCTGAATTGAGGGCGATCGCTGAGGTCTATGGTTGTGAGGATGCCAAAGAGAAATTCGTAACTGATTTCGTGGCAGCTTGGAACAAGGTGATGAACCTTGACCGTTTTGATCTTGCGTAATATTTGAATAAGTTTGATTTGATTGAAAAGGTGGTCTGGAAACAGGCCACCTTTTTTTATTCAGTTTTTTTCTTTGGTAGTATGGTCAATAAACCGCTTCTCAAACCCAGCATCTTCTGTCCTCATCCAAACATCCCAAAAGGTGAAATACAGGCCATAATTACAGCGGTATCTCAGGTGGTGCAGGTCATGGTGCGTTGCCCCCACCATCCATCGCGCAAGTGGGGAACGGAGGGCAGAGCTCGCATAAACTTCCACCCCGGCATGGTTGATCACAGCTGTGATGGACATCGTCACCAACAAAGCCAACAAGACTGAAAAATGCATGGGAAGAAACAGGACAAGAACCGGCAAAAAGATCGCCTGCAGAAAAGCTTCTATTGGATGAAAGGAAAAAGAAGTAAAAGAACTTGTGTAGAGGCTGTTGTGGTGGATATGGTGAAAATGCCGGAGAACCTTCGGGCGGTGCATCCATCGGTGAAGCCAATAGTAATAAGTCTCATGGATAAACATCGCCAGAAAAAAGCTGATTGGAAGCCATAGGATATCCCAAGTGGTGATCGCAGTATATAGCTTGGTGTTTCCACGCTGCCAAAAGATCAGCATGACCGTTCCCGAAACAGCAAATATGTTCGCCCCGAGAAAAGAATACCAGATTTCCGTCTTGACCTGAGGGACTTTCACCTGTTGGTGAAGCCTCCGGTAGGGGCGGGCGTCTCCTAGTTTTTTATAGACCAACTCATGGTACACCCAAGCCAAAAGCAGGTATCTCCCGAAAATCCCGGCCAATAAAATCGAAAAAATGATGATAAAATTCGCGGGTTCAGTATAATCCGTATCTAAGAGCCAATCGAGGTTGAAATCCATTCCTTGCTATGCGTTAATGCGTGAAATTAAAGAAAAAATGAATGGACATTGTTTTGGGAAGACTAAAAAATCAAACCTCATCTTTGATAGTTCTGCTATTCTTTTTTCAAAACCAATCAGGATCGTTCAACTGTTAAGGGCTTAACAATTATAAGACTCAATCAGTGACTGCCAAACTGCCTTAAGTGATGATCGAGATGCTTATATATCATCCTTGACCATTCCTTGCGGCTGAGTTCCCCAAAGAATGGATGAGGGAATAACTTGGCTTCGGCTTTTACTTTTTCGAGATAACGCAATAACTCTGCTTTTTCATTTTCTATCTCAGTCAATAAAAAATTATTTTTTTCCATATTCATTTCGTCTGGCGTAGCTGCTCCTTTGGGCCAAGGAATAGTGGAAAATATGAGCCATTTGCCCAATCTTGTCCGCATATATGCAGGGCCTTGGGCCTTGGAGGGAAGTTCTCCCAACGACATTTTCAATTGTGTTGTGCAATGGACAAGCATTTGCTGTAAGTTCATTTTGCCCCATTTCCTCGGACTTGAGCTTGAAAGTGCCAATATCCTTTTTCTGAGTTCGGTGTAGTCTGAATCGGTTTGGATATTTTTCATAAGGGTTAATTATTCTGAATGGGAGGATTCAAGTAGAATTCATTTTTTGATAAGTTAAACATTTGATTAATGCTTTATTCTTTGGGTCTTGAATCTATTGAAAAACCACCAAATTTAAATAAATTCGATTCATGGAAAGAATGTTTAGAATAATCCTAAATCCTGAGCCGGAAGGTGGCTTTACTGTAATTGTCCCATCTCTACCGGGCTGTGTTACTTATGGGGAAACAATCGAAGAGGCCAAGAACATGGCGGCTGAAGCGATTTCATTATATCTTGAAGACCTGGAAGCAAATGGGGAAGAAATTCCGAATGATGTGAATAGCCTGGAATTATCACTGATAGTTGCCTGATCAATTCTCAATCGTTTGATTTAAAATCTTAATATTTTTTTAGGACATGAAAAGTTTAACTCCAAAAGAACTAATCAAAATTCTCGAAGCCCAGGGATTTATTTTTCAGCGGAGTAAAGGCAGTCACCAACTTTTTAAACATCCTGATGGAAGGCGTACGGTTGTTCCGGTTCATACGAGGGACCTCAAAACAGGAACACTCTTAGCCATATTGAAACAATCTGGAATTTCCAAAGAGGATATTTAAATTCCCAAAAGTTGCAGGAAAAAAATAAGTTTTTCACTTTCATTTTATTGAAAACTCCAAAATTCCATCATCCACCATCTCCGGCAGCGTCACCTTCAGCCCCGGGGTCCTTTCCATTTCTCTTTTTATTGCAAACAATGCTTCATCATTTCTTGCCCAAGCCCGTCGTGAGATACCGTTGTTGACATCGTAGAAGAGCATGGATTGGAGTCTGCGGTTGGCTTCTTGGCTTCCGTCAAGCAGCAGCCCGAATCCTCCGTTAATGACTTCACCCCAACCTACGCCGCCACCGTTGTGGATCGAAACCCAAGTAGCCCCACGGAAACTGTCACCGATCACATTGTGGATGGCCATGTCAGCGGTAAATTTGCTGCCGTCATAGATATTGCTCGTTTCCCGGAAAGGCGAATCAGTACCGCTGACATCGTGGTGGTCTCTTCCGAGCACAATCGGGGCGGAGATTTCGCCTGATTGGATTGCGGCATTGAAGGCTTTGGCGATTTCGATCCTTCCTTCTGCATCTGCATAAAGGATTCTTGCTTGAGAGCCCACCACCAATTTATTTTTTCCGGCTTCCTCGATCCAGGTAATGTTGTCCTGAACCTGTTGCTGTATTTCCGAAGGGGCTGAGGTTTTGATTTGTTTGAGTACTTCAGCAGCTATTTGGTCGGTCTTTGCTAGGTCTTCAGGATTACCCGAAGTGCAGACCCAACGGAAAGGTCCAAATCCATAGTCAAAGCACATAGGTCCCAAAATATCCTGCACATAGGAAGGGTATTTAAAATCAATACCGTTGGCAGCCATCACATCGGCTCCGGCACGGGAGGCCTCTAATAAAAAAGCATTTCCATAATCAAAAAAGTAGGTGCCTCTTGCAGCATGCCTGTTGACTGCAGCAGCATGTCGGCGGAGGGATTCCTGTACTTTGGTTTTGAATTTTTCGGGTTCTTTGGCCATCATTTCATTGGCTTCCTCAAAATCCAAACTCACCGGATAATATCCGCCTGCCCAAGGATTGTGGAGGGAAGTCTGGTCAGAACCGAGTTCGATAGTGATATTTTCCTGGTCAAATTTCTCCCAAATATCCACGACATTGCCAAGGAAGGCGATTGAAACCACTTCCTCGTTTTGCTGAGCCTGACGCACCCGGAGCACCAGGTTATCCAAGTTAGTTATCAATTCATCCACCCAACCTTGTTCATGGCGTTTATGTGCAGCTTTCGGATTGACTTCGGCACAGACCGTGATGCATCCTGCAATATTTCCTGCTTTTGGTTGGGCACCTGACATGCCTCCCAAACCTGCTGTCAGGAAGACTTTGCCTTTTGGATTTATGGCAGGGCCAAGTTTTTTGCGGAAGGCATTCATCACCGTAATGGTGGTACCGTGGACAATACCCTGAGGACCTATATACATATAAGAACCTGCGGTCATCTGTCCATATTGTGTCACTCCAAGGGCATTGTATTTCTCCAAATCATCCGGTTTGGAGTAGTTTGGGATCATCATTCCGTTGGTGATTACAACCCGCGGTGCCTCTTGGGAAGAGGGGAAAAGTCCCATCGGATGGCCGGAATACATGTGCAAAGTTTGTTCCTCAGTCATCTCGGCGAGGTACTTCATGGTAAGGAGATATTGCGCCCAATTTTGAAAAACCGCACCGTTGCCTCCGTAGGTGATGAGTTCTTGAGGATGCTGGGCAACTGCAGGATCGAGGTTATTTTGAATCATCAACATGATCGCTGCGGCTTTTTGACATTTTGCCGGATAATCAGAAATTGTCCTTGCCCGCATCTCATAATCCGGCATAAAGCGGTACACGTAAATCCTTCCGTATTGCTGTAATTCTTCAAAAAATTCCTTTGCCAATTCCTCATGCCAAGCCTTTGGGAAGTACCTTAGCGCATTTCTCAGAGCCAATTTCTTCTCTTCAGGGTTTAAAATATCCTTTCTTTTTGGCGCATGGCTAAAACTAGGATCAGGTGATTTTCTTGCCGGAAGGGTGGAGGGGATGCCTTGGAGGATTTGGTCTTGGAAGGTCATTGGTAAATTTGGTTGTAATGGTTCTAATTGTTGTCAGGTTGTCAATGTTGTCGAGTTTTCGGGATCGACACCCTGAGTCCTTAACATTTTAATATGTTCAGAAAGGGAATGACGGTTGGTGTTGCGTCATTCTGAACCGGAGCTTGCGGAGGTGAAGAATCCCCTTACCTGAGACACTTCACTGCGTTCAGTGTGACGTCCAAGATATTCATGTCATTGGTAAGGTGTAACGGCTGAAGGATCTCATTTTTTTTTGGTGAGACCCTTCGCTTCACTCAGGGTGACGCCCTCGAAATCTGTCATTGGTAACTCAGAGAGAAATCTTTTTCAAGAATTGGGATCAAAGACTTCTCCTTTCGTCCCTGCCTGCGGCAGGCGGGCAAGTGACTCGGAAAGGTCTTTAGATAGTCTTTAATGCAATTTTGGGATTGTATGCTTCACCTTTGTAGTAAGTTTCCATCAATATCCAATATCAATTAATATCTAAATTTTTACTCCCCTTTTAAAAACCATCTTCGGTTTCAATGTCCCTTGATGGTAGGTGATTTCCCGGTAATCTGAAGTTTGGAAAAGTAGGATATCTGCCAATTTTCCCACAGCAATACTTCCCCTATCCAATAACCCAAGTGCAGTTGCGGCCCGGCAGGTAATTCCGGCCAAGACTTCCGCATTGCTGAGTTTCTCGAATGTTCCCAAAATGGATGCCTGCATCAGCAAATCTCCCATAGGCGCAGAACCCGGATTCCAATCTGAGGCGATCGCTAAGGAAGCGCCGGCGTCCAGGAGTTTTCGGGCAGGTGTAAAAGCCATTCCCAAACCCATGGATGCGCCTGGCAATGCCACAGCAACGGTATCCGAATTGGCAATCAACGCAATTTCCTTTTCAGAACTTGCTTCCAGATGATCTGCTGAAACGGCGCCAAATCCCACCGCCACCACCGAACCGCCAACATGAAATTGGTCCGCGTGGACCGTGATATCGAATCCAAAGTCTTTGGCTTTTTGGAAATAGTCTGCGATATCCTGAGGGCTGAAAGCCGAATCTTCAATAAAGGCATCGATCCGGTTGCTGAGGTTTTCAGATTTCAAGATTGGGAACAATTCATTGCTGATTGTTTCTAGATATTCTTTTGCTGAACCCTCAAAATCCTTTGGGCAGATATGGGCAGCAAGGCAGGTCGGAATCAGGTCTGCTGCAGTTTCCGAATTTGCCTGTTTGATAGCCTGGAGCATTTTGATTTCTTCAGCCACAGAAAGTCCATAGCCGCTTTTTACCTCAATGGTGGTGACTCCATCAGCGAGGTGACGGTTGGCTCTTTTGACAGTGAGTTTTACCAATTGTTCCAAGGCCGCTTTCCTTGTTTGGGTTACGGTATCCCAGATTCCACCACCTGAGTTGGCGATCTCGAGGTATGATTTTCCGGTGTTGCGCATGGCAAAATCTTTGGCCCGGCTTCCGCCAAAACAGATATGGGTATGGCAATCCACAAACCCGGGAAGCGCCACAAAGTCGCCTTGCAAGGTTTCCATTTTAGCACCGATGGACTGCGCCTCAGGATAAATGTCCCAATAGCTCCCGATTTCATGGATTTTTTCATCCTTCAAAAATATCCCAGCTTCGGTAATGATTTCAAGTTGGCTGTCTTGCAAAGGGCCTTTTGCTTCCAATCCACGCATGGTAATGAGTTGTCGTATCGGGCCGATGAGGGTGTAGATGGGCATGGGTTTGGTTAATGGGTTATTTGGTTAACTGGTTAATTGTTCCGAACTAACCATATTTATATTTGGTATTTTCAATTAAACTGTGACCTTTTCCAAAGTTTTGAACTTTGGAAAAGCTTTCTTTTACCGATTGGTTCAAGTCTAAGAGAGGACCAAGTCTGAAGACTTGAGCCGGATTTGAGTCCAAGTCCGAAGACTTGAATTAGGTGGGTTTATAAAATCTTAAGCCACCTTTTCCAAAGTTTTGAACTTTGGAAAAACTTTATCAACTATAACTTTCTCACCTCTAGTTTCTTGCCTCTCGGCTCTATTTAAAACTTATCAAACTCCTCCGACCACTTTGTCTCCAATTCCAAACCCTCTCTTGCGGCCACTTCTCTTGCTAAAGTAAGCAATTCTCCACTTCGGATGATATCAATGGCTATTTCCATGTCTTCATACATGATCTGATCTTCGGTGACATGGTGGATTTTGGTGCGGACGTGTTCATAGAGTGCGGTCATGATTTTGCCGGACTTCAAAGGTGCATGAAAATCCACCGCCTGTGCCGCGCAGAAAAGTTCTACCCCAAGGATTTTTTCCACATTCTCAATCACCTGCAAGGCTTTTCTCGCGCCGATACTTCCCATGCTCACATGGTCTTCCTGTCCCAAAGAAGTTGGAATGCTGTCAGCCGAGGAGGGAAAACACAGCCCCTTGTTTTCACTCGCCAATGCCGCCGTGCTGTATTGGGGAATCATAAACCCGGAATTCAACCCTGTTTCTTTCAACAACAGTTTTGGAACACCCGGGGTATCGCCTTCCAAAGAAAGGTAAATCCTGCGGTCGGCGATATTGCCGATTTCGGATGCGGCCAAACAGGCATAATCCAATGGCATGGCAATCGGTTGACCGTGGAAATTCCCCCCACTGATGGTATGGTTTTCGTCAAAGACGACGGGATTGTCCGTGACGGAATTAATCTCAGTTTCGATCATTTGCTTCAGGTGAAGCCAGGCATTGCGAGATGCACCATGAACCTGCGGCATACAGCGCAAGGAATATGGGTCCTGAACCCGCGCACAGGCCGCATGGGAATGGACAATTTCCGACTCATGAAGTAAATTCAAGATCGATTGGGCAACATGTTGGTTTCCGGCATAAGGGCGGAGTTGGTGAAGGTCAGCACTGAATGGCTTGGTAGAACCCAACAATCCCTCCAACATCATTGCCCCGGTGATGTCGGCATGGGCAAGGATATTGTAGAATCTGTCCACGACCATCACTCCAAAAGCAGCAATGAATTGGGTGCCGTTGATCAGGGCTAGCCCTTCTTTTGGCCCGAGGTGAATTGGTTCCAAGTCAAGTTGCTGAAAAAGTTTGGCTGTTGAAATTATTTCACCCTTGAAATGGACTTTTCCCAATCCGATCAAAGGCAAAAATAAATGTGAAAGTGGCGCCAAATCCCCGGAGGCACCCACAGAACCTTGTTTGGGCACGACAGGCACAATATTGTTTTCAATGAAAAAAAGGATCCTGTCCAAAGTGCTTTCCTGAATTCCCGAAAAACCCTGTGCCAAAGCATGGGTTTTCAGCACCAACATCAGTTTGGAGATTTCGATGGGGATGGGTTCTCCGAGGCCGACAGCATGGCTTTTCAGAAGGTTTTCCTGGAGTTTTTTGGTTTGCTCCGGAGAGATCATCGTGGTGCACAGCGGTCCAAAACCGGTGTTGATGCCATAAACGGGTTTGCCTTTGCTGACTATTTTTTCGACAGCCTGACTGCTAGCTTTGATTTTTTCACGGCTTTCAGGAGAGATGATACCTTTGATATTGCCCCTGCAAATGGCGAGTGCAAGTGATGCAGTGAGTCGGTCTTGGCCAAATGAGAAGGTGTTTTTCATTATTCAGTTTTTTGTCTCCCACAAAGACGCAAAGGCGCTAAGTTTAGGAGAGTTTCAATTACAAAAATAACTTTCTGCTTTGATAATTATTGATACCAATATTATCAATAACTGATAACTTTGAGTTATTAAAAAATTTCTTTAGATTTTGACTTAGAGTGCAAAACAGAAAAGTGCTAGAATACTGATTGGGAACAATCGACAGTAATTCAAATTTTGGCGAATGAATATCTATTTAAAAATCTTTGCGACTTTGGGTCTTTGCGGGAAATAATATGAATTTAGAACTCAGACATCTGGAATATTTTCGAGCCGTGGCCGACGAACTGAACTTCAGAAAGGCAGCTGAGCGGCTTTTTATTTCCCAACCGGGACTCAGCAGGCAGATCAGGCAGATGGAGGAGATTCTGGAGGTAGAGCTTTTTTACCGAACCAAAAGATCTGTGACCCTGACTGCCGCAGGAGAATTTCTTAAAGGGGAAGTGGATTATATCTTCAACCATTTGGAGCTGACTACACAGCAGATCAAAAGTATTGCGGCAGGAAAAGTTGGGGAATTGCGGGTAGGGTTTTTGGGTTCGGCAGCACATCAGGTTATTCCGGATTTGTTGGTTCGCCTAAGCAGGGAATTTCCTGGAATTCAGACCAATCTGGAAGAGTTGAGCAACCACCTTCAGGTTGAAATGCTGGAAAAAGACAAGCTCGATCTGGGTTTTGTCAGGTTGGCTCGGGTACCGGATGGACTCAGTATGAAGGCAGTACATCGCGACACTTTTTCATTGGTCTTGCCGCTCAGCCACCCGATTGATGAGGCTACTTTTGAGCATGTCGGCCAACTTCAGGAAGAGCCGTTCATTTTATTTTCAAGTGATTACAGCAGCATTTATTTTGATAAAATCATGAGTATCTGCGAGGACAGGGGATTTACACCAAAGATTTCGCACAAATCAGTCCATGCGCTGACCATTTTCAAGTTGGTAGAAGCTGGGCTTGGTGTGGCAATTGTGCCGAGTTCGCTGAAGGAAGGTTACGATCTGAAAGTGAAGTTTATCGAGATCAAAGGGATTCCGCAGCATACAGAACTTTTTGCCGTTTGGAAAACCGAAAACCGAAATCCGGCATTGAAGCATGTTTTGGGGATATTGTAAAAAAAAGTTTTGGTTTTACTTTTTTTTTAGTTGATTTGAATGTTGGTTTTAAGTTTTATTTCACATTTCGAGTTAACTCATTGATTCAATGAAAAAGCATATTTATCTGTTTTCCCCAATTTTCCTTTTACTTTTTTTGTCAATCAATTCTTGCAATAGTGTCGAGGAAAAAAGCCAAGAAAAACATTTCACATTAAAATCCACAGGAGAATTTCTTTCCTTACCATTGGACGAAAATACCCCAAATGTGAGTATGGGTTTGCAGTATTCACAAGGTTTTCTTTTCAATGCCAATTGGGGAAAAAATGAAATTCAGGTGTATGACATTGAAGCAGGCTCAATGATAAAGAGTTTGATTTTTGATAAAGAAGGAGATCAGGGGGTTGGACAGCTATTCGGTTTTCATGTACATTCCTTGGACAGTATATTTCTTTTTTCACAGCTTGATGCGGTGTTGGTGTTGACGGACACCTCGGGCCTTGTCAAAAACAGGATTAGATACCAACAGCCCGATTTGTATTCCCCTGCCTTTGTGCATAATTCTTACTTTCTATCTCCTCCGATTGTAAAAGGAGATGAAATATTTGTAAAAACCCATTTTCAAGGGAATTATAGGGAAGTAACAGCTGAGCAGTTAGGTGCCTATCATATGGTGTATACCATCAATATGAAAACCGGTTCAGTTCGATTTTTGAAACATACCTATCCTTCTGACTATTTATCCGGTGGATTGAAGCATTTTGAACCAAGTATGGCTACTGATGGGAATAAGGTTGTCTATTCACTATTTGGAGATCACAGGTTGTTTTTCTCATTCTCATTTGAGGAAGATCTCCAGGCAGTTTCAGTGGCGAGTACCCATTTGGATGAAAGTCTCCCACTTTTCCTCATGCAGGGTGAGCGTTTTGACACACAAAAATATATGCAGGGTTCATCCAGATATGAAAGTTTGATTTACGACCCATTCAGGGAGGTTTATTACAGGTTTGCATTTCCTACTTATACTTTTGAGAGCGATGAAGAAATAAGAAGCCTCCGTACAGAGCCTAGAGAATTTGTGATAATGACCCTAGATAAGGAGTTGAAAATCATCGATGACCAATATTTTGAAGGAAGGAAGTACATGCCAAACAATGTTTTTGTAGGGGAAAAAGGTTTGTACATATCAACTTCCCACCCTAATAATCCTGAAAACCAAGAAGACAAAATGGTTTTTGAGATTTTTGGATTGGTAGAAAAAGAGTAGAAAGAAATATAAAGTATAGCTTTCTGAAACTTTAAGAAGTTTTTGAAAGCTATTTTTTCACCTAATAAAACAATTTTCATCCCAATAAATTATTTCCCAAACAACCCATGTCTCAAATCTTCTATATTGATTCAAATTTTCAAATGCCGTGTAAATGTCGGGTTTAATCCTCCCCAAATTCGGATTGGTTTTCTGAAATTCAACCCAAATTGCGATGGTAAAACAAAACCATATTATCATGAAACAACCGGAATTGGGCCAAAAGATTCTCGAACTGAGAAAGGCCAAAGGATTGACACAGGAAGAACTTGTGGAGCTATGCAATATCAACGTGCGCACCATACAGCGTATCGAAGCCGGGGAAGTGACTCCGAGGACTTATACCATCAAAAGTATTCTGGAGGTATTGGGATATGATTTTAAAGAAATCCAAAATAACAATGAAGAGCCTGCATCCATCAGTTCCGAAATAATCGGGAAAGCAGCATTTCTAAAAATAGCCTTTTTTGTAGGAATCGTTTATTTCCTCTTGACTTTTGTGGAAGGTGTATTTGATTATGGACTTTGGGAAGCGGGGGAGGAGATCAGTCCGGAAGCGGCACCTTGGTATATCGCCGTCAAGATCGGTATTATGCTTACTTTTGGGGTTTTCACTTTTGGCTATTATAGGTTGAGTATGATCAAACCAAACGTCATAGTGAAGGCTGCTAGTATTCTTTTGATCGTGGCCAATTGTTTTGCTATGGCAGGAGACATTTATGGATTTAACAATGCTTCTGTCTGGCAGTCGGTACAATTTTCCAAGGCCATTCTTTTCGGTGCGCTTTATATCGTTTTTGGCTTGGGCCTGATCAGGTATCAAACTGAATTCGGATCCTTTGCCTTGGTCACAGGAATATTAAGCATCATTTCGGGAATCGCCTTCCTGAGCATCATTCTGGCTCTTCCCGGTCTGTTCGTATTTACCATCTTCGAAATCCTGCAACTCGTCCTGCTTTACAAAGCATATGAATCCATTACAGGCAAAAGCCCGAGTCCAAAAAATCTGAATATCCATGCTTTTGGGTGATTTGAGATTTGGTTATTGAGTTACTGGGTATTTGCTATTGGGTTATTGGTTATTGAATTAAACCATGGGCGATACCATTTGATAATTACAATTCTGATTTATACAAAACCACTGTTCTGATATTCGGAGCAGGGTTTTTTTTTGGATTTTTTTTGAATTCCCGTTTGGGTAGCTTTTTAAAGATTGGTGATAATTACCTTATATTTGGGAAATTGATAATTATACCACGACAAAAATGAAATCAATAAGGAACATTTGGTGGGTTCAGATCGCATTGATTTGGCTCGTCCTTGGTTGCAATCAGGAAGATGTTGACCAACAGGCAAAAATGCCGACTAACCTGGAAGTAACAGTAGAAAAACTGGGTAAGGGATCTGTCAAAATCACCGCTCAGGCGAATAATGCCAATTTCTACAAAGTCAATTATGGATTGCCCAACCTTACTCCTGAGAGAATGACAGGCAATGCGGTCGTGTATGCCTACACTACGCCTGGTTCCTTTGTCATTACGGTGCAGGCACATGCTACAGAGACTGATTTTATTACTGCGACAAAGACCGTAGAAATCACCCCGGCTGAAGTTGGTATTGGCGTGCCCACCACAGGCTTTGTAAGCCCTTTGACTTATGCAGGTTATAATCTAGTCTGGAACGATGAATTTGCAAGCACGAGTCTTTCAGATGATTGGGTTTTTGAATTAGGAGACGGTTGTCCCGGGCTCTGTGGATGGGGTAACAATGAGCTTCAGTATTATCGTCGTGAAAATATAGAACTAAAGGATGGTTACCTTTTCATCACTGCCAAACAGGAAAGTTTTGGTAATAAAAATTATACCTCCTCAAGGATAAAGACCCAAGGCAAAAAGTCATTTAAGTATGGTAGGATTGACGTGCGGGCTGTACTGCCAAAGGGACAAGGACTATGGCCTGCCGTTTGGATGCTCGGTGACAATATCACTACTGTAAATTGGCCTGCCTGCGGGGAAATAGATATCATGGAAATGGTGGGAGGCAATGCAGATGGAAGGGACAATACCATTCATGGCACGGTACATTGGGACAACAACGGATCATGGGCGAATTATGGAGGGAGTATAAGGAAAGTTTCAGGCATATTTAAGGACGACTTCCATGTATTTTCAATTATCTGGGATGAGGCAAAAATTGTTTGGTTATTGGACAATGTCCCCTTTCATGAAATTGATACACGCCCTGTTGGTTTGGATGAGTTTAGAGAGCCCTACTTTTTATTGCTCAATGTGGCTGTAGGTGGAAACTGGCCTGGAAGTCCAAATAGTACAACCTCATTTCCCCAGCAAATGGTCGTAGATTATGTGCGGGTCTTTCAGAAAAATTGAAATCGGATCAAACCATAAATGAAAAAACCGGGAGAATACCTCCCGGTTTTTTTTTAAAACCTTTCTTGAATTTTTGATTTTATCCATTTTAAGATTTCTGCATTTTTGGGGCTTTCGGATTGTATTTCAAGGATTTTTGGAACGGTCGATGGAGAATAAAAATCCTGCAAACCAATTTTTAAACTTTCGGCATCTGAAGCAAGATGGTAGCCAAACCCAAACTCATTTGCCAGACTTCTTCCATCTAACTTTTGACTTGTTTCAAAATACTCCTCCAATTCCGGCTGTTTTGCAGGTCCTTCAATCAGTCTGAAAATACCCCCCGCATGGTTGTTTAACAAGATTATCCGAAGATGGGAGGTCGGGTAATTATGCCAAAAGGCATTTCGGTCATAAAAGAATGCCATATCCCCGGTCACTAAGGTGACAAATTCCTCCGTAGTCAATGCACAACCGACAGCTGTGCTGCTGCTGCCATCAATACCGCTGGTTCCCCGGTTGCAGATGATTTCCTGGGTTCTCTTTCCGAGAAAATTCACATACCGTACAGCCATGCTGTTGGCAAGTTGGATCTTGGACGTTGAAGGAATAGCTTTCAGGCAGATTGAAATCGCTTGGTATTCTCCAAATTCTGCACTTTCCATGATGGAAGGAAAGCTTTGCCTCATTTTATTTTCCAAAGTATTCCAAGAGGAGGCAAAGCGGCTATTGGCTGTTAATGCCTCATTCAAAAATTTCAAAAAATCCCGCACTTCGCAATGGATAGTTCTTGTCAAACTTTGGAACGTGTCAGGAACATATCCTGCAGATTGGACGTGCCAATGTGCAGCTTTTGATTTTCTCAAAAAAAGCTTCAGGTTTTTAGAAATAATCGATTTCCCAAAAGTAAGGGTGAGATCAGGCCTAAGTTCCTCAAAGAAGTGCTCATTCCCTACAAAATGATCGTGGTGGTTGATCGTATGGTCAGCCTGAAGATTGGAGATTGTATCAGTGACCACAACGGCTTTTCCATTTTCTGCTAGGTCATCCAAAAAATGCTGTATGTCTGAATCAGGCCTCTGCTGACCCGGAACAATTAGAATTCTTTTGAATCCTGATAAAGCTTCAGCCAAGCGCTCTTTACTTTCTTCCGATAATTTCTGTTCAGTATCTAGGGCCCCAATTATCCTGACAGGTTTCGAATAATCGAAAGATTCCGCTTTCTCGGGATAAAATGGTTCCCGCAAAGGAATGTTGATATGGACAGGGCCTGCAGGAAATTGGTTGGCAAGGTTGATGGCTTCATTTACCATCCTGTTGGCATGCCATATCTTGTCAGCATGTCCAAATTCATCTGGGAATTGAAAAAATCCCTTCACGTGCTTGCCAAAGATTTCTGTTTGCCTGATGGTCTGACCATCCCACTGATCGATCCATTCCGGAGGACGGTCTGCGGTAATAACAATAAGCGGAATCTGTTGGAAGTAAGCCTCAGCGATCGCGGGGGCGTAATTATAAGCCGCCGAACCGGAAGTACATACAAGCACGACAGGTTGCTCCAACTGTTGTGCCATGCCAAGGGCGATGAAAGCTGCTGATCTTTCATCAGAGATCGTCCTCGTCTTTATATCAGGATGCCTTGCAAATGCCAATGTAATCGGAGCACATCTTGAACCCGGAGAAAGAATGGCATTTTTGACACCCTTATGTGAGCAGATGGAAGCTAAATCAAGAATGGGCTGAAGGACCAATGTGTTTATTTAGTTAAGGTGTTTGGCAATGATATCACATTTCATTTCTGTTTCCTCCCATTCATTTTCAGGAATGGAATCCTCTGTGACACCCGCACCTGCATATAAAATTGCCTGACCATCCACAAGTCTCGCTGTCCTAAGGTTGACATAGATGGAGGTTTCGTCCTCCACATTGACTGGTCCAAGAAAACCCGCGTAGAAAGACCTGTTAAAGGATTCATTTTTATGAAGAAACTCCAAGGCCGCTGTTCTTGGCATTCCGCACACCGCCGAAGTGGGATGGAGGAGATTGAGCATCACCGTCCCGAGTTGGGGAAAATTGGTAGATTTCATATTGACTTTAAAATCCGAACGTAGGTGTAGAAGATTGCCTGCCAAAACGGTTTTAGGACCATGTTCATCGTATTCCCGTAGCCGGATTTTTTTGAAGCAATCCACAATGTACCTGCTGACCAAAGCCTGTTCTTCAATTTCTTTTTGGGTCCAGGCTGCAGATTTCAAGGGGTTTTCACCCTGTGCCTTTTGTGTTCCGGCCAATGATATGGTTTGAAATTCATCGCCTTTGGTATGGATGAGAATCTCAGGAGAAGCGCCCATCCAAGTACCGACATCAGGTATGTGGAAGAAATTGACAAAGGCATTGGGGTAGGATTGGACCAAACGGTTGAAGGATTTCACCAAATCAAATTCAGGACCCAACTTGATTTTTTTGATTCTTGCCGGTACAATTTTGTGAAGTTCACCCTTTTGAATTGATTGGATGCCTTTTTCCACCAGTTCCATGAAACTTTCCTTTGCAGTATCGCTAAAAACTTCCTCGTGGGAATTGATTTCAGTGATTACTTTTTTCATTGATCTTTTCAATTCAGAAACCGGGGTAGAGAATCCAACTTCCTCCAAAGCATCTTTTTGCTCTTCGAGAGGAATAGCAATGTTGATTTTGAAATAAAAATCAGCTTCCATGAAATAGGCTTTCTGATCCGCTTGGTCTTCAAAGGGATGGATGATAAATCCGGAAGGCAGTTCTTCGAGATTGGGCGATACCCTTTTTGTTATTCCGGTTTTATCAATCAGAATTTGGATGAAAGTGGATTTCGGCTTTCTCCAAATCGCGATTTGGTTGCCTTCCTCCATATTTTTGGACAGGAGACTGAGAAGGTAATGCTCCAGATTTTTAAGATGGGTCTCGAAAATTATATCCATGTTATTTTTTATCAATGACGGCAATGGTAATCCTGCTGATACAGCTCAGATCTCCTTGCTCGGTATATATTTTCACCTCCCAAACTTGGGTTTTTTTGCCGAGGTGAATAGGTTTCGTTACACCCGTGACCATTCCTTCCTTAACTGATTTGAGGTGATTTGCATTGATTTCCAAACCTACGCAGTATTGCTTTGTGCCATCGACTGTCAAGGTAGCAGCGACACTTGCCAATGTTTCTGCCAACACGACATTTGCTCCGCCATGTAACAAACCTAGCGGCTGTTTGGTTTTGTGGGTGACGGGCATGGTGGCCTCTAGGAAATCGTCTCCTATTTTGGTGAATCGGATATCCAAAAAATCTGTCATCGTATTTTCTCCCCAGCTATTGAGAATTTCAAGACTAATGTTTGGCTTAAATATCATGTAATCCGGGATAAAAGTTTTTTCTTTGGACTCAGAAACAAAAATAAGTAATCTTGCTAACTAAAAAAATCTACCTTGTCCGACACGGACAAACTGATTATAATCTCAAGGGTGTAGTTCAGGGAAGTGGAATTGATGCCCCCTTAAATTGGAATGGGCACAAGCAAGCCCGGGCTTTTTTTGAATATTACCAGAACGTTCCTTTTGAGAAAGTTTTCTATACGGGTTTGCAACGGACCAAACAATCTGTACAGGGTTTTATTGATTTGGGATTGCCTCACGAGGCAGTTCCCGAACTCAATGAGATTTCATGGGGGCGATATGAAGGGGTTCCCATGACACATGAGGAAAACCATTACTACACCGATATGCTCGAAAGATGGTCTTCAGGAGATTTGGACTATGCGATTGAAGGAGGTGAAAGTCCTAACTTGGTAGCAAAGAGATTGGAAAAAGGTATCCGACATATTTTGGCCCAACCTGAAAAAACAATTCTTATTTGTATGCATGGTAGGGCAATGAGGGTTCTTTTGAGTTTGCTTTTGGGATACGACCTCAGGTATATGGACGCTTTTTTACACCAGAATCTTGGTCTATACCTTTTGCATCAAAATGAAATGGGGTTATTCAGAATAGAAAAGTACAACTCGGGTGAACACCTTATGGTGCCGGAGCTGCTTTGAGGGCCTTATTTGCCTTTTTTGTTTTGAGCAACCTGTCCTCATAGGAAGCCAATAAAGAAGTATAAGTTGATTTGGATTCGTCCAAGTCGATGATCTGAACTGCTATTTCACTTAGCGGAACTACTTTTTTGTCGTTGACCCTGATAAACATATCGCCGAGTTGGCATTTGTCGATCCCGTCATAGGGGATTTTTACCAAAATAGCCGCATCAGAATTTCCGTTATAAGCTTTGGTTGAAAAAAGATTCAAAAAGCTGAGTTCAATAAAATCTGTGGTCGTACGATTCGCTTTCAATTCTGCTTTGTCAAAAATAACCAAAAATGTCTTCGGTTCAGGGTTCTTGGAGAAACCTGATAAGGTTAAAAAACAAAGAAAAGCGGCTAGAAATCCTTTTTTCATAAATGCAAATTAAGGAAATTCTCCTTTTCATGCAAACACAAAAAATACTTTGATTGATTATTTTGTATAAACAAAAATATGATTATCCGCAATCATTCCAGTAAGGATAAATTGAAGCAATGATGAGTCTGTCAAAAAGCTTTTGACCGAAATA
>NZ_JAKZAL010000036.1 GCF_022538115.1 Cognataquiflexum rubidum | reverse complement strand
GAAGATATTTCGGAGAAAAGCTATTCGACAGATTGATTATTGCTTCAATTTATCCTTACGTGCAAAATACCGAATAGACAGATAAAAGAATTTTCGTTTTTCTTTTTGGAAAGTATTAAATCGATAGCTTCGTCTATTTGTTTTTTTTCGGATTCTGTGAGGAGGCTATATTTTGTTTCTATAGGATTCATGATAAAAGTATTTCTTTTCTAATTTAAGGATTTCACTTTAAAATCAATATTTCTAGAGAATAATTCCCCTGAATTTTATTCATTTAGGATCGATTCCAACTTTTCCTTTTTCTTCAACCCCGCCACTTCTTCCAAAAATTTCTTTGTTTCTCTCAGCACCCCTTCCCAATCTTTGGAGGTAATACTTGAAGCAATGACATGGTCTCCCGATTCAGGAAAAGCGACTTTCACTTTATTGTTTTCCGGTGTCTTGACCTGACCGTACATTTCCTGCATTTTGGGGACGGAAACCACTTTGTCCTGCTCGTCTTCATTTTTGTAATAATATCCCAAAAACAAAGGCTGCTTGATTTCATTAAAAGTCTCGGGATTCATTTTACTCCTGATCAATATACCAAGGCTACGGTAACTGTTCAAATGGTATTCTCTAGACCAATATTTCTCTTTTTCTCCCTCTCTGTTGTTGATGATCGTTCCGTTTTCATATTGGAATTTCTCAGCCAGATAAGAAAGCCATGGTTTGAAAAATATTTCCAAAGCCTCCCCATATTCCCTTACTGCGGGACTATAAAGTACCAATGCCTTCATGTCAGGCCTTTCAGAAGCAAGCACCAAAGAAAGTGCCCCACCCATGGATGTCCCCACGATGATGACGGAATCTCCAAGACTCTTACCGACCATATAAGCCTCCCTTACCTCATCAACCAACTTTTGGGCAGTCAGATGTCTGAAACCGTCTGGCCGGCTGATACCATGTTCGGGAAGTCGGACAAGGTATAAATTGGCACCAAAATACGCTGCAAGTTCCCGGTGAACAGGATTCCCTTCCATATTGCTTGCCCCGAATCCATGGATATAGACGATGGAGTAGGGAGTTTTGCTTTTGTTGGCGCTGTCTGCCCAGACTATTCTTGCTTCATTGCCAGGTTTCAATCCAACCACTGTATCACTTTTGGCCTGGATAAAAGCCTGCAATTCGCCCATCCTTGTGGGTACTTCAGGGTAAGTTCCTGATAAGTCTTCTACTTTGGATTTGGGACCTAGGATATAGACGATTGCGAGGATCATCGTGAATCCTAATAAAAACTGTAATGCTTTTTTCATGGGCCGAGGTAGTTGAATACTTTATAAATCTATAACCTTGCTCTCATTTAACCAATCGCTTTATAGGAATTCAGATACATTTGGTATTGATTTTTACTTCCTGTGCAGGTTTGGGGTATTTTTGTTAATTTTGGCTAAGACCATTTCAATATGAAAAAAACTAACATGCTCTTTATTGCCTCCTTATTGGTTTCAATTTTTAATTCATGCCAATCTCCGGAGGTCACACCTTACCAAATCCCCAAAGAAGATGTCGAGCCCCACATCATCCAATTGGCCTCGGATGATTTTATGGGAAGATTACCATTTACCGAAGGGGAAACAAAAACTGTCCAATACCTAGCACAAGCATACCAAACACTCGGCATTGAACCAGGCAACGGAGAAAGTTACTTTCAAGATGTTCCTTTGGTATCTATATTGTCCCAACCGGCTCCTTCCATGACTGTCAAATCAAAAGACAATACCATAGAATTGAAGGGATTGGAGGATTATGTCATCTGGACCAAACGTACCGATTCTTTATTGACTATTAATGATGCTGATTTGGTTTTTGCAGGATACGGAATCGTCGCTCCGGAGTACGGATGGAATGATTATAAAAATATTGATGTCGAGGGAAAGATCGTCGTTTTACTAGTCAATGACCCTGGTTATGGAACTGAAGATGTTTCCTTTTTTCGTGGAAATACCATGACCTACTATGGGCGATGGACCTACAAAATGGAAGAAGCTGCAAAACAAGGCGCCTTGGGAACTTTGATCATCCACAATACTGGTCCTGCCGGATATGGCTTCAATGTCATCCAAAACAACTGGAATACTTCGAGACTTTCTTTGGATACGAGAAATAACCCGTCCTATCAGGCGATGTTTGAAGGTTGGATCACGCAACCGGTGGCAAGTCAGTTGTTTACTTTGGCGGGATTAAATGAAACTGAGCTTTTTGAAAAAGCTAGAAAATCTGATTTTCAGGCCATCCCGATGAACCTGACAGCAAGTACCTCCATGACTGTAGCGGCTAAATATGATGTGTCCAAAAATGTAATCGCCAAAATCACAGGAAGCAAATACCCCGACGAATATATCATCTATACTGCCCATTGGGACCATTTGGGCATCGGTGCGCCGGATGAAAAAGGGGACAGCATCTACAATGGCGCATGGGACAATGCAAGCGGAACCGCCGCGCTCCTAGGTATGGCGAAGGCATTTAAAGAAGATGCAAAACCAGAACGGTCGGTTGTGTTTTTGACGGTGACGGCCGAGGAACAGGGATTGTTAGGATCCGCCTATTATTCCCAAAACCCTGTTTATCCGAAGGAAAAGACGGTTGCCAATATCAACCTCGACGGAATGAATCCTTATGGAAAAATGAAAGACGTTGCTCTTATTGGTATGGGGCAATCAGAATTGGAGGATATACTCAATGTCGAATTAGAAAAGGTAGGAAGATACAGCAGTCCCGAATCTACTCCGTCCGCCGGATCTTATTACAGGTCTGACCATTTCAATTTTGCGAAAATAGGGATTCCTGCACTTTATATTGGTACAGGAATAGATCATGTTGAAAAAGGTAAAGAATATGGGAAGGAATTGGAATCAAAGTACAATACAGAAATTTACCACAAACCTGGAGACAATTATGACCCAACAAAGTGGGACTATGACGCCATGTTAGGCGATGTACAGGTTCTGTATGAAGTAGGTAAAAAATTATCGAACAGCACTGCTTGGCCCGGATGGAAGGAAGGCTCTGAGTTTAAAGCAGTGAGGGATTCCTACATGAAGAGATAAAAAAGAAGACCTGCTTTTTTGAAGCAGGTCTTCTTTTTGTTAGTAATACAAACTTTTTTTTAGTGTTTTAAACCATTTGTGAGAATTACACGTTTTCTGATTGTTCAACAAGGAAAAATGGAAAACATTCTCAAAAAAATACGAGTTGAAATCAATCCTGATATATTCCTAAAGGATCCTTTCAGCTCGGAACTCGGAAAAGACATTATCTTAAAGAGTGTCTTGATGATGCAGGAATTAGGGTTTGAGCAATTTACCTTCAAGAAACTTTCTGTGGGTATTGATTGCACAGAGTCTGCTATTTACCGTTATTTCGAAAACAAGCATAAGTTGCTATTGTTTTTGAATTCCTGGTATTGGGGGTATTTGGAGCAAAACTTTGTGTTTGGTACAGCCAACCTGACAGATCCTTACCAGAAACTGGAAATTGCGATCAGGATTTTGGTAAATGGACCTATTTTTACTCAAAACGATTTTATTGACCCTATTTCCTTGAGAAATTTGCTTACAGACCAAGCCAATAAAGCATTTATGACCAAAGAGGTGGATGAAGAATATAAAAAGGGTTTTTTCAACCATTTCAATAAATTGAGTGAAAGAATTGCCGACCTTATTTTGGAAATCAATCCGGAGTTTGAATTTCCTAAAACATTAGTGTCTACAGTAATGGAATCAAGCCTGATACAATCTTATTATTCCAAGCATTTGCCCGGACTGACCGAGCAAGTTCCCGGAGATAAAAGGAGGATTGATTTTTTCAATAACTTAGTCTTTAAAACCATCCAAAATGAAAATTGAATACGCAACCACCCCATTAAAGCGGTTTTTTAGTCTTCTCAAAGAAGAAAAGAAGGAGGTGTATTCCATCTACTTTTATTCCGTATTGAATGGTGCAGTTTCCTTGATTTATCCTTTGGGGATTCAGGCTATCGTCAATTTCGTATTGGGAGGGAGGGTCAGCACGGCATGGTTGATCATGGTTTTGGTAGTCGCATTGGGGATTTCATTTGGAGGGTTTCTTCAGATTTCCCAATTGTACTTGACAGAAAAACTGGAACAGCGGATTTTTACCAAAGTAGGATTTGGCTTTGCCTATAGGCTGCCAAGGCTCAAGATGGATGAACTCCATGGCAAATATCCCCCTGAGCTTGTCAACAGGTTTTTCGATGCTGTAAACCTACAAAAGGGCATGTCCAAGATCCTGATAGATTTTTCATTTTCGATGGTTCAGATCTTCTTCGGGATGATTCTATTGGCATTGTATAATGTGTTTTTCCTGATTTTCAGTTTGATTTTGATAGCCTTGGTGGTTTTGATTTTCTATTTCACCAGCCCAAAAGGGATGGAAACCAACCTGAAAGTCTCTACTCTCAAATACAAAACAGCCTATTGGTTGGAAGAAATCGGACGGACCATGGCCACTTTCAAATTGGCCGGTAATTCCAAACTTCCTTTTTACACAATTGATAAATTGTTGATGGCTTACGTCGAATTCCGTAACAAACACTTTGCTGTCTTGGTGTTTCAATACAAAGTGATGATTGCATTCAAAGCTTTGATTGTGACTACTTTATTGATCGTGGGAAGTTTGTTGTTGATTGACAACCAGATAAGTATCGGACAGTTTGTGGCTGCTGAGGTGATCATCATTTTGATTGTGAGTTCTGTTGAAAAGCTCATACTTTCTCTTGACGTCGTGTATGATACCTTGACCGCCGCCGAAAAAATCGGTCAGATCATGGACATGCCTATCGAAAGGCAGGAAGGAACAGAGAAGTCTCTGACTACAAACAATGAGAGCCTTCAGTTTCAGGTCAAAAACCTGAGCTACAAATCAAAAGACACCTCTTTCGAGATTATTGACAACCTGACTTTTGATCTGAATGCAGGGGAAAAAGTAATCCTGACAGGAAAGAGTGGAAGTGGCAAGAGTACTTTGATGTATCTTATATCAGGACTATTTACTGATTACAGAGGCAGGATTATTATCAATGGGCTTCCTATAGATACGATGAATCTTGATAGGCTCAGGAGTTATATCGGGGATAGTCTATCCCATCAGTCTATTTTCCATGGTTCAATTTATGAAAATGTGACCCTCAAAAAGGATGTAGATGATGCCCATGTCAAGGAAATACTAGGAATAGTCGGCCTTAAGGATTATATCTACAAACTTCCTGACGACTGGGACACCGAGCTGATGCCTGAAGGGCAGGGCCTCAGTAAGTCAATCACCAGCAAGATCGTGCTCGCAAGATGTTTGGTCAACAATCCAAAAGCGATTTTATTGGAAGATATGATTGCTCACTTTGATCCGGAAGAAAAACAAAGGATTGTCGAATACATACTTAAAGGTCCATGGACAGTGATGATGATTTCTGAGAATATCGAAACTATCAAGAGATTTCCTAGGGTTATTAAACTTGAACACGGCAAGCTGGTATTTGATGGAAGTACTGAGGAGTTTTTTAAATCCAATGACCTATAACCCGCAAAGCCATGTTAGGAATTTCTAAAAATAAAATTTCAGGAAATGTGTCTTTCGAGGATTTCAAGAGTCTTGAAATGACCATTCCAAAAGATGAGAGCAGGAAGAGAATCCAGATTCTCCTTTGGGCTTTGATCGGCACGTTTTTGTTTTTGTTTTTGCCTTGGACTCAAAACATTAGTTCCAAAGGGTTTGTAACAGCCTTGAGGCCTGACCAACGCCCACAGACGGTTCATTCTATCATTGCGGGTAGAATCGAAAAATGGTATGTGGCAGAAGGGGATTATGTCAAAAAAGGGGATACTGTGCTTTGGATATCAGAGATCAAGGATGATTATTTCGATCCGATGCTTTTGGAAAGGACGCAATTGCAAGTGGATGCCAAAACAATGTCTGCCAAATCTTATTCCGAGAAAGTAAGGTCGTTGGAAATCCAGATCCAGGCCCTAAAGGAAAACAATGTGCTTAGAAAAGAGCAGGCGGAAAACAGACTCAGGATGGCTGAACTCAATGTTATTTCCGATAGTATCAGGTTTCAACAATCAAAAGTGAATTTTAAAGTAGGAACAGACCAGCTCAAGCGTACTGACAAACTCTATCAGGAAGGTCTTAGATCTCTGACGGATTTTGAACAGAGAGAACTCCGATTTCAGGAAGTTCAGGCAGGGTTGGTTGCTGCAGAGAATAACTTGCTTAAAAGTAAAAACGCTTTGATTGCAGCCCAGATTGAGTTGAATGCCATTGATAATGACTTCAGGGATAAAATGGCCAAAGCATCCGCTGATATGTATGAGGCGATGTCCTCCCAATTTGACGCTGAGGGTACTGCAACCAAACTTGAAAACCAATACTCAAATTACGAAGTAAGGACAGGTTATCGACATATTTTGGCACCACAGGATGGTTATATCACAGAAGCTATACAGGTGGGTATCGGTGAGACCATCAAGGAAGGTGCAGAAATTATCAGTATCCTTCCCGGAAATGCACAGCTTGCAGTAGAAATGTTTGTGGATCCGGTAGATTTTCCGTTGATCAGATTGGGAAATAAAGTCAGGTTTATCTTTGACGGATGGCCGGCGATCGTATTCTCAGGGTGGCCTCAGATCACCAACGGCACTTTTGGAGGCGTGGTCCAAGCTATTGATAATTTTGCCGGACCTGATGGCAAGTACAGGATATTGGTAGTAGAGGACATTGAGGAAAAACCTTGGCCAGCACAATTGAGAATAGGATCGGGTGCAGATGGTATTGCTTTATTGAACGATGTACCACTTTGGTACGAAGTATGGCGACAGCTCAACGGTTTCCCTGCGGATTATTACACAGCAAGAGAAAAAGCTGAAAACAGAAAAAGCAAATAACCATGCGGAGGATTTTTCTATTGTTGACATTTGGACTTACAAATCTTGCCTTAGGTCAGGAAATGCTTTCCTATGACAATTACCTGACCTGGGTTAGGGGGTTTCATCCTGTGGCCAAGCAGGCTGATATCACAGTCGAGTTTGGAGAAATGGAACTCCGGGCTTCACGAGGAGGATTTGACCCTAGGCTTTATGGAGATTATGAAGCAAAGAGATTTAAAAACGCAAACTATTTTGACAAAAGGGAAGCCGGTCTTGTAATCCCAACCATGGCAGGGGTAGAATTGAAAGGAATGGTGGAATATAATTCCGGTACCTTGCTAAACCCGGAATTGGAAGTACCGGAGGATGGTTTGGCTGCATTGGGCGCCTCTGTCAATCTTGCGCAGGGTCTTTTGATAGACAAAAGGAGGGCAGCTTTAAGGCAGGCACAAGTCTACGTCGAATCCACCAAAGCTGAGAGGGTCCAGATTCTCAACGACCTTTTTATGGAATCCACAGAGGCATATTGGTCTTGGGCTGCCGATTATCAAAATGTAAAGATTTTGGAAGGAGGGGTAAAACTCGCCGAAGAAC
The DNA here is from genome assembly GCF_022538115.1 of Cognataquiflexum rubidum. Classification (GTDB taxonomy): domain Bacteria; phylum Bacteroidota; class Bacteroidia; order Cytophagales; family Cyclobacteriaceae; genus Cognataquiflexum; species Cognataquiflexum rubidum. The sequence continues at coordinate 24,159 of NZ_JAKZAL010000036.1, read as the reverse complement.
GGTTTGAGATGGTGAAGGAAAGTTATCTTCAGGGTGATTTTCCTGCCATTGATACGGTAGAAGCCTATACCCAAGTGATGGATAGGATTTACCGACTTCAGTCTGCCCAGATTCAATACTTCAAAGCTACCCAGTTTCTAAATACTTTCCTTTGGGATGAAAACAATGAACCCGTAGAGCTTTTGGAATCGGTTTATCCCGAAAATGTACTTGATCAATTACTCTTTGATTACAACAAAGAAACGATGCGGGAGTATATTTTCAGGCATCCTCAATTGCTTATGACTGATTATGACATTGAGTCTCTTCAGATCGATAGGAGGTACAAGTCAAATATGTTGCTTCCTGTATTGAAGGTAAATTATAATTTCTTGGTTGAAAAACTCAATGATTTTGAATTATCTCCTTTTTTGGAAAATAATTACAAAATTGGTGCAACGTTTTCCATGCCGTTGTTTTTGAGAGGAGAGAGGGGAAACCTAGGTTTGACAAAAGCCAAGATTAACTTCAAAACTTATGAAAGGGATCTGAAGCTATTGAAACTGACTACCAAACTGGAAAGTGAAATTTATAACTTTGAGACAGTCGAACAACAGCTTGGAATCTACACCAACAATGTAAATGGGCTTCAAAAACTTTTAAGGGGGGAAATGATGAGGTTTGAAATCGGCGAAAGTTCCCTTTTCCTTGTCAATGCACGTGAAGTCAGCCTTATCAGTGCCCAGACGACACTCAATGACCTTGCCGCCAAAAGAAAATCCGCTTATGCCAAAATGTTGAATGCGGCAGGTTTGGGATTTGATGAGTGAGGTAAAAGTCATTCAGTCCATAGACCATAGCAACCCCGTTTTAATTTTGAAATTAAAAGATAGAAAGAAAAATTTTCCTTGGATTTAAAAAGTATATCCCGCAAATCTTTGGATCTGCGGGATTTTTCTTTTCACTGCAACTGAATACTGCAACTGAATACTGCAATTGCAAACTGATTACTGACTGAATTCTGTGTCACTGAATACTGATCACTGACTAAAAACTGCCACTGAAAACTGATTACTGAAATCAACCAAGCTTCCAGCCTTCTCTATATTCTCTTTTCACAAATTGATTTGCCGGTTCAAAGTTGGTGACTTTCATATTCGGTCCATCCCAGACGAGTTTGATACCTCTTCCAGGATAGTCAAAGCCATTTCCACTTGCACGTGGAGTTCTGTAGTCATAGCTTCTGATAGCAAGATTTCCCATCAAAACTGATTCTGTCAATGGTCCGGCTACGGAGAAAGGAGAACTCAATTGCTTAAATTCCTGGCTTCCAAAACCCCCAATACATGCCTCTACCCAATTATTGTAATGACCTCGGTCACCGAGAGGAACCCTGTATTCTGATTGGGGAACATTGATTTCGGCCGTTTTTGAAGTGGGAAGTAATTGAGGATTCGCACCATAAGTACTGCACATCATTTTGCCTTTGGTTCCTTCGATGATGACACCGTTTCCGCCATCACCCATTATTTCGTTTGGTCCAAGTTCTTCGGGACGGGCCGGTTGGATCCCACCGTCCATCCAATGGAATTGAAGGTCACTTTTTCCTTCTCTTTTAAACCTAAGCGTGATATGTGAAGACGGAGGGCAACTTTCAGGAAAATGACCTCTTCTGAATTCGCCTACATACACTGATCCCACACTACACTCGGCTGACTCAGGATATCCTAATCCGAGCACCCGAAACGGTGGCTCCATGATATGGCATGCCATGTCTCCCAAAGCACCAGTCCCATAATCCCACCATCCTCTCCAATTGAATGGAATAAGGTTTCCAACGTAATCTTTGTAGGGAGCTGTTCCCAACCATAAGTCCCAATCCAAGTCGGCCGGAGGGGTCGCTCCTGCAGTTGGCCAAGGTATTCCTTGAGGCCAAACAGGCCTGTCGGTCCAGCAATATACCCTTGTGGCTTCTCCGATAAGTCCGGCATCGTACCATTCTACCATTTTTCGAACGCCATCACCTGAGGAACCCTGATTACCCATTTGGGTTACTACTTTGTATTTTTCCGCCGCTTCGGTTAGCATCCTAGCTTCATAGATGTCATGGGATAGCGGCTTTTGGACATAAACATGCTTGCCCAATTGCATGGCAGCCATCGCCTGAACAGCATGATTGTGGTCCGGTGTAGAAACTGTCACCGCATCAATATTTTTATGCTCCTTGTCAAGCATTACCCTGTAGTCTCTGTAGTATTTAGCTTTTGGATGGGCTTGCACACTGCCTTTTGCTCTGGTGTCGTCTACATCGCATAGGGAAATAAAATCAGCTTTGCCGCTATTGAAGACACCTCTCACATCGCCCGCACCCATTCCTCCGACACCGATTCCGGCTACCCTGAGCCTATCAGATGGGGCTACGAAACCCGGTCCGCCCAATACGTGTCTTGGTACAAAATAAAAGCCCGCCAAAGCTGTGGCTGAGGCTTTGACAAAATTTCTTCTGGAGTTATTCTCCTTTGGTAATTCTTCCTTTTTCATTCGGTTTATGGTTAATTTGATCAGATACAAGTTTTGAGAATTCAATTTATTAAAAATGAGCTTTGTAAGCTGAATATTTTTTTCATTTTAGAAAAAAGGAGAAATGAGTTGATAAATGGGGAAACGAAAGAATTTGCTAAATGGTAAAATCTTAGATAAAAAATTTAATTAAGTTTGTCTGGTCAAAAACCCGAAAACCCCTCCATATTCTATGAAAATTTCAAAAATCCTATCCTCAACGCTGCTCATTTTCTCTTTTGGATTAGGGATTATATCCTGTTCAGAGAAAGCCGTTCCGTTAAGCGAAAACCATATTATCCCAAAGCCCCTTTCAGTGACGGATGCAGGCGGTTCCTTTGCCCTAACAGGTGAAACCAAGTTGATTGCTGTGGGAAATGCCGCAGATATCAATCCTGTTATCGCGATTTTTCAAACTATGATAAAACCTTCTACAGGCTTTGATCTGCAGACAGCAGAATCCGGAGAGTCTAACGTGATTGTGTTTGAGCTTGAATCAGCTTCCCAAAAATCACCTGGAGAATATACCATCACTATCAATGAAACCAGCATCAAAATATCTGCTTCCAATGGCGAAGGGCTTTTCAATGGTGTTCAGACTTTGAGACAACTCATGCCCGCTTCGCTGGAGGGGACAGCATTGACTGTGGATAAAATCCAAATCGCCGCAGGGCAGATACAGGACAAACCGGAGTATGGATACAGGGGATTTATGTTGGACGTTGCGCGACATTTCTTTTCTGTGGAGGATGTCAAGCATGTCATTGACCTTGTGGCAAAATATAAAATCAATTATCTTCACTTGCACCTTTCGGATGACCAGGGTTGGAGAATTGAGATCAAATCTTGGCCATTGCTGACCCAGATTGGTGGTAAAACCGAAGTGGGAGGGGGAGAAGGAGGTTTTTATACCCAAGAGCAATACAAAGACATCGTCGCTTATGCCCAATCAAAATATATCACTGTGGTGCCTGAAATCGACATGCCTGGCCATACCAATTCTGCTTTGGCTGCCTACGGGCAATTGAATCCCGGTATCACTGTCCCTGAAAAAGGAGCGGTTCCATTTGACCGTACTGAGTTGGGAGTAGATGGAATGGCGACACCACTTTATACCGGGATCGAAGTTGGATTCAGTACTTTGGATACGGACAAAGACATCACATATCAATTTGTAGATGATGTCATCCGTGAATTGGTTGAGATGACTCCGGGTCCTTATATCCATATTGGTGGCGATGAATCTCTTGTAACTGAATTGGAAGATTATATTCCTTTTATGGAAAAAGCCCAAGCGATAGTTACCAAATACGGAAAAAAATCATTGGGTTGGGATGAAATTGCCCATGCCAAATTAGAGACTGGTACTGTAGCCCAATTTTGGGCGAAAGCAGAAAATGCGGTTTTGGCCATCAACCAAGGAAATCAGGTGTTGGTCTCTCCTGCTACCAAAACATACCTTGACATGCAGTATGATTCGACGACACAGCTTGGCTTGCATTGGGCAGCTTATATCGAGTTGGATGATGCCTACAATTGGGATCCAACCGAATTGGATTCAGCCGTCAAAAGAGAAAATATCTTGGGAGTGGAATCCCCCCTTTGGTCAGAAACCATTACCAACAGAGAAGAAATTGAATTTATGATGTTTCCGAGATTTGCAGCCATCGCAGAAGTGGCCTGGACCAAGAAAGAATTGAGAAACTGGGAGTCATTTTCAGAAAGATTGAAAAAACATACAGCCCGTTGGGATGCTATGGGACTGAATTATTACAAATCTCCTAGGTTGGTTTGGGAAGAGAAAAAGTGATCGGTCCACAGACCACAGTCCATACCTGTCCGCCGTGGCGGAGCTGCGACTATTGAACCTCACTCCGAGTTATATTTGGTTAGGGGCAAGAAATCAAACATACCCAAAAAGTAAAATATTGAAATCAGAAAATCCGGTAATCAATCAATGGTTTCCGGATTTTTTTATTAAGATGGCGTGAGAGTATCCAAACCCAAATTTTTCTCTAATTGATCAAAATCTCGGTCATTATGAAGAAGTTTAATTCCCTTCTCAATGCAAAAGGTGGCAATTACCATGTCAATAGTTTTTCTGATTGTAACCCCATTTTTCCTAAGTTTTCGATAGTTCAGTGCTGATTTGACTGCAAGTTCTTTGTTTGATAGATTGAAAAAAGGGAGTGATTCTAAAACCTCCTTAGCAATTCCAAAATCTTTTTCATTGGTGAATCCCTGCAAAACTTCGATAATAATTAAGTCACCAGTTATAATTTCTTGTTTTCCCAAGGTATTGTATAACAAGGAAACCTCAGGACTTTCTTTTCCATTAAAAAAGTCAATCCAAACAGAGGAATCAACCAATATCATTGATCTAGTCTCATTTTTTCAAGGTTACCTTCCCACTTTAACTTCCCTTTCAGCTGCTTGATTTTTTCTTGGTTTTTTAGAGATACCATGAGCTTTAATCCCGCTTCAACTGTTGCTTTTTTGGTTTTTAGTCCACTGACCCTCATAGCTTCATTCATAAGCTCCTCGTCTATTTCAATATTTGTCCTCATATAGTGTGTACAATTTACATAAATATACACATAATTTTTAAGGCAAGTTCCAAAAAGTAGTTTTTAATTACCTTAAACATTTTTTTCAATACAACTTTAAATCTATGGCCTTTAATCCATAAGCCTTTTCGGATGGTCTAGAAAGGTCAATATGGAAAATTTGTTTTCTGAACCTTAGTTTTTTATAAATGGCACAATGTATTTTTATAAATATATTATATTTCACAAAAGTGGCCTTTAGCAAAAGATAGTTTTGTTTTCCAAAATTTAAATAATTCCAAAGACCGAAGCGATTTTATGAAAATTGAGATACACCCAATGACTTTTAAGGTTCAAATTTTCTTTTTCTGTCTAGGGTTATGGATGTTTTTTTCATGTGAGCCAAAAGTTAAACTTCCAGCAGGGGACGATGATAATGGTGGACTTTTTTTGCCTGATGGCTTCGAAGCTGTAGTGGTGGTTGACAGTATAGGAAGAGCCAGACATTTGGCCGTTAGTGAATTGGGGGATATTTATGTCAAACTTCGTGCACCTGATAAATCCGGGAGAGGTATTGTAGGAATAAGAGATACCAATCATGATGGCAAAGCAGATATTGTGGAATACTTTGGAGACTATCCTGATAAGGGAAACTATGGCACAGGAATGCGCATCTATAACGGTTACCTTTATTTCAGCACGGCAGGTGAAGTGTATAGATACAAAATGGATCCGGATGGATTATTGCCAACCGGGGAACCCGAACTGATTTTGGTTGATGATTACAAAAATGGAAAATATGGCTATGAACATATCGCCAAACCCATTGCTTTTGACAATGATGGCCACATGTATGTAGCATTTGGTTCGCCAGGGGACGTTTGTCAGGAGTTCAACAGGAAACCCGAAAGCCCGGGAATGTATCCCTGTCCGCAGCTGGATTGGCATGGTGGCATCTGGCAATTTGATGCAGACAGACTTAATCAAACCCAAAAAGATGGAAAAAGGTATGCCACAGGCATCCGGTCTGTCGTAGCCATGGATTGGAATCAGGAGGAGAATGAATTGTACGTAGTCCAACATGGAAGAGATGATTTTACCAAGTCATGGCCTGAACTTTTTAGTCCATGGGAAAGTGCTATTTTACCTTCAGAAGAGTTTTTTAGGGTTGAAGAGGGTACTGATGGAGGTTGGCCATATTTTTACTTTGATCATATAGAAGGAAAGAAGAAACTGAATCCTGAATATGGAGGAGATGGAAAATTGCAGGGAGATGCCCATTTAGTCGCCCAACCTTTATTGGGCTTTCCGGGGCATTTTGCACCTAACGACCTTCACTTTTATAGAGGTGATCAATTTCCGGAAAGGTATAAAAATGGCGCTTTTGTCGCCTTTCATGGATCTACTATTAGGGTTCCTTATCCTCAGGCAGGGTATTTTGTGGCATTTGTACCATTTGAGAAGGGAATTCCTGCAGGTCCTTGGGAAGTTTTCGCAGATGGATTTGCCGGAATGGACACTATCGTGAATACCGGTGATGCTTTGGCACGTCCAATGGGAATCGCCATGGGGCCGGATGGGTCACTCTACATTTCGGAAAGTGTAAAGGGTAAAATCTGGCGGATCATGTACAAGGGAAAAAAATCAGACTTTGGTGAAGCCTCATTAGCCAAACTTGAAGAGAGGAAAAACCAAAGAATCAATATTAAAGATCCTGATTCGGAATTGGATAATCTGGAAACAGAAATGATAGAAAACGGATCACAGGTCTATAACCTACATTGCGGGACTTGTCATCAAAGAGACGGTAAAGGTGACGGAAGCAGGTTTCCACCAATTAATAATTCCCGAGTGGTAAATGGAAAAAACCAACCGTTAATTGAATTGATTTTAAAAGGTCTTGAAGGTTCCATAACGGTAAATGGTGTAGCATATAATGGAGTTATGCCTTCCCATTCATTTCTTTCTGATGCTGAAATTTCCTCAGTATTGACCTATATCAGGAGAAACTTCGGAAATGACTCACCGAGTATTTCAGCCATTGAAGTTGGTAATGTGAGGAAACAAATAGAAAATCAATAAAATGAGGGGTAAAATAAGGATTGATCTGATTTTTGTGGTAGGAATGAGCTTGATTGCCATTTGGACGGATGCCCAACAGATAAAAGAATCAAATAACATGAAGAGAAATATGGAGGAATCGGTTTATAAGGTCAACCGTCTTGAGGGAAAAATTAGGATTGACGGGGTTTGGGATAAGGAAGTTTGGAAAAATGTGCCAGCTCTAGAAATAGCAAACTATATGGGAAATAAACCCCAATTTCTTCCAACCACATTTGCTAAGCTTTTGTATGATGACGAAAACATCTATGGGATTTTAATGGTCGAGGATCGGTTTGTACAGTGTTTGGTTCAGGAGACCAATGGACATGTTTCTGGAGATTCCTGTGTCGAATTCTTTTTTTCTCCTGACAATTCTAATCCGCTTTTTTACTTCAACCTTGAAATCAATTGCGGTGGAGTGCCTTTGCTGCAATTTGTCACAGTCCCAAGAAAGGAATACATTTTCCTCAAGGAGAGAGAAATAAGCAAAGTTGAAATTGCCCATTCTATGCAAAAAATGGTATTTCCTGAAATCAAAGAAGACACTGTTTGGACCATTGAATTCAAATTGCCTCTAAAAATTCTTGAAAAATATGCCGCCATTACCCAGCCCAAATCAGGGGTTAAATGGACTGCAAATTTTTATAAAACAGCAAGCACCACCAGCAATCCACATTATTTGACTTGGTCAAAAGTGGATAATTCCAAACCGGACTTTCATCTTCCACAGTTTTTTGGGACTTTGGTTTTTAAGTAAAAAATGGGATGGTGTTATCCATTTTTCTTGAATTAGTTTGAATTTCTGTTAAGCTATTTTAGGACATGAGAATAGTCGGATATACCGGTCTTCCGACTTCCGACTTCCGTCTTCCGTCCCGTTTTTAGTTGAGATTTCGGTTAGTGGCAAAGAAGAGGATAACCAACATTATTTTATTTATTGTATAAATGGATGGATAATAATAGCAAAGGTTTGCGATATGTTTTTTAAAAATATAGATTGAGATAATATAGAACCGCTCCCAATTACCTCTTAAATTGATTTTAAAATCGAACAACAAAAGATATGATCAACAGAAGAACATTACTGAAGAGACTTTCTGCACTTCCGTTGGTGGGAACAATTGTGGGAAGCAGCATTCCTGTCCAATCAGTATTTGCAGATTCCCCATCAGTTCCAAAAAGGGACCTGATCAAGGAATTGGGCTTGAGGACTTTTATCAATGCGGCCGGCACCTATACAGCCATGACGGCCTCTCTGATGCCTGAAGAAGTGATGGAAACAATTGAAGCTTCTTCCAAGGAATTTATCATTCTGGATGAAGTTCAGGACAAAGTGGGAGAAAAAATTGCTGAAATCTGCCATGCCGAAGCAGCAACGGTTACTTCAGGTTGTTGGTCAGCTATGGTGCTGGGGCTTGCCGGAGTACTGACCGGAACAGACAAGGAAAAGATTGCACAGATTCCAAACCTGAAAGGAATGAAATCAGAGGTAATTGTCCAAAAAAGCCACAATGTGGCTTATGTCCATTCGCTGACCAATACAGGCGTAAAATTGGTAGAAGTGGAAACAGCTGCTGATCTGGAAAAAGCGATTAACGACCAAACTGCCATGTTATGGTTTTTGAATTATCAGGCTCCGGATGGAAAAATCCAACATGAAGAGTGGGTGGCTTTGGGAAAAAAACACAATATTCCAACCATGATTGACATAGCTGCTGATGTACCGCCGGTTGAAAACCTATGGAAATTCAATGATATGGGATTTGATCTGGTATGTATATCAGGAGGAAAGGCGATGAAAGGGCCGCAGAGTGCAGGCATCCTGATGGGAAGAAAACACATTATTGAGGCGGCAAGACTGAGTGCACCGCCCCGTGGCAATACCATCGGGAGAGGTATGAAAGTCAATAAAGAGGAAATACTTGGGATGTATGTGGCCTTGGAACTGTATGTAAAAAAAGACCATGAAAAAGAATGGAAATCTTGGGAAGAAAAAATAAGCTACATTGAAGGCATGGCTAAGAAAGTCAATGGTGTGACTACATCTGTTTCCGTTCCGCCAATTGCAAACCATACACCTTTTCTGAAAATTGCGTGGGACCCTGCTGTGATAAATCTCAACCGAACCCAAATGCAGGAAAAATTGAGAAAGGGAAATCCATCCATAGAAGTAATAAGCAACGGTCAACATGAAATCAGTTGTACTGTTTGGATGCTAAGGCCGAACGAAGAAAAGATTGTAGCCAAAAGAATTCAGGAAGAATTAAATAGCGCCAAAGTTTAACCTAATCATTCCAAAGAGATGAAGAAAATAGGATTCATATTACTCTGTTTTTTAAGCATAATTCCAATAAGTCTGTCTGCTCAAAATTACCAAATGGTGATCAAAGGGGGTCATGTCATTGATCCAAAAAACAACATTGATGAATTAATGGATGTGGCCATTCAGGACGGAAGGATAGCCAAAATCGCAAAAAATATAGATACAACTGGTGCCGCCCAAATAGTGGATGCCCAAGGCTTATTGGTTGTTCCGGGTTTGATAGATATGCATGGCCATGTTTTTTCTGGTACGAGACCCAATAGTTACTTAAGTGATGGACTCGTGGCAGTTGACCCGGACAGCTTTACTTTTAGGGTAGGAGTGACTACTATTGTGGATTGTGGTGGACCTGGTTGGAAAAACTTCCATGTATTTAAAGAAAACATCATTGACCATTCAAAAACAAGGGTTTTGGCTTTTCTAAATATTGTTGGAGAAGGCATGCGTGGAGGTGCCTACGAACAGGATACTTCTGATATGAATGCACAACTCACCGGGCAGGCTGCTCTGAAATACAAGGAACACGTAGTAGGATTTAAGGTGGCCCATTATGCAAAAAGGGATTGGATTCCTGTTGATAGGGCAGTGGAGGCAGGAAATATTGCAAACATGCCTGTTATTATTGATTTTGGTGGATCTATGTCCTTTGCCCCTTTGAGATTGAGGGAATTGTTTTTTGACCACCTGCGTCCCGGGGACATCTATACGCACGTTTTTGCCGAATTGGGAGGTGCCAGAGAGCCTGTTGTGGATTATGAAACCAGGAAATTCAAACCATTTGTCAGGGAAGCACAGGAAAGGGGAATTATTTTCGATGTGGGATATGGTGGCGCCAGTTTTGATTTCAGGCAGGCAATTCCATCATTGGAAGCAGGTTTTTTTCCCAATACCATCAGCACAGACCTTCACAAAGGGAGCATGAATGCGGCCATGAAAGACATGCTCAATGTCATGAGCACATTTATGGCTATGGGGATGGAAATCCCCCACATCATCAAGGCCAGTACATGGAATCCTGCCAAAACAATCAAAAGAGAAGAACTTGGTCACCTATCAGAAGGAGCCATAGCCGATTTGGCTTTGATAGGGGTGAGACAAGGCCAATTCGGAATTTGGGATAAAAACGGTTACAAATTGGAAACCGATAAAAGGTTCGAATGTGAAATGACAATCAAAGACGGTGAAATTGTCTACAGTGTCAATGGTCGAAGCGAACCGGTAGTGTTGAGATAATCAGTTGAATTGATCAGATATAAGCAATACAATCCATTTCCACCAAAGAATCTCCGGGTACTCCTGCATATGTTGCTACTGTGGTGCGTACGGGAGGTTTTTTTCCAAATCGCCCTTTGTAAACCTCATTCATTCCCTTGTAGTCATTCAAGTCATGGAGGTACACATTTACTTTCAACACTTTTTCCATGGAAGAACCTGCTTTGACAAGTTCTTTTTCCAATTCTTTGAGAACGTGATCAGTATGTGCTTTGATATCCCCCTCAAAATGGGCGCCTTTTCCCGCCACAAAAATCATATTTCCCAGTTTGGTTGAGCCTGAAAACAAGGGAACATCCTGATCTTGAACGACATTGAATACTTCTTTTTCTGGCGTGTTGTCCGTTTCAGCTTTTGCTACCATTCCTATTCCCGCAATACCAGCCAGGGATGCGATCATTTTTTTTAAGGTGGACCTTCTTTCTATTTTTTCCATGATTACAGATTGATTATGTTTTCGTGTTGAACCATTCAATATATAGCTTTGGTAGAACTACTGCAAATTATCCTTAGGCCTTTATCCGGTTTTAGATAGTTTGCCCATATTTTCCATGGCAGGAATGTTAAAAATTTCCCCAATAGTCCATATGGATTTTGGTAACTCTTCCCGAGTAATCAAATCCCTTTTTTATTTAAGGCATTCTTTTAATCCTTCCTCTATACTGATTGCCTTCAACCCATAAGCCTTTTCAATTTTGGTTGAATCAAAGCAATAATCCTGATCCAATTGATACCTCAGTTCCTTGACCTCTTTCAAAACCGGGATGAAAAGAGATACCAGATTGAGCATAAAGGGGCCGAGAATCTGAAGTTTGGGTTGAGCACCCAGATGCTTGGCTAGGATGTTAACTGTTTCCTGTCCGGTAGGATAAACTTTTGAAGTCGGTAAATGCCAGACCTGATTCCATGCATTTTCTTGTTGGGCTAGAAATGCCGTGGCATAAGCCGCATCAGGGATATAAGTAAATGAATGTTTCTTGTCGCCTGCATAAAGCCACTGTGCTGTTTTTCCGGCTTTCATGCGGTTGATAACTGATTCATTGAGAAAACTCAATTTCGCTCCCGGTCCATAAAAGTCTGCGGCACGAACAATCATTGCAGTCAGTTTGCCATTCTTGATTTCATCCAAGATCATTTGGGCAATTTGAGCACGGACTTTTCCCTTTTTGCTTTCAGGATTAACGGGAGAACTTTCTGTCAACTTTCCGACATGATTGGGATCGTAGCAATACATGTTGTCAAAGAAAACCAGCTTGGCTCCATGTTTTTTGCAAGCCTGAATGGTATTCTTCATGATAACCGGCCACTGTTCCTGCCAAAGTTTGGTTTTGTAGGTTATACCTGCTACCAGATAGACGGTATCAGATCCGGCTACTGCAGCATCGACCTCCTCAGAATTCAAAAGATCAGCTTTCATCAGCTGGTCTTTGGGATTGATTTTAGAAGGATTTCGGCTGACAAGGCGGATATTGTCTGTGTAGTGAGTGAGATCCTTGGCAAGAGCGGTTCCTATATTTCCGGTGGAACCGAGGATAGTGTGGAGTGGAGAGGTTGGCATAGCATTTTTTTCTTTGAATTTAACCCAAAATCTATTGGCGTAAAATGGAATAGAGTTAAGAAATTGCCAATTTTTGAATGTCTTGAAGATTTATCCAATTTAGTATTTCCATTTCATTACTTCAATTTTGGAAAAAGCCTGTCAATAAAAAAATAATTTCTAACCCATGTCCCATATTTGAAAAACCATTTGTCTTCCATTAAAATCTTTTATTCCATCAATTTTAAAAACACATTTATGAAAGAATTTATTTTGATTTTCAGACATGAAAATGCCACCGGCAAAGTTTCTCCCGAACAAATGCAGGCTTGGATGAAGCAACAAATGGACTGGGTGGGAGGCATCGCTGCGCAAAACAAATTTGTTGGCGGTACAGGACTTTTGTTTGACGGTGCGAAAGTGGTAGACCATCAAAAGATGGTAACCAATGGCCCATTTGGTGATATTAAAGAGACCATCGGTGGCTACGTCATCGTCAAGGCGGAAAACGCCGAAGAAGCAGCCGAATTTGCAAAAGGTACTCCCATTCTGCAGGGAGAAGGCAATACCGTAGAAGTTCGAGAGATTGCCAAACATTGATTTCCAAACAATCCTATCAATCTTCATCTATATGTTGATTGATAGGGTTTTGATACCATATGCAAAGCCAAGATTTAATCCCCCATTTGTTCAGGACGGAGTATAGCAAGTTGGTTGCTGTACTATCCAAATTCTTTGGCTTGGATCATATTGAAGTGGCAGAGGACATTGTAAGTGAGACTTTTTTGGCTGCCATGGAAACCTGGCCTTATCAAGGAATTCCTGACCTTCCAACTGCCTGGCTTTACCGGGTTGCAAAAAACAAAACACTCAATCATTTGAAAAAGCACCAGCATTTTAACAAGAAAATTTCTGATGGTTTCAAAAAATCCAATACCTGGATTGAAGAATTAGTGGTTGACTTATCTGAACAAAATATCCGTGACAGCCAACTTCAGATGCTTTTTGCCATCTGTCATCCATCTATCTCTACTGAATCCCAAATCAGTCTTGCTTTGCGGGTTCTCTGTGGTTTTGGGATTGATGAAATTGCAGATGCTTTTTTGACCAATAAGGAAACAATAAACAAGCGGCTTTTTAGGGCAAAGGAAAAATTGCGTACAGAAAAAATCCAGTTGATTTTGCCTTCAGATGAAGAGATCAAAAATCGGATGGAAGCCGTTTTGAAAACAATTTACCTGCTATTTAATGAAGGTTATTACTCTGAAAGATCAGAGACTTTAATCCGTAAAGAGCTTTGCCTGGAAGCCATGCGGCTTAACTTTCTTTTGCTTGAAAATCCACTCACCAACCAGCATTTGACCAATGCCTTGATGGCGCTGATGTGTTTTCAGGCATCCAGGTTGGAAGCGCGGGTAGGGGGAAGCGGCGAAATTGTGCTTTATCAGGATCAAGATGCCTCACTTTGGAATAATGAATTGATCTCCCGGGGAAACTATTACCTGACCAAAGCGGCAGCTTGGCCTGTGATTTCGGTGTATTTTTTAGAGGCAAGTATTGCATACTGGCATACAATTCAGGAAGACTCCGGAGAAAAGTGGGAAAATATACTTCATCTATACAACCAATTGCTGGCCATTGCCTATTCGCCGATTGCAGCGCTCAACCGCACTTATGCCCTTGCAAAAGTGAGGGGAAAGGAAACAGCCATTCAGGAAGCTGAAAAACTGGGTCTTTCCAATAACCACTTTTACCACATGTTACTCGCAGAACTTTACCGGGATCAAAACCCAGCAAAAGTCAAATCCCACCTTCAGAAAGCTTTGGAACTTTGCAAAACGGACTCAGAAAAGAAATTGATTGAGAAGAAACTTTCAAAGGTCTAATGTTTGGATGTCCAAAAAAGAAAACGATCCCATTTTAGGACAAAACTTGGAGAGCATGGACAACAGAATATAAAGGACACATAAACATCAAGGTAGCATTTTCCTTATGCTATTAAATCCTTGTTTTCCTTACCAAGTAAAGTGGAGTTGCATATGTGGAGGTTCCCCGATTATTGAAGCTACAAGGATGAGTGCAAAAGTTGCTTAAAAACCCTTTTTGAATTTTGTTAACACACCAATTTCAAAACCTTTTGGTTTGTTGGATTACCAAGCTTCCTAGCCAAATCCTCCCTGAATTTTGATCCAAATCAGATCCGTTAGAAATACTAAGTTCAAGACTTGGAAAGTTGAAGGAGAAATTGAGTTTCTCACCGGTTGGTACATTTTCAAATGGGTAAACAAACTCGAAAACTTTTGATTCCTTTCCTTTGATGACCGACATCCAGTCTAGAGTCCAAAAATGAAGTGATTGCGGTTCCTCGGGCTGGATATTGCTTTGCTGATACTCCATTTTTTGTGGATCAAAAAAGACAAGTCCATTGGTAAAGTAATGAAAAAGGCCTTCACCCATTTTTTTTGGGTCAAAGTGATAATAACTTTGGATATCATTGTTACGAAGTTTGATTCTCAGTTTTATAGTGTTTCCTTGACGGGTCATGGATTCAGTTTCTATCGAAAGTCCTGCTCTATATTTGTTGTTCTTTTTTAAAACCGAAATGATTCTGGGATCGTACCTTGGATCTTTGGTACCAACTTGATTTGGGTCGTTTGCGTAACTGATTCTAAAAGCAAAATCCCCAAAATTATCAAGCAACCTTCTGATATGTGCTCCGGTGGGCATGATTGATAGATAGAGTTCATGGATTTTAAGGGGGTATATTTCAGTGCCATTGACTACAATTTGGGAACCTTGAAGTTTGTCGAAATCCCCATTAAGCCTATTGGTCTCTTTGAGATAAATGATTTGTGAGGAAAAATCATAATAATAAATATCTGATAAATCCAGTATGACATTTCCTTGGTTTATGATCTGAAAATCTTCAGGCGCGACTTCATTTCCATCGATTTGACAACCAAAGAAAACAGTCAAAAATAGGAGTATGATCAGAAATTGGGTTTTCATATGTTATTAAAATTTATAATAAAAGTAAAATTCGCACTCTATCTAGACGTAAAAGCTAGAAAAATGAGACATTAATTTAAAACAAAAAATCATTAATTTCGAAAAAAGTAATGCTATGGCAAAGTTAACACTAGAAATAGAGGATAAGAAGCTCAAGTTCTTCAAAGACCTTGTACAACATTTTTCCTTTGTAAAAATCACTGAACCAGAGAGGGGGGAAGATACCGACGAGCAGGTTCGCGAAAACATCCGGACAAGTGTAAAAGAATTGAAGGAGGTTTTGGAGGGGAAAACGAAAAGCCGACCTGCCAAAGAATTTCTTAAGGAATTATGAAATACAAGGTTGATACCATCAAAAACTTTGAGCGGGAAGCTCATCGATTAAAGAAAAAATTCCCTTCACTCAAAATTGAAATTGGCCAATTAATTGAAAAT
Organism: Cognataquiflexum rubidum; assembly: GCF_022538115.1. GTDB lineage: Bacteria > Bacteroidota > Bacteroidia > Cytophagales > Cyclobacteriaceae > Cognataquiflexum > Cognataquiflexum rubidum. The sequence goes on along the minus strand of NZ_JAKZAL010000036.1, from coordinate 8,396 downwards.
TTGGAATCCAATCCTTTTCAAGGTACACCTTTAGGCAAAGGATTTTTTAAAATTAGACTCGCAATTAAATCCAAAGGAAAAGGAAAAAGTGGTGGTGCAAGGGTCATCACTTTTGTAAAAATTGTTAAAGAAACTGTCTATCTAGCATCTATTTATGATAAATCCGAAAAGTCGGATATAAGTGTTGAAGAATTGAATTCTCTTTTTGGAGAAATTGAAGAATGATTTTTTTGTATAGGTTACCTAAATTTTATAAAAGACTCCAGATTTCCATTTATCCATTAGCTCTCCTAATCAATTTTTTGTATCACAAATAAATATGGATAGGTTCAAAAAAACCTTCGAGGTCAAAAAGACCTCAAAGGTTCCCATTCATTCAAAATTCATCATTTTTCATTCTTCATCCCTCGTCCTTCTACCTTCCTCCCTTTACATTACTTCTCCGTTACCTTCTTCACATTATCCTCAGGCATCCTGTCGACAAGGTAGTTGTAAGGGTCTATGCCGGCATTCTGCGGCTTTTCTTTGACTTTGAAGGTGAAGGTGTTTTCAGGTTTGGTGATCTTGAGTCTTTTATACACTAATGGTTTGCCATAGGTTTGTTTTGACTCAGTCTCCCCAAAAATCCCGATATCAATAAAGTCCACCAAAGGCACAGCCGTCTGCTTGCCGAGTGAATCTGCCCTGAATTTCTCCGAGAAAGTCGTCAAGGTGACTTCATATTCCTCTCCGGATTTGACATAATTGACATCCGTGACCCTGTTGGAAAATACAGTGATATTCTCAAACAAATCGTCTATCAGGTACTGCAATGAGTCAGGTGTGACCTCTCGGAATGCATTCACAGCAGAAATCGAAGTAGGGTAGGGAGGTTCCTGATAGCCATGGTCGGTAATCAGCTTCTGGAGTGCAAGGTTTACTTTGTCTTCACCGATCATTTCTTTCAGGTAATACATCACCACAGATCCTTTGTTGTAATGGATATAGCCCTGGTTTTCTGTTTCCATTATCGGCCTCTCTGCTTCAAATTCACCACTTCTTCCACGCAGGTAGCTGTTCATTTCATACTTCAGAAACTTATTCATTTTGTCCCGGCCATATTCTTTTTCCATCACCATCAAGGCAGCATATTGCGAAAAGCTCTCACTCATCATCTCTGTGCCACGCATATTGGCGCCGATCAGTTGGTGTGCCCAATATTGGTGGGCCATTTCATGGGCGACTACGTAATATACCAAGTCAATGTCATCTTCAGTCACATTTCTTAGGTCGGTGATAAAGCCAATTCCTTCACTGTAAGGCATGGTTCCCGGAAATGCCTGTGCAAAAGAACTGTACCTCGGGAATTCTATGATCCTACACTGCTTATGGAAATAAGGGCCAAAGTTTGCGGTATAATAGTCGAGGGATTTTTCCAGACTTTGGAGCATGTTGGGCACATTGTATTCATGGCCCTTGATGTAATACACTTCCAGATCGACACCGTTCCATTCCTTTCTTGCGACTTCATATTTAGCAGAAATGAAAGAATAGAAGTTCAAAGATTTGTGATCCAATTGATATTCATAATATTTCCTTCCGTTCTCCTCCCATTCTTTGACTAGACTTCCCGGTGCTACGGCAATCTGATCAGGAGCCGTACTGATCACAGTACGCATATTGACCCAATCTGCATCCTGGTTGATGTAGGAATTTTGCCTTGCTTTCAGATCAGACTCATCCAAGGCAGGCATCCTTTTCCTTACAGGAAGTTCAAGTTTTACCCGCTTGTTTTTGTCTGAGATTTCGAATCTGTTGGAATATCCAATGATCGGCAGGATATCAAAATTGTTGAAGAAGGTACCGTTTTGGGTCAATTCGGTAAAGCTGACCTCATTTTCAAATCCTTTGGTAACTTTAGAAACCACCAATTTGATGGGCAAAGTATCCCCGGGCTGCATAGGTTGGGCAAGGCTGTAAATCCTATAATTGAGTCTTTTGTCATCTACCTTAATACTTGCACCGGGGATGCTGATGTCCAAGGTATCTGGCATAGGTGGAATACTAAAATGGATTTCGGGGATGCTTTCATCTGATTTATTCATCAGCAAAGCCTCCACGGTCACAAACAAATCCCGGTCATAAGGATGTATGTCTATCTGATAATCCAGATCTATCCACCTTGGCTGCGCAATCCCTTCAAATTTCTTGTAAGTCAGTTCGTATTCTTTTTGCCTCGTTTCCTGTTCTTTTGGATTGAGATAGGTATTCAGGATTTCTGTATTGTAAAACACAAATGCGCCACAAACCAGAAATGCTATCCAAAAAATGGCAAGGAATCCTGATTTAGATTTCAACCGCTGCAGGGCATATTTCCTTCTGATCGAGAAATCACTTTCTTTTCCCCTCACATAGAAGGAATAAATAACAACACATAAAATCAGACAGAACAAAGTCCAATACATATTGAACCAAACCAATCCCGGGATAAAAGGACCAAATCCATTCATGTCAGAGTAGGTGACTCTTGGCGTGGCAGAGAAACTCAGCATGTTGGAGTTGAGCTCGAGAACTGACCAAATGAACTCATTTAGGATGATAAATGCCACAAAAGCAAAGTAGGCGATGTACCGGTTGTTGATCAGGTAATGGAAAAGCAGGGCAATCACGACCATATATCCAAATTGGAACATGTCCAAAACCAAAAGAGATTGAGCATAAACGCCGAGCTCGTACCTCGTGTAGCCAAAAGCCGTCTGAGCGATGACTCCGACCAAGATGGTGCTGCACAGTACAATAAAGATGCTGATCATCATGGCGATCAATTTGGACGAAAAGAGCATACCTGTCCTGACAGGGGTTGCGTCTTCGATTTCGGAGATTTTGGCATCCCGCTCTTTCCATACCAAAACACCGGAATAGAAAGTGATGATACCGATTAAAAAGAGATAAAAAGCCCCTCTGATCGTATCGATGACATCATAAGTCACAGGATAGCGGTCTGTCCCGTACCCACCGGTAAAGCTTGTGAGACTAGCGATCAGGTTGATCAAGCCGATAATGACAATGATGATAAAGGTTTGGTTTTTTGTAATGGCTTTCGTTTCAAACACAATCATATGCCAAAAGGCCTGCCATGAAAATCCTTTGTTTTGGGGAATTACAAAGCTTTTGATTTCGGAAAGATCAAAGAGGGTAGGTTCTTCTTCTATTTTGGCTTTGGATTTTTTGACCTTTTCTTTTTTGGTATTGAAAGAAAACTTGGAATACATAAACATCAGGAGCACCAGACTCAATCCGATCCAAATTATCCTGTTAACCAAAAACTGACCTTCCAATGGGGTAGGGAAGAGGTTCTTTTCCTCAATGGTTTTGTATTTAGATAGGGTGCTCAAAGGCTGAAATCCGAATGGATCGAGGATATTGGCCAACCATTCTTTTTCAAGATCTGCTGTAAATCCCTGTGAAACCACATAAAAAACCAAGATCAACATGGCACCGACAAAAGAGATGATGTTGTTTCTGAAAACAACCGCAAGGCTATAGAGTAGCGCTCCTGCAATGATGGTATTTGGGATGGCAAATGCCAAAATCCCCTGAATATGCCCACTCCAAATAATAGGGCCATACCGCTCAGGCTGTGCCCAAGGCATCAGTGGGCCAACCAAAGCCCCGATAGAAACTCCCAAAAGTGGGATGATGGAGATCAGCAAAGCCCCGATAAACTTTCCGAAGAAATAGTCGCTTTTTCGGATTGGAGAACTAAAAACAAACTGGTACATGCCTGTACTGAAGTCCCGGTTGGCTGAGGCGTTCATAAATGCTGTAGTCATCAGCAGACAGATCAGCGACATCACTCCATAATATGTTTGGATGACGGAAGGCGCATTTTTATAGACACTTCCTACTCCTCCTCCGATTTGAATCTGGTCTGAGGACACTGCCCCAAATACCATCAAGGACACGATAAATAAGAAAATCCAAAGCATCGGAGACCTAAACCAATACTGCCATTCATGTTTGATAAATTTCCACATAATGAGAATGTTAAAGGTTTAGATCAAGGAATTCAATTTGGCAAAAAAGACATCCTCCAAGGTTTCTTCTGCCTTTTCAAAACCGGAGTTCAAAGCTGTTTCGGAGAAGACATGGATTTGGGGTTTTCCACCGACAAGCTTGTTGCTGATGATTTTGTAGGTATTCTGATACTCCTGAAGTTCGGCTTTATCTACCCTTTTTTCATAGACTTTATCTTTGATTTGGGCGAGTGCATCGTCTGTGGTGCCACTGTAAAGCAGCATGCCTTTGTCCATGATGGCCATATTGGTGCAGAGTTCGCGGACATCCTGCACGATGTGCGTAGATAGAATGACAATGGTCTGCTCACCGATTTCACTCAGGATATTATAAAATCTGTTTCTTTCCCCGGGATCCAAACCGGCTGTCGGTTCATCGACGATTACCAGTTTGGGACTTCCGATCAGACATTGGGCGATGCCAAACCGCTGACGCATCCCGCCTGAGTAGCTGCTGACGGCTTTTTTGCGGTGCTCGAATAGGTTGACTTTTTGGAGGAGATAGTCAACCATTTCGGTTCTTTCTTTTTTATTGTCAAAACCCTTCAAAATTGCAAGGTGGTGCAATAAGTCTGTGGCAGAAGTCCTTGGGTAAACTCCGAATTCCTGTGGCAGGTAACCGAGTACTTTTCTGACTTTGTCCTTTTCTGCCAATACATCGATGTCACCCAAAGTAACAGAACCGCTGTCCGCTTCCTGCAGGGTAGCGAGAGTTCTCATCAGAGATGATTTGCCGGCGCCATTCGGGCCAAGGAGGCCAAACATGCCTCTTTCGATAGAGAAACTGACATCCTTCAGCGCATGCACACCGTTGGCGTATTGTTTGTTGAGGTTCGTAATGGTAAGTATCATAAGAAAGATTTTAGAAACTAGATTTGAGATTTGAGACAAAGGGGCAAAATGGAAGACTCAATATTTACTGGAAAGTGAATGGTATCCCATGTTGCTTCCGAGAATAATGCCAAAAGGGAAAATTTTCGATTTTGGAATTTTGGAAGGGTTCTTATAAAATCAAATTTCCGATTCTGTTCAGAAATCGGACATTTACCTGATCGGTTATTTGACGGCTTCAACTGTATATCCGGCTTTCCTTAGGAGCGCGATGACTCCCGTCTCCGATCCGAGATGACCTGAACCGACTGCAATAAAAGTCGTTTGTTCTTTTACCATTTCTTCGATTTTTGGAATCCAGTTTTTGTTCCTGTCTTCCAAAAGCAAATTTCCATACTCCCGAAACATGTCATTTTCAGTGATGAGGTCATAAAGCCTGTCAAGGTCCTGATCGAGGTAAGCTCCGACAAGTTTGTCGAATTCATCCATCCCTTCAGGATTCGTCACCATTTTGCCAAGTTCATCAATCTGGAGTTTTTGAGGAATCTGGTCAAAAACCCCCATCTGAAAAGCAACCGTTTCCAAGCCTTTAATAGTTTTGGATTGCTCTTTGGCTTTTTCTGTGAGAAAAAGCTCATAGCTGCTTTGCTCGGTACAGGGGAGCATTTTGACGAGAACCATAGAGGAAAGTACAAATGGCTTCAAAATGCCCAATTGATCAAGTCCGGCACCATAAGATGTTGTTAAAAATTTGTCTAATGCACTGGCCTGCTCGGGTGAAAACTCTCCTTTGATATTTGCAAAACCCGGATTGACAGAGAGCTGCTGCATTTCGGCCATCAGATTTGGGTCAGCCATATTCAGTTCCATAGCAAGTACTTTTGATGAAGCTAGTGCGTTTTCGATGCTTTCATCCATATAGAATTGATCCTTGCAGATCATATGGATGGTACCAAAGAGGTAGGAACTTTCTTTCAGTCCGTTTCCGCTGATTTTCCAAAGAAGGGATTTTTCTTCTTTTTCACCGCCAAAGACCTGAAACACCAACATGAATAGCATCAGGGTGGCAAAAACATTTTTGAGGCTTAACTTTTTCATAATTTCCTTTATAGGGTCTTAGTATTATTTTTGATCAAAAATAGATTATAAATTAAAGGAATAATCCTTAAATACAGCGATGCAGATTTGAAGGGATGGTTGCAGAGGATGGGTTGTAATAAAAGTCACAGATTTACTTTTTAAAAAAAGTCATATTTGGACAATCAACTCTAAATTGGGAAAATCTATTCCATTCCCAAAAGACCCATTTATGCTTCGGATCAATTAAAAAATCGTATAATTTATTAGCCGAAGTTTGTCTTAAACCAAAACCCAAAATGAAGCAATCAAAAAGAGACTTTCTCAAAAAACTAGGAGCCATGAGCGCAGGAACAGGTTTATTGTCTGTCAACCCACTTTTGGCGGGAGAGCTTTCAAATGAGCAAAAATCAAATAAGAGCAAAACAAATTTCAAAGTAACCATTTTCCAGACCACTGATGTGCATTGTCAGATCCATGAGCACGATGAGTTGTTTTGGGAAAATGGACAAGCTGTATTTAGAAAAACAGGAGGCTATGCCAACTTAGATACTTTTATCAAGAAGCAAAGAGAAAAATGTGAACATTCATTTTTGGTCGATACCGGAGACATGTTCCAAGGATCCATGCTTTCCATCGAGACCTCGGGACAAGCCATGGTTCCCTTACTCAATGAACTTCAATACGACTTATACCTTCCGGGAAATTGGGAGGTGATTTATGGTAAAGATCAGATGAAAAACCTGCTTGGTTCACTTCATGGACCAAAAGTCTGCGCTAATATGTACCATGACCTTGGGGACGGCAAAAAAGGCGAATTGATTTTTCCCCCTTATTATATCTGGAATATCAATGGGGTGAAAATCGGGTTCCTTGGCTACAATGACCCAATGATCCCTTTGCGCCAATCACCCAATTATAGCAAGGGAATCTATTTTTCCAAGCCTGAGGAAAATCTCAAGCACTACGTCGATGTATTAAAAAACCAGGAAAAATGTGCTTTTGTGATTATCCTTTCCCACATCGGCCTCTCTCAAGAAATCCATCTTGCAAACCTTCCGGAATGTGAAGGAGTGGATTATATTTTTGGAGCAGATACCCACGAAAGGGTAAGGGTGCCGATCCAATGCAAATATGCAAAGGTCGTTGAACCCGGAGCCTTTGGGTCATTTGTCGGTAAACTGGAACTGAGTATTGAAAATGGGAAAGTGGTGGCTGACGATTATGATTTGCTGGAGGTCAGTCCTCAGAAATCCAAAAGCAAATCCAAAATGACCAACCTTGTCACCGAGGTGGAAGCCCCATTCAAATCCGAAATAGAAAAAATCGTAGGGTACAGCACTATACCGCTTTACAGGTATTTTGTGATCGAGAATCCCATAGACAAAATGGTCTTGGACGCTTTGGATTACCAATTGCCGGATATTGACATCAAACTTTCCAACGGCTTCAGATTTTGTCCCCCAAGGGCAACAAGAGAACAAACCGGAAATATTCCGATTACAAGGGGTTTTATTTCTGATATGTTACCGGTGGACAGCAAGGTAAGAACAGGCCAAGTGACCGGTCAGCAGCTGCAAACCTGGATGGAAAGGGAGTTGAACAACGTATTTGCCGAAGATGCATCCAAGAGGTTTGGAGGTTGGGTGACCAAGTTCAAAGGTATGGAATTGACCTTCAATGCATTTGGGGAAGAAGGGAAACGAATTCAGTCCTTTACTGTAAAAGGTCAGCCTCTTGACCTTGCAAAAACTTACACTATCAGCGCTTGCGAAAGAGATGGCGATCCATTGGATATGGTGTGTAGGATCAGGAACGTGAAAAACGCAGTAGATTTGGATATTACCCTTCATCAGGTGATGCTCAATTACCTGGCTGCCCATTCTCCAGTAACCCCGACTCCAAGCGGAGCAGCCAAAGCTTTGGACGCACCTGCCACATTGCTCACACAAGTGCATGGTGTGGAATATGAGTTTAGATAGGTTTTAAAAAAGTCCACAGACCACAGTCAACGGACGACAGCAGGCAGGATTTTGAGGTGATATTCATTTCTAAAAAAACGAATGGCTAAACAATAAAGGCAACGGTGTGATCCGTTGCCTTTGTTTATCAAATAAGTTTTTTACCGTCACTCTGAGTGTAGCGAAGAGTCTCTTTTATTCTGAGATCTTTCATCCTCGTACCTCGGATTCAAGATGACGAAAAACCAACCGTCATTCCTTTTCTGAACATTTTGAAATGTTGGGACTCAGAATGACGTTAAAATATTTCAATCTATTTCTATCGTATTTCTACTTTATTTCAATTTTCGAAACAATTAACCAATTAACCATTAACCAAATAACTATTAACCAAATATGATTATCCGCAATCATTCCAGTAAGGATAAATTGAAGCAATGATGAGTCTGTCAAAAAGCTTTTGACCGAAATA
>NZ_JAKZAL010000035.1 GCF_022538115.1 Cognataquiflexum rubidum | reverse complement strand
ATCACAAAATCAAGACAAATAAATAGCTATATTTCAACTACTTAATTTACACCTAAAACATACCCGCACAAAACAGGAGAAAAAAACTCTTGGGGTGAATGGGATTTGGCTGATCATACATTTATTTTCAACCACAATGATCGTGGAGACATCATGTTTATTCGGCCCAACGGAGAAACGGATGTATTAAGAACTATATCTGACGCTGAAGACGGTAAAAACGAAAAGGGTGAAGAATTCCAATTTGTAGAAGCCCAAGATGAGGCTGGGAATATTAGTAGTATAGTATTGTTTTCAAACCCAAAAATTGGACTTATCCTAAAATTGGAAAATTTAAAAATTCAATTTGCTTATTTCTAAAAATGAATTGCCTGCTTGGAGTTTATTATAACCAACAAACTGTCCATTTACAACTTTATAATACATTCCCATATTAAGTCATCATTGTAGGTATCCATATTCCAAGTTTATAGGTTCCAAAATAATCATTTACTGGAAATTGGTGAAGGTTATCCGGTATTTTTTCAAAACCATTTTCCATATCAGGATAGATAATTAAACAGTCTATCAAAGTCCCTTCATCAAAACCAAAATGGTTATGTACTTTTTTCAACCTGGCATAGCCACTGACCTGCCTTATATCTTCTGTGACAAAATGATGAGAATATTTACTCTTGTACTTGGCATCAATGACCATTTGATATCCATCTGAATTTAAAATAAAGTCAAGACTATTGGCCCTATCTCCAAATTGATACAGCATCTGGCTTTTGATCGGGAACCTATTCCTCAACTTCCCCAAAACATACAACTCAAACAGCTTACTCATATCAATCCAAAACGGAGGTGTCAAAATGGTGTCTTGGTCTTGGATAGTGTTGAGGTTATAGCTAAACCGCTGCAGGATCAGCTTTGCAAGTTCGATTGCCTTCTCGTAGTTTTTATAAAAGGGATTAAATTTGAGATGCTTGATATCATTTAAGCCTACTTCCTCTGAAACATCCTGAAATGCCGGCTGGATATAGTTGAAAGTCTCTTGGAAAAAGGGTTCCTGGGACAGCCCTTTGAATGTAGTCATGTAACGCCTGATATAAACCAAAGCCTTTTTCAATATCCTGTTTTCAATGCCATTGACCCCAAACTCCTCATACTGGCAATACGTATTCAGGTTCTTGTTTTTGACCAAATTGTGTTTGATAGTTTGACCCACCAACACTTTCCCTTTGACCTTGGCATACAGGTTCTTTTCAACTTTGTAATAGCTTTTCTTTAAGCCCTTTCTAACGATATCCTTTACCAAATTCATGAACTGAATCATGATCAAGGGTGAAATCAAGTCCTGTTTCCGATTCAATGGTATCCAAGGACTGTCAAACTTGATTTCAAAAAGCTCTTGGGTATGATCACGGACTTCTGGTTCCTGAAGGGCCTGAAAGAGCATATTAAGTACATCCACTTCAACCAAGTCTTTCGACTCATCAATATGTTTTATCTCTACTCCTGTTGTTGGATCAAATCGGGTATTGAGTTTGGATTCGACATAAAACCATTCATTCTCTAAATGGGGAAACCAATCAGCTCCAACATAGTAGGAACACTCTACATGAAATAACCCTGATTCCTGATAAAATCTTGCACACTTTGCTTCTGTACTATTCAGGAAAACAATATCTGATAGTGACTTACCTTCCAAAGGAGCCTTTACCACACTTTTGATATGTTCCCGATATAAGAATTTCATCAAACAGATAGATTTTCAATGTCCTCAGAAACAGATCCTTTCAGTATGCCATCCTTGACATATTCTCGTAAAAGCGGCTTGATCTCGTATTCGAGCTTTAGGTTGAGGGTTTTCTCATCTTCAGCTAAAAAGTAGCTATGCCCCAACTGAACATCCTTGGCCTCAAAATCTGAATTCATCCGATCTCTTGTGAAGAATCCACCTACTTTTTGGAATAAAGCCAATGCCTTTCCTTGTGTAATCATATCTTTTACCACATCTCTTATCGGCTGATCACTTGGCGGGACATCCACAAAAGCAAACCTTCTTCTAATCGCATAATCAATGTGGCCAACACTCCGGTCGGCTGTGTTCATGGTACCGATGATATACAAATTTGGTGGAATGACGATTCTCCGCGATCCGTCAACCTCATACATTGATTCCACAACCTCCCCACGATATTCTAAACCATATATCAATTCTCCTAAAACAGAGGGTAGATTGGCACGGTTGATTTCATCAATTATTAAAACATAAGACTGTTCTGTAATGGGTCTTTTATCCAAATCAGAAACGCGCTTCCCATGAACAAAATCATTGAATAGGTTTAATACCCGTAAAAAATAACTGGCGTGCTGCTTTGCAAGACCTGAAACATTGGGATTTGCCTTAATGTCTTTTCTTGAATTTGTATCAGAAAGAAAAAGAGTTTTAATATCTGAGAACAAGAGACGTTGACCCGAAGCTGATTTCCAGTTATCTCCGGTGTACCTAACAGCATCATCCTCAACGCGAAATAAATAAGTTGTTGTCCCTTCTAAAAACCGTTTTCCATCATGGCTTTCTATTTCAATCTCTAAAAAATCTTGAAATAACTCCAAGTATTTATCCACCTCCTGCTCTTTTGAAAGCTGTTCGGGTGTTTTCCTTGAATCTTGATAATTCAGCCAAGCTTTTTGGGAAATTTCAGCAAATACTTTATTGATGGACCTATATGAAACTATGCCCTCTGAGGTATCTGCAACAATTCCTCTGACAAAATCATCATATGAATAGGCAGGATGAAACTGCAATAGCTTAATTTGCTTTTCCTGAATTTTCTGTAATACATACCAGGAAAACCCTTCTCTATAGCCCACGATTTTTGTTTCAGAAGATTTATCCCATGGTTGATCTACTATATTCTTTCGTATCTCTCTCAAAAAAACTGGATAATCATTTTCCGAATTTGATATTTTAATCCTTATGGTATCTTCTTTGATAGATACAACCAAAAACGTCTGCAATAGATTTGGGTCATTGATAAAAAGATTTGGGTAAACCGCCTCAAATATATCCTGGTCTGAAACAGAATTTACACTGATCATGTTTCCTGCGATTTCCTTTGCCAATCGCGTTTTACCTGTCCCGGGAGGGCCCTGAAGGATGATCTGTTTTTTGTATTTCAATAATTCAATTATATGATTTTTCATTTTTCCAGATTGAATAAGCTTATACCATTTTAAAATAGATTTGGTAGATTCTGCATCACCATCTTGATCGCACCGGGTAAGCGTACCTCTCGGTGAGACTTTAAGACGTAATTCGGTACTATACCAATCCAGAATCTTGACTTTTCGTCTCCGAACCAACCAATCAAATTCTTTATCTTCGTAGGATTCAAAATAAGGGCCTACTACTTCTACTAAAGCCACAAACTGGGTACCATTCTTAATTGCTACAATGTCGCCTTCTACCATTTTTTGCTCAAAAGCATCCTGCTGACCTGCTTGTTCAGTGTCCCATTTATTAAGCCCAATTACTCCCCTACTGATCAAAATTTGTTTTTCGATCTCTACAGGGCTATTAGGCTGGTGCATTTGCATGTGCCAAAAGTTTCTCATATCAATCCATTAAATATTCTGCGATATCTTCAATACAAACTATCCCCATCAGCTTCTCTGTAGATTTGCCGCTATGGGTAATGATAAGGCAGTCAAGTTTGCTTTTCTTATCCTTCGATGCTTTTACATAAATTTCAGCTGCCTCAAATACTGTAGTATTCCTTGAAATCAAAGCATAGTTTTTCGGAGTTTCAATAAAGGAAATCAATTCTGCTACTTTTACCCCAGGAAGAATAATCTCTTCATGTTTCATTTGTCCAAAAAGCCACCGGGAAATGGTATTTGTGGAAATCATCTCAATGACAGATCCACTTTCATCCAAGACAGGTGCTTGCGAAAAGTCAAAGGTTTTCATTTTATCCAACAATTCTATCAGGTCGCTTTCTGTTGTGACAGCATAAACCTCAAACAGGAATTTCGGAATGACCTTCAATGGGTTCTTGAATTCCTGTAATATCTTTTCTATCAGTTCTACAGTTTCAAAATGCGGTTCAGCTATGGCTGCTCCACCTTTAGACTGATGGCTGATGGCATTTCGGAGGCTTCCCAATTGGTATAAGTCATCCACATACCTTCTGACTACTGAGTTTTTGTTGAAAAGTTCCCTCACTTTTGAGGAAAAGGCTACATAATCTGTATGGTTTAATTCCTTGGCAAAAACTTTGTCCAGGTCATTATAAAAGTCTAAAAATTTTTGGGCGTTGGTCATTTATTTAAAAATTTGATAGTTATAAACCTTCATTTTCTTCGTCACTTTCAATTAAAATGACCGAACATGCACGATTTTCTTCATCTATAAAACTTCTATTTTGAAAGCTATTATCCATATTTGGGAGTTTTTCATGAAAATCAGAAAGGATTGATTTAGCATCAGCTTGGAAAAAACATAAGCCATCACTTTCTGCGGTAGTAATTCTTGGAAACTCAGAAATTCCGATATTCTTTCTTTTACTCGAAACCTCTTTTGCAATTTCGAGCAGGTCCCAAATCATTCTTGTCCAATCATCTTTCGTAGATGTAGGATCATTTTCTACAATCCTTCCAGATTTAAATTTAATGAAGTCAACCAATTCATCAGATAATCTATTGTCAAGATTCAAAATTTTGGCTGGAACTTCACAACCCATTGGAAATGTTCCCGGGTGCCCAGAAAGTCCGTAAAATGGATGATCATCAATCATCAAATACTGGGCACCATCATTGATAGTTTTGGGTAAAACATCTCTCGTTTGTCTATTCAAAGTCCCGGCGCTTTTATAAGTGAATTGGGGCCATTTCGTATATAGCTCGAGTTGATGTTGGTCTCCGGTGGATACTTTGGAAATCAGACTTTTTGAAATTTTTGCTTGAAACAGCAAAGAGTTCATGAGCCTATTCCCCATTTTGTCTTTATATAAGTAAAGAAATAAAATATCACCTAACTCGGGGTTTTTTCCAAGTCCTATATCGACTACAGGTTTTTGATGGCAAAAAATTCCTGTAACGGAAAACTTTTTTCTGGGGAAGACTGCATTTAAACAATTAAAAAGGGTTGGTGTGAATTTTAAACATAGGGCAGCAATAAAATCGGGCTCCTGAGGTTTCGTGCCAAGAGTTTCGCATTTTTCGGTAACGAATCTAACTGAATCCAGAATCGCATCATGTAACAATGATTTCAAAACTTTAGATTTTTTTTTTACCTCTGTTGCTCTCATAACCCCTTTATGTTTTCAAGATAATATCCACTTTTTAAAAAAAACTAACTTCTTCTTTCTACCTCAAAAATTCCTTTTCTATAGGTTCCAAAAGTTTTAGAATTTTATCATTTTCCTGATATAACTTCTCCCTTGGAATCCTTTGAAACCCAGCTCCCCAAAAATCTTCAATAATTGGAATTTCAAATTTGGCAATCAAACGTCTATTAAAATCAAACTGATTGGAGCGATTTGGATCATCCAACTTGTAATTTGGAAATGGACCGGCCAAATATCCTTCTTGAAAAAATGGCCTCTGGGCTGAAGGAGGACAGACGTTTAATAGTCTAAGGTTTACCAATTCCTCAAATGAATTATAACCTATTGCGTCACTCTGCCATGGCATACCTAACACATACACTATTCCAGTACTTCCCGTATTTCTATCAAATGCAAAAGAGCACGCCACATGTATAGAATGTGTTAAGTCTACCAATGGAGTATCGCACTTTTCATAGTGTTGAAGTAATGCCCAAGCAATTTCACGATAGCTATTGACCATCCTTGTTCCTGCAAATTTAATACTCGCTTTTCGAAATAACTCAACAAGCTGTTCTGACTTTTTCTCCAAAACTTCAAACCTTTTTTGCATCTTCCTTGGTTTTCCATTCTGATTCTCCCGGAAAATTGAAGGTGGAATTAGAGTGTGTCCAGCTTTATTTTTGTAATCCTTTCCCTGACCCCTATAATAAATGACGAATTCTCTGTTGTAGTGGAGAATTCTCGCTACGAGTCCAACAAGTTCATCATAGGTGTTAACCTTCATAGGAGGGCTTTTAAGAATTTCATCATGGCTGAATGGTTTAGCCCAATCCTTAATCATTCCTGATTTCCTTTCTGTCTCTAAATTGAGGTGACAAAAAGACTTTTCGATTTTCCTCATTTATCAAATTTTTATAAAAACTTCAATCTTATCCATCAACTTCTGTTTCAAATCAGGCCCATCTACCCAAACCAAATGCTGATAATTTCGGGTATCAAAATGTGCAGTCCCAATATGATCCTCTTGACATGTGTAAATAACTTTTTGTCCACGTCCCAAGGCATAGCCGGCCTCGAAGTAAACGCCAGACTTATGGTGAGTAAAATCGGCAATTGTAAATTTGGCTTTTTTAATACCTGAAAGTATTGCGTCATTTATAGTTACATCACTTTCTATCTGCTGAGCAGAAACAATAAATGCTTTGAAACCTGATTCTTTGATTGCAGGTTCGATCCATTCGTTAAAAACTTGAAACATTTTAGAGTCGAATGACATAGCCACAAAACAAATATCCGAATCCGAAATTTTCAATAGATTGGAAGCCCTTTCCCAGCCTTCTAAAGTCAAGGCAATTGAAATGTCGGCTGACTGGTCATCTTCTTCTTTAATCCAATTTTTTTCTAATGCTTCATTAACAAGATTTGTAAGTTCCTCCTGATTGTTTACTCCAATCTTCCTCATAATTTTTGGATCATAATCCCAATCTTCCCTGAACAAAAAACACTGCCCCAAAAAATCAGAGTGCTTTTTAAGATAAAAAAGAATTTCGTCAATCTTCTCTATTGGATTAAATGGAATACCAGAAGATGTTATCAATGCCTCCAATATGTTTCGATCAACTACAATATTTTTTTTCGGCCAAATTTCATTGTACAAAAGGTATTCAATTTCTCTTCTATTTTTTTTCCAAAATGGTTGATCGTTATATAGCTCCTGTGATACTACCATAAGCTTATCATTCAGGTCAGAAAAATACCAATAAGTAGCTTCTCCGTCATATTCAAGATCAAAGTCCATAAAACCCAAATCGGTCTTACTTGATTGCTCTCCTGTTAGTGGGCACAAAGCGGCATGAAATATCTGTTTCATAGATAGAATGTATTAACAAATAGTAATTCCTTTGATACGATTTAATTTCTTTCCTCCGTACCTAAAAGTATAGCAAAATTTTTCGATATTTAAGGACTTTGATTTCTCAATTATCAAAGGCCACACCCTTAATACGGTCATGGCGAATTCAAAAAAATCCTGTTCTTTAGCCGGTTTCATTACAAACATTCGATATCCATCTTCCAAATGTTTCAAAGTTGATTCCGAAAGCCCCTTTTTGGACTCATCAATCGAAAGGAATACAGATTCATTCAATGAAAACTTGTTTTCTATACCATGACTCCAGCGATGTATTTCAATTCTCTTAGTCACCTGAAGAGAATGAATAGATTCCAAAGACTTAATTAAATGAGTCGGATAACTTGGATCAATTAGGATCTTTAGTGTTTTCATGATGTATAGGCTAAAATTGCGTTTACATCTTCCTCGCATATATCGTAAATTTCCTTCAGCAAGGCTACGGATTGTGGCCCTTGGTAAAATGATTTGACAACACTGATTTGTACACCTTCGGATTCTATCAAAAAGGGTTTTCCAGAAGCTAATTTTGGATCGATTGCTATTCTTCCATTTCCTTTGGAAGGAATCAAACGCTCGGCAATTCCATTCTTATTGAAAATAATATCCTTGAAAAATTCAGTAATAAATTGAAAATTATACTGTCCAGTACCATTCAGGGTAATATAATCCCCATTAGGAAGTTGGAAAATAATGGATTTACCTGCTACACTTAGTTGCTTGTCAACATTATTATTTGCAAAAGGATAGACCTTTCCGGTTTTTACACCCAAATCATACCTGGCTTTTAGGATATCTTTCAAATTGCAAAACTCCCTAAGAGTACCAATTACAACCAATTCGATAACGCCATGAAAACTAATTCTGGAACGTTCTATGTCGTTAGGATCGAAACCCGAAACCCCTTCATACTTTTCCGCAGCCAATTCTTTGAACCATCTTCTAACCTTATCTTTAGAAAAGCCCGAGATCTCAGCGGCATCCGCTATAGAGTAAATTCCTTCATGTAACCCAAACTCTTTCATAATATTCTGATTCTCTGGCTGGTTAAATAAATCTAAGGTTATTTGTGAATTTGGCATTAATGGTTTTTTCTGAGCGGTTTTTGGCTTTTCCTTTTTCATCCCAAACCACTGACTGGCTTCCAGTGGCACAGGCTGTCCTTTCTGATTGTAGAATGCTTCGACGTCCTCTCGCTTATGTAATCCCTGCTTGGCTTCTTCCTCGAAGTTCCGATGATTCAGTTCAAGCAGACGCTTCAGGATTTCTTTCCTTGCATCAGGATGGATAGTGTACCGTACCCTATCATTTTCAGGAAGGTAATCCACTTCATAAAAATCATGTCTTAGCTGAATATCGGTCCATCCATAAGCTTCTAATACGGCATCATCCATTTCTTTATGAAGTTCTCTTAGCTTAACAATTCCTTCAACTCCTTCTTTCCATGAACATGTCCCATCAGTTCTTTGTAGATGTGTCCAAAAGTTCCATGTGTTTTTCCCAAATTTTTTTTCAAATAAATTCCTTTCAAAACAACTTAGATCTATAGAACTAACCCCAATTACAATATCATTTGAATGGAAGGCATTGTAGGTTTTGGTTAGGCCCATATGAAGTTTAAGCATTAACTGGGATCTGTGATTATAATAGATTAAACCAATTTTTTCTAATATATTTTCTTGTTCAAGTTGTAATTCTTTAGGGAATGGAAAAGTATCTATGCATTCCCCATTTAAGTATCTTATTCTACTTTCCAAGGAAGATGAATACTTCCATGCCCATTGATCATGAAAAGTGTTTTGTAAAAATGTAAAAGATTTAAAATCAGATCTTGCTACAACTGTGTTTGCGACATCAAAAATAGTTTTGTAATCAACAAATGAATGGTTTACATATTTAGAAACCCTACAACTCACTAATACTCTATTTAAGGGGGAAATTGTGTGATATAATTTATCAGCTCGTTCAGCAAATTTCCACCAATGCTTTTTTCGAATTTCTCTGTTTACTTTTTCTCTTTCCGGTTTAACAAGCTCCTCGACAATTCTATATGGTTCAGTATAATTTTTAGCCTTTTCTTCAGGCCAATCAAAAAAATTAATAACCCACCTACTTGGGCTTTGATTCGGCCTGTTGTTTAAGTCATCTCCATTTAAGTAAGGGAATAGAACATCTTTATTTTTAGGGTCCTTTTCAATTAGGCTTAATGCGGTCTTGGACTCTAAAACAAAACCCTTTCCTAAAACTATTGTTCCTTGAAAACTTTTTCCTTCATTACTTTTAAGCCTAAATGGATTGCCCAAAGTCTCTGCATTGTCTAAATAAGGAGTTATTGTACTAACTTGTATGTCCCCTAATAAAAATGGACCCTTCCAAAGTTGTTTGGTAATTGTCACTAAGGCTACTTCAACTGCAGCCAAACCAGGCCATTTCATACTTTTGACAGCGTGATTTATCGTGCCACCCTTCTTGACAATCACATCTAATCCGTCTTCACGGGACTTTCCTTGAGCAATGGTATTGGTGGAAATAAGTGATTGAAAACCTCTTTCCTTTAGGATTTCAAAAGCCCTGCGAAAAAAGTATGTTACTAAATCAACCGCTCCAATAGGTGAAAATTCAAATTTGATAAATTCCAGAAAATTATCTCCAAAGTTCCCAGTAAGTTTTTGCCCCCCTAAAAATGGTGGATTCCCTAAAATGCAATCAAAACCTCCATCCTGAAAAACCTCAGGAAACTCCAGGAAGTAATGGAAGAAGCCTTTTTCCAGCGCCAAGGCTTCCGCTTTGGCTGGAGGCATACCGTAAGGAATGGTCTTATCCCGTAGGTATTTGCGGTAGATCCCATCAGTACAGATATAGCTTTTGTTGACAACTGTCTTGGGAATAAAGAACTGGGCTACCTGCATATCCGCAAGGCTTTTCAGCCTGGAATAGCTTCTTCCCTTACTCAGTTCGATAAATTTCTTTTGCTTGACTTCGATTTCCTCGGGTGTATTTTCAGGAAGGTTTTTAAATAGTTGGAATTTTTCTGCAGCCTGTTTCACTTCCTCATTGACATTATCAGGGTAATTTAAGGTGAGCTGTTCCTTTTGCTCCCTTTCGGATTTATTACGGCTCCGGAATTGGGTAGCAATAGATTTATCGTCTCCTGGAAGGGCTTTGAAAGCTTCATCTGCAATACCTCTCTCCAATTCTTCCTTATGGGCAAGACCCACAATGGCATCCCCGTATTTGATCTTGTGATCAAGGAAGTTCAACGGTTCGCCCGGGTTGTGGGCTTCCAGCCAAAGAGCCACCTTACAGAGTTCTACAGCAAGAGGGTTTTTGTCCACGCCGTAGATGCACTCCCGGATGACATCGCGGATGGCATGACGGAGTGCGGATGGAGAAGGTTGGTCTTCGCCCGACCTTACCTTGGCAAGTTCCGTCCCAATCCTCCGTGCTGCAGATAGCAGGATATGTCCACTGCCACAGGAAATGTCACAGACTTTGATGGCAAGCAGGGCCTTTTCCTGTAATTGGGATTTGGAAAGCCGTGGATTAGGATCCTTCAGTCTTTCTTCGGGTTTGGTAATACAGTCCTGAATGATGTATTCGAGAGAATGTTGGATCAATGGTCTGACCAGTTCTTCTGGAGTATAATGAGAACCAGAAGAAGAGCGCTCCGATCCTTGGATAAATCCGAAGTTTGGTGAAGTCTCCAACTCTGAGAAAACAGGCTCAAATTCCAGCAATCCCTGATAGACCGAGCCAAATTCCTCAACATCCAAGTCACCAAAGTTGACTTTGACCAATTGTTTTCTCTGCTCATCTTGAAAGTAACAGAGTCTGTGGATGACATAGAGCAGGTCTTCATTTTTAAGCTTCATCTCACTGAGGGGACCAAGTGCCGAGGCATGGAAAATCCCTGAACCAAGTGGCTTGATACCCAACTTCTCTCCGTATTTGGCAGATTCGAAAAGGTGGAAAGTGGATTTGAGATTTTCCCACAAGTCATGTTTACCACCTTCGACAAAGATCCTGCGTAAAGCGAGTTTACGGACCCGGTCCATGCTGTAATATTGGTAGTAGAATTTACGGAGCTTTTGAAGCCTGTCGTCCTTGATTTCAGGATAAACCAATCCCCTGTCTTCGGTCACAAGCAGGAACAAAAACCGGTATATCAAACGAAGCAAATACAGGTACATCTGTTTTCCTGTCAGCTCTTCCCTCGTGATACTTTCCCTCAGCTCAGCGTTTTCGGGATGTTTCAGAAATCCATTTCCCAAGCGTTTGATGGATGATTCTACGGCTTCACTGAGTTTTTCCCTGATTCTGGTTCCTGATGCGAGGGACTCTTGGTGGTAGAATTCTATGATAGAAGACTCTCCATTCCCTTTTTCTTTTGGCATGCGGGACGCGTGCAGTATCCTGTAGAGAATGGCGAAGTCAGCAAAAAGCTCCTCTTCCATCATCTTCTCCAGGTCAAACTCCAGATAAGTCAACCGGACAAGTCGTGTTGCATCACGAAGCAATCTCAATTGCCGGCCGTTGGTCACGATGGCAAATAGGTAGTTGTCTGTTTTATTGAGGTATTCCTGCAATAATCCATGAGGAGAAAGCCGTGGCCCTGAAGTTTCCCGTCGCTTGTCCAAGCTGTCATTGATGCCCATGATATGGACAGGAAAACCAGATAGGTTTGATGCTCTGTGGCTGATGGCGTAGGTTTTGCCGTCGAGATTTTCAGCGTTGGATTTGTCTACCTCGTACCCCAATGTCAACATGAAAGGAAGCATCCAAAAATTACGGGTTTCTGTGGTACCGCTTTCATCCTCAGGAATCCGTTCTCTTCTTACTTTAAATGATTGCCAATATCCTCTGGCAGAAGACCATGCCAATCCAATCTCATCCCTTACCTTGACGTTTTTGCTCAGGCCAAAGGACTCGGGATTTTGATACTTGATGTCTTCAGTCGTGATTTTATCAAGTATCTCACCGGAAACAATATTGCCTTGTATGGATATGCTGGGGAATGTCATTCTTGTTTCTTTCTTTTAAATGTTTGAATAAAGGCTATCAAATCGACCTCTTGCCGTTTCATCATTTTTTAGAATCTCAATAAATTCCTCAAAATCTGCAGTAATATCATTAAGAAGTTTGGAAGGACTAACTTTAATTGTCTCTTGATCAGGAAAGGATAAGCTATCATCAAAAATATTATTGATTAGGATTTGTCCCCTTACCATCCCATTGTGGAATAAGCCACAGCGAGCCTCAATGTAGAATCTGTCTAATTCGTTGTTTGCGAATCTGTTGGGGTATAATCGATGAAATCCATTTCGAAAAAACTCATTACTCCTGTTCCTACTTGATAACCCCGTCCTGTATTCTTGAGCTCCTTCGATATAGGAAAGACAAATCATTAAGACAATAAACCCTTTATTCCGGCTTTTATATCTAACCAAGTTTTGAGCCGGTTTAAGAAACCAATCTGTAACTTGGCGCTCATAAATTTTAATTTTGTCAAAAGGATCAGAGGGGTTTAATTCCGCAAGTGTTCTTTCATCAAAGACTTGAGGTGTCCCGTCGTCATTGATACGACCAATGATTTCAGGGGCAATATAGATAGGGTCTCTACGAAGTCTTTTAGGCATTTTTTCTATGTTTAAAATTGCATTCACTCCAAACCTTTTGACTATTTCTTCCGAACCGGATCTGATTTCTTCCGAACTGGAAAAGAATTTCTTCCGAACTCATTTGGTTTTTATTACGAACCGAAAGACTGTTTCTTACGAACTCAAAACCGGTTTCTTACGAACCTGAATCACTTTTCTGATGAACCCATACTCCTTTTCTTTTTGATGCTCACGAATCCCAATTTAATTTACTCATCAATGCCCACCAATACTATCCACTCACCAGATTTTGTGGGTCCTTCTCGATCTAAAATGCCATCTGATCGCATTTTGACGATGTTTTTCTGCACCGCTCTACTGGAAAGATCAATTTTTTGAGCCAGTTCAGCGGCTGTGATTTTTCCATCTTCTCTCAATAGAAGGAGGATTTTAAGTGCATTTTCACCAAAACGATCTCTGATTTCTTGCGAACTCAAAGATGATTTCTTGCGAACTTTAGTTGACGATTTGCGAACTTTAGTTGATTCCATAAATTCAGGATGGATCGGGATAGTCACATGGAAAAAGGATCGGTCCTCATCCGTGTCAAACACTACCTTGGGAGAACCGTTTTCTTCCATTGCCCTGATTATTGCAGGGATGCCCGTAGCTTTTCCTTCAGTGAGGTCAAGCTCTTTTAGAAAATCACCAAGCCTACGGTTTCTATATCTCCTTGGTATAACAGTTCCTTTTTTGAACTCCGTCAGTTTGATACTTCTATCGGGTCCCCCGTAGTTGACAATCATCAGCTTGTCAGAATAGACACGGATCTCTACGGGTTCCCTTGTCTGATAATCCCGATGATAAAGCGCATTGGCAACGATCTCTTCCAATGCTTGGAACGGGTAGTTCCATGCCTTGACAGACTCAGCACTGCCTTTGACCTTGATGGTTTTTTGACGAAGTACATTGACCTTTAGATAGGTCAGAGTCTGGTTGATCATCTGATCGACAGGACCGGAAATATTTGGGATTTCGAAAAATTCATCAGACGCATCACCGTTGGGAAAATGCACGATCTCAACCCTGCTGTATGGAAAGTAATTCTCGGGTTTTTCCGTAAACATCATCAAGGCTACGTTACGGGGATGCAGTCTTTCCGGTGAACCATAGAGGAGTTGCATCTGGGAAAGCAACTGTTCCTTTGACAATGACGCCATGGTGTCCAAGAGCTTGCTTTCTACTTTTCTTAAGTAATCACGGACGAGTGACAATGAGATTTCATCGAAACTGACCTGCGTATTGGGACGGTCGTCAAACGGCGTCTTTCCACTCAGGGAAATCAGCTCTTCCTTTTGGTTTTTGTTGACCTTGATAGAGCATGATCCATATCGGATATAGTGATTGTATTTCTTTTCCTTGGCTTTGATTTCATCCGGTACCTCGTAGGGCCTGTTATCTCCTGCAAAGGCCCAAATAACCAAAATCTTCTTCCCCTGAATTTCTTCCACACTGATTTTTGGATGATAGGCAGGATTGATCAGGTTGTTCATCCCGACCATGTCCCTCTGAATGCCGTCAAGTTCTGCCTCGTTCAGTCCCGTAGGTGGCAATACGGGACGACCGTTTTCTTCTTCAAAACCGACGATGATATAGCCACCTCCGATATCATCAAAGTCGTTGGCGAAGGCACAAATCGAACGATAGATCGGACCCGGGTTCCATCCCTTCTTATATTCAATCCGTTCAGATTCGACGGCACGGCCTATGATCAGGTCCTGTATGTTGATGGGTAGCGCCATATCAATCCAACAATATTCCTTTTGGCTGTGGCAGGAAAACATAAACCCCAAGGATATCGGGCGGAAGGATGGGATGGACGGCCTCGTACCTTTTGCCTCCAACGAGCGCTTTGAACCGTCCATGAGCCTGGACCAATTCCTTGGCACGGTCCTCAGCCAATGCTACGAACTGATCCAGTTTTCCCTGGAATCTGTTCATTTGGTTTGTAAAGGCATCTGCCTGCCGTTCAGCTGACAGGTTCTGTGCACTTTCGGCTTCGAATATCAACCGTTTACAGGTATTGTAATCCAATGTTTTGCCTTCACCGGAAATTCCTTCGAAGCCCCATAGGTACATTTCCTCAGATATGTTTTCAATCCTGCTCTGAACTTCCTTGATGACATTCCTGACCCTAAATTGGATGACCGTCGTGTGTGTTTCCACTTGATTGCTCTGAATCACGGATGCCCTTGCTATCTGATCGTAGCCGGACTTTTGTTCGAAGGCAAGGGAAAGTAAAAACTGACAGAGTTGTTCCGTGAACTTATGGTTCCTGCCTATGTATTTATATCCTTCCGGCGTTGGAGAATCAAAACTGATCTGGTAGCTGACTTTTGATCCGAGTGTTTCACGGATATGGGGAGGGATATTCTGAAGAAAAATCTTGTAGCCTTCTTCAATCTTTTCATAGTTCCCTTTGAGATGCACGATACCGTTAAGCACGAGTGTTTCTACGGACTTGATATCTCCTATCGCTTCGTCGACGGACTTGAGATCGTTCTCAATCTCTTCCTGTGGGACGGCCATGTGCGCAAAAATGCTTCTCAGGTTTTTGGCTTTTTCTTTGGCTGCTTCCAATTCCCTTGTAATAATCGCTTCCTGATAATCCCCTCCAAAGTCAAGACTGAATTGGGCTTTCTGAAGGGCCTTTTTAGGATCAAGCAACACCTCATTCAATACAGCATCCATTATGGACCTGTTGTCTTCACCAAGGCTGATTGCTACTCCCGTTGATTTTTGAATTTCCCGGACCTTCCTTATCAAAACCTTCAGTACTATGGCATCGATGGGATTGTCTTCACCCCACAGCAACCATGTTTTGACGACACGGCTTCGTTGTCCGTACCTGTCGACCCGTCCTTCTCGTTGTTCGAGTCTGTTGGGGTTCCACGGCAGGTCGTAGTGTAGTACGGCGTTGAAGTGATCTTGCAAATTGATCCCTTCACTTAGACAGTCCGTTGCTATCAGGATTCTTTTCTCGGACTTTCCCATCTCGTCGATTCTTTCCCTTCGTTGTTCGTCAGGAAGCTCAGAAGTGATGGATTGTATTTCAATTGATTTGGGTAGATTCTCTTTGAACAGGACGGACAGGTAATTAGCCGTTGCAATGTATTTGCAGAAAATGATCGGTTGGAATCCATCCTTAAGCCAATCTTTGACGATATTGATGGCATTGGCAGCTTTCTTATCCTCTTTGATATTGGCTAATTTGGACAGATCAGCGGCAAGGCTTTTCATAATTTCTACATCAGATAATTCCAAGCCCGCCTGATCCAAAAGCTCCATTTGCGTTGAATCTGTATCTTCCTCGATTCTTTCTATGACGGGGTTTTCTTCGTAGACGGATTCCGGAGATTCATCTTCTGTCCTTTGGATTTTGCCTTTGAGCATTTCCAAGCCTGCAGCTGGAGAAGACATGATTCCTCTCAGCAACGCCAAGGCAGCCCAATATTTCCCTTTCATGCCTTTTTGCTTTTCAGCACCCTCCGTTAATCCCCGTGCAAATTTTTGGGCATCGGTAAAGAAATAAGCATAGTCATTCGATAGTTTATAACCCACCTCTTTGGTATCTCTATCAGGAAATGGGGTTTCTTCAGAGAGCCATTTTCTGATCTGTTCCCGTTTCCGTTGAATGAAATGCTTTGCCAATTCCTCTTTCTTCTTTTGGTCGAAATCCTCCAGGTTGATCTTCTCAAATTCGGGTTTGAGTAAACCCAATAAAGATTGAAATTCTTCGTCTTTTCCACTGTGAGGCGTAGCCGTCAATAGTAAGATATGTCGTCGTACGTCCTTGGTTGCAAGGTCATGAAGCAAATGATATCGTTGTTGTTGTGTGACGGAACTCGCACCTGCAGGTTTGGTGGCTGTATGGGCTTCGTCCACAATAATGAATTCAGGACAATCATTCAGAAATATCGGTTTTCGTCTGTCACTCTTGATGTAATCAATGGAGATAACCTGATAAGGAAACGACTTGAAAATGCTTTCAGATCCTGTTAATCTCCTTTCGAGAGCAGAAACTGTACTGCTCCGGATGATCTCGGCATCGATATCCAATTTGTCTTTGAGTTCACCTTGCCATTGCTCACATAAGTGAGGTTGACATATAACGGCAAATCTTTTGATCTCTCCCCGTTCAATCAACTCCCGTAGGATGATCAACGCTTCGATGGTTTTTCCGATACCCACATCGTCAGCAATCAACAAACGAACGACATCTTGTTTCAATGCCATTACCAACGGGACGATCTGATAGGATCTTGGTCGAAACGAGAGTTTACCCATCGCCCTAAACGGACCACCTGCGTTACGGAAGGATAACCGGCTTGCCTCAAACAACAGCTTGGCGGTCTCGAAATCTCCCAAATCTCTTGTGGTTGGTTCAGGAAATTTGGCCTCCTTCCACATTTCTTCTTCTATCTGAAGTGGCAAGAATATACCAGTTGCTTCATCATCAGAGCCTCCGAGAGGTTTTACTTTTAAGATTTCATCGTCATCCGTGGGAAGCACAATCCATTCCCTTCCACGTAAGGAGATCAGTTTACCTGGTGATGGTTTTTCTTTTGATATCATGCTTTTCTAAAAATATCTTTTCTCCTTTTTACCAATGCTTCAAGTGTTTCTGTGTAATGCCATGAAACGACATCTATCCCGCGCTCCATTAAAATTTCTCTTTTATGGTTGTCATCTTCCCTTACCTCATTTTTATCATGAACAGACCCATCACAGAAAATAATGGTTTTGATGGTCTTGTCAGGATTTAGATAAACAAAATCAGCACTGACATACAAGCCGAGTATTTTACTGAGATTTGCCTGAGCCTTGTCAGGAAGCTGAAGGTCATTTTTATAGAGATAATCGATTAGCTTTTTCTCCATTGTAGAATTACCGTCATACCTTTCAAGCAATTCCTGATAATGTGAATCTCTATCCACATGACCACTATTTCCTGATCCTGTACTGTCAACATCACAGACCATCAACAACTCCAATGCAGACTTGATTTTATGCCTGTCAAGTTTGTCGTGGTATCTCTGGTTATAGTAGGAAAGTAGGTCGTCATAGCTTGCTTTTGGTTTCTCAGGAGCCTTGTCGGTTTTGGAATTAAGGTCAAAATGCATGAGTTGATAAGCTTCGGTGAAAACCTCTCTCAACCTTTCCGGATTTTTGGTCAATTGAGATAAAATGCCAAGACTTCCCTCTGCTGCTTCATAAATCAAAATGTTCCTTGAATCTTCCGGTCCCATGAACCAAACACCAACTTCTGACTCCTCAATTTGGAAAACCTGTTCAATGGCTCGTTTCAGTGCGTAAGTCAAAGAAACTACACCATCTTCATCAAGATCAAGGGCTTTTACCGGCTGAAGGTATAAGCTATCAGCTGTATCTGTCGTATATAAATGAACGGTCATGGCAGGGTCACTTTCCCTTTCATCGTTTTGAAGTTCAGACTTTTTCAACCATTTACCTGATACTTTACCAATTGTAAAACCGGCAGCCTCTTCACCTTCCTGTTCCTTTGATGATCGCCATTTCTTATTGATCTGTATCAGCCTTGTTGCAGGACAGTAAATGATATTCATCAAGGGATGGCCCGATACTTTGAGGACAGCATTGCGCGTATGCTCTATTCCTTTGGGATAATTGAAATACTGTTCTATCTCATATCCGGAGGACATCCTTTCTTCCTCTTCGGATGAAATTCTTTCCTGGGGCCATGTATCTGATTCTACCAATTCCATTATGTTTTTGTAAACCATGGCATTGGATTGACTTTTTAAGGACTCTTGTGTTATTGGATCGTTATTGACGGTCTTGCTTTCTTCACCTAACCAAGCAAATCCTGTCTTGGTAGAAATCTTGATAATGTCTGTTTTGGCATCCGCATCAGAAAGCTGCATTCTCGTAATCCGGTATTTTCCGCCGTTGTAGTAAATGAGGTTTCCAGGACCAAATTCACGGAGGGCAATAAACCTTGGACGGGAAATGAATGTTCCTTGGTCTTGACTTCGTTTTCCGATAAATGCCCTTACAGGAAGTCGTGTAAAATTATAGCCGGGTAGGAATCCCTCTGCAGCAAGGTATCGATACACATAAAATTCGGATTCGTTCGTTCCATCTCGCTTTGATGTATTTAGTAAAAGGTCCCTTTGTCTTTGACCGATAGACTGCATTCGCTTAGCTTCTCTTGCTTCTTTACTGTCACTGCTATAAGTAGGGTCCTTTATGACTTGTGATGCCCTTTCAATTAGATTAGAAGCTGTTTTGAAAAGTGTTCTCCATCTGTTAAAGCTATTTTCAAGATTGCCTACAAAATCATTTGATTTAGCCAAAAGCCAATCTTCATTAAACCAATCTGTTCCTTCAAGGTCAGGGTATTTGTCTTTGACGACTTTTTTGAATCCCACTATCCATGAATCCCTGAAGTTGGTTTTCTGATCGTCAATAAAATCAATCAAGGAACGGTGAACAGGAAGTTCAGCTCTTTTTTCAATATCAAGGAAATCCTTAACAGAGGTATTGATACTCGTCAAGCCAAGGTTCATGAATATGAAGGCATTGAAATGACTTGATATAAGTTCTTCATTGAGCAGGTCTATTCTTGGTGCCTTTACCTTTCCTGCCACCATATCAATAGAATTCCTGAAATAATGTCGATCATGTGGAGACGTACTTGAACAATATGTGAATACCAAGGCTGTTTGTCCACTTCTTCCTGCACGACCGCTTCTTTGGGCATAATTGGCAGGATTTGGAGGTACATTCCTCATATGAACAATATTCAGGTTAGCAATGTCAATCCCGAGTTCCATTGTAGGTGAACAATAGAGCGCAGAGATTTCCCCATTTCTGAAAGCTTCCTCCCTTGCAATTCTATCCATTGATGCAACCTGACCGGTGTGCTCGCTTGCAAGAAAAAATTTGTTAAACAACCTGAAATCCTGTTGATAGAATTCTTTGAAATAGTTGTTGGGTCGTATTTTCAAATCAGAATTTGTGGTATTGATTCGGACCTCATCAGTAAGGACATTTTCCAGATCACCCAATTTCCATATTACTTTTTCAACTCTAAGCTGATAACCGAGCGTGCTTCCTTTTTCTCCTTTGATTTCAATCTCAGCAAGGAACTGACCTTTTTTAAGCGTGTTACAAAGTCCTGAAATGTAATCATTCAATACCGCACCCTTAATTGGTTCTTGTTCATATTTGATGAACAGCCTCTTGATGTATTTACCAAGGTTACTCGTTGCTCCGATACTTTCTGTATAGGTGCCTTTTCTCATTTTTCCAACCCTTTGGTACACAAGAATTGGTGGAATGTCCAATCTTTCGTCGGTTTCCAATGACCATTCTTTATCTGGGTTGAGTCGTTGTTTCAACCTTTCTTCAAGTGCGGTCCGTTTTTCGTCTTCCAAGAGATAATAATTGAAAGCATAGGCAGTTCTAAAGTAATTCAATACATGAAGGAGGATATTTTGCCGTTCCGAGACAGAAACTACGCTCAACAGAAAATCCTTTTCAAAAAAACTGTCTTTTGCACAAAATTCATCCAACCGATGATAACTGACATCAAGTAAAGCACATTGCTCAAGATTTGGGGTATTGTATCTCCATCCTCTTCTGAGGTCATAGAGGATTCTAACTTTTAGGTAATCCTTCAATGCCTTCTCATTATCTTCATCGGGCCATTCCGGATCCCCCGGGAATTTTGCATAATCTGATTCCTTAAGACCAAGTGTTTGAAAAACTCTATCAGAAATGGTCTCAATTGTCAGCTGATTTTGATCGGCTTCTTTTATTGCCCGATAAATTGCAGACCTTAATCGTCCAATCATCAAAAAATCATTGAAATGACCGGTTTGTAGAGATGCATCCTGACGGTTATCTGTAAAGCTCAGTAACTTTTGGTCAGCTGTTTTTATTTTTTGCTCAAATTGAGATTTCAAAATACTGAAGGTGGCTATAGTGGTGGCAGTACTTCTGCCCACATTTCCTACTTTCATCAATTTGGTGTTTTCTTTTGTCCTCGGATCGTAAACCACCCCGCATGAAGGATCATAAAACAATGGCGCGGCAATAAACCAACCATGAAGATTAAGTCCATCCTCCTTGTTTGAAGAAAACTTGCCTTCAGCATTGAAGAATACTTTTTGTGGAATTCTGAATTCGTAGAAATTATCAAGGACAATCTGACCTTTTTTCTCTTTCCACCAGGTTTCCGGTAAAGTATCAATCATATCCTCAGACCACAATTCCTCGTTTCCTTCAGGAAGAACTAAGTAACCCGCTTCAAAATTCTCTTCTTTCAGACTCTTTTTGGAAACACCGTCCTTTCGGCTGCCTTTCAATGCATCCTTTGTAATTCTTTCAGGAAGATCATCGGGTTCCCTGGGTTCAAATTTACTTTCTGAAAAATTCCTTTTTACACAGATAAAGTCATGACCCGAATAGCGGCTGAACAATACAGGAAAGATGAATCGTTCGTCCCCATTTTCTTTGATATACCGGCCGTCTTCAAGTGTTATGTTTCTTCTCCGTCTATCGTCCAAAGTCACATAAACATTGCCTGTCTGTGAAATAAATTGGTGGATTTTAAATGGCAGGAAACTGAGTTTATTCGATGCGTTTTTGATATTGAGTTTTTCTGACCACTCAAAAAATCTTTTCAAATAGGTCTCACACTTTTCCAAATCATCTATTTTGGATACCTCGGAAAGCTTTTTTACAATCTTTTGAAGTTCCTGAGGTTTAGCCCTTTTGATATTGCCCTCCTTGTCTCTGTCAAGTGCAATGTTATTCTCTAACCATATAGCTACGGGATGATTCTTAAAATCCTCTTCATGGCTTTCCAGATCAATTTCCCTTGTCATCACTTCCTGCAAATCAAATGCGCTTAGAGGCTTGACAGGAACAATGGTAACTGTTTCAAGGGTTTCCCCTACAATCTGATTGCGCTCAAACTTTTCCCCGAAGATCTGTGTAGCCACTTCAGCTACTACGAGCTTTTCATCTTTTACATCTTCACCGGATGCCATTGTAGCGGACGTACCGATTGACAGGATTTCATTTCTACAAAGTGATTTTAACCTTCTAACCAACATGGATACATCGGCTCCTTGACGTCCTCTATAAGTGTGGAGTTCGTCAAAAACAAGATATTTGAGATTCCTTGAAATAGAATCCCTGATGGATTTTTCTTTCCCTCGAGTCAACAGCAATTCCAACATCATGTAATTGGTGAGAAGGATATCAGGTGGATTTGATTCGACTTCTTGTCTTAATTCTTCGGATTCCTGTCCAGTATATTTTTTGAAAGTAATTGGGAAATCAGGCCCATAATTCGCTGCAAACTTGATTATTTCCTTTTCTTGGGAGTTGATCAAAGCATTCATCGGATATACCAATATTGCCTTTATCCCTGCTTTCTTTTCGGTTGAAAACAGATGATTGAAGATTGTACCCAGGAACGTAACAGATTTTCCTGAACCTGTTCCTGATGTTACAATAAATGATTTTCCTGCGGTACCAAGCCTTATTGCTTCTTCCTGATGGGTAAACAACCGGTAGCCCTTGAATACCCTGTTCATATCTGAATGAAGGACTCCTTCCTTGACTAACGAATCCAATTCTGATGCCTTTTTGAAAGAGGGATTGAATTGAATCAATGGTTCAGGGATGTATTCGTCCTTCTTGAAAGCCTCGTCAACAACCTTACTAATCTTTGGGTCTTTGATGATGTTGAAACTTTTTAGATAGTCTTTGTAATCTTTGACGATCTTCTTATGAACTTCAAATGCTTGCATCTTTCTGGATGTAAAAATGATTCCTAAATATAGAGAAAAACTTAAGTTATGAAAATACCACCGAAATAATCAGGAACATCATTAATTGACATTCGTAGAAAATCAAGTGGCATTTTTAATTTAAAGTAATGAATTTGAAGTCATCGTATTCTTTTCCATTATACGCTCCAGAATATAGACATGGTAGTACCCATCAAAATCCACCTCAACTAGAGATTTGTAATAGTTAGTAGATAAAAATACGGGGAGGTGGGTAGCGGGAACAGCCCAGATATCGGGATGGTTACTTTTTTTGGTAAGACAGTGACACGATTAGGAAACGAATAGAATTTATTAAATGATTGAAACAGGAAAACGATAAGATTCTCCCAACATTTCGGTATTGGAGATTCTCATTCTTAGGGGATTCGTGACCGAAATACCCCACCTATTCCATTTTTTTACCATGGGCTGCGGTGCGAAGAGATTATTTGAATTATGAAAAGCAGTGTAGCACCTTACCCATGGCTTCCAAGATTTCGCCCCGATAGGGCTTACTTTATCAGACACTTTTAGGGAAGGGAGAATCCCTACTAAATGATTGCCGTTGGGTTTAGGATTCCATTACACATCTATCTCAACCAAATTTCTATTGTTTCGACAAAAGTCCCCCTTCAGGGGGATTAGGGGGCAAAACCTTCGCGACCCATTGCGAAACCTTGGTGTCCTTTGCGGTAAAAAAAATTCCCCTACCATTTCTGTATTGAAGATTCTCCATCTAAGAAGATCCGTGACCGAAATACCATGGAACCCGCCTTTTTATCCCCGGGTGGCGGTGCAAGAAAATTGTGGAAAGCATGGAAATCAGAGTAGCACCTTGCACGGGGCTACCAATATTTCGCTCCGCCGCGGCGGACTTTTGGTCGAAGGGGGAGAATATTAAAAAGATACTATTTGTAATGTCCAAGAAGTGGAGGGAATAGCCCCAATAGCGATCTCGGATTGAATCCCGATTCTCGGGACAGGCACTGTGACCTTCGGATCTTTTCATTTTCTAAAATGTGGGCATAAAAAAAACCAAGCATTTCTGCTTGGCTTAGAGTAGCGGGGACAGCCCCGATAGCTATCGGGGTCGAACCAATGTCCGCCGCGGCGGATATGAGCACGACGAGCTGAAAGATATAAAATAAAAAAGGATACTATTTCTAGTATCCTTGTAGTAGCGGGGATTGGACTCGAACCAATGACCTTCGGGTTATGAGCCCGACGAGCTACCAACTGCTCCACCCCGCGATATGTCTTTACTCTATTTTGAATCAATTTAATTTTTTACTCCTCGAACCTGTGTCCGCCGCGGCGGATATGAGCCCGACGATCCGCCGCGGCGGATTCACCCCACGATATATGTTTTTCTCAGAGAAATCTATGTGAAAACAGCCTTTCGCCGTAATTGTGGTACAAAGGTAAGGACATATTCTCTAAAATCAAGTACCTTTGCAGAAAAAAATTATTGTCATGACCGAAAACACACACAAAGCAGGCTTTGTAAACATCATTGGAAAACCCAATGTCGGCAAATCCACGCTTATGAATGTGCTGATCGGTGAGCGACTTTCGATCATCTCTTCCAAGGCACAGACAACCCGTCACCGGATTATGGGGCTTATCAATGACGAACACTATCAGATTGTATTTTCTGATACTCCCGGCATGCTGAAGCCCAAATACGAGCTTCACAAAAGCATGATGAGTTTTGTCCACATGTCATTGGAAGACGCAGATGTGATTCTTTTCGTAACCGATCTATATGAATCCGACGAGGAAATAGAAGACGTAATTGAAAAGATCAACCATTCCGGAGTTCCTGTACTTCTTGTCATCAATAAAATTGACCTCTCCAAAGAGGGGCAACTTGAAAAGGTTACAGAATATTGGACCCAAAGAATCAAAGCAGATACCGTTATCCCGATTTCTGCCACCGAAAGTTTCAACACCGAGCGCATTCTCCAGGAAATCCTCGACAGGCTTCCCTATCACGCAGCCTTTTATGATAAGGATGAACTTACCGACAAGCCGGAGCGATTCTTTGCTTCCGAAATCATCCGTGAGAAAATCTTCATCAACTACAAAAAGGAAATCCCTTACAGCACAGAGGTTTCCATTGAGGATTTTTTCGAAGAAGAAAATATCATCCGCATCCGGGCAGTCATCTATGTAGAGCGTGACAGCCAAAAGGGAATCATCATCGGAGAAGGCGGCAAAGCAATCAAAAGGATTGGAACCCAAGCGAGACACGAAATGGAAAAATTCTTTGGCAAAAAAATCTTCCTCGAAACCTTCGTCAAGGTGGAAGATGACTGGAGAAAGGATAAAAATAAATTGAGAAAATTTGGTTACGACCAATAAGAAAATAAAAAAATGGCAAATATAGTAGCAATAGTTGGGCGGCCGAATGTAGGCAAATCTACCTTTTTCAATAGGTTGGTAGAGGAGAGAAAGGCCATTGAGGACAATGTCAGTGGAGTAACCCGTGACAGGCATTATGGCCACGCACAGTGGGGAGGCAAATTCTTTTCAGTCATTGATACCGGTGGATATGTGATCGGATCCGATGATGTCTTCGAAGCCGAAATCAGAAAGCAGGTGAAGTTGGCCATCGAAGAAGCAAATGTGATTCTTTTTGTAGTAGACTGCCTGGATGGATTGACAGATTTGGACAAGGATTTTGCAGCCGAACTCCGGTCTTCCAAAAAGCCTATTTTCATCGTGGCCAACAAAGCTGACAGCCCGGAGAAGTCCATGTTGGCGGCAGAGTTTTACGGTTTGGGATTGGGTGACAATGACGTCTATCCCATTGCAGCAGTCAGCGGAAGCGGTACAGGTGACTTGCTGGATGAGGTGATCAAGCATTTTCCCGATGAAGGGGAAGAAGACCCTGATGCCGGCATACCCAAGATCGCCATTTTGGGAAGACCCAATGTGGGAAAATCCTCTTTCCTGAATGCCCTTTTGGGACAGGAAAGGTCCATTGTGACGGATGAAGCGGGAACCACAAGGGATGCCATCCACACGAGATACAAACTCTTTGGTCAGGATTTTATCATCACCGATACAGCCGGGATCCGGAAAAAAGCGAAGGTAAAGGAAGATATCGAGTTTTATTCTGTGATGCGCTCTTTGCGGACTTTGGAAGAATCCGATGTATTGATCATTATCATCGATGCCACGAGGGGTTTGGAAGCGCAGGATGTGAACCTGATTTCCTTGGGAATCAAAAACAACAAAGGTATTGTCATCATGGTCAACAAGTGGGATCTGATCGAAAAGGATCATAAAACCATGGACAAGATCAAGAAGGAGATGATCGAAAAGTTGGGTGAAAACAAGTGGATCCCGATCATTTTCACTTCAGTGGAAGAAAAGCAGCGGATCATGCAGGCGATAGAACTGGCCGTGAAAGTCTATGAAAACAAGACCAAAAAGGTGCCTACTTCAAAGCTGAATGACATCATGCTACCGGAAATTGATAAATATCCGCCACCGGCTTGGAAAGGAAAGTACATCAAAATCAAATACATTACCCAACTCCCTACCAAAAACCCGGTTTTCGCATTCTTCTGTAACCTTCCTCAGTATATCAAAGATCCTTACAACAGGTACCTGGAAAACAGGCTCAGGGAAAATTTCGATTTTGAGGGTGTTCCGATCAAGATTACTTATAAAAAGAAATAAATTGTATGAGTATCCGCAATATTGCATGCTTGGTTTGATGAGGCTTCATCGGATGCGGATACTTGTCCACGGACGACAGTCCACTGTCCACGGAGCCCGCTAATCGTTCACTAGCCATTAATTATTTAGCTACGTGCTATAAAGTATACACCTATGGAATTGTATGAGTATCCGCAATGTTGCATGCTTGGTTTGACGAGGCTTCATCGGATGCGGATACTCGTCCACGGACGACAGTCCACTTGTCCACGGAGCCGGCTAATCGTTCACTAGCCATTAATTGTTTGGCTAGTTGCAATAAAGCGGATACAGATATAAGAATTTGTGCTTATCCACATGTCGCGTCATCCTGAGTGCCCAACATATTAAAATGTTCAAAAAAGAATGACGGTTGGTGTTGCGTCATCTTGAATCCGAGGTACGAGGATGAAAGATCTCAGAATAAAAGAGACTCTTCTCCGCCGCGGCGGATCAGAGTGACGACTCGGATTTTCACGTCATTGGTAAGGAGCCTTGAACCCCGGGTTGCAACCCGGGGCTCCGCCCCGGCGGACAAGTTATTATTGGTTCAACCCCCGCTGGGGGTTTTTCATATATCTCAGTTCCTTTCTGTACATTTCTGTTTAAGTGGAAAACTCAGAGTGACGGTTACGACAAATTCATCATTGGTTGAGCAGGGATGTACCGTAAATTTCAGCCTCAGGCCAAGAATTATATTTACTTCTACTTTACTGCCATCGAAGCGTACAAACATTTAAAAATAATTTTTGATGAAGCGCTTGATTATATGATAAATGGTATTACCTTTGCATGCTGATTTAAAAATCCAGACAAAAAATTATGAAAAAGGTATTTGCAATGTTCGCTGTAGCAGGTTTATTATTCACTGCTTCTTGCGGAAACAAAGAAGTTACAGAAGAAGCTACTGAAGAAGTAGAAGTTGTCATCGAAGAGACTGAAGAAGCTGTTGAAGAGACAGTTGAAGAAGCTACTGAAGAAGTAGAAGGTGCAGTTGAAGGTGCTACTGAAGAAGTTAAAGAAGTTGTTGAAGGTTAATTTCTTCTCACTCTTAAGAAAGTCCTACAGAAATGTAGGACTTTTTTTTTGCTTTGTTTTATATTCATGGCATGGATAAGGATCAGGCGTTTTTAAAAGCATTTCAAAAACATGTGCCACTTCCTGCTGCGGAATATTGTTGGAATTTATGGAAGGAATTGCCTTTTAATTTTTACATCACCCGGACGAGGCAGACCAAATTGGGTGATTTCAGGTACCGCAGGGACCAAAAGATCCAGACCATCACGATTAACCATGACCTGAACCCTTACCAGTTTTTAATTACTTATGTCCATGAAGTGGCCCATTTTCGGGCCTTTGAAAAATATGGTTTGAATATCAAACCACATGGGCCTGAATGGAAGATTGCATTCAGAAACCTGATGACGCCTTTGCTCAGCGATCAGGTTTTCCCAAAAGATGTTTTGATTCCTCTCAAAAGGCATTTTATCAATCCCAAAGCAAGCTCCGGTTCTGACCTTTTTTTGAGTAAAGCGGTTAAAAAATACGATGGCCAAAAAACGGATGGCGTTGCTCTGTTGGTGGATTTGATTCCGGGCGAAATTTTTGAATTGAAAGGAAGGGCATTCAAAAAAGAAGCTATTAGGAGGACTCGTGTACTTTGCCAAGAGGTCGACACGGGAAGAAAATACCTGATTTCAGCCCATGCTGAGGTGAAAAAAATCGACAAGAATTAAGCTTTTTCTTCCCCGATCTGATTTTCTTCCTGAGAAAAATCCTTTGGTTGGGGCAAATCAACCAATGAATTGATCCCAAAATATTCCATAAACTTTTCGCTTGTTCCATACAGCAGCGGTCTGCCGACACTGTCTGACTTTCCTTTGATGGTGACAAGTTCTTTCTCAAGCAGCTTTTGGATGGAATAATCACAATTCACCCCACGGATGTGCTCGATTTCAGTCTTGGTCACGGGCTGTTTGTAGGCTATGATGGACAATGTTTCCAATTGGGCTGTGGACAGCCGCTTGTGGGATTGTTGCTTAAGGAGAATAGATATGCTGGCCTGATAGGCAGGCTTGGTCAAAAACTGATACCCTCCGGCAAAGTTTTCCAAAGCAAAGGAAAATTCCTCATGCTTATATTTTGATTGCAAAGCATCAATCGCCTCTAAAATATGGGCAAGTGGCACTTCTGATTCAAACATCTCGGACAGGCATTTTTGGATTTCTTCGACGCCCAACGGCGAAGGTGAGCAGAAAATCAATGCTTCAATATGCCTTGGTAAAAAGTCCACTTATTTCTTGGCAAGCTTTGCCTCAATGGAATGCATCGTATGTGGTACAGCACGGAGACGTTCTTTGGAAATCAATTTTCCTGTATCCACACACACACCATAAGTTCCGTTTTTGATACGTACGAGGGCATTTTCGAGGTTGATGATGAACTTTTGTTGCCTTGCTGCAAGTTGGCTCATACTCTCCCTTTCCAAAGTATCTGCCCCGTCTTCAAGAAGTTTGGATGTTGACGCTGTAAAATCAGTTCCGCTGTCATTCTTTTTGCTCAATGTTTCCTTTAAGATTAACAATTCTTCTTTGGCAACACCGATCTTTTTCAAAATAATATCTTCAAATTCCTTTAATTCCTCAGGAGAATATGCGGTCTTTCCTTCTTGATTCATAACTTTTCCATTAATAGGGTTGATTCCAATCATTAACAGGTGACTGAAAAGTCCACCAAAATACACTTACCAAATTGAAATCAAAAATAAAAAACTGTTTCTCAACGGTTTTTTATTGATCAAGGAGAATTTGTAATCTTTTCTCCAATAATTTTTCATCCAGATAAAGTCGGTATTTGATATTGAGGTAACGCTGGATTGTCTGAAGGCTTTTCCCTTTTTGGACAAAATAGGTTTTCAGGGTTTGGGTAATTAAATCAGGTTTCATAGGGGGAGGAATTTTTGAAGGTGCCTTCTAAATTACAGATTTTGTGCAACTTATCACCACATTTTCAAAATTTTGTGCCCACCACCACGGTTTTTTTTATTTGGTCTACCTTCCCTTGTAAATCAAAGATTTCTACCCAAATGATATAAATTCCGGGTCTGACTTTGGCCCCGTTGGTATTTGTCCCGTCCCAAAGGTAAAACCCTTCATTGCCCCATACCGCGTTTTGGCATAATTCCCTGATCAATGTGCCGTCGATCCCATAAATCCTGATGGTGGCAAGTTTCCCTGCCTGATCAGATTTGTAACTGATGGTGGTGTAAGGTTGGGTGCCGGGTGCATCCGGCACAAATACTTTTGGGTCGACCTCGATACCTATCTGCCCGTTTCCTTCAAAAACATTGGAATTTTGGTATCCCGGCGTTGCAAAACCTTCGGTCGAAGACGCAGAATGCCAATTGTTCGGATCATCGGTTGGCTGGAAGGGTGAAAGTCTTTCCAATGAAATTCCCTTGGTCTCTTTCAGAAGCCTGTGGTGCATTTTCTCGGTGTAGCCTAGGATTTCTGTAATGGTTTCATCAGGATTTAACAAAACCACATTGCCGGAGGAAATGGGGTAACTAGGAATGGAAGAAAACTCCACAAACCTTCCTTCTTTGCTTTTTGGGTATTCCTGTTTGAGCTTTTCCGAGTCGGTTGTAAACACCAAAAAAGAACTTGGCGGGATTACATATTCCTCACTGAACAACACCCGCCTGTTTGCAGGAAGATTTTCATCGTCAAGATTTGCCAATTTCCAATCCTTCAGGTTGATGAATTTTTGGGAGGCGTTGTAGACTTCTACAAACTTTGGCGCACCTGTTCGGGGATTAAAAAGCACTTCATTCAGCACCAAGTCT
Organism: Cognataquiflexum rubidum; assembly: GCF_022538115.1. Lineage (GTDB taxonomy): Bacteria > Bacteroidota > Bacteroidia > Cytophagales > Cyclobacteriaceae > Cognataquiflexum > Cognataquiflexum rubidum. The sequence goes on along the minus strand of NZ_JAKZAL010000035.1, from coordinate 5,473 downwards.
CCTTTCTGTGCGGGTGAAGGAATGACAAAAAATACCTTTTGGTCTGATTTAAACAAGTTTCCGGTACAATCCCGCAGATTGGAAATCCCGGATTCATAGTAAATTCCTTCCTGTATTTTTTCCTCAAACTCCAGAACCAATTCATTTGGGTTACTTCCGATTTTGATGCTTTGGATGGGAATCGAAGGTTGGAATGCAAAAGATGTCTGATTCGTATTTTGGTTCAGGATTTTGGAAAAAACCAGGAAAACAGTCTTTTCTCCAACAATTGTTGATTTGAGAAATTGAAGCGGAATTAAATCAGGGATTTCTTCGAAAACAGAATTTTGTTTTCCGGGTGTCCCTCTTTTGGGATCTGAGGAAGGCTTGAGGTTGGTGGCAATATTGCAATCCAAATACGGATTCACGATTTCCAGGCTGTAGCCACCCTGTGCAAAAGTACTTCCCCCAAAAGTCGCCGTGGTATATGCCAAGCTGTCGATGACCCGGTTTTCAGGATCGAGGATTTTCACCTGATCTCCGGAATTGAGCAATGTCGGCCAATTGGCCAAACCAAGTACTGAACCATAGTTAGCAAACAATGGGGCTGAAGTTCTTGGAACCAGGATTAAATATTGATTCGGTTCCAAAAGGAAAGAGGGAAGGGTGGTTTTCCGCTTGGAATTGGCCAACTGAAATCCTCCCAAGTAGATAGCGCGATCGCCCGGATTGAAAATTTCGACATATTCCACATTTGGGAGCGTATTCCCTGAGCGCGGTGCCGGCATGGTTTCATTGACCACAAGGTCTTTGAAATTGAGCTTGGGTGGGGATACAAAAAGAAAAGGAAAGGATTGACTGCTTAAAAAGTTGCCATTCAAATCTGCCAAATTCTCCACTTTTAGGACATACTCTTTTTCTGATTCAAAATCAAAATCCCATTCCAATAAAGCCTGTGTGCCATTTTGTTGTAAAACCACAGAACGGGCACTTTGATCCAATATGGAAAAATTCGAAAGAATTGAAGCAAAAACCAGATCCAAAGGCTCTGAGAAAACCGCTATTATTTTATCAGAAGTCAAAGGAATAACATTCACCAAAACCGGCGGTGAAATGTCCCACACAAAATCCCTGGAAGAACCGGAAATGGGATATCCTCTATCCGTTGTCCTTGGAGGAAGGTTCAACCTGTAAGTCAGACTTTCCTCAAAAGGCTGATTGCTTTTCAATTCGATTACCTCGGATTTGGGAAAACTGATCTCAAATCCGAACTCGGGCTTTTCTTCGAGTTCAAAACTCAGGGCCTTTTGGTCTAAGGAAACGCGATGTTCGATATGGAGGGTCAGGTTATCGATCAGAACAATTTCCTTTACAAAATCCGTGTAAAAGAAGTTGACTTGGTCAGGTTCAGGGTTGGCTTTTCCTATTTGGTTCTGAATATTGGAAACCGAGATTTGAAAATTTTTGTCCAAAGGCAGTTCTTCCGGAAGCTTCAGAACGACTTCGAATCCGTTTGGCAACAACTCAACATTGAGCGGATTTTTGCCATTGATCAGAAAATGGGATGTTTGGCTGACGGAAGCAGGAAGGTAAAATTGGCTGAAGCTGACTTTGATTTGGTCTGACTTTTCCACCTGGACATCCCCAATTTTGATGGTAGAATTACCAAATTCAAATTCAATCACCTCGGTAATCCGTCCGTTTTTTTCCTGGATATTTTCTAAAATGACGGAGACGTTTTCACTCTCGATAATGGAATTGGAATAAACCACAAAAGAGGAATCTGTGTAAAACAAAACTTCCTCCACAGGAAAATTGGTGATCGAAGCCTGTTCCTTGGTCACCGCCGTTATTTCCCTGTCCATAATCACCTCCACCGAATAGGGTGTCAACAGCTTGGCACTTTTGATCTGGACAGGATCGATCATTTCCTCCCCATCAAAAATCCCGAAATCATCCATAAAGAACCGTGCCGCTGAACCTGTTCCCGGTCCATATTTGACCTCCATCTTAACCACAAGCTCAGACAAATCATGGTATGCTTCCGGGATAGAAATTTCAAAAAGTTGGTATTCATTGTTCTGGTTGGAGAAAGTTTGGCTGCTTCCTACCGCTGTCAGATTTTGAAAAGCATCTGACATCGTTTTTGCGAATGAAATTTCTACTATCGCCGGCCTCGTACCGGTTCCGTTTTGCTTTGATTTTGCGAAGAAGGCGATTTTCGGTTCGAACGTCCCTGCCGTTTCTGTTTTCAAATAAATGATCCCATTAAAGGAACTGATGGGTTGCACGGCCAAGGCCTTTGAGCCAATCAGTCCTTCCCCTGATGCCTGAAAAACCCTTGCAGCAGTACTCCTTACCTCATTGGCAGACCAATTTTCCAGAAATTCCGCAGGGTGGTTGACAATTTGGAAGTTTGCTTCGAAATCCTGTACCTGGGAAAATACCTTTCCCGATCCGAACATTCCCTGAAAGAGAAAGGTTATAAAAAAGACTTTGACAAAAAACCGGGATTCCATATGACTAAAATTAAAGAACAGGTTTTAGTCAATCCGATTTTAAACGTTTAAGTTGTATAAATTTCAATCCGACAAAAAATCAGCTGAATTATTGAAAATAAAGCAATTATCTATCGACTTGCTATCATTATTGAGAATTCTTGGCTTACCTTTGCGGTTCAATTTTAAAAAAACAATCCAAAAACAAAATGAAACTAGCCGTTGTAGGAGCTACCGGATTGGTAGGCTCAGAAATCCTCGAGGTGCTGGAAGAGCACCAATTTCCATTTGATGAATTACTCCTTGTTGCAAGCGAAAGGTCTGCAGGTAAAAAGATGACTTTCAAGGGTAAGGAATACACGGTAATTGGATTGAAACAGGCTGTTTCTGAGAAGCCGGACGTTGCTATCTTTTCGGCCGGTGGAAGTACTTCCCTGGAATGGGCGCCGCAATTCGCCGAAGTAGGGACGATCGTCATTGACAATTCTTCCGCTTGGAGAATGGACCCAAGCAAAAAACTCGTGGTTCCTGAAATCAACGCCAAAGACCTGAGAATTGACGACCGCATCATCGCGAATCCAAACTGTTCTACGATCCAGATGGTGTTGGCTTTGAATCCATTGAGACTGAAATATGGTATCAAAAGAATCGTGGTATCCACTTACCAATCTGTGACCGGAACAGGCAAAGCCGCTGTGGACCAAATGATGGCTGAGCGTGCGGGTGTTCCTGCAGAAATGGTCTATCCCCATAAAATTGACCTGAATGTATTGCCTCATATCGATGTCTTCCAACCAAATGGGTATACCAAAGAGGAGATGAAGATGATCAATGAGACCAAGAAAATTTTCAACGACAACAGTATCCAAGTGACTGCTACCACGGTCAGGGTTCCTACCATGGGCGGACATTCAGAAGCGGTAAACGTGGAATTCCACAAAGACTTTGATTTGAATGAGGTGAGGGCAATCCTTTCCAATACGCCTGGCGTTATCGTACAGGACGATCCTGCCAACAACATCTACCCAATGCCCTTGACGGCACACAAGAGAGATGAGGTATTTGTAGGCAGGCTGAGAAGAGACGAATCCCAAGCAAATACTTTGAACATGTGGATCGTGGCGGATAACCTGAGAAAAGGTGCTGCTACCAATGCGGTTCAGATTGCGGAATACCTGATGGAACACAGCATGGCGTGAGTGGGGAAATTTGGGACCGATGACGGATGACGGGTGTGGATTGTACTTAAATCCAAAATTCGATCTTCAATCGTGAATTTGTCCGATTTTTCAGTCCAGCATGTAGGTATAATTATCCTCCGCTTTTGAAGCCCGGATATATTCCACATTTTTGTCAGGCCATGGCAATTTCAATTTATACAGCAGCATTGAAAAAATTTGTGCAGGACCACCAATCGGAGGATCCTGCACAATTGCTTTTTGCCTATTCGGGAAAAACCGATTTTGACCTCAAAGCGGCTGTGCAGCAGATCCAATCCCGCCAAAAAGCCAAACACAAACTCCCTTCATGGACTGCCAATCAAGAAATTCTCTTTCCAGTCAGCCTTTCATTGGAGCAAGCTTCTTCGGAAGAAACCGCCAGATTTAAATCTGCTTTAGTCAATGGGAAAACCATGATTGACCTGACCGGAGGATTTGGTGTAGATACTTTTTTCCTTTCAGAAAACTTCCAAAATGCCATTTACTGTGAGAGGAATGGAGAATTGGCAGAAATTGTTCGGCACAATTTTGACCTGCTCAAACCCGGAAAATTTGAGATCGTGGAAGGTGATTCATTGGCATACTTTTCCAAATCAGATGAAATCTTTGACCTGACCTATGTCGATCCTGCAAGGAGGGGAGAACACAATCAAAAGCTGTACAAGTTGGCAGATTGCGAGCCGGATATTGTCAGCAACTGGGATTTGCTCCAATCGAAGTCCAATGCCATTCTGATCAAAGCCTCCCCGATGTTGGATATCAAGCAGGCCTTGCATGAAATCCCGGAGATCCAGAAAATATGGGTTATTTCCGTCAAAAATGAAGTGAAGGAAGTTTTGCTCCTTTGGGAAAAAGGGATACCAACTGGGGAAAGAATTATCCAAGCGGTCGATTTGCAGACGGATGGTCCAAAGGGGTTTTCCTTTACTTACGAAGAGGAAGAATCCAGCGAGAGCATATTAGGTGAGGTAGGTAAATACCTGATAGAGCCCTATGCTTCGGTGTTGAAAGCTGGGGCATTCAGGAGCTTTGGAAAAAGGTTTGGACTGAAAAAACTCCATCCCAATTCCCATCTATATACCTGTGAGGACTTGACTCAGGGAATTCCCGGAAGGATATTCGAGGTAATCCAAGAAATCAGTAACCCAAAAAAAGAGCTGAAGCAACTGTTCCCTGGGGGAAAAGTCAATGTCATTACCAGAAATTACGCTTTATCTTCTGACGATCTCAAGAAAAAATACAAGCTCCAAGACGGTGGAAAGGAATTCCTGATCGGGACAAGAGTTGGAGAAAGGTTTGGGTTGTTTTATTGTAGGTTATTTTAATCTTAATACTGCATCAATTTTTCAACTACACTCACCACTTTAAACTGGAATTTAAATGTTGGTCCCGCAGACCACGCAGACTGACGCAGATGATTACGATAAAATGTCCCGAGAAACAACTGACCTGTCAATCCCTTCTGCGAAGATCCGAGAAATCTGCGGGAGAAAAGTATTCAAAAATTCCTGATTATGTCCCGCAGACCACGCAGACTGACGCAGATCAATTCGATGAAAATACCACGAAAACCAACTGATCTGTCCATCCCTTCTGCGAACATCCGCGAAATCAGCGGGAGAAAACTTTTCGCAATTCTCTGATTTAGTCCCGCAGACCACGCAGATTGACGCAGATCATTACGATAAAATGTCCCGAGAAACAACTGACCTGTCAATCCCTTCTGCGAAGATCCGCGAAATCTGCGGGAGAAAAGTATTCAAAAATTCCTGATTT
>NZ_JAKZAL010000034.1 GCF_022538115.1 Cognataquiflexum rubidum | reverse complement strand
ATCTTTAACAAATAACGATTGTCACTAGCTGTCACTTTATATTTATTTGGCCACTGGTATCATTGCGGATATACATATATTTCAATTTATTTTTTTCCTTTGGCTGTATAGCTTTTTAAAAAATTTGAATTATGTTTATTTTGATTGAATAATTAATCCCAAAACCCAAAACCTATGACCACCCAATCTTTAGGCGTTCCTTTCCAGGAACGTTATCTTGCTCTAGATGTACTGCGCGGACTGACCATCGCTTTGATGGTTGTTGTCAATACTCCTGGAAGTTGGAGCCATCTTTATGCGCCTTTTGCGCATGCCGACTGGCATGGTTTTACTATTACAGACCTTGTTTTTCCAACTTTTCTTTTTGTCGTCGGCAATGCCATGAGCTTCAGTATGAAGAAAATGGAAAAAATGGAACAGGGTATTTTTTTGAAGAAGGTTTTCAAAAGGGCAGCCTTGATTTTTCTGATTGGATGGGGGTTGAATGCTTTTCCTTTCTTCGAATACAATGAATCCGGGGAAATTGTAATGATCAATTGGGCAGAGGTAAGGCTTCTCGGTGTTCTTCAAAGAATAGCCCTTTGTTATCTTTTTGCCTCCCTGATCCTTTTTTATTTTGGAAAAAAAGGGGCAATCATTTATTGCATCGTCGCCTTGTTTGGCTATTGGGCAGTCCTTTATTTCTTTGGAGATCCTGCTGACCCTTACTCCATGTTGGGTAATTTCGGGTCAAAACTCGACCTTTTGCTCATCGGGGAGAGGAATCTCTATATGGGAGAAGGAGTCCCCTTCGAACCTGAAGGATTGTTGAGTACTTTTCCCTCTGTAGTCAATGTCATTGGTGGGTATTTCGCAGGAAAATTGATCCAACAAATTGGAAATAACATCAAAACTGTCAAATCCCTGTTTTTTGGTGGATTGATTCTGATTGTTCTTTGCCTGATTTGGGATTTGGTTTTTCCGATCAACAAAAAGTTATGGACAAGTTCCTACGTACTTTTAACAGTTGGCCTTGATTTATTCCTTATCGGGTTTTTGATTTGGGTGATTGAGGTTTGGAAAAAAAGAAACTGGACATACCCTTTTGAAGTTTTTGGCAGAAACCCATTGATCCTTTACGTCCTTTCCGGTGTCGTGATTACCATATTCTACTCCATTGAAATAGGAGGTGAAAGCCTAAAAGGTATCATCTATAAAGCTGCTTATACAAGTTGGCTTTCTGATAAAACTGCTTCTCTCCTATTTGCCGTCTCATACATGATTTTGATTTGGTTGATCGGATATTGGATGGACAGGAAAAAAATCTACATCAAGGTCTGAGAAGGAATTAGAAGGTTACAATTTTCAAAAGTTATAAGGTTATCGGACCTTACCTTCTATTTCAGCTACCAGTTCAGCATACCATTCAGGACCAAATTTCCTGATCAGTGCATCTTTCAGAAATTTGTAAACCGGGACTCCCAAACTGCCTCCCAAGACGCATGCTGCACTGCAGATGTCCCACCTGTCATAATTTAGGGCTTCAAATTCGTCATATTTCTTGATCCGGATAGGATAAAGATGGCAACTGATCGGCTTTTTAAAATCGGTTTTTCCATCCAAATACGCCTGCTCGATCCCACATTTCAGAATTCCCCTGTCATCATACAAGGCGTAGGCACATTCCCTGTTTTCGCCGATGGTCGGAGTACCTTTGTCGCCGTCTTTATCAAAAACCCAAGTACCTTGGGATTCAATGGCCTGTCGACCTTCTGCTGTGATATAATTTTTGACAATGGGATAAATTTCTTCCAAAATACCTGTTTCCTCATCCTCCAAAGGAGCTCCTGCATCACCTTCCACACAGCACGCACCCTTACACTTTTCCAAATCACAGACAAAAAACTGTTCCTTGATATCATCACTGATCACGGCATTTCCTACTAAAATCATTTTATCGCTATTTTGACTACAAAGAAACAAAGAAGGAAATTCAAAGACCTAAAAAAATCCAATCTTTATTGGCCTGCATCCTAAAGGAGGTTTTACCTGTGGTTTAAAAAAAAGAACCGTCCCATATTAATGGAACGGCTCAACCCAGCACTATGAAGAAAAGCTATTTAAGCCTTTAGCATACAAACACAGGACAATTATTATTGTTTAAACTTTTTTATTTTTTTTTTTAAAATCTGAATTCAAAACCGGCAGAAATCATCCTTGGTAGTCCCAACCTGATTCCCTGAGGTCTCCTTGACACCATATAGCGCTCGTCTGTAATGTTTTTTATGGTAAGATTAAATGTGGAATTCCATTTTGAAACATTGTAATTGACAACTGCATCCAATACAAAGTAGGAATCAATCTGTCCTGTTTCTCCATTTGGATTTGGTACCAAAGAATTTATTTCATCAGTAAATTGACTTGAGACAAAATTTCCCAATAGTCGTGCACCAAAACCAGATTGGGATTCAAAAGTAATGGCAGAATTGAAGAAGAATCCCGGTGAATAGGGAGTCCTGTTCCCTGAGATATTCACATCCCCCAAAAACCTATCCTCTGAAAATTCAGCATCAATTATAGCGGTATTAAAGTCATATACTATTTTGTTCCTTTTCAATCCGAACAGCTTGCTCAATTCCATCACCAGAGCTCCTTCCACGCCTCTGTGTGTGGTTGCGCCTCCGTTGACAAGGCCTGAACCCTGACCGCCGGAAGATTCAGAAACGGGAATAATCTGATTGGAGAAATTCATCATGAATCCTGTGAATTCCAGAAATATCCAGTTTTTGATATCAGTCCTGAATCCCAATTCGTAATTCCAGCTTTTTTCAGCTTCCAATTCATAAGGCTCGCCAAGGTTAGAAATTGCATCTTTCACCCTTGGTGGAGCAAAACCCCTATGAGCACCGCCAAACAGACTAAAGAGCTGAGTCGGCTTGTAGTTGAAGCCGATACCCGGAATTACTTCAGTGATAGCATTATTGGCCACCAACAAAGTGTCCCTTATACCTACTCCCGGAAAACTCCTCCTATTGATCTGTCTGTCGTAGTCAAAGTTTTCCAACCGGACACCTGCACTCAGCAAAAACCTCTCACTGAGATTCAATTTGTTTTGGGCATAGGCACTGAAAGCATGGCCGGACCTGATTTCATCTTCCACCAAGTTTCCGCTTGACACCCCTGCTTTTGTTCCATTTACACGTTGCTCGTATGCTTTTTCATAGAGATACCTAGTCCCGATGATCAGCTCGTTGTTTTTAGAAAAGAGGTTATGGTCGATTTCCAAACGTGGTTCGATTCCTGCAACTTCAAATTGGCGGTCTCTGTTTCCTGTCGAATTTCTCATGAAAACAGCGCCGTTTGGAATATTGGTATCACCCCAGGTTACGCCCGTCCAATTCGAAGGAGGTGTATTGGAACTTGTGTTTCTAGAAAAGTCCTGTCTGTTCCAATTTCTTGTAGTGGTATAGCCATAAGCAATGGTATTCAGCCTGACTTTTGGAGAAAAGTCATATTTGTGAGAAAAACTCAAGGAATATCTTCTCACACCCAAACGGTCATCCGGAGCCATTCTAGTAAAATCCTGTCCTCCAGCATCAAACATAGTCTGTGTCAATCCGATATAGGTTGCATCTGAAACTTCATCATAAACACCCATTTTCACACCAAGACTTGACTTGGAATTGATATCGAATAGCAATTTGGTATTGAAATCAGTAATGTCAAAACCCACATATCCTATTTGATCAGCACGTTTTTTGAGGATATTGACAGAGATCCCGGTGTTTCCAAAAGTATTTCCATATGAAACCATTCCTGAAAAAAATCCTCCATCCCCTGCTTGGACTTTTACAGTCCCCTGTTCTTCTTGGGGGGGATTAGCAGTAATATAATTGACTACGCCACCAATAGTCTGAGGGCCATATAAAATCTGACCTGAACCTTTCAAAATCTCCACACCAGACATGCGGTCTATTGCAGGGGTATAGTACATTTCAGGCTCACCGTAAGGAGCAAGAGCAATGGGGACACCATCTTCCATCATCATTACCGAACGGCTCCTGTCAGGGTCCAAACCTCTAATTCCAATATTTACGCGCATTCCGACACCCTCTTCATCCACAACATGTACACCGGGAGACCTTCTGATGGCTTCATTCCCACTTATTGGACTTAGATTTCTTAATTCTTTTTGATCAATATAAGAAACAGACCCAGGCACTTTGCTGAAAATCCTGTCTTTGTCCGCTATCACTGTAAACTGTGGCATTTCGACACCTGTTTCTTCAAAAGACAGTTCTAATTCGGTGATTTGACCATTAATGATTTTAATTGGCTGGGTAAAAGTTTTATATCCGATTGCTGATACCTTAATCATGTAGTCCCCATCTGCTAAGTCAAAAATCTGAAAAGTTCCATCCAGATTGGTGTAGGTTCCTTTGACCGTTCCCATTACCATAATATTTGCATATGGGATAAATTCCCCTTCGACGGAACTGATTTTCCCTGATACCACCAAAGTCTTTCCGGTATTTGGGTCTGTATTTGGAAAAGCTGCCGGCGAAACCCCGGTAATTAATAAAAAGGCCATGACTATTCGGATGGTCAACAGTTTTAAGGTCATAACAATTATTTATAATTATTATTTAGATTTATTATTATTTAAAGATGCAAACTTATCTTCTATTTAAACTTAATCCAAATAAGATTATCCTGCTTTTCAATACTATTTATTGATCATTATCAGCAAGCAATAGTTTTTTTCAATCACTGCAAAGCCTGATAAAAACAAAAGATCAAAACTTGATTGGCAATAATCTTCGTAGAATAAGATTGGAGAAATTAACTTAATTTGCACCGTGCAAGCCGACTTGTCGCTGTTCTTGAGGTAAAACTTTGGAAAAGAGGAAAGTCCGGGCAACGCAGAGCGCCATACTTCCTAACAGGAAGGGGTCATGCCGGAGACAGCCTGACAACAGATAGTGCCACAGAAAATATACCGTCCCGATAGCTATCGGGATAAGGGTGAAAAGGTGGAGTAAGAGCCCACCGCTTTCTCAGTGATGAGAGAGGCAAGGCAAACCTTATGGGTTGAAAGATCAAATAGGTCCCGCGATGAAACCTGGTTTCATAAAAGGTTGCTCGTCTTTATGCGGGATGGGTAGATCGATTGAGCCTGATTGTGAAGTCAGGCCTAGATAGATGACAAGAGATTCATCCGCCTAGGATGTTGAACAGAACCCGGCTTACAGGCTTGCACTTATTTTATTGAATTAAACTTAAAAGTCAATTATGTCCAAAATCCTGATCATTGATGATGAAAAAATCATCCGCTCCACACTGAGAGAAATTCTTGAATATGAAAAATACGAGATTTCGGAAGCCCAGGATGGGGAACAAGGCTTAAAAATGATGAAGGATGAAGATTTCGATCTGGTACTTTGTGACATCAAAATGCCAAAAATGGATGGCATTGAAGTGCTTGAAAAAGCAGCCGACCTGGACAAGTCCCCACAATTCATCATGATCTCTGCCCACGGGTCCATAGAAACTGCAGTGGAAGCGACAAAAAAAGGGGCCTTTGATTTTATTCCAAAACCCCCGGATCTCAACAGACTTTTGTTGACTGTAAGGAATGCTTTGGACAAAAAGAATTTGGTTTCGGAAACCAAAGTCCTGAAGAAAAAACTTTCTCAGAAACTTGATATGGTCGGGAATTCTTCTGCGATCATGCACGTAAAAGACACTATCGAAAAAGTTGCTCCTACTGATGCAAGGGTTCTAATCACAGGACCCAATGGAACCGGCAAAGAGTTGGTTGCCCATTGGCTTCACCAAAAAAGCAACCGATCCAACGCTCCTTTTGTCGCAGTAAACTGTGCTGCAATTCCTTCGGAATTGATTGAAAGTGAACTTTTTGGGCACGAAAAAGGATCCTTCACTTCTGCAGTAAAACAAAGGATTGGGAAATTTGAGCAGGCCGATACCGGGACGCTTTTTCTCGACGAAATCGGAGACATGAGTCTTTCAGCCCAGTCAAAAGTATTGAGGGCGCTTCAAGACCATAAAATCACCCGTGTCGGTGGGGACAAAGACATTAAAGTGGATGTCAGGGTTCTTGCTGCCACGAATAAAGACCTCAAAAAAGCCATCGAAGAAGGCAATTTCAGGGAAGACCTTTACCATAGGCTAAGTGTGATCCTGATTCAGGTACCTGCATTAAAAGACCGCAAAGAAGATATTCCACTTTTGGTGGAAAAATTCCTTGAAGATGTTGCTGCTGAATATGGTACCTCCAAAAAAGAAATCTCAAAAGAGGCGCTTACCAAACTTCAGGAGTTCCCTTGGACAGGCAACATCCGCGAGCTAAGAAATGTGGTTGAAAGATTGATAATCTTGGGTGAAAAAACAATCAGTCTGAGTGACATCAAGAAATATGCTGACTATTAAAGGTCAGCGTACTTTTTATCCTTTAATTTCTTTGTTATCCAAAGCTTTGGCGTAAGCAGGACATGGTTTGCTTGATGCACATGCACCTAAAGCCAAAATACCAACTGCCATTACAATAATTGTTGCTTTTCTCATAAATGTTAGAGTTTTAAAATCAAAGATGTTTAATAATTAAATCAATACAAAATTAATTGACCAATAAATTGCACCCACGGACTTCGCTGTTGTCAAACCTACCCAAAACCTCAATTTTGCCTTCCCCTATTTTTCTTCCCAAATCCTGTGTTTCAATAAATGCGCAGGAATGAAAATTTGCCAGGTCAATAACATTGATTCCGCCTTGGGACCTGTCTGACCAAGCCAAAGGGTCATTGGTATCTCTGAGGTAAACGCGCATAGTGGTTGGTAAATTGTACACACCTTCCCCTTGGGAGTATGCCTGCGACATGAGTTCTGTCATGCCATATTCTGAATGGATTCTGGATACATGAAACCCTTCCATTAAAATCTGGTGCAACTCCTCTCGGATCATTTCTTTCCTCCTTCCCTTCATCCCTCCCGTCTCCATTACAATAAGGTTTTCATTTTTTGGAAAAAAAGTACCGCTTTCAACAAGGTCAAGTAATGCAAAAGTCACTCCCAATAACAATACCTTTTCTTTAGACAAAGCAAGTTGTGTAAGCTTTGAAATGAGTTCTTCATGATTATATAGATAAAAACCGGAATGCTTGGATTCTGATTGGGATATAAACCATTCTGCCATACTCACTAGCGAACTGCCTTTCCTTTCGAGGTATGCGGGCAAAAGAGCGAGCACGTGAAATTTCTTAATGCTGCCATATTCCCTTTCAAAAAGCTGAAGCGAATGTCTTCTGTAAAACTCCTCTGACCAAAAATAATGCTTGCTGGTAATACTTCCTGTGGTCCCGCTGCTTGAGAAAAATCCCGGAAAATTTTCCATGTGTCCTGAAATAACCTGGTGGTTTTTAAAAAACCCTATTGGCAAAAAGGGAATGTCCTCAATGAATTTAACTTTTGAATTAATTAAACCCCTAGCTTGGACATATTGACGGTATATGTAATTTTTTTCAATTTGGAACCTGTATAGCTCTAAGGCTGATTGCTCAAAGTCAATTGAATTGGAATCCAAAATTCTTTCGCCAAAACTTTTAAAATACTTGATCGTTTCAATATTAGTCATTCAAAACTTAAGATATTTTGACCTCGTAGAATTTCTTGTAAATTTACATCAGCATGAGCAATGTAAAAAACTATCTGATTTTATTATCCATCATTTTCGTTTCAGGGGCCTGTATTTCACCTCCGGACAATTTCCCCTCAACACCTGAAATTTCATTTAAGGATTTGAATTTTTCGACTACGGATGGGGCTGACTCACTTATCTTGTCCATTAATTTCAAAGATGCTGAAGGCGATCTTGGTTTAAACCCAAGTGACGTTGATCCCCCATTTAATCCAGTCACCTTTATCAGAGACCAGTCGGGAAGCCTAATTGTTTATAGTAAAAGGCCTCCTGAGGCCCCATCATATAACCCAATAGATTGGGTAATCAATCCAATTGTAAACAATACTGTTGTAAGAGATACCGTGTGGGTGGAGCAAAATGAGGATCACAACAATATTTTTGTCCGGTTTTTTATCAAAAGAAATGGTGTTTATACGGAATTCAAATGGGAAGATCCTCCTTTTTTCACGACCTTTAACGGCAGATTTCCAAGGATAATCAATGGGTCAGAAGCATTACCCGTTGAAGGAAGTATTCGGTATTCGATGCTTTCTTTTGGTTGGAATTCTATTTTCAGAAATGATACTCTGAGAATAGATGTGGAAATTCAAGACCGGGCATTGAATAGAAGTAATTTGGTGTCGAGTCCTGAAGTGACTCTGAATCAAATTCGAAGGAATTAATCAAAAATGTATTACGTAATAATAACAAAAAAGGTCTTCAAATTAATTTGAAGACCTTTTTTGTGGATCATTAAAATATCTTAGGAAACTTAAGAGGATCTGAATTATGCATTAATGCATAAACTTTTTCGACCACATCATCTGCAGAAGGTTTTGAAAAATAATCTCCATCCGATGAATAAGCCGGTCTATGGGCTTTCCCCGGCAATGTTGCAGGTTCCACATCCAGGTAATAATATCCCTTTTGCTCTTCTATTACTTGTTGCATCATGTAAGCTGTTGCCCCACCCGGAACATCCTCATCAGTGAAGAGAATTTTATTGGTCTTCTTCAAAGATTCAACAATCTTGTGGTTGACATCAAAAGGCAATAGAGTCTGGACGTCAATCACTTCAATGTCAATACCCATCTGGTGCAAATCTTCGGCTGCATCCATTACGATCTTGCACATAGATCCATAAGTGACTACAGTAAGGTCTTTACCTTCTTTTATAACTTCAGGTTGTCCCAATGCAACTTTAAACTCACCAACATTGGAAGGCATTTTTTCCTTTAATCTGTATCCATTGAGGCACTCCACCACCAATGCCGGTTCATCTGCTGCCAATAATGAATTATACATGCCTGCTGCTTGTGTCATATTTCTCGGGACACACACCAGCATACCCCTTAAAGAATGTAAGATCATGCCAATGGGAGATCCTGCATGCCAAACGCCTTCTAGCCTATGGCCTCTTGTCCTTACAATTAGAGGGGCTTTTTGGCCTCCTTTTGTTCTGTACTGAAGGCAGGCAAGGTCATCTGCCAATGTCATCAATGCATAATAGATGTAATCCAGATATTGAATTTCAGCCATTGGCCTAAGCCCTCTCAATGCTGCACCAATCCCTTGTCCAATTATTGTGCATTCTCTGATGCCTGTGTCTGTGACTCTTAGCTCTCCGTACTTTGATTGAAGCCCCGCAAACGCCTGGTTTACATCACCTATCTTTCCAACATCCTCTCCAAATGCAAAAAATTTGGGTTCATTTTTAAGGTGATGATCAAAACATGCCTGCAATATTTCCCTGCCGTCTACCATTGAGGCATCAGCAGGATATTCTGCCATCACCGGAGCAATATTATCCGCACTCCATATTGATTGGCTATACAAATGAGAATTATACCTGTCCTCATTTAATTTTTGTTGAAATGAATACCAGGATAACAATTCTGTTCTAGCTTCAGAATTTTCATTTTTTGTCGCCCAAAGCGCCCTTCGAACCGTACTGATTACGTCTTTCCGGATAGGATTTAAAGCTTTGGTCAGTTCTTCTGTTATTTGTTCAATTAAAGATGACTCTTGGGAGGATTTGGACAAACCCTGAAGTAAGACAGCCGCTTCTTGCAATTCAGATTTTATTTCTCCTGCGAAAGCCTTCCAAGCAATCTCCTTCTGGCTTTTTACGTATGTTTTGGCTTCCTGGTCAATCAAATCAAGTTCTTCCCCGGATATCTTTCCGGTTTGGATTAGGTATTCTCTGAACTTGATGATACAATCATTTTCCTTTTCCCAATCTAGTCTTTCTTTTGATTTGTATCTTTCATGTGAACCTGAAGTAGAGTGACCCTGAGGTTGGGTTACTTCTATCACATGGATAATTACAGGCACATGCTCTTCCCTCGCAATTCTGGAGGCATTTTCAAAAGCCCTATCCAATCCTTCATAATCCCAACCCTTTACCACGAATATTTCAAAACCTTTCTGGTCATCATTTCTCTGAAACCCTCTTAGAACCTCTGAAATGCTTCCCTTTGTGGTATGATATTCATTTGGAACAGAAATGCCATATCCGTCATCCCAAATGGACACCACCATTGGGACTTGTAATACCCCGGCAGCATTGATGGTTTCGAAAAACATCCCTTCTGAAGTAGATGCATTGCCGATTGTTCCCCAAGCCACTTCATTTCCATTATTACTAAACTGGCTTAATTCCTTGAGTACTTCACTTTCCCTAAACAACTTGGAAGCATAAGCCAATCCAAGTAATTTGGGCATCTGACCGGCTGTAGGTGAAATATCAGCAGAGGAATTTTTCATGGAAATCAGATCTTTCCAGGATCCATCAGCATTCAAAGACCTGGTTGCGAAGTGGCCGTTCATCAACCTTCCTGCAGATGCAGGTTCAAGGCTTACATCAGTGTGCGCATAAAGTTGGGCGAAATATTCCCGGACGGTCAACTCACCGATCGCAAACATGAACGTTTGGTCCCTGTAATATCCAGCACGGAAATCACCATCTTGAAAATGCCTTGCCATAGCGATTTGAGCAAGCTCTTTGCCATCGCCAAAAATCCCAAATTTTGCTTTGCCCATAAACACCTCTTTTCTTCCCATCAAAGACGCTTGACGGCTTTCCTGGGCAATTCTGTATTCTTTGAGCAAAGACTCTTTATTTAACACGTTGGTGCTTTTCTGTTTGGAGAATGTTACCACTTCATTCATTTTTTATAATCTAAAAGCCAATTGGGTTTATTTCATTTCAAACGCAAGTATTCCAAAAATAAAGAAAATTGACATTTTTACAAATTTAAAAACAGAATAATTTCGATTAATTTCAATAAATAATTTTGATTAATGATCTTAAAAACACGAAATACAATATATTATTCTTATTTTTTAATAATTGCAACCAAAATAAATTATAAAACATAAAAACCACAGATTAAATTATCAGCCAAATCATTTTAAATAAAACTCTCAAAATTTTTTGTTTCAAAAGTATAATTTTTGAAATAATATTTAGAATAAACAAAAAATTTGAAACAATATTTCAAAAATCAACCATTTTCTTATGACAATCAAAATAATTGAATGGATTATGGTTTTTAATAGGTGCCTGATATTATCTTTGGGTTTGTGATTAAAAAACCCAAATTTTAACAATATGATAATCGGTACTCCAAAAGAAATCAAGAATAATGAGAACAGGGTTGCTTTGACTCCAGCCGGCGCAAAAGAGTTGGTCAAAAGAGGCCATCAGGTTTTTGTTCAACATACAGCCGGGATTGGCAGTGGTTTTAGTGATGAAGAATATATGACGGCAGGCGCTACCATCCTATCGACTATCGAAGAGGTCTATGCCATTGCTGACATGATTATCAAAGTAAAGGAACCGATTGAACCTGAATATAAGCTCATCAAAGAGAATCAATTATTGTTTACCTATTTTCACTTTGCTTCTTATGAGCCGCTTACAAAGGCCATGGTAGAAAGTAAAGCTACCTGTTTGGCTTATGAAACAGTAGAAAAAGTGGACAGAAGTTTGCCCCTTTTGATTCCGATGTCAGAAGTAGCAGGAAGAATGGCAATCCAAAAAGGTGCAAATTATCTTGAAAAACCACTTCAAGGTAGAGGTATCCTTCTTGGTGGTGTTCCCGGTGTTTTGCCTGCCAAAGTATTGATTTTAGGTGGCGGTATTGTGGGTACGCAAGCGGCTTGGATGGCCGCAGGATTAGGTGCTGATGTGACCATCATGGATGTATCACTCGCAAGAATGCGCTACTTGGCAGATGTCATGCCTGCAAATGTCAAAACGATGATGTCCAATGAATACAACATCAGGGAGATGATCAAACACGCGGATTTGGTTGTGGGTGCAGTGCTCATTCCTGGTGCGAAAGCGCCGCATTTGATCACAAGGGACATGCTCAAAATCATGAAACCGGGAACAGTCTTGGTGGATGTGGCAGTGGACCAAGGTGGTTGCATCGAAACATGCAAACCAACTACTCATGAAAACCCAACTTATATCATTGATGATGTAGTTCACTATTGTGTTGCCAATATGCCGGGAGCTGTACCTTACACTTCCACTTTGGCACTTACCAATGCGACCCTTCCTTATGCGATTCAATTAGCAGATAAAGGTTGGAAGAAAGCCGCACAACAGAATCCTGATCTTGTGCCTGGATTGAATGTTATCAATGGCGAAATCGTCTACAAAGCCGTAGCAGAGGCTTTCAACATGGATTATGTTCCGGTTGAAAAATATTTAGCAGATTGAAATTAAATTAGAACCTTCAGAAGCCCACTTGGAAAGACCTTGTGGGCTTTTTTTTGAATTGAAAATCACATTTCTCTGGAAGGTAGGGTGTGAACCCTCAAAATTTTCTTGGAATACTTTTTCACATCTTCATCATGCTGCGATTTCCAAATAAGGTCCCGAGCGACCTTTGCAGCTTGTTCGGGGTTTACAATTGGAAAAGGGTAATCCTTGCCTAATTCAAATCCAAAAATCATTTGCTCCATTTGGGTGATTTTCCAAGGTTCATGGACTTGACCTGGAGGTAAAACAGACAATTCGGGAACCCATTTTTTTATGAAAATGGCATCAGGGTCATGGTCAAAGGATTGCTTTATTGGATTGTATATTCTGACAGTATTGATACCTGTCACTCCTGCCTGCATCTGAAGTTGGGGATAGTGTATTCCCGGCTCGAAATCCAAAAAACACCTCGCCAAATGGTCTGCCCCCTCCCGCCAATCCAACAATAAGTGATGGGTCAAAAATGAAACCACCATTGCCCTCATCCTAAAATTGAGATAGCCGGTTTCTTTCAGACAACGCATACAGGCATCGACCAATGGAAATCCGGTACTCCCCTCCTCCCAAGCTTTCAACAAAGTTGGATTTTTGGGTTTTTGGAATTTATCAAAGCCCGGATTCAGATTTTCAGACTCCATGCGACATTCCATTTCAAACTTTTGTATGAAATGGCAATGCCATCTAAGCCTGGATTGAAAGTTTACAATATTCCCTTTTGCAAAAATATTCTTCTTTGATTTCTCAGCTTCCTGATAAACCTGTTTGATAGACAAATTACCCCAAGCAAGATAGGTAGACAACCGACTACAAGACCTCCTGCTTTCAGAAGGTTTACTGATATGCTTGCTATAATTGACTCCCCTTTCATTGAAAAAAGACTCTAAGTACCGCCAGGCAAAAGTTTCCCCTCCTTCCTGCATTTGCGGGTTTTTAGATTTCCATTCCTCGGGAATCAATGTTTCCGTTAATTCAGACCGATGTTTGTATTGAAAATATCTTCCTTTGGAAAAATCAGGATCATTTATGGGAGAATGGACAAATTTTTTCCAAAGTTCAGGCCAACCGCTTCTATTTTTTATTCCTCTAATGACACCATTTTGAGGGAATTCTATCCATTTGATATTGTTTTCGCGAAAAAATCGGTTGACATTTTTATCTCTTTGATATGTTTTCAAAATCCCGGTTTCAAGATGTGAAAACGCTTTATCAATACATACTGTAGCTTGAAGGTTTTTAAAAAACTCAATTATTTCTCCAAAACAGATGACTATTTCCGCTCCAAAAGGCTTTAAGGTTATATTGGCATCTTGAAGACTTTGATAGATAAACCGCCAATGTCTAAGATCATACTTTGGGGAATCAACCAACTCAGGTTCAAAAACATAAACCATCAATACGGGCAGGTCACTTTCCAAGGCTGTTTTCAATGGCAAATGATCTTTAGTCCTAATGTCCCTTTTAAACCATACGATATTGATTTTTTCCATCCCATTCAAAACATTAGATACCTAACATTGTTTGGATTCAAAAACCATAGAATGGAAATTATAGATAAAGACAGGATAATTGAAATGGCGTGGGAAGATCGCACTCCATTTGAAGCGATAAAAAATCAATTTGGGATTCCCGAGCAAGAAGTGATTGTATTGATGAGAAAAGAGTTAAAACATTCCTCTTTTCAACTTTGGAGAAAAAGGGTGACAGGTCGAAAAACAAAGCATCCCAAAAAATATGGAATTGAATCAGAGAAGTTCAAATGTGATCTTCAAAGACCGATTACTTTCAACAAAATAAGCAAAAGGAAGTAAATTAATTTTTTTAATTCAGCCGGTCCAAAACTTCAAACCTTGAGGAATTACTTTTGTATTCAGGAATCATTGATTTAAGATGAAAGACAAGATCGTTTTCAGAGTTTTTCCCGATCAGGCTTTCAAAAATTTCAATCTGACCTTCAATTTTGTAAAAATGCACAGAAGAAACCTGTGCGATTTTGATTTTAGGATGATGCGTGAATTTAACAACCTCGGAATCATTAAGAAGTTCTTCAAACAGTTTTTCGCCTTCCCTCAAACCTGAATAAACAATTTTAATATCCTCTCCGACCTTTTTGCCACTTAACCTAATCATATTGATGGCCAGGTCTACAATTTTGATCGGTTCGCCCATATCGAACACATAAATCTCACCCCCGTTCCCCATAAAACCAGCCTCAAGGACCAATTGACACGCTTCAGGAATGGTCATAAAGTACCTAGTGATATCAGGATGGGTTACAGTAATCGGTCCACCTTTTTGGATCTGCTTTTTAAAGAGAGGAACAACCGACCCATTTGAACCAAGCACATTTCCAAACCGCGTGGTAATAAACTTTGTATGCGCATTGTTGTGGTGGGTTTCCAAATAAGTATTCAACGCTTGGACATACATTTCTGCTGCTCTTTTGGTAGCGCCCATGACATTGGTAGGATTGACAGCCTTGTCTGTACTGACCAAAACAAATTTTTCAACATTGTGTAAAACGGATAAATCAGCAAGAATTTTGGTCCCTAGAATGTTACTCTTAATGGCTTGTTCGGGATAATTCTCGATCATAGGCACATGTTTATAAGCAGCAGCGTGGAATACGACATCAGGACTATATTTTTTAAAAATGTTTTTCATGGTAGTATAATCACGGATATCAGCCAAAATGGCTATATGCGGAGTGATCATGCCTGATTCCCTAAATTCAAAATCCAGGTCATACAATGCTGATTCGGAAAAATCCAAAAGTATCAACAAACGGGGATTATAAAACATGATTTGCCTGCAAAGTTCACTTCCAATAGAGCCTGCAGCACCGGTCACCAATACTACCTTGTTAGAAAGCTCCTCTTTAATTTTAGGGTTTTCCAAAGAAATCTGTTGCCTTCCAAGCAAATCCTCAATCCTAAGGTCACGTATAGCTTCTGTATTCAGCCCGCGATTTATCCATTGGTTAATCGGCGGCACGATAGATACATGGATGTTGTATTTATAACATTCATCAATGATTTCTTTTTTGCGTTGGACAGATAAATCTTTGACTGCAATGATCAATTCCGATACTTTTTGAGATTCGGCCAAAAATTTGAGATGGGAAAGTCCTTTGAAAATCTTTTTGCCGCCGATGATTTTCCCTTCCTTTTTCGAATCATCATCAAGAAAGGCGGAAATCATGAGATTTGATTTGCTGTCTCTTTTTATGACATCCAGCGCAATGATTCCGGCTTCACTCGCTCCAAAAATCACTCCTACTTTAACATTGTTGGGAGTAAATCCACTTTTCAGATAAATAAATGACTCTTTGACTAAAAACCTGTACAAAATCAACAAAAAAAGCGAAGTCAGCGAGGCAATAATTAATACGGAATTTGGAATGATGTAAGTACTTGAAATAAACAATTCAAAAACAAAGTTGATAAAAAGGATAATCGCAAATCCTATTGCAATGGTTTTGAATAGATTAACGCTGTCTTTTAAACCGGTATGCCTTACAATACCTTTATAGCTTTTTGTGGTTAGCATTACAAGAAACACCAGCCCGGAAAAAATCAAACTTCCCAATACAGCATTATTTTTATTTACTAGCTCAAGGTCAAAATTAAATCTTACCAAATACGCAAAAAACGTTGACTGAAATAATACAACTGTGTCTAAGGTAATTATTATCCATCTGGGAAGGATTCTTAGGTCTTTCAAAAAGTTCATTTTGAAGGTTGATTAGAATGATGAAATTTTATATAGTAATATTTTTAGTTATAAGGGCTTAATTCAAATATATCATTGTTTTTTCCCAAATGTAACTTTTTATTATACTATTTTTCAGTCGAAAAAAAACATACAATTTTCCTGATGTAGGTTTCATTTTTGGCTATAGGTAAATGAATCCAACTTTTTATAATGATTTGAAATATTCGAGTTCCAGGTTAAAAATTGTTTGAGGTAAATTATTATAAAATTATAGTTTTTTAATTAATGGTTTAACTACTGAAGTTTTCTGAAAGCAATGAACAGAAATTCATTTTAAATCAGCAGCTTTATTTCCTTCAAATTTTGGCATCGTCACATGTCCTTTTTGATTGACACCTTCTGATTTGAAAATTTTAAAAAGCGTCATCAACATTATTTTCAAATCCATTTTAAAAGAAAGATTCTCTACATAAAACACATCATATCCAAATTTCCTTTCCCAAGACAAAGAATTTCTTCCATTTACCTGTGCCAAGCCAGTAATTCCAGGTCTAACCAAATGTCTTTTTGCCTGATTGGAATCGTAAAGAGGTAAATATTCTTCTAATAGTGGTCTAGGACCAACCAAACTCATATCTCCTATTAAGACGTTCCATAATTGAGGTAATTCATCTAAAGATGTTTTTCTGATCACCTTTCCAAAACCTTTCAATCTTTGCTCATCAGGCAGAGCGACGCCATGTGAATCTATCGCATCCACCATAGTCTTGAATTTTATTAATCTAAAAAGTTCTCCATGGAGACCGGGTCTTTTTTGAAAAAAAAATGGATTATTCCTAGTAACTATCGCGAGTAAAATTGCTACAATAATGATTATTGGAGAAAATAAGATCAGTAGGAAAAAACTTGCAAATAAATCAATCAATCTTTTTAAGAACAAAGAATACATTGTCAAATGAATTTCAGGTATACATTCTTTTAATTACACCAATTATTCTTTCCTGATCATCGATCGATAGATTTTCACTGCTAGGCAAACAAATACCTTTAGAAAATAAATCTTCTGAAACGCCACCACCATAAAATGTGGTGTCTTTAAAGACCGGCTGAAGGTGAAGTGGATTCCAAAGATATCTAGACTCTATATTTTCTTTAAGGAGCGTTAACCTAACATCCTCATTGGAAAACCCTGTTTCTGATTGATTCACTAAAAAAGTGGATAACCACCTATTCGAAAAATACCCATCCGGTTCAAGAATTGTAGAAAAACCTTCAAAACCACTCAATAAATTTTGATAATTTCCAAATACTTTTCTTCTCAATGCAATTTTTTTGTCCAAATTCAAAAACTGGGCAAGCCCAATCCCTGCAGACATATTATTCATTCTATAATTATAACCGATTTCTTTGTGCACATAATACTTATAAACTTCGCGGGCTTGAACCGCAAGATACTTTGAGTTTTCAATTGCCTCAAAATTTGCAGAAATCAATGCTCCTCCGGAACCTGTCGTGATGATTTTATTTCCATTAAAGGAGATTACACCAAACTCGCCAAATGTCCCACATTCCCTTCCATCTACTGATGAACCTAAAGCCTCTGCGGCATCTTCAATTACCGGAATTTCATACTTTTGTGAAATTTTTAGAATTTCTTCGAATCTTGCCGGCATACCAAACAAGTCCACCACAATAATAGCCTTCGGCTTTTTTCCTTTTTTTATTCTGTCAAGAATAGCATCCTCTAAAATTTCAGGACACATATTCCATGTATTTGGCTCACTATCAATAAATATCGGTGTACCACCCAAATAAATTATAGGATTAGCCGACGCGCAAAAAGTAAATGACTGGCATAAAACCTCATCGCCGGTACCAATTCCAATAAGCCTCAATGCCAAATGAATAGCGGAAGTACCTGAGTTTTTTAGAGCAACATTAAAATTCCCAAGTCTATTTTTAATCTTATCCTCAAAATCAGTAATAAAATTCCCTGCTGTTGATATTTGTTTTGTTCCTATGGCCTGAAGAACGAAATCATTTTCATAACCATCAAAAACTGGTGTGGAAAGTGGAATTGGTTTTAGCATTATTTACTAGAATTAAACAAAAACAAATCTATATTAAAGTTTGGTTAATCAAAAAGACAAAATCAAGTAGTCCTGCAAAACCAAAGAATTTGAAGGATTTGAGGGTTTTAAAAAAAGAAAAAGCTCCGAAAACCATGCTTTCGGAGCCTATTTATATTTTTCTTTTTTCAATTAGTTATCACTAATATTCACCTTATCCAACACCTCTCCTTGAATCGTAGGCTTTTGATAGGTTTTCCTTTTTACCTTTTTTGACAATATTGGAGGCGCTTTTTTATACAATTTCTTAACCCTCTTTAAAGTAAGGGCGTCTAGCCTTAATCCTAATACTACAGCAATGCAAATGACAAGTGGCAACATCACATGGTCATTGAAATTTGAACCGAGAAATATCAATGCAATAAATCCAATTTTAATAAACACAAGCGTTAAAGTAACCTGGTCATGTCTAAGTCCCATTCTTAGAAGAAAATGATGAACATGGCTTTTATCAGGCTCCATAGGAGATTTCCCTTTCATCATTCTTTTGATAAAAATCCTTGTGGTGTCATAGATTGGAATAATCAACAAGGCCACGCCTGAAGCAATAGGAGCATTAAATTTCCAACCTTCATAACTAGCCATAGTACCATTCTTATCAATAAAAAGGATGGTAAGAACAGCCAAAGCAAAACCAAGACTCAAAGAACCTGTATCACCCATAAAAATTTTTGCAGGATGCCAATTATAGACCAAGAATGAAAGAATTGATCCGACCAAGATGAAGGAAAACACGGAATAACTTGTAAGATCAGCTTCCATAAACCACCACCCGAGGAATAAAAAAGTAACAAGACTGATGGAACCTGCTAATCCATCTAATCCATCAATAAGATTAAATGAATTTGTAAGTGCCAAAATAGTAAAAATTGAAATTACATAACTGACCCAAAGGGGAATATCATAAACTCCAAAGAACCCATAAAGACCAGTCAATCTTATGTCAGACATAACAACTACCAGATAAGCAGCAATAAACTGACCTGCCAACTTTTGAAATGCACTCATGTTGACCATATCGTCCCGAAGACCAACAAAAAACATAAGTCCAAATGCTGCAAGTAAAAACCTGATTTCCATGATTAATTGGGAATCCAACCAGGCCAAAACAGCGACAAAAGTTGCTAAAACAAATGCAATACCTCCCATGGAAGGAATGAACCCGTTATGGATTTTCCTTCCGCCCGGACTATCCATAAGCTCCATTTTTTTCAGGAATAATATCACTATGGGAGTAAGTAAAAACCCAATCAAAAACGCAGTGCTAATTGCCAGAAAAATTACCATAAAAATATTTTTTTACAAACTTAACAACAATCAACTAAAATTCAAATTTTAATTTTGGGAATTTTTACTAATATAAATCAAAGCAAAATGTAGCTGCTTGGAAAATTAATTTCCTTTGATTTTCCTGAATAGGTATTCACCATATTCATTTTTCCTCAAATTTTGAGCCAATTCCAGCAACTTCTCTGAATTTATAAATCCCATATCGTATGCGATTTCTTCCAGGCAGGCGACCTTTAATCCCTGTCGTTTTTCAATGGTATGGATAAAATTGGAGGCTTCCAGCATGGATTCATGGGTACCTGTGTCCAACCACGCAAATCCCCTGCCCATTAATTCAACTTTAAGTTCCCCATTCGCTAAGTATTCTTGGTTGACTGTGGTGATCTCCAATTCACCCCTGTGACTGGGTTTGATGTGCTTGGCTACATCTACAACCGAATTGGGATAAAAGTAAAGACCTACTACGGCAAAATTGCTTTTTGGGACTTCCGGTTTTTCCTCAATACTTACGGCATCTCCTTCTTTCGTAAATTCTACGACACCGTAGCGTTGGGGATCCTGCACATAATATCCAAAGACAGTAGCTTTTTTATCTTTTTCAACGTTTTCAACGGAACTTTTGAGTAACTGGGTAAACCCCTGTCCATAAAATATATTGTCCCCAAGGACAAGACATACCGAATCAGTCCCAATAAATTCCTCTCCAATAATAAATGCCTGGGCCAAACCATCCGGTGAGGGTTGTTCGGCATATGACAATTGAAGCCCCAAATCTGAACCATCACCGAATAACTTGATAAAATTTGGAAGATCATGTGGCGTACTGATGATCAAAATTTCTCTGATTCCTGCTAACATCAAAACTGACATGGGATAGTAAATCATTGGCTTGTCATAAATCGCAAGCAGTTGCTTTGAAGTTCCTTTTGTAATCGGATAAAGTCGGGTGCCAGATCCCCCGGCAAGTATTATTCCTTTCATGAATCAAAATTATAAATAAATATCAAACTATACTAAACAACAAATCCCCAAATGGTATGATTGACCATTTGGGGATTTTAATCATTTTTTTCAAATATTTATTTAACTATATATTTGTATTATTTTAGACACTATCCTTTCTGCTGATTTCCCATCCCATAAGGGTATTCCCTTGTAAGATTTCCATTCCCCTTTAAGAAGCTTTTCCAAAGGTTGTTTAAGATTTGTAGGATTGGTTCCGATCAACTCATTTGTTCCAAGGGTTACTGTTTCAGGGCGTTCTGTATTGTTTCTCATGGTGATACATGGAACATTCATTACGGAAGTCTCCTCAGTAATCCCACCGGAGTCTGTGATTACACCCAATGCATTTTTTACCAGATAATTGAACTCTAAATAAGATAACGGTTCCACCATTCTCAATCTTGGATGTTTGATACCAATCTTCTCAAGATTTTTAGCAGTCCTTGGATGAACCGGAAATATTACGGGAAAATTACCTGTTCCTATCATAATGGCATCTATCAAAGCTTTAAGCTGTTGCTCACCATCTACATTTGCAGGTCTATGCATCGTCATCACAAAATAATTCTTTGATTCGAGATCATCGAACATTTCCCCAACCGGGCTCATAAACCTATCTTGACTGGATAGTAGTGTATCAATCATGGTATTCCCCACAAAATGAATCCTATTTTCAGCCACTCCTACAGATTTTAGATGTTGGTTTGCAACTTCCGAGGTCGTGAAAAAATGATCTGTGATACTATCAGTAACAATTCTATTAATCTCTTCAGGCATAGACATATCTCCTGATCTGATTCCTCCTTCGACATGGACTACATCCACATTGAGTTTTTTTGCAACAATAGAACAAGCGAGTGTTGAGGTTACATCCCCTACCACTAATACCAAATCGGGTATATTAGCGATTAATTCTTTTTCAAAAGCAACCATGATCGCCGCGGTTTGCTCCGCTTGAGTGCCTCCTCCAGCTTCTAAATTGGCATCAGGTTCAGGAATATTCAATTGTTCAAAAAAGTCCCCTGACATCTTTTTGTCATAATGCTGCCCGGTATGGACGAGTCTGAAGTTAATTGCTGTCCCTTTCTGCTTGGTTTCTTGAATAGCGCTCAGAATAGGAGCAATTTTCATAAAGTTTGGGCGGGCGCCGGCCACGATAGTGAGGTTAATCATGCTTTGATTTTGGATTATTAAAGAAATAAATTATGCTTGTTTGTGCATGAACCGAAAATAAATTCTGGCCTTTTGGAAATTCTGGAGTACTGTTGGGGTGGAGTTGCCATTGGTAATTTACCCCATTGATCAGTTGGAGCTTGGAACTGAGGAGGAGGTTATTCCATTCCTTGTCAAAGAGGAATCCAATACTGAGGTCTATCCAGGGTTTGTGTTCATTTTGCTGACCGAAGGCACGGTAGTAAAAATCTTGATTGTTCTCTAGTCTTTCAAATAATACCCCGAACTTATTGAAATTTTCGACCAAGGAAATTTCAAGGGCTTGGACATTTGCTCCTGTGCCAATTCCTACTCCAAGAGGTTGGCCAAAATTGGAAAATCCTCGAGCTCTTGTATGAGTATGCCAAGACAACCCATCTCCTGAATTTCTTATGATTGTGTTTATTGATTCTTGCTGATGGGTAACTTCTCCCCTTAATTGTATCATTTTCCTCTGATTATTCAAATCAAACAGTTTTATGAAACCAAAAAGATAGGCTCTCGCATGTTCAGGGTTTAAAATGGCTTCTCTCCAGTTATAAGCATGGTCTCTTCTTCCATATTCGAAATAAATCTCTGCTTTTGCTTTTGTGGCAACAAATCTTGCAAATACTGAAGCCTGCTGATCTTTGCCATCTGCATCTTTGTCAAACCCAACCTTTACTTTTTGAAAGGCATCAAATACAGGGAAATAGTCTCTAAATTCATTTATTCTTGATTTATTAAACTGCTGGAATGTTCTTGAAAACCCTACAAAAAGACCAGGTATCCACTTGGGATTATAGGAAATTGTAATACCATTTAAATATCGCCAATCACCCGTAAAAGGTCTGAAATACTTATCATTTAAATCTCCAAACTGGGTGGGTGCAAAACCTGAATTTTCTAACCGACCTACAATTACCTGACCTTCAAAATTTCCCAGAAATGTCTTTGCTGGCTTGGTAGTATTTAATGTTAAGTGAGGGAACCCTTGTGCATTATTAGAAAAAATCAAAGAATTAAACTGCCCCGGACCCCACCAAATATTTTGGGTACTGGCGCCTAATTCAAATGCACCCAGTTCTAAACTGACTTTTGACTGTCCCAGCGAAATTTTTGAATAACCCCCATCTCCAAATCGCTCAGGAGAATCACTAATATTGTAGGTAAAAAACATTTCCCTATATTCTCTATCAGATCTATTATTTCCAAAACCTTTGAAGGAGGAGTTTTGGGCAAACACTAGTTCAGGTTGAATTTGAATATTTAAGATAGAAACCTTTGCGAAAAAACCGGTTGATGAATAAGACTGTAAACCTGAAGAAGGAATCATCGGGCCGTCTCCCCAACCATAAGGTCGGTTGGAATTTAATTGAAAAGTTTGATAAAATGGGAGTATGGATAATGCTATATTTTTTAAAACTTTTTCTTGATTGTTAATAAAAACAGGTGTTAAAAAACTATCCAGTTGTTTGTTTTGAAATGGACGGTGATTGAATGAAGCATTTAAAGTATCAAATCCTTTACTCAATTGTTCTCTTCTTAAATAATCCTGGAATTGAAGGTTATTTGAAAAGAGATTTTGAGCCAATAGCTGTCCGTTCAGACAGATAAAAAAAAAGGTTATTAGATTAAATTTCATTTCAATGACATTTCTGGTAAGTCTTTATAAAAAGACTGATAAATTTTTGAATTGGGAGAAATAATCACCCAAATCGTTAAGAAAATCAATTGTAGATCTAAAAAAAAACTTTGATGTTTTTTGTACCAAACTTCAAGTGCGCCTTTATAAGGAGCAATATCTTCTTCATAACATTGAAGATGAGGTTTGGGAGAATTTGCGAGAATACGTTCCTCATCTCTAAATACAATTGACCCTATTCCTGTCAAACCCGGTTTTAAATCCCTTATTTCATGTTGAATCGCTTTTGGGTAGTAACCAAATGTTTTAGGAGTTAAAGGTCTTGGCCCAACTACACTGATATCACCCTTGAAAATATTCAACAACTGTGGTAATTCGTTGATCTTGGTTTTTCTTAAAATTTTACCCACTGGTAACACCCTTGGATCATTTCCCATTGTTACATCTCCTCCAGGCAAATTTTGACTATTTTCGAGCATTGTAGCAAATTTTAGTAATCCAAAACTTTTGCCTCCTTTCCCAATTCTTTGTTGAATATAAAATATTTTCCCCTCGCCGGTGAAATTTAAAAGAATCATTAAAGGTATTAATAAAGGGGAAATAAGAATGATAAATATTCCGGAAGATACGATGTCAAAGATTCTTTTCATGAATGATTACATTTTTTTATCTAATCCTAAGCCTGTCTCAATATGTTGAAATTCAGGAATATATTTTTTTAACCAATCTACAATTTGACTTTTTTCAAGTTTGGGGTTTTCCAAAAGGTTATATAATTCCTTAAATATTACATCAAACTGCTCTGTTTTATAAGTTGGAGATTTGGATATCACTCCCAATGCATTATACTTTTCCAAATCAAAATCTTCCTCCTCCGTATAGAACTCTTCAAACAACTTTTCTCCAGAGGTATTCGTTTCAAAAATGTAAACCGGATACTTCCCTTCTTTGATCAAACTAATATTCCTCCTTGCTTCGAAATCGGAATCAAAAATCACCGGTTTATACCCAAACTTATTTAACAAAACAGGATAAATATCCGCAAACTTGATCAGGTCTTTCTCCATGTCCAATTTAGGAAAGAATATTTCTCTGTTCTTGCCCAACACACATGCCATCAAACAAATTTCTCCAGATTCCTGAGGTGATACAAAAAATCTTTTTACGTCACTTGGACAGGACAGAGGCTGTTCCTTTTCCATCCGTTTTAAAAAACCTTCTAACAGGGAGCCATTGGAAAATGCTACGTTGGCAAAGCGGGCTGTAGAAACTTTTATCTTGTCTCCGTAAGATAAAATAAGCTCTTCCATCATTTTCTTACTCGCACCCATGATATTAACCGGATTTGCAGCTTTATCAGTAGATACGCAAAAGAAATGCTGCGGAGGATATTCAACCAGTAAATCCAATAAGCCCTTTGCTTTGACTAGGTTATTTTCAATCAAAGCTTCAATTGAATAGATGTCTTTTTCACTCCTTACATGCTTATGGGCTGCAAAATTGGCTACAATATCAAAAGGACCATGGGCTATAAACAATTTTCTAAATGCTGGACTATCAAAGGAAAGAGGGTATGTCACAAAATCTTCTGGAATATATTGCCCATCAATACTTCTCAGATCACGAACAAGTTCCGTCAATCCATTTTCATTCATATCAACAACTACAAGCTTTGCTGGCATAAATCTCATTGCTGCTTTGATAAAGGAAGAACCAATTGTGCCTGCCCCACCTATTACCATTAGGCTTTTGCCTTGAATACTATCATTGAGTTGGCTCCCATTATTTACCAGATCTTTGGAAAAAAGACTTTCTTCTCTTTTGAGATAATCTAGAACAAATTTATTAACATCCATTAATTTACTTTTTTTACTAACTAATTTTTTTAAAAGAATCAAAAGTCTTAAGTAATCCTTCTTTTGTCGAAATAGGGAGTTCTGAATTCAAAGCAAATTTTAACTTCCAATTGCTTACAATAAAATTTTCTGTGAGTTTTCCCAAGCGTTCCGTATTTAATGGCAAGTTGATTTTGTCTCCCACTTTCGCGACTAAATCTATGAATACTCTAGGGACTTTTATTAATTGTATTTTTCTATTCAAACTTTCAGCCATTAATTTAATTATTTCATTTGTTGAAAAGGCATCATCGTCGGCTACATTGTATATTCCGGAAGGAATGCTTCTAAGTAATAATTGCTCAATTACAAAAAGGAGGTTATCAATGCTTAAAAAAGATCTTTTATTTTCAAATGCAGCCAACAGATAGGGAATACCATGGTTAGCAAAGGAAAATAGAAGATTTAGATTTCCTTTATTTCCTGGACCATGTATCATACATGGTCTTAAAATATAAACAGATTTTCCGCTCGGTGAATTATCCATGATATACTTCTCGGCCATCATTTTTGATTTGCCATACGCTGTGGTAGGATGATATGCTTCATCCTCAAAAAGAATATCATTTACGACATCGGTAACTGCTTTTACTGAACTTAAGAAAATGAAACATTTACAACTATCATCAGATAAAAACTTGTCATAAAGCTTTTTGGTAAGTGAATAATTTGCTTCAAAATATTCTTTTTCAGTAGAGACTTTTTTTAAATCATGAGCCTTCCCTGCTAAATGAACCAACCCATATTCCTCACCATTTCCAGTCATAAAAAAGTCTTCATAGGAAATACAATTATCAATCCCTACTGGATGTCTTGATATACCCCGGATTTCAAACTTTTTTCCCAAGGTCCGCAAGAGATTTAATCCCACGAAGCCACTGATACCTGTTACATAAATTACTTTCATTATCCTAATGAATCAAATTTAAAATAGAAATTGCCATATCGGTATTAATATTTTCTCTATTGAAATTATTTATAAAAGCCTCTCTATCCATTGTCTCTTTTGCCCCATTTTCATTTGAAAGTAATTTATTGGTCAATTCTATCGCATTGCCTGGTTCAAATAAAATAGAATCAGATAAATTTTCCTCGATAAAAGCCCTTGCATAACCATTTACTCCTACCAATAAAGGTTTTTTAAACATTGCCAATTCAAAAATTTTTGAAGGCAAGACTTTTTTGAAGGCATCATAATCATTTAAATGTATCAATAGATAATCCGAATCGTGGTATTTTTTTATCAACTCCTCCCTATTCATGGGGGGAATGATAAATACATTATCAACACCTTCTTCTTCAATTTTATCTAAAAGTAATTGCTTGGCACCACCATCACCTATCAAATGGAACTCAAATCCTTTTCCTAGAATTTTGGCTGATTGGGGAACAATTTTATGAAGACCTTGCCCTTCCCCAAAATTTCCTGCATATACAATTTTTTTGGTATCGGATTTCTTATTGTAATTTTTCGTTTTAAAATATTCTTTTATAAATACTTCATCAATTCCATTTGTGAAATAAGTATAACCCGGCTTCTTGTATCTCTCAAAATATACTTTAAAACCTCCACTGATTAGATTGATATGTGTTGCGTTAGAAAAAGTCTGTTTTTCAATTCTTTTTAGAATGGGAATTACGAGTGCTTTTAAAGGTTTGTTTTTGACAACATCCTTGATGGTGTCGACAAAAATGTCTCTGATGTCCAAATAAAGTGGCACTTTGGATTTTTTTGCTATAGTATGCCCCAAATAAGCAGTGAATAGCCTACTCGAGGAGGCGTAAACCAAGTCATAATTTTCATTTTTAACCTCTTTGTTAACAGTATCGAAGTAGGTTTTAAAACTGAAAATCTGATCTATAAAACCACTTTTGTGTTTTGGAATTACGACTCTGCGCACTTTAACATTTTCAAATTCTTCTATTTCTGGAGCTTCTTCGCTGAAAGTGCTATATCTATTCGGCAATGTTGTAAATACATCAATATCAACGCTTTTTTTCTTGGCCAGCTGCGCTAATTCAAATAGTAATGGAGAATTCCTAAAAGACCCTGCACATAGATCGGGTTTAAAATAGAAGGTTAAAAACAATATTTTTTTCCTTTCCATGGTCATGGTATTGAATTGAAGGTAGTGATTAACTCATTTGTTTTTAAAGTGACTTTCAAAGCCTTTCCATTTATAGATTTGTTAAAGCCATCATTAAAGAGGTAGGAAATTTCTTCGACTCTGACTTCCGGATTAAATTTTAATTGCAGACTTTCATTAATAATGTATAAAAATTCAGAAACAATATGTAAATCAACGGTTGGGTGGAGATGCAAAATTATATGTGATTCTTCTAATTTTAGTTTTTTATTGAAAACGGTATCAATAAAAGTTAAATCGTTAGACGAAAATCTCAATTCTCTTTGAATATCAATCCCTAAATTCCTGTATCCATTATGAATAGCAACCAAATGATTATTCTTA
Source organism: Cognataquiflexum rubidum (assembly GCF_022538115.1). Classification (GTDB taxonomy): domain Bacteria; phylum Bacteroidota; class Bacteroidia; order Cytophagales; family Cyclobacteriaceae; genus Cognataquiflexum; species Cognataquiflexum rubidum. The sequence continues at coordinate 8,065 of NZ_JAKZAL010000034.1, read as the reverse complement.
TCTGCTTTTATTTTAATGGCTAATTTTCTCCCAACTCTAAATCCAGACCAAACTTCGGCTGAATCATTTCCATTAATGGATAGGGTGTTGTGGGCAGGAGTACTTCTCTCATATTTCCTTCTTTCGGAAATGTTGTAGGTAGATATTCCCTGGTCAACAATGACCGGTTTATTTTTGTGATTCAAGCAAAAAGAAAATGTATCAGCATGGGCATGACCTGGCTGATATGTAGGTGAAATGCCATGAACATCAATGATCAATTCAAAATTCTCATTTTCATATTTTCTGTAACCTGACTCATTTAAAACATGATTTGTCTCTTCTTTCAAACCTATTTTCTCAGCGATATGGAAAAGCTGTGATGAAGATGGCGCTATACTGTTTGTAGAATCATTAAAATGGGGTATTTCTCCATTTCTAAAGGTGATTGTTTTAAGCCATGAAAGCATTTTTAATGCTTTTTCTTTGACAAAGGAATAAAGAGTGGTATCAGGGCTTTCATAGGTCAGAAATTCTAGGACCCTAAAAAAAATAATCTGATGATACATCGGACTCAATTCGAAGTGTGCCCCGTCCTCCAAAATTTGTTCATTCAATTCTTTTCTTAAGATCTTCTCGCCTAATCTGATCCATTGATCATTTATAAAAAAAGATCCCGCCATATAAACTGCAAAAGCATTTTCTAAAAGGTGATTAGCTAGGAGATGGTATTCGATTCGTTTTGTCAAAAAATTAGCCTCGGCTTTTATGTATTGGCCCAAATTAATATCTTCATTGGCGGATAAAAACCTGATACCATTCATGATTCTTAAGGAAGTCGGATATGGCTCCAAAAGTAAGCTCCCTTCCCAAAGTTTTTGATAAAGAGAATAGGCTAGGTCTTTGCTCTGTTGAATACTAAGAGAGTTTTGCTTTAGCCAGTCCATATATTGAAGATTGTAGTTCCAAAGCTTTCCATAAACTTCAAAATTCCAATCCACCTCCTCAATGAAGCAATTGGTGAGGTTTAAAAATCGAAAAGAATAAGTATTTTCTTTAAGCTTTAACATGTCAACAACTCTATCCAACTCCAAAAAAGATAAAGGTTTATAATGAGCAGAATCATTCAAAGCATATTCCTGTAAGGGTTTGGGTTTGAATAGCCTATATTTTAATTGATAAGCCACCTGAATCGGTTTCAGGTGGCTTATAGTACGGATAATTCTACCGATATTATTAAACTTTTGGATCAATGGGATTGCTTTTGAATTAAATCTTCTATTGATTATCTTAAATATCAAGACCTATGCTTGAGTTAAGTATCGACGAGATGTTGACGTCAGTGATTTTTTTATCATTAGATACTTCTGACTTTCTCAGGCTTTCATTTGCTGCCCGGGAAGTGGACAAGGTGAGATGATGAACCCATCAATCAACAACCACCCAAGCGCCTGTTTTCAGACTTTCAATTGCTGAAAAGCTGGCTTTCGTGGTATTAACCAATTCATCCATAGGGATGATAGGATGACCTCCTTTTTGAATGGATTCAATCAATAAATTAAACTGATTTTGATGACCTTTATCTTGACCGGATGAAGCAGAACTAAAGTTTTTAAACCCAAAACCTTTAAGGTTTCTCCAATTATCCATGATTAAGGTACGTTCTTGATGGAAGACCTCTACCCTTTCCTTGGAATATGATTTGGAACCATTGGCGAAATAGTTGATGACAGCATTCGTTCCATTTTCATACTTGAGCATGATAATGGCATTGTCCGTATTTTCTTCAGGATGGGTACCCATGGCATTCATGCAAACTGCCTTTACTTTTGACCCCGTCAAATAGGTAATTAAATCAATAAAATGACAAGCCTCTCCTATAATTCTTCCTCCTCCTATTTCCATATCATGTACCCAAACATTTGCGGGAATAAATCCCGCATTCATTGTAGCAATGATATTCATTGGGGTATTACCTGAACCCAAAGCCTTTTTCATCTTCAAAGCCAAAGGTGCAAATCGTCTATTAAATCCAACCGAAACAGTCTTTCCGGATTGCAAATAGGCTTTTAGTATTTGATCCAATTCATCCTGATTCAATGCCAATGGTTTTTCCACAAAAACATGTTTTCCGGAGTTCAATGCATCTGAAACCATTTTGGCATGGGCATTATGCCTAGTTGTTACCATTACCAAATCCACATCATGATCTTTTAGAATCAAGGAATTATCTGTAGTGGATTGTTCTATGTTAAATTTCTTGGCTAATGTGGTCCCGGACAATCCACCTGAACTTGAAATGAACTTCAATTTGGCAGGTGTTTTTTTTAGACAAGGTAATATCATTGCAGAGGTGAAATTTCCTGCCCCTATAATTCCTACTGTACCTTTCCCGGGTGTAATTTTATTAGACTCAATTACAATTGATCGGTTTGGTTGACCTGACTTTTCAGGATATAGCAATATTGAAGCAATGGACTTATTTCCGCCCATATCACCATAAATTTGAATATATTCATCCAAAGGAACACGCTCAGTGATTAAAGGCGCAACCTGAATTAAATTAGTGCCAATAGCTTGGAGAATAGCTTCAAAATTCCTTTTTTCTGTCCACCTAACATAACCCAAAGGATAATCCTGACCTTTTTGTTCGTAGGATTCATCGTACCTACCTGGGCCGTAAGAACAGGAAACCTGGAAAGTCAGCTCCTTTTCAAAAAAGTCTGCTCTGGAAATATCCAAACCGACTACTCCTACAAGGATTATACGGCCACGCTTGCGAGACATTTTAGCAGATTGAGAAATAATTTCATTGCCCTTGTTTGAAGCAGTAATAATTACAGCATCAGCCCCCACCCCATTAGTGGCATTTTTCACATAAGCAACTTGATCAATTCCTTCACCTGGATTGACTGCATCAATTCCAAAAGACTTGGCTAAAGCTACTTTTGCCGGATCATAGTCAAAACCAATTACCTGGCAGCCATTCGCTTTAAGTAGTTGCATTGTAATCAAACCAATCAATCCCAGCCCAACCACAACTACTGATTCTCCAAAGGTAGGATTGGCCAAACGGATTCCTTGAAGCCCTATGGCACCAATTACTGTGAATGTAGCTTCGTCATCTGAAATGTTATCAGGAATCTTAGCTACAAGATTCTTAGGAACTGAAACATATTCTGCATGGTGGCCATTGGAAGCGACCCTATCACCAACTGTAAATTCCTCAACGCCTTTACCTACAGCAATAATCTTTCCCACATTACAATAACCCAATGGAAGGGGCTGACCCAATTTGTTAAAAACTGCATTGACCGTAGGCTTTAACCCGTCAGTTTTCACTTTATTTATTACCTCTTTGACCTTATCGGGCTGTTGAAGGGCTTTTTGAAAAAAATTGGCTTTCCCAAATTCGACCAGCATTCTTTCCGTGCCTAATGAAACAAGACTCCTTGTAGTTTGAATAAGAACCTGCCCTTGCTTAACTATTGGCGCAGGTACTTCTTCTAATATAGTATCGCCGTTTTTTAAATCTTGTATTATTTGTTTCATTTTTTCTTTAGAAAAGTGCTTTTTTCTCTGATTTATTTGGGTAACTAATCAAAACGGCCCTGTATTTTCCTTTAAATACAAATAGGCTTCCCGCAGCAGCACCAATAATTTTGAATTTGGAAATTAAATTTTTAATATCTTCATAACTGCTCGCACCTCCGAGAACGGTGATTGGAACTTCTGTTATATTTCTCACCAATTCGACAAGCCCAATATCATATCCTTGCATTGTGCCGTCTTTATCAATGGAGTTGATTACGATCTCCCCTACTCCAATTTCGTTAAGTTCATTTATTAAATCTTTAATTTTTATACTAACCTTTTCCTTTGAATTATTGATGTAAACATCATATCCACCACCTGAAAGAATTCCCTTTCTTTTAACATCAATAACAACAACGACACTTTGAATACCAACGGCCTTGCCGATTTCTTTTAACAGTGACCGATTTTTAATTGCCGCAGTACTTATAGCCACTTTTTCAGCCCCAAGGCTAATTATTTTCTTAGCTTGTTCAACCGTGGTCACCCCTCCCCCATAGCAAAAAGGCATTCTGCATTCTACTGCAAGATTTCTTATCAAATTAAAATCAGGCCCTCTTCCTTCAGCAGTAGCATCAATATCCAATACAATAAGTTCATCAACTTCTTTTTCATTAAATATTTTTACCGCATTGATAGGATCACCAACATATTTTGGGTCCTTGAATTGGGTCGTTTTTACCAAACCTTTATTATGTACCAATAAACAAGGAATAATTCTGGATCTAAGCATGATTAAAGTTTAGAGAAGTTTTCCAATAATTTAATTCCATTGTAATGGCTTTTTTCAGGATGGAATTGCATCCCAAAAATATTATCTGAGAGAACGGCACTAGAAAAATCAATACCATAATGAGTTGTTGCCAAAACATTATCCGGGATTTGGCAGGAAAAATAATAACTGTGAACAAAATAAAACCCCTGATCGTAATCAAGTCCCTTAAAAATGGGATGGTCCTTGGTAGGAATAATGGTATTCCAACCCATATGAGGCAAATATGGCTTGTGTCTAAAAATCGCTTTATCAAATTTTTTTACTACCCCATTTATCCAACCTAATCCTTTCAGTGAACCCTCCTCGCTCGAATTTGCCAATATTTGCATACCAACACAAACACCTAATATTTGCACCTTTTTTACAAGTACCAACTCATCGAGCTCTTCTTTCAATCCTGAAGTCATTAGCTGATTCATTGTCTCATCAAAAGCGCCAACTCCAGGCAAAATAAGTCTATCAGATTTTTTGAGTTCTGCAGGATTGCTAATCACCTTGGTAGGAACATTCAGCCTGCTATAAATATTTTCTATGGCTCTGATATTTCCTGATCCATAATCAACGATACCTATCATCTCTTCCCCCCCTTTTCTTTTCCCAAAATTCTCAACAAAGAGGCTCCAAAATTATAAATGCTTTCTTGTGATTTATAGTCTTTGTAGGTTTTATTTGGAGCATCCATATACCCTTGAAGCTCCTCCACAGAAATACCTAATTTTGTAGCAATGTATTCAAAATCCTGATTGATTGTTTCGGGATCGAAGGCTGGCTCAGATAATTTTTTAAGTGCCTCCTCCCTTGTCATCTGACCCGTAAGAATTAGGCTTGAAAACTGAACCTTTCTTGTGTCAAATCCAAATTTCCTAGGTAACCAATAAGATTCGTAAAACCTTGTGAATCGTGATTCAAAATGCTTTTGTGGATACTTTTGGTATCCAAATTTATCAACAAGTAGTTGCATTGCCTCATCTTTATTGTAGGGAACATAATCCAATGGCCTGATTAATTTTATTCTTTTAATGTATGGAAGGTAAACTTTATGCCAAAGGATATTTGTAACAGGATAATCTTTCAATTTCCCTCTTCCATGTTTTTTATAAATATCTCTCAACTGAATGGAATCAGATTGATAGTACATCCACTCCAAAGGGTTTCTTACGCATTCAGTGGAATAATTGCCACCTGTTAAGATGTATTTTATGTTATGTTTTGATGCAAATTTATACATCGTTGCAAAAAATGCATGATCCTGGGGTACATCTATATGAGGCACACCCGATTTAAAAAATGCAAGTTGCAGGTCTTTAATCTCTTCCCAGTTTATTACTTCTGTATATAGATCCAAACCCAAACCATCAACCAATCTTTCTATATTATTTACTGCAATCTGAGAATTCCATCCTGCATCAACATGAAAAACCAATGGTCTTAGACCAAATTTTTCTTTCATCACATAGAGTAAATAGGAACTGTCAATTCCACCACTCATACCCATCAAACAATCAAACTCCTTCCCTTTTCCTTCCTTTTTGATCTTATCAATTATTTCTTGTAAAGCTTTCCGACCCTTTTCATCAGTGTGCCAATACGGCTGGATGTCTTTGTAAAAAGTATTGCAATGATCACAAACTCCTTCTGAATCAAATGTAATTTTGGAGTCAGTAGTGTCCATAACACAATTGGTACATATTTGGTGTTTCTCCATACTTCTTTTTAATTTTTTATCTCGATAGCCCTTTTGGCAATTTCTGTATATAAAAATACTTCCTGACCCTTTTCTTCCGAATTCTTTTTTAAATTGTTATAAAGGTCCTTATCCTCGATGATTTTCAATATAATTTCTTGAATTTCTGATCTGCTGTCTCCCTCTAAAAAAAGACAGTTTCCACCGATATCAACATGTTGCATTCCTTCCCATTTTCTGAATACGCCGGGTATACCACACCCTATGGATTGTTCCCATAATACAGAATGTGTTCCGGGGAAAAAAGCTAAATCAGATGCAAAAAAGTAATCATTGGCTTCTTTTGGACTTATCCATCCCAAATATTTAATTTTTGGACTATTTATAAGCTTGCTAATTTTTGATTTCATTTCCCCAGTTATTGAACCGAACAAAATCAAATGAACTGTATCATTTTTAAGTTGGTTTACAGCATCTAGTAATACTTCTATCTTTTTTCTTTGATCTATTTTTCCACCTGTAATGATCACGAATTTATCTTCAAGTCCAAGAGATTTTCTGATCTTAGAACGAATTTCGTTTTTCTTAGAAAAATCAATTTCGGTATCATCCAATCCCAAAACCAAAAGATCTACTTTAGTTTCGTCTAGTCCATAAACCTGCTTAAAAAAATCAACTCTTAAAGGTGTAACACCCCAAAACTTTGACACAAAAGGTTCTATCTTTTTTGCACACCATTTATATATCATTTTATGCAGGATATTTTTAGAAACCCAATTCTTTGCACTATTTCCAAAATCTGTATGTCCATCCACATAAACCTTAACATTAGGGTTTATTTTGGCATATCGTGCTATAGCTACTATGCTTAAAAACTGCAAATCATGTAGAAAAATAACGTGGGGATTAAAGTCTTCTAATTTTTCAAAAACACCATTGTATATCCTTAACTTTCTTACAACTAAGTGTGGCAAGTAGGTAACATAACCTAACCTTAAAACAGGAATCCCATATTCATTGATATAAGATTTAGGCTCAACATAGCCTAATTTATTTTGAATGTATGTTTCTGTGGAAGCTAAAATCTCAACATCATAACCTTGAAGCTTATGGGTTTTAGGCAAAAAATTCTCTTGGTAACCAAAATTATCCGCATAAAACTGTGATAAACAACAATGAATAATTCTCATTATTTACTACTCTCAATAATAAGGCTAGAAATAATTTATTTCAAAAATTGACCTCATTCTCTCGATTTTTTTTAGTTAAAATTTGAGTTAAATTTTTATTTTTTTTTTTTACTAAAATATATTTTTCAAAAATTAAATGATTTCACGGATTTTTTTAGCTAGACCTTCCTTTTCGGTGGTAATTTGAAAATTACTTGAGGGTAAATCCTTTAAATTTTGATTCCAAACTTCTAAATTTTGATGGTTTAGTTTTTGTCCAATGATTTCAATTGCCATTTCTAAATCATAACTATCTAGAGTTAAGCCAATTTGAAGCCGATCAATTTCTTTCCCATCATCTGAAAAATTAAATGAAATTAAAGGTTTCTTAAAATAAGATGCTTCATAAAACCTGTTTGAACGACAAATTTTTTTCGCATTAAACCAATCAACAGAAGAATTGAATTCGGGATAAAAAACCAACATAACATCTATCAATTCATATATCTTAGGGAGATCACCAGGTGAATTAAACGGACCTAAATAGAAAATCCCATTGGTTTGAGTTGTTAGATTCTTGAACTCTTCTTCACCCAACAAGTTTATCCCAGCAACAACACCCTCAAATTTGTCCGGAAAGCTTTTTACTAGTTCATTTAAAAATATAAGGGTCCATCTATCTCTAAGAACACCAAAGTATCCTAAAACAATTTTGCTTTTTTTCCTTACAGAACAGTTAAAATTCAAAGACACATCATAATCAACTTTGTTCTCTAATAAAAAGAAATATGTATATCCGCAATGATACCAGTGGCCAAATAAATATAAAGTGACAGCTAGTGACAATCGTTATTTGTTAAAGAT
>NZ_JAKZAL010000033.1 GCF_022538115.1 Cognataquiflexum rubidum | reverse complement strand
ATCTTTAACAAATAACGATTGTCACTAGCTGTCACTTTATATTTATTTGGCCACTGGTATCATTGCGGATATACATATTATTTTAAAATAAATGAACTTAGAAAATGAAAATCCGATCACTGTTCTTCCTTCTCACATTTCTCCTTTTTTCTATCCCTTCCTTTTCCCAAAAACTTACCAAAACTGAAAAGCAACTGATAGAAACAATTGACAAAAACTACAAGGAAACATTGGCGCTGTTGGAGGAGGTAGTGAATATTAATTCCGGGACTTTCAACATGCAGGGTGTACGGGAAGTAGGCAGGGTCTTCGAGCGAGAATTTGCAAAAATCGGGTTTGAAACCGAATGGATTACTTTACCGGATTCGCTCAAAAGAGCCGGACATTTTGTAGCTACAAGAAAAGGTACCAAGGGTAAAAAGCTGTTTTTCATCGGCCATTTGGACACAGTTTTTGAAAAAGACATGCCCTTCTATCCATTCACCATGGTCAACGACTCTACGGCCAAAGGACAGGGCGTCAATGACATGAAAGGTGGAAATGTCATGGTCTTTGCAACTTTGAAGGCAATGGAGGAATTGGGTTTGTTAAAAGATCGGACTGTCACGGTTTATTTTCCAGGCGATGAGGAAAATGCCGGAAGTCCCTCTTGGGTCAGCAGGCTTGACTTCGTAGAAAGGGCCAAGCATCATGACTATGCCTTGGGGTACGAGACAGCGCAGGGATTCAATACGGCCACTATTGCCAGAAGAGGTGCAAGTGGATGGACGTTGAAAACTACCGGAAAACAGGTTCATTCCTCGGGTGTATTCAGGGAATCGGTGGGGTACGGCGCTATCTATGAGGCCGCGCGGATCCTCAACCAATTCAGGGAAGAATTGGCAGGCGAGCAATACCTGACTTTCAATCCCGGCCAAATCATCGGCGGTTCGGATATCAACTATGACGGAGATACGGGTGCCGGATCTGCTCTTGGCAAAACAAACATTGTGGCAAGAGAGGCTTTTGTTACCGGTGACCTGAGGTTCCTCGGCGAACCACAAAAAGAAGCGGCTCGTGAAAAGATGAAAGAGATCGTAACCCAAAACCTGAATGGAACTACTGCCAGTATTGAGTTTGAGGATGGCATTCCATCCATGCCTCCGACGGAAGGCAATATGGGTTTGGTTACCATACTCAGTCAAGTCAGTATGGATATGGGATATGGTCAAGTCAAAGCAGGAGATCCGGGTTCAAGGGGCGCAGGTGACATTTCTTATGTCGCAGATTACCTGGATTGCATCGATGGACTTGGCGCATCCGGCACAGGTGCCCACTCCCCTGCCGAAACCATCAACATGAAGCAATACCCCCATCTGATCAAAAGGAGTACGTTATTTGTTTATCGGTTACTGAATTTATGACAAAGAAAGAAAAAGAGATTGAAGAGGAATTTGAGAAAATCCTTTTCGGCTTAGATGAAACCTACAAAAACCTCGTCAAATTCAAGCGGGAGAAGAACAGCCCAATTATAGTAGAACAGGATGGAAAAATAGTAGAATTGGATCCTTTTTCTGTTCCGGATAGTCTTACTTCAAAAAATGATAAAGGCAAATAACTTTTAAACATGGCAGGTATCAAAAACCTGCCATGTTTGGTTTTTGAAATCTGTTTTTATTCGGGTTTTTGTGTCTTCGTGGGAAACAACTTTTTATATTTAACCCCATGAACAGACTTCCGACCCAAATTACCTTTTTTGCAACCTTGCTATCAATCCTGATCGGTTGCAACTCGCCACAGACCCAAACCCCTGAAGCCAATACCAAAATGGAAACTCCAAATAAAGTGATCGTTTATCAGGTTTTCACCAGGCTTTTTGGCAACACCAATACCACCAACAAACCTTGGGGAACTTTGGAAGAAAATGGCGTTGGAAAATTCAATGACTTCACAGACAAAGCGCTATCAGAAATAAAGTCTTTGGGAGTTACCCACATTTGGTACACAGGAGTGCCCCATCATGCTTTGATCAATGATTATACACAATATGGCATCTCCAATGATGACCCCGAGGTAGTCAAAGGGAGGGCAGGCTCGCCTTATGCCGTCAAAGACTACTATAATGTCAATCCTGACCTGGCAGAGAATCCGGAAACACGATTGGAGGAATTTGAAGCCTTGATCGCAAGAACGCATCACCAAGGCATGAAAGTCATTATAGACATCGTACCCAACCATGTTGCCAGGAGATATGAGGGAAAAAGCAATCCCGAAGGAGTAAAGGATTTTGGCGCAGGTGACGACACTTCGGTCGAATACAAAACAAACAACAACTTCTATTATATCCCGGGCAAGGATTTTAAAGTTCCTGCACCATTGGACAATTACAAGCCTTTGGGAGGCGAAGCACATCCATTGGCTGACGGAAAGTTTGATGAATCACCTGCCAAATGGACAGGAAACGGTTCACGTGAAGCTCAGCCACATTTTCACGATTGGTATGAAACGGTCAAGGTCAATTACGGCATCAAACCGGATGGCAGCAAGGATTTCATTGAATTGCCTGCTGACTTTGGACAGAAAGATTACAAAGCACATTTTGAATTTTGGAAAGGCAAGGAAGTGCCTGATTCTTGGGTCAAATTCAGGGACATCGCCTTGTACTGGATCGAAAAAGGCGTGGATGGCTTCCGCTATGACATGGCAGAAATGGTTCCTGTGGAATTTTGGAGTTACATGAATTCGGCCATCAAGATGAACAATCCTGATGCTTTCCTTTTGGCAGAAATATACAATCCCAAGGAGTACCGGAATTATATTCATTTGGGGAAAATGGATTACCTCTACGACAAGGTGGAACTTTACGATACGCTCAAAAACATCATGCAGGGAAAAGGCTCCACGGACAACATCCTCCCGATCCAAAAGGGATTGGCAGATATTGACCAACACATGTTGCATTTCCTAGAGAACCATGACGAACAACGCATCGCGAGCCCTGGATTTGCAGGCAATGCAGAAAAGGGAAAACCTGCCATGGTGGTATCGGCTATGATCGGTTCATCGCCAACGATGATATATTTCGGACAGGAAGTCGGCGAACCCGGCGCTGAAAAAGCCGGATTTGGATCTCCGACAAGAACATCCATCTTTGATTATATCGGAGTTCCCCATCACCAAAGATGGATGAACGGAGGAAAATTTGATGGAGGACAATCTTCCGAATCAGAAAAATCATTGCGGGATTTTTATAGCCGTCTGCTCAACTTTACCCAAACTAGTACTTCCCTGGCTGGGAAATTTGCAGACATCCACAGCCATAACAGACAAAATACCGAATGGTATAATGACCGGGTTTTTTCATTTGTCAGATGGAATGAAAACCAAAAACTGGTCATCATCACCAATTTTGATGCAACCGAATCCTACGGATTTGACCTTCAACTTCCCTCCGAAATCATCAAAACCTTGGGTTTGAGTGAAGGCGAATACCCGCTGTCTGAAAAACTGTATGGCGCTGTCGATCCTGTGTTGAAAATCCAGGAAGGAAAGGGAAAAGTAAGGGTAGAATTAAAGCCTTTGGAGAGTTGGGTATTAGAAATCCAATAGATTTACGAAACCAAGCCTGGTAATAGTGCTTTCCGCTTCCCAATAAACCCACCTATATTCTGATACATTGATCTAGATATACGGAAAATGGCAGATACCCCACACATTGCCTTCATCGTTCACGGAAAAATTAAAGCCAAATCCCGATTATTGGCGAAGCTCTCAGAGCATTTCCAATCTATTGGAACATTGACATTCTTCACAACGAAACCGGATATGTGTGGATTAAAATGCTCTTCGGAAGCTCTTCAGAAAGGCGCAACTATCTTAATTGCTGTGGGAGGTGACGGCACTGTCAATGAAGTAGCAAATGCCATTTTAACCAATCCAAAAGCTTCAGAGCTAAAAATGGGTATTCTTCCTTTTAGAAAAGGAAATGACTTCTGTAGAAGTTTAGGAATAACCAAAGACTTGGCCGCCCTCCGAAAAAATATTCTTTTCGCCAAATCAAGACAGATTGATGTTGCGGAGTTGGAGTTCACCGAAAAAGGGGGAAAGACCTCTAAAAGGTATTTTGTTAATATTGCCGATGTAGGGTTAGGTGGATTTGCTACCCAGATGCTTCGAACAGGAAGGTCCATTTGGGGCTCCAGCATGACTTATTTCCTTGTCATTTTACGCTCCTTTTTATTTTACAAACCAGTCAAAGTCAAATTCTTTTCTGAAAATTTTGAATTAGAAAGTCCGGCAATGAGTATCTGCATGGCAAATGGAAAATACTTTGCTAGTGGTTTGGGAATTGCGCCGGAAGCCAAAGTTGATGATGGATTATTAGATTGGGTTTTTCTCCTCAAAATCTCAGTTTGGGATTACTTGAAAAAACTTCCACAACTAAAAAAAGGGAGGAAAATCCAACATCCCCAAGTATCCTATGGTCAAGGGACGAAATGCAAAATCACCGGTGAACATCCAATACCTATAGATATGGATGGGGAATTTGTTGGCTTTACACCATTGACATGCCGAATTATGCCCTCTGCTTTAACCATTTTGGCATAAAAAAAGGAACCGATTTCTCGGCTCCTCTATTTTTTATGAAATCTAATTTTATACGTAGTTGTTTAACATCACCGGCATCACCAGCATCAGGATATCTTCATTGTCTGACTTGTCAGATGGTACGATCAACCCTGCCCTGTTTGGTGCAGAAAACTTCAAAGTCACTTCTTTGGAAGAAAGGTTATTCAACATTTCCACCAAGAATTTTGCATTGAATCCGATCTCGATATCTTCACCGTCATGGTCGCATGACAATCTTTCATTTGCTTCGTTGGAGAAATCAAGGTCTTCAGCAGAGATCTGCAATTCGCTTCCTGTCAGTTTCAACCTTACCTGATGGGTAGTCTTATTGGCATAGATGGCGATCCTTCTCAATGAACCCAAAAACTCCAATCTGTCGATGGTCATGTGGTTTGGATTGTCCACAGGGATGACATTTTCATAATCTGGGAATCTCTCGTCAATCAACCTACAGATCATTTTGATGCTGTTGAACTTGAAGTAAGCGTTGGAATTGTTGAACTCAACTGCTACCGGAACATTTTCGGAAGGCAGAGTTGATTTCAAAAGGTTGAGTGCTTTTCTCGGGATGATGATGCTTGCACCATCTGCGGCTGCTACATCTACCCTTCTGTATCTTACCAAACGGTGACCGTCAGTAGCAACAAAAGTAGTGTTTGTGCTGCTGAGATTGATATAAACACCGGTCATGGCAGGTCGCAACTCATCGTTGCTGGTTGCGAAAATCGTATTGGAGATCGCAGAGCTCAATATTTCAGTAGACATGTCCACTGAGGTTGGGTTAGTCACCGTTGGGATTTTTGGGAAATCCGTTGCGTTTTCCCCTGCCAACTTGTAGCGTCCATTGTCAGAACTGATTTCGATACTGTAAGTATCTTGGTCAATGCTGAAAGTGACAGGCTGTTCAGGAAGATTTTTCAGTGTTTCGATCAAAATTTTTGCAGGAACAGCAATGTTTCCGTCCTCCCTTGCCTCGACATCTATCTCTGTAATCATGGAAGTCTGCAAATCTGACGCGGTGATGGTCAATTTTCCTGCTTTGATTTCAAAAAGGAAATTTTCCAAAATCGGAACAACCGGATTGGTAGTTACTACGCCGTTGATTGCTGAAAGCTGTTTTAAGAGTGCATTAGAAGAAACAATAAATTTCATATGGGAGGGTCTTTATTTTCGTTTTTTATTGAACATGGTAAATTTATAAATAAAATTATAAAAGCTGCCCTTGACTTACACTTTAGAGTAAAAAAATCAGAGGCTTGAAGGATATTTTACCAAATGTTTTTTGAATTTTAACTTCTTTTGGAAAAATTCCGCTTTTTGATGCTGATCCAAACCATCCCCAAGATCGAGAATAAAGCCACAGGTACAAGAATGTTGATGACCTGCCATTTTGATTTCTCGTTTTGCACCTTGATTTTGTTGAGAGGGCGGATCTGAAACTGTTTGGTCCTGGTGGCAATAATACCCTCAGGTTCTACAAGATAACTGATCGCATTCAATAGAAGCTGACGGTTGGCATACTGCACATTGCTAAATGGATCTTGTCCCAAATGCAGAGGATTTCCATCTGTGGGAGTGAGATCGCTTTGGAAAAGACTGCCTGTTCCTGCCACTATGACTTTTCCTTGAGATCCAGATTCCTTGAAACCCGTTTTGTCGGCAGCATCAGGTAGAAACCGATTTTTGAAAAAAGAAGTAAAATTTCCTTCCAATAAGTATATCAAAGGAAGGTTTTTCAATCCAAATTCATTCAGATCAGGCTCATTTTCCATGTCTACAAAAGCCAATCTTACCGGTGCAGGGGATTTTTTGGTAAAGTCCGAACTGAAAATCAAAGGGGTTTTTCTGATGCCATCTGCCTTTACAGTATCCAAAGAACTTGAAAACTTAAACATCACCTGATCCAATCCTTTGGTGATGGGGTGTGAAGCCATCTTCCCTGCCAAAACAAAAAACGGCCACGGCAATGGTACCAACTGTTGCTGATCTCCAAAATTACCTGCCATGACAGGATAGCGACCAAAATTCATGTCCTGAATCAAATCTTTGTTGACCCTGACGCCATACCTGAAGAGCAACTGATCCAAGCCATTTTCAAAAGGCATAGCCACCGTACCCTCTCCGCCAGCCTGTGCCATGTCATAAGCCAAGGCATCAATCAGAAAAATAATGTTTCCCCCATTCATGAGGTATTGGTCGAGGAGATAAATTTCCGTTTCTGTGTATTTTTCCTTTGGCCCCGAAACGATCATAATTTTGAACGGGTCTAAGTCAGAAGGTTTTTTTGCCTGCTCCAAGGGGACTTTGTACACCTCATAATTATCAGCGAGTGCCTCCACAATCCCAAATCCCTCATCAACACTCAGTTCTCCCTGCCCCATGGCAAGTCCGATTTCAAAAGCCTGTTTGCTGATCAGTTTTCGGATTCCGTTGATCAATTCAAATTCAAGATTTTCCACAGATTGGTTGAGCACCTGATCAGGTCCCATACCCATTTCTCCCCTGAGAAGCAGCGAACCGGTCTCAAATTCCGCATTGCGGATGATTACACCCGGGAAAATGAGTTTTGATTTTTGCCCGCCATCTTCATTGACATAAAGGTTGGTGGGATTGATGCCGTATTCTGACAATCCTACGATATAGTCTTCTTGTTCCTCTTTTGGCAAAGCCAAGGGATCCTGATAATAAAAAGTAATTTTTTCGCTGCTGTAAGCATTGAATGTTCTGATCGTCTCCTCAATTGAGCGCTGAAGTCTCCTCATGCCGCCAGGGAGATTACCGGTAAGTAATATTTCCACTTCCAAAGGTTCTTCCAAAGATTCCAAAACCTCGACGGTCGCAGGATGGAGGGAATACCTTTTGTCCGAAGTCAAGTCAATTCGATAAGGAACCAATGTCGCCAAAACCCATATCACAACCAGGATACCGGCAATGATTCCAAGGTTTTTGATAAGCGATATGTTGACGGATCTCTTCATTTTCTACGGATTAAAATCCCCGTCAAACCCAACATCAATACAATCACTGAAAGAAAATAAGCAATATTCTGGGCGTCAATCACCCCCCGACTCATACTTTGGTAATGATAGCTCAGGCTCATTTCTTCCAAAAACAAAGCAAACGGACTCATCACCTGAAGTTGCACCAAGGCCGTCAGCCCAAAATAAAGCAGGAATGAAATAAAAACTCCCAAGATAAATGCCACGATCTGATGTGAAGTCAAGGCCGATCCCAATATCCCGATAGATGCAAAAACCGCCCCTATAAACACCAATCCGATCCAAGAACCAAAGAAACCTGCATGGTCAATATTTCCGACAGGATCACCCAACTGAACGATACTGTAGTAATAAACCAAGGTGGGAAGCAAAGCCACCACGATCAAAGTCAGGGCAGCAGCGTATTTGGCAACAATGATTTTGGGAATGGAAAGCGGGGAAGTCATGAGGATTTCCCATGTCCCGGACTTCCTTTCCTCGGCAATCATCTTCATGGTAATGGCCGGTACAAGGAATGTGAAAACATAAGGAGTGTACACAAATAAGGGCTCCAAGTCTGCAAAACCATATTCCAACACAGAAGTGTCAGGAAATACCCAAACAATCAAACCCAACGAAACCAAAAAGACCCCAAGGATCAGGTAACCGCTCAGGTTACTGAAAAATCCATTGACTTCCTTCCAATACAGTGCGCGCATCGGCTTAGCTTTGGGTGATTTGGTGAAAAATAGATTCGAGGTTCTTTTCCTTTAGCTGAATGCTGACGAGTGTCAGATTCCTTTCCTGAAGGATTTGAAGTAATTCTTTTCTTGCCACAGCGGCATCTTTCACCTGAAGCTGAATGGCTTTATCGGAGTTGGAAAAAGTGATTTCGCCTATGGGTGCAAACCATTCCAACAAAAGGGATTCCTCTGTTTCCAATATCAAAACTGATCTGCCTGCTTCGGATTTTAGGTTTTTCAAAAGATCCGAAGCAACGATTTTCCCTTTGGATATGATGACCACTTTGTCACAGATGGCCTCCACTTCCTGCATGATGTGGGTGCTGAGAATCAATGTTTTGTTTGCGCTGATATTTTTGATCAGTTTCCTTATCTCTACCAATTGGTTGGGATCGAGGCCTGTGGTGGGTTCATCGAGGATGATCACTTCGGGATCGTGGATCAGGGCTTTTGCCAAGCCAACCCGCTGTCTGTATCCTTTGGAAAGTTGGGATATTTTCTTGTGGGCCTCGACTTCCAATCCGCAAAGCGGAATGAGTTCCTCAATCCTATTTTTTAGGGAATTTCCCTTTAGTCCGTAAAGTCCCCCAATGAAATCCAAAAACTCCCGGATGTACATGTCATGGTAAAGCGGATTGTGTTCGGGCAGATAACCGACCAAGCGGCTGACTTCTTTGGGATTTTGAAGGACGGAAAGTCCATTGACAAGGACATCCCCCTGATCGGGCAAAATAAAGCCCGTCGCAATTTTCATGGTGGTGGATTTGCCGGCGCCGTTTGGGCCCAAAAAACCCAGAACCTCACCTTTTTCGGCAACAAAAGAAACCTCGTCCAGCGCTTTTTGAGAGCCGTAAGTTTTCGTCAGCTTGTTAACTTCTAATGACATGTGTGGGATTTGGGTGGCAAATTAAGGACTTGTCTTGGCTTAATCAAAGTCTATAAACCAAAAAAGGCTTCTAAGAAGCCCCGATGAAAGTGAAATAACCAAAGGTTATTCATCTTTATTGATATTAAACCTTACAGCTGCCAATATAGAAGGCTTTGCGGTAAAATCAAAATTTTGGGTTGGTTGTTGATGAAGGGTTATTGGGTTATTTGGTAAAAAAGTTGAAAGGTTGAAAAGTTGGAAAGTTGGTTGCGATAACCTTTGAGGTCTTTTTTGACCTCGAAGGTTTGGATTGAAGGTACTTTTCGGTTAGTGGAGACACTAACCGGGGCGTCGGTTAAAATCAAAATTTGGGATTGGTTAATGGGTTAATGGGATAAAAAGTTGGAAGGTTGAAAAGTTATAAAGTTGGCTAGCGATAACCTTTGAGGTCTTTTTTTGACCTCGAAGGTTTTGGGTTTAAGATGATGTTGTGGGTATTTGGTTATTGGTTATTTGGTTAAAGGGTTAATGTGGTCGACAGTCCACGGACCACAGACCACTACTACCAACTGGAGGAAAATCCCGAAATATTGATGCCATTTTTTGAAATTGATCATCCTCCGATAAGCAATGGATTCTAAAACAATATCTTAATATCACAATATCCAAATATCAAATTCTAGAAAATTTTGCTTCTTACTCTTGAGAAATTAATCCTCAAAATTGACATTGATAAAGCTCGCAATGCCAAACCGGAATCCTCCTCTTTGGTAATTGCTGTTTTCGAAGCCGGCACCCATTTCTACCCTGAAGATCCTGAAGAGATTATCTAAAGAGTACCCGACTTCCCAATAATGGGGAGAATTTTGGGTTTTGAGGTAATTGAAAAATATGTTTTCTCTCACTCCCGAAAACCGCAACATCGGCAACTGTGTCAGCAAGAACTTCCTGAACTGGTAATGTACAATCCCGCTGACATATTGGGTTTGGGTGCTGTATTGGTAGTAATCCAAAAACCTGTAATTGGCCGCCACACCCATATTCGCAAAGATGGTCCTGTTACCGCCAAAATGCTTGAAGTCCATAAAATACACCCTGTCATTATTCAGAAAGGCACCGGCACTGACATTGAAATCCAATTTGCCGCTCACCCCAAAGTTGAAGAAATGCTCAATGCTCGCTTCTACCAAGTCAAACTTTGAGGCCATCGCATTATTGAATACTCCCGGAATAGCTTTGGTATACCTGAAATTGACCAAAGGGGCCGATTCATACAGTGGGTTTTTTCGGCCGTTCCTGATATAATACTTCAATCCAGGTCTCCATTCGATGTTATTGGTCCAGATCAGTGCATGGTGGTTTTCAAAAGCCACCGGATCAGCTTCAATGTTTTCAGGTCTGTTTGGGGTATATTCCCGCTCAGGTCGATTCCAAAGACTGACATCAGAATTATTGAATAATTCACGCCTGAAGGCATAAGTCACATTGGTTCGGTAAGTTAATCCATCCGTAATGCGGTGGTTGTAATATCCTTTCAGGAAAGATTGCTCATAAAGCTTCATGTAATTTTGCCTTAAAAGCAGGGAATAAGCCATATTGACCTGCTCAGAAATTGGGTTGTCTCCATTGAACTGGAAAATGTATTTCCCACCTGTCAACCCAACAGTATAACCGGGACGGCCTTTGTTGACTGATCTTCGGATATCAAGCGTTCCGTAAGGCTGCTGACTGGAAAATCCATACCTGAACTCAGGCCTGAAATTCCATGATCTCCTGTGCATGGTCACTGAATCGGCCATTTTGGTGGACTTTTCTATTCGGTAAAAACCAGCCAAGCCAAACTTGAATCCTTCCACCGTGTTGAAGGAGATTTTTGTCAGGTTGGTGTGAAAACCTGCCGACCTGCCTTTGCCGAAGGAATAGGATCCTCCCGTCAGGATTTCTCCGGGCTTGAAGCCACGTCTTGCTTTCTTCGCAACTGAATCCACTTCACTGACTTTGGCGGCTTCGATGACTGCCAAGCTATCATCTCTTTGATATCCCCGGGTTTCTTTTTCGGTCAACTTCACCGGACGGATGCTGTCCCAATAGGTCAAATCCCGTTTTTTGGCAAGTGAATCAATAGTGTAATTCCTGTTGGAAACGACTTCTGCTTCTTTGCTTTGTTTTAATTCTTCCTTTTCATATTCATTGACAAGCTTCCTAAAATCCTTCCTTGTCATTTTGTCGGCCTGCGCCATTTGTTCCAAACTGGATACACTTTTGTTGAAAGCAGTCACATCCTTGGGAACTTCGGTGACTTTTTCATCGATGATCACAGTTTCTGCAACGAGATCGGGGTTGAGTGTCACTTGATATTCCCGGGTAGAAGCGAGGTATTTGTATTCCCCGGCAAAGCCAAAAAACTTCCCTCCAAAAGTATAAGTATGCGTCGAAGGCATCCATACGTTCTCGGCTACAGGCTGATAAATCTGCTTCACCCCTATCGAAAATCCAAGCAAAGATGTCGTCAGATCCAAACTATGGATAGCCCAAATGTCCTCAATGATATAGATATATCCCTCAAAAACCCGCTCCCCTCTTGACCTCGGCGTCACTTTGATCCTATTGATCATGACACCGTTTTCTACAAAAGAACCTTCATATTTGAATTGATAATAAGCAAAAGCCGAAGGCGCAAGTGGTGTGACTGCTTCATTGATCTTTGGATTGTAAAAACTCGTGGCAATGTAGGGTGCCGGAGAAGTAGCGTTGTTGTCTCCGTTTGTCCGGATGCTGATTACTTTTTCTTCTACCGTATTGGGCTGCTTGAAAGTAATTTTTGATACTGATTCAGTTGTGTAGGCTTCGTTGAGTTTGACCCCTTCTTTTTCCAATTCCTTTTTCATAAAAAAAGGAGCATCTGTCAGTTGCCCGGTACCTTTGAGGTAAACCATCATGCTATATTCCTGCACCTGAAGCCTGTGAAATTTGGCTTTTGAAATTGCCTTCCGCATAATTGTCAAAGCCGGATCTTCCTGTTTGGTTTTGACGGTGACCTCCTGTAAGGCGTACACCTGCTCCTCCAATTCGAAATTGAGTTCCACCCAATCTTCCAAAATAATGACTGTTTTGATTTCCGAAGCAAAACCCAAATATTGGGCTAGCACATCATAAACCCCTTTTTTAAGACGGAATTCATATTCCCCGTTTTGGTTGGTCGGAACGCCATC
Source organism: Cognataquiflexum rubidum (assembly GCF_022538115.1). GTDB lineage: Bacteria > Bacteroidota > Bacteroidia > Cytophagales > Cyclobacteriaceae > Cognataquiflexum > Cognataquiflexum rubidum. The sequence continues at coordinate 23,534 of NZ_JAKZAL010000033.1, read as the reverse complement.
TCCCAGATTGCGGACATAGATGGAGGCAAAAGGCAAAGGTTCTCCAGATTTGGAAGTCACTTTTCCCCTGATTCCTTGGGCTCCACTTTCTGTGAGAAAGAAAAAGAAGGAAAAACACAAAAAGACGGGTTTGAAAAAACGAAAGTAAGGGCTCATGGTTGTGGTAGTCAATGGTGTTGGAAAAATAATATTTAATGTTCTAACGAGCCAATTTTATTGTGGTTGTTGACAAAAATTAACGATGTATACGGGTTTTTAAGGATAATTGAGAAATTGTTTCAATGAGCCGACAGACCCATCTCAAAAACCTTCCTAAAAGGAAACCCATCCTGATTGACACCCTCCACTTTGAGGTATACGATGTTGGTATTCGAAGGTACGGCGATTTCAAATTGGAAAGCTCCATTCTCTTCACTTGTAACTGCAGAAGGGTTCCAATACAGGGTTGGTTTTGGCAAAACAACTTCACCCATTTCGCCTGCTGCCGGAAAAGGTATAGGTTTGGTAAATCCCATTACTTTGAAAAGCTGAAATTCCGATTTGTTAAATTCATTGGGAGCCCTGACGGCTGTTTTTGAGCCTTTTCTTGTCTTGATGGATATAGCTCCTGCAAATGCCTCAGAACCAAACTGTGTGGCACTTAAGGTATATATCTCAATAGATTCAACATCCGATGACATTAATATATCAAGTTGTTCTGCGACTGTACTTATTCCATGAGGTAAATACCTTACCCCATCTATCATAAGAAGAGGCTCACCTGTGCTAAGACCCCAATTTTGCCTCTTCAACACACCTCCTCCAGTGACCATATTTACAATTGCTCCGGCGGTCTGATCAGGATATTGATCCAAAAACTCCCTACTTACAGACCTATCTCCAGGTCCATATCCATAGTTGTTTTCCTCTGTAGTCAATATTTTTTGATCCAGTACACTAACTTCAGACAGATCTATGATTTTTTCTCCTGAATATTTGTCAAACCACATACTGGAAGTGGACATTTCAACAAGCGGAATTCTCGTTGTATCAAACTCAAAATTGTGATTGGGGCGGTTGGCACTGATCAATTCCACCTTTCCCTTACGCTTTAATTTGTCACTGAGTGCTGCAATAGCCACTTCTGCACTGTCGTAGAAGTGGATGCCTGTCGCATAGAACCGGCCCAGGCTGTCTGAGCGGATCACGCCAAAATCTTCCATTTCACCCACTACAACAGTAATCGGAACTGATTTTTCTTGATTTTTGGCCGTTAAATATTGACCTTCTATCGAAAGTCCATACTCAATTTTAAATAAATCGTCAGGAAGTGGTTCGGAATCATCGTTCACCCAGTCCAAAGCCTCAAGCAGATCTGTATCAGGCAAGAACTCCCCATAATTGGCATCCAACAGGGAAAGGGAAAGTGCAGACTTGACAGGCATGTCATATTCGTCTTTAACTAGAACGTTGAACTTTACTGTACTATTCAACCCTTTCTTTAGGATTTCGAAGGAGGGCTCTATCGAAAATCCCACATCTATATCGGCCTCTTGATCCACATCAATTAATTCCTTATTGATTACAGGCCATTTCCCTTTTGGCAAGATATTGATATACTTGATGGTATGAGGGGTATTCAGGTAATTTCTCATCCAATTGGTATAGGCTACCAATGCATATTTTCCTTCGGGAAAATCATCCTCCAGTATCAATTGACCTTCTGCTTTCTCTTTATTTACAAAAAACGAAGCTGATTTGATGGTTTCCATCTTTTCATTTACAAGATCAATATAAACAGCTCTGCTAAGTGTATCTGCAAATATGGAATTTTGGTAAAGCATGTGTGTTTGCATCCATATTGTTTCACCCGGATAATAATATGATTTGTTAAGGGTCACATAGGGTCTTTCTCTTAAGTTGTTCCATTTGGTAAGGTCAAATTGAATGCTATCTACCTCCGCCAGCAATTTAAGATCCTGCAGGTCAGGCCGGAAATCATGTGGCAATAACCTCGCAACACGCTCCCTTGCGACATGGCCTGAAAGTACCAACTCTCTTGGATCCATCATGACACCATTTGCATCCACTTCAAATTTACAATTCGGAGCTTCAATCCAAGAAATGGGATGAGATCTATTTGTATAATAAGTGCTCGGCCAGTACTTTTTGGTAAAATGGACTTCTACATTTCCAGGCCACTCCATTATGAAATTACCATTTGGCAAAATTGCAGTTACCAAAGAATCCAAAGGAAGTGGCAAAAGTGAACTGCCTATCTCCTTGTCAAAATCATTGGTCCGCAATGATGGTGCAATATCCTGAACAATAAATGCTTCAAATCCCTGACTATCTGCCTCATTGCGTACCAAAGCATGTAACAGGTGCCTCATTGATCCATAATAAGCCGAATTCCTATATTCATCCCATGCCGATTCTGTCCCATTTTCAGGATTTTCTATTTCCTTGAAATTGACAAGACCATAATATTGGAAGCCATTCTTTGTCTGAAGGTATTCCTGAAGATGGTAGTCAATCTCATAGCCAAGTGCTCTGTTAGCCACTGTGACAGGTTCCGAAGAACTTGCAGCGAGGTATCTGCCCAATCCTTCCGCTTTCCCTTCCTGAAAGTCAATAACCCAAGGGTTGAGTATTTCATTCTTTTTGAAAAATGGATCATCCGGTACCGCAAGAAACACACGCTCAAATTTGCGCAGGTTTCTTTCCCAAGCTTTGTCTCTTTTGGCAGAAAGAGAGACCTCGTCAAGTTGGTCTTCCTTTGGAGTCAATTCAAAATTGACAGTAACCTGATTTCTCCCGCCAAAAGCAACCTTCCTGTACTTGGTAAAATACCCTACGAAAGAAGCCACGACTTCGGGATTTTGGGGCAAGGAACCACTGATTCTAAAATTCCCATTGATATCAGTCGTGCTTCCCAAAGTGGTATTGTTGATAAAAACGTTGGCAAACGGAAGAGATTCACCGGTCTTTTCATCTACGACCTTGCCTGAAATAACCTGCGCTTCCGAAAAACCATAAACCAGCAAACCCAATGTGAGAAGGGTGATTTTGGCAATTTTGGATAGGAATTCAGCATTCATTATCGATTATTCTGGGTTTAGGGCTATTAACCACTGTTTCTGAAAGATAAAAAAATCCATTATATCTCCACCCGAAAAGTTTAATTTAGAAAAAGACTTCAGAAAATAGACCATTTTTTGCAATCTAAATCTCCGTATTTGAGTCATTTTCAGAATCAACATGGACTTGATTTTGGGATAATTGACTGTATCAGCTTTAAATTTTAGTCGACCGGAATTTGAAAAACCCTGTAAAAAGGCAAACCGTCTGTAGTCATGCCTTCAATCTTCAAGAACATGCTTTTTGTAGCCTTCGGAACGTTGACTGAAAAAGTAAAGCTTTCATTCTCCCCATCGGTCTTGGCCATCGGATTCCAATAAAGCGATGGTCTAGATTCGGGGATTTCAGATTCAGCCAGTTGGACCGGAAATTCTTTGACGGGAGTAAATCCTCTTATTTTAAATATTTGAAATTCTTCACTGTTGAAAACCTGTTCAGGACCCTGAGGGGCCTTTGCCCCTTTTTTGGTATTTACCATGATGACTCCCGCAAATCCTGCCATGCCAAACTGGGCAGCATTGAAAGTGTAGACTTCAATGGATTCGACCTCGGCAGCTATGTAAGTTTTTAAAACCGACATAGTAGATTCTCTGCTATCCGTAAAATAGCGTGCGCCGTCAATGATTAAAAGTGGTTCTCCGGCATCAAGTCCCCAATTAAAATTACCCAATCCACCACCTTGCATGTTCATTCCCACTATTACATCTAGTGTTTGTTCTGGAAATTTCTCCAAAAAATCAGGACCTATACTTCTATCGCCTTCACCGTATCCATAGTTTTTCTCCTCCATGGTTTGCTTTTTTTCCTCTTCAAAGAGGAACTCCTCCAACTCAACATATTCTCCATCAAAAATATCAAGCTTTCCAATTGTGGATTTTGGCCTGGTTTCCAATTGAAGTTTGGGCAAATTGAGTAAAACTTCCGGTCTCAAAGGCTCAATGAGGGAAATGTTTCCAAACGACTTCCTTCTCTGGTTTAATGCCGCAATCGCAACCTCAGCCGAATCGGTAAACAAAAGCCCTGTCCCCCAAAAATAACCTGATGTATCAGACTTAATCACACCATAATCTTCCATTTGTCCCAGTACCACGGTCAATGGAACGTCCAATGGTTTTCCTTCTCTGTCTGAAAAAATGCCTTCCACAGAAATCCCATATTCAATATTGTATTCTTCCTCCGGAAATTCATAATCCCCAAGTTCAGATCCAATCCAGTTTATTTCGGTTTCTATCGTTTTTTCTTCCCCGATAAACGTTGCCAAATCCGCATCGATCAGAGAAATACTGAAATCCGCATCCACCAAAATACTGTCTATATCCAAAACCGAAATACTGAGGTTGGCCTTATTGAAAAGCTCTTCACGGGTAATGTCAGTTTTAAATGCAATGGATATTTCCTCTCCTTCCTGGTCCGGAGGAAGTAAACCAGTGGGGGAAATAACCTCCCATTCAGCTGAAATCAGGGGTAAAGGCTTATAAAAGTAATCCGACTCAGGATAGTACCTCATCCAATTGGTATAGGCACGGATGGTATAATTTCCTGCTTTGAGTTCAGATCCTAATTGAAGCTGCCCTTTTGACACACCTTCCTGAATCTCAAAAGTTTCCTGCATCACCAATTCTTTCTTTTCATTGACCAGGTCCACATAAAGTACCCGGCTCATAGAATCTACCAAAAACTGGTTTTGGTAAAGCATGCGGGCATTAAACCAAACGGTTTCACCTGGTGTATAATAAGACTTATTGAATGTCATATAGGGTTTTTCCCGAAGAGAATTCCATCTTGTTTGACCCAAAAGCGCGCTGTCAATTTCAGAAAAGAGAGTAAGTTGATCCTTAGAAGGGACGAAATCATGAGGCAAAAATCTACCCACTCTATGTCTTCCCATAAATCCTGAAAAAATAATCTGCCTTGGATCGGTCGGAATCCCATTGGCATCAAATTCAAAATAGCATGTAGGAGATGTGATCCAACTAAGAGGATAATATACTCTGGTGTAGTAATCGTTTGCCCAAGTCTTCTTTCTGAAATGAATTTCAACCCTGTCAGGCCAGTAAAGCCCAAAATTCCCATTGGGGAGTGTGTCAATTTTTAAGGAATCAAAGGGAAGTTTTTTGATGGAATTCCCCAACTCCTCGTGAAATACATTGGTTCTCGTTTTTGGTGGAAAGCTATCTACCAGATATAGCCTGTATCCTTGTCTGTCCGCTTCATTATGGAGAAGTGAATGTAAGAAATGGCGTAGGGATCCGAAATAAGTGGAATTTCTTTGCTCTTCCCAGGATTTCTTTTTTTCGGTAAAGACAGTGTCTATTTCATGAAAATTGACCAACCCAAAGTAATGGAACCCTTCCCTCGTCTGGATAAATTCCCGTAAATGGTAATCCAAATTATAACCCAAACCCAAATTCGAAACTTTGAGTGGCTCCGAAGCACTAGCCAACAGGTATTTTGACCCACGGGTTTTCCCTTCTTCAAAATCAATAACCCAAGGGTTGAGGATTTCATTCATTTTGAAAAATGGATCATTTGGGACCGCCAAAAACACCTGTTTAAATTTTTTAAGGTTTCTTTCCCATCTTTTATCACGTTTGGATTTGAGCATTACTTCATCTAATTGGGATTCCTTAGAAACCAACTGAAAATTGACAACAATTTGAATTCTATTTCCAAATGAAATTTTTCTGTATTTGGTAGTGTAACCAACAAAGGAGGCGACGATTTCGAGATTTTGGGGCAGGGATCCGCTGATTTTAAAATCCCCATTGATATCAGTCGTGCTTCCCAAAGTAGTATTATTGATAAAAACATTGGCAAAAGGAAGAGGCTCTCCTGTCTTTTCATCTGTGATTTTCCCGACAATTACTTGGGCTTTTGCCAAAATGGGGAGCAATAAAAAAACAACAAACAAGTTTGCCTTCATCAATCTTAATAACCAAACAGAATCTTTTGTCACTTTACTGAATTTTTTGGTACTCAAAAGAAGAAACTCCAAGATAAAAAAAACCATAAAATCGCCACACGAAAAGTTTAATTTACCGCAAAATTATTGGATCGGGACCCTTCTATTGCCTACAGTACCTCTATTTTTGCCAGACAAATTCGGGGAAATGGTAAGTAAAGATGATAAATTTAAAAATCCGCTGCCGGCACAGAAAGGTGAATTAAAACCATTAATTTACAGATCTGATTTCCATTAAGCACAAAATTAAGTGAAAGCCAAAAGTCAAAACATTTTTTTGAATCAAATCCATAAATCCCATTTAGCCAAAAGAAATTCCATAAACCGGGTATTTTTGGCTTTGTCCTTTGTAATCCTATATTTCTCCCTAATTCCCAATCTCCAAGCCCAGACAGAATTCATCGAAGTGAAATTTGAACAAGGGGATCTACAAAAAAGAGCACAGTATTTTGTGACCGGAAAAGTCACCCAGTTGGGAAATGGCGAACCGCTGTCAGGAGTATCCATTCACATTGATGGCTTTTTTGCGGGAAACAACACAGACAGAATCGGGCAATATGTCATTTCTCTAGATTCGGGAAGGCACCGTATTGTATTCCGTCAGTTTGGAAAAAGACCCGTGCATTACCTGATCGAACTCTATGGAGACGGCCAATTGGATGTGGGACTGGCCAACCTTGATTTTGAGTTGGAGGCATTCACAGTCGAAGCAGATGAAAAGGACAGGAATATCCGCAGTCCGATCACAGGGGTGACCAAAATGGACATCAATGACATCAAACTTGTGCCGGCATTTATGGGTGAACCGGATGTGTTCAATGTCCTCCAATCCATGCCCGGTGTGACATCGGTGGGGGAAGGTTCGGCTGGAATGAATATCAGAGGAGGTCAGGCAGACCAAAACCTGATCATGATGAACGAGACTATTGTGCTTAGCAACAGCCACGCTTTGGGCTTTTTGTCTTCCTTCAACGGTGATGCGCTCCAAAACTTCACCTTATATAAAGGTGCTGTCCCGAGTTATTTTGGCGGACGGAGTTCCTCGGCGCTAAACATAGAGATGCGGAAAGGAGACAAAGAAAACTGGAAAGGAAGTGTCTCTTTGGGAACTGCCTTGAGCAAAGTATTGGTGGAAGGTCCGATCGTACCCGAAAAGACCTCGATGATTTTTGCATCCCGGCTATCCAACGCCAATTGGCTTTTGGATAGAGCCAAAGAAGTGGACGTACAAAACAGCAAAATAAACTTTCACGATATTTATCTTGGGATCAATCATCGGTTTTCCGAAAAAAACAACTTGGATTTTAACCTGCTCAATACCGGAGATTATTTCAGGTTTTCAAACCAATTTGGATTTGATTGGAACAATCTCGTGGGTTCCCTCACAAGCCGAAATCTGTTGACAGATGATTTGTCATTGGTGGGAATGGTGGCTTATGGCTCATTTAACAATGGCTTTTTTGAGCCTTCCACAGTGGATCCATCCAAAATCGAAAATGGGCTGTATTATTTCCAAGGGAAAATAACCGGACTGTTGACTTTGGAGAAAGTGGACATCAACTTCGGTGCGGAAGCCATTCAATACCACATGAGACCGGAATTTTTGAATCCTTTGACTCCTGAATCAGGCATTGTTGCCAAGACCGTCCAAAAAGAAAGGGGAATGGAGTATGCACCTTTTGTATCCGCGGACTGGAATCCAAACGAAAGCCTTTCCTTTTCCGGCGGAATCAGATATTCCAATTATGTGCAGCAAGGTCCTGATTCGATCTTCCGGTACCAAGAGGGTATCCCGATTTCTAGGTTGACGATTATCGGGGTAGATTTCGTAGAAAGTGGAAAAATCGTCAAATACAATGGCTTTGAACCGAGATTTTCATTCCGATGGACATTTGACAAAGTCAATTCTATCAAAGGAGGTTATTCTGTGATGAACCAATATCTACAGACCATCTCCAATGCTACAGGCCCCACTCCCATTGACCTGTGGCAATTGAGCACGACCTACATTAAGCCACAAAGATCCCACAATGCTTCTCTGGGATTTTTCAGAAATTTCAAAGAAGATGAATGGTCCACCTCTTTGGAAGGTTTTTACCGGACCACCGCCAACCAATTGGAATACCGGGATTTTGCAGATCTTTTTGTAAATCCACACATTGAAACCGAATTGATCCAAGGGGAAGGACTTGCCTATGGTGCCGAACTTTTGATCCAAAAAAACAGCGGCGGCATCACCGGTTGGCTTGCTTATACCTTTAGCAGATCCCTGATCAGAACAACTTCCGAGTTTCCTGAGATTCAGGTTAATCAGGGAAATTGGTTCGCGACCAATTTTGACAAACCGCACAACATCTCACTCGTCACCAACTTCCATATCGGAAGAGGACGGACTTTCAATACCAATGTCAATTTTTCATCTGGCAGACCGGTGACAGGACTTTCGTCCAATTATGCGGTCGGTGGAATCTTTGTTCCGAATTTTGGAAACAGGAATGAATTCAGGATTCCAAATTACTTCAGGATTGACTTCTCCTACCTGACCAATGGCTTTGTGAGAAAGTGGAATGACAAAATCAATTTTAGCGTCTATAACCTTACCGGGAGGAGAAATGCCTATTCGGTTTTCTTCCAACGGGAGGGCAGAACTCCCAGATTGGTACCTTATCAGATTTCAATTTTGGGATCAGCTTTCCCTTCTCTCACCTACACTGTTGCTTTTGGAAAATGATCAAAAATCATAACATATCATTCCGATTCCTTTTGGTATTCCTCTTATACCTGCTGCTTCCTGTTTCTTGTATTGACAAGCTTGATTTTGTAGGAGAAACAAAGGAGGGCCAATTAGTAATCTATGGTTTGTTTACCGACATCAACGAAAGGCAGGTTGTAAATGTAAGTCAGACGACTGCGACCGGATTGGCCCCAAAGGGAGTTCCAAATGCCCAAGTCTCGCTGCTGACCTCGTCTGGAGGCAAGCACCGGTATTTCTCCATCGGAAACGGTGATTATGAATTGTATGGTGTTTTTGCGGTCGAAGGACAAAGCTATGCTTTGGAAGTTGTTTTGGATGATGAGGTGTACCTGTCAAAATATGAAACCGTGCCTACATTGGTTGCGGAAGATGTGCTCAGTTTTGCCTTTGTAAATGAACCATTCCGTTCTGAAGCACCTGAATCAGTGTTTACTGTTTATTCGGAGACTACACTCCCAGCCACGCGAGATCCCATTTACCTGAGATGGGCAGTCGAAGAAACCTACATTTGGCCTTTGGTGTACCTTCCTGGCACTGGATTTCCACCTCCAGTTCCACCACCATGCTTTATCTCAGATGTCATCGAACCCAACCGGCTTAATTTATTTGACGGATCAGGAACAAGCACCCGTAGGACTAAACTGGTTTTGGCCAAAAGGATGGTGGACAATTCCTTTTTATATCCGTTTTTTGTCAGTGTCAAGCAGCTGAGCATCAATAGGGAGGCATATGAATATTGGGAAAAAATAAAAATCGTCATCAACAACCAAGGCTCTCTTTTTGATATCCCGCCTGCGCCGGTCTTTGGAAATATCGCCAATGTGGAAGACCCAAATGAAACTGTCCTTGGATACTTTGAAGTTGCCAAAACCAAAGTGACCAGGATTTACACCCTCCGGGCAGATGTACCCTTTTATTTGGTTGATCCTTGTCAATTTTTCCCCAATAAGCCTGATGACTCCTATGCTGCCGAATGTAAAAGCTGCAATGCCAGGGCACAGGGGAGAAGGTGGACTAACGACGCCCCTGACTGGTGGAAGTTTGACTGAATTTTGTTTTTGACGGGTTTTGAACGGCTGAAGCCCATTTTACCTATTTTTTCATAAAATCTTTCAGCACGACATATCCATTGATGAATTAAACCCGCCTATCGAACTGTGTATGTTTTTATTAATCCTGTTTTTTTAAGCTTTATGCCCATTATAGAAGAACCGCATTTTAAGAATTCAAGAAAGAATCCATAGAGAGCGCCATTTTATTGTAAGTAATTATCGCTTTTTCCTCATTAGGTTGGTAAAGCACCTAAAGGCTCAAATTAAACTCAGTAAGTCCATTGCAGGTAATAAAATCCAATTATGTTCTATCAAATTAACAGACGGATTTGTTATGAAAATGACAATCTAAAAATTATTGGTTATTTTTTTAACATATAAATGACATTTTTATTGCATTTTTAAAATTCATGGGTAATTTAGTACCCATGATTTATATTTTATAAGATCATTTATAAAAATATGGTCATAAAAACAACCTAATCAATACCAAAACCTATTACACCTATGAAAAACAACTTAACAAACCTTCTTAAAGGAGGAACAGTACTTGGCATGATGCTTATGGTACTATCTATGACAAGCGTAATGGCGCAGGAGGAAGAAGAAGAAGACGACTTCACCTTTAACGTCACCCTGAATTCCGATCAGTTTTTCGGATTTTATCCCGTCTTTCAAGGGGGATACAGTATCAGTGAAAAAACTGACTTTACATTTTATGGCATCCTTTGGTCCGGCGGTACAGGCGGCAGATGGGGTAACTGGACTGAATTTGGAGTCGGTTTCAATTTTAAAGTTGCTGAAGGAATTGCAGTAAATCCTCAAATCGGTATTTTGGGAGGAAACCTGCTTTCATCCGGTACAGCAGGTAGTGGTCGGTTGGGAGACGGTATTGTTCCAAACCTGACTGTCAATTTGAATAAAACCAAAACTGAAGGACAGATTTATGCAGGCTTTTATGCGCCATTGCGAAATGAGGCTCCTCCGGCGCCTGGGACAACTTTATCTTTCCTTCACTATTGGGTGAATTATGGATACAAAGTTTCTCCCTTTTTCTCTTTGGGTGCACATTATGAGCACCTGATCAATACGGGCGGATCAAATGTCGAAACCTCCACTGATACCTATCAATGGTTAGGCCCCTACATCCAATTTACAAAACCAACCGGCGGACCTTTTGCAAGATTTTCGTTTGGTACCGATTTGGTTGAAGGAAACGATTCATTCTTCAAGCTGACTACAGGTTTCAGCTTCTAACACACGACAACAGGGCCGGTTTTTTACCGGCCTTTTTTTTAAAAAGGATACCAGCCTTAAAATCACCCCACCACAAATTTTCTAAAAGCTATCCCCCTATTGAACATCCACCCACTCCAGATGAATAGGGGAGCACCCAATTTTTGCCGACCTTACATTTGCCCTTTTCTTAAAATCGATTTTCAAATAAGCCACCAAAAGCGATTCGCAACCTCACAGACCGAAAGTAAACAGGCGAAGTCTGCCATTTCCATGAAATATTTTCAGTGTGACGTAATTTTTTTACTAACCTATTGTCATTTAGTCTGTCAAACTGACACAATAAATAGTGAATTCCGGATTGGCACATGAGTTGTCTAATAGCTTTCAAATCAAAGTCGTAATCAATAACAGAAAATATAAAATCATGGGAAAAATCATAGGTATAGACTTGGGTACCACCAACTCCTGCGTTGCCGTAATGGAAGGTAACGAGCCAGTGGTCATCCAAAACAGCGAAGGAAGAAGAACCACACCATCCATCGTGGCTTTCCTAGACAATGGAAACGGAGAAAGAAAAGTAGGTGACCCTGCAAAACGTCAAGCTATCACCAACCCCTCCAACACCATTTCCTCCGTGAAGAGGTTTATGGGTAAAAAATTCTCAGAAGTATCTGAAGAGAAAAAACACGCTTCTTACAAAGTAGAAAAAGGGGCGAACGATACTGTTGTCGTTAAAATCGGAGACAGGTCGTACACGCCACAGGAATTGTCAGCCATGATTCTTCAGAAAATGAAGAGCACTGCAGAGGATTTCTTGGGACAGACTGTCACAGAAGCTGTCATCACAGTACCTGCATACTTCAATGATGCAGAACGTCAGGCCACTAAAGAAGCCGGACAGATTGCAGGTCTTGAAGTCAAAAGAATCATCAACGAACCTACTGCTGCCGCATTGGCATACGGTATGGACAAGAAAAATCAGGATATGAAAATTGCAGTGTATGACCTTGGTGGTGGTACATTTGATATTTCAGTTCTTGAGTTGGGTGATGGGGTATTCGAAGTGAAGTCTACCAATGGTGACGTACACTTAGGTGGTGATGATTTTGACCAAAAGATTATCAATTGGCTTGCCGAAGAATTCCAATCTGAAGAGCAGATCGACCTGAGAAATGATCCAATGGCGCTTCAGAGATTGAAAGAAGCTTCTGAAAAAGCAAAAATAGAATTGTCAAGTTCTGCTTCGACAGAAATCAACCTGCCATATATTACTGCTACCCAAACAGGTCCAAAGCACTTGGTGAGAACTCTGAGCAGGGCGAAGTTTGAGCAGCTTACAGCTGACTTGGTTAAAAGATCAATGGATCCTTGTATCAAAGCCCTTGCAGACGCCGGATTGAAACCATCGGATATTGATGAGGTAATCCTTGTGGGAGGTTCTACCAGGATTCCAAAAATCCAAGAGGAAGTAGAGAAGTTCTTTGGAAAGAAACCTTCCAAAGGTGTCAACCCTGACGAAGTAGTAGCCATCGGTGCTGCTATCCAAGGCGGAGTGTTGACAGGTGAAGTAAAGGACGTCTTGTTGCTCGATGTGACGCCACTTTCTTTGGGAATCGAGACCATGGGCGGCGTATTTACCAAACTGATCGAATCCAACACAACCATTCCTACCAAAAAATCAGAGGTATTCTCAACCGCTTCTGACAATCAGCCGGCGGTCGATATCCATGTATTGCAGGGAGAAAGAGCTTTGGCCAAAGACAACAGGTCAATTGGTAGGTTCCAATTGAGTGATATCCCACCTTCTCCAAGAGGTATTCCACAGATCGAGGTGACGTTCGACATTGATGCCAATGGTATCTTGAACGTATCAGCCAAAGATAAAGGGACAGGCAAAGAACAAAAAATCAAGATCGAAGCTTCTTCCGGTTTGTCTCAAGACGATATCGAAAGAATGAAGCGGGAAGCAGAAGCCAACGCTGCCACTGATAAAGCTGAAAAAGAAAAAATCGAAAAATTGAACCAAGCTGACAGTCAGATTTTCCAGACAGAAAAGCAACTGAAAGAATATGGTGACAAACTTTCCGATGGCAACAAAGCCAACATCAGCGCTGCCTTGGAAGGACTGAAATCTGCGCATGCTTCCAAAGATATTACCTCTATCGATTCTGCCTCCGAAGCTTTGAACAAAGCTTGGGAAGCTGCTTCGCAGGAAATCTATAACGCTACCCAAGGTGCAGGTGCCCAACCGGGACCTGATGCCAATGCAGGTCCGGGCGAAGGTACATCCAATGCCGGAGACGGTGTGTCTGATGTAGATTACGAAGAAGTGTCGGAAGACAAAAAGTAATCTTTTAATAACTCAATAATGTGACGGCATCCGTACGAAAGTATGGGTGCCGTTGTTTTTTTTAGAGAGAATTTCCCTCACCAGAAGCAAGACATAATCTTATTTTCATAAGATATCCCAAATCTCGCTTCTTGCCTCTCGCATCTAATTCTCTTATCTCAAGTATAAATCCTAAACATTCAAACCTTTCCTTCCAGTTGGCAGGACTTTCAGTGCTTGCTTGTTCTCGGTAACATTCTAATTTTTCACCTTTCTGCTCCCTAGCCCAAAAATCTTAAACCAAACAGACACTGAGTTCGAAGCGAAACAATATTCCAATATCAAAAAGTATCAATCAATATCGAATGATAAGAGAAGACGACTTTTATTTATTCATTTTGACCCATACTAATAATTGCTATTCCTGCTTCCAATAAAAGACATTTTGATATGGTGGCCAAAAATCATTAATTTGGTTGCAGTAGCTTATCCAAAATGACAACAAAGAATTTACCCGCTCTCCTTTCCGTTTTGCTATTCCTTTTGGTGGGAACCATCTTGTTTTTCAAAGAACCAAAAAGAGTGGATTTCAGTACCGATGTCAAACCCATCCTAAACAAGCATTGTATTTCCTGTCATGGAGGGGTGAAAAAAAACGGGGGTTTCAGTGTACTTTTTGAGGAGGAAGCTTTTGCGGTAACCGAATCGGGACAGCCCGCCATCATTCCCGGCCGACCGGGCCAAAGTGAAATCATCAGGAGACTTTATGAATCTGATCCCGAAATGCGAATGCCGTATCACAGACCCGCATTGTCACCGGAAGAAATCAAAACCCTCAAAAATTGGATCCATCAAGGCGCCTCTTGGGGAAAACATTGGGCTTATGTCCCTGTAGAAAAGCCTGAAGTTCCTTCCCCTTCACTTCGCTCAATTGCCTCAATTCTTGGAAAATCTCCTATTTTAACCATTGACCATTTTGTATTCCAAAAACAGATTGAAAATGGACTATCTCCATCTGCGGAGGAAGAATCTTTGCGGCTTTTGAGAAGGTTGGCTTTGGATATCACGGGACTGCCCCCATCAGAAAAATTAGTAGCAGATTGGAATGGCGGTAAATTAACCTATGACCAAGCTGTCAACCAACTCCTCTCCTTGCCTTCCTACGGGGAAAAATGGGCAACTTGGTGGCTTGACATGGCCCGGTATGCGGATACCAAAGGTTATGAGCGGGATGTCTCCCGCACCATGTGGCCCTATCGGGATTGGGTCATCAAGTCACTCAATGATGACATGCCATTTGACCGGTTTACGGTGGAACAACTCGCTGGGGATCTTTTGCCAAATCCAACTGAAGATCAGTTGATCGCTACGGCTTTTCACCGTAATACCATGAACAATGACGAGGGCGGTACGGAGGATGAAGAATTTCGGGTTGCGGCGGTATTGGATCGGGTCAATACCACTTTTGAGGTGTGGCAAAGTACCACTATGGCTTGTGTGCAATGTCACAGCCATCCTTATGACCCTTTCAAGCATGAGGAATATTTTCAGATCAAAGCATTTTTTAATAATTCGCGGGACGAGGACACCCATGACGAGGAACCAAAACTAAGACTTTATTCCGATGAAGAAAAAGCTCAGGTTCAAAAAATCAAAACCTGGGTGGCCCAAAACAGCAACAGCGAGGAAGCTTTGGCCAAGGCCAATTTCCTAACCTACCTTGAACCCAAGTACCACGCCCATCTTTGCGAGGATTTTGTCAATGCCGAACTGATCGATACCAAATGGCTTGGCATGTGGCACAACGGGACGACCTACCTCCGCAATGTAGATACCCAAAATTCCGATCAGCTCCTGCTGAATTATTGGGCAGATATAGACGGAACTAAAATGGAAATCCGAAAAGGCGGGCCTGAAGGTGAAATCCTGAGCGAATTTACCATTGATAAAACGGAAGGCCGGATTACAAGGGCTATTCCATTTGCAGCAATAAAAGGGAAGACGGACTTATTTATAACTGCTTCCAACCCAAAAGCAAAACCACAACAGTCTACTTCGGCGATAGTGTGGTTTGCGTTTATAAAATCACTTCCCGGAAAGGACAAACCTGAATACCTCAGCATCGAACAGCAGTGGAAGGACTTGTTAGCTACCAAACCTGTGACTCTTCCCATCATGATCGAAAATCCGGATTTCATGAAGAGAAAAACCAATGTTTTTGAAAGGGGAAACTGGATGTTGCTCGGAGAAGAAGTCTCCGCAAAAACTCCTGAAATCTTAAACAACTGGAATCCTGAATGGCCTAAAAACAGGTTGGGACTTGCCTATTGGATGGTAGACAAAGAAAATCCCCTGACAGCCCGTACTTTGGTCAACAGGGTTTGGGCACAAATATTCGGCCGTGGATTGGTCAATACCTTGGAGGATATGGGAACACAATCGGATCTACCTTCCCATCCGGAACTACTCGATTACTTGGCTTGGAAGCTGATGAACGAATATGATTGGAGCATCAAATCCCTGATCAAGGAAATTCTCAGCTCCCATACTTACAGGCAAAGCTCCAAAATCAGTCCCCAACTACATGAAAAAGATCCTGAAAACAGGTGGTATGCAAGAGGGCCGAGATTTAGGCTGAGTGCCGAGCAAGTCCGTGACCAAGCTTTGGCAGTGTCGGGATTGATCAGTGACAAAATGTACGGCCAAGGCGTCATGCCACATCAACCTGATGGAATATGGCAAACAGTGTATAATGGAGAATCCTGGAAAACAAGTGAAGGCGAAGACCAATACAGAAGGTCGGTTTATACGTTTTTGAAAAGGACCAGTCCTTATCCTTCCTTTATCAGTTTTGACGCCGGAAGCCGAGAAGTATGTATCAGCAAAAGGATTGTCACCAATACCCCGCTTCAGGCATTGGCGACTTTAAATGATCCGGTGTATATCGAGGCAGCTTTGAAACTTGGGGAAAAAATGTCCCAAGAAACCAATAAAGATCCCGGGACTGTCATTGCAGAAACCTATGAAAAAATGATGTTGGTGACCATTTCTGAATCCAAGAAGAAAAGCCTGTTGAACCTGTATCAAGAAGCGTTGACCAATTACAGATCCAAACCTGAGGAACTGAAAGAATTTTTACAAGACAAAAAAGTCGAAGGGAATCCGGAATTGGCAGCTTATACTTTGGTAGCCAATGCCATGTTGAACCTGGACGAATTTCTAACCAAATCCTGAAATGAAAAGGCTGGAAAACCTATTGACCGAGCTTCACCGCACGCAACTTGAAAAACAAACAAGGCGTCACTTCCTGTTGGACTGCGTCAGCAAAATGGGCGGTTTGGCCTTGGCACCCTTGCTATTTGGCTGCGAGACAAATCCCGGCGTGCCCAAAGTTCAGGGACTTCAACTTTCAGACAGGGATTTGAATCCCCTTTCTCCCTTGCCTCCTCCTTATTTTGCGAAAGCAAAATCGGTGATTTACCTTCATATGGCGGGTTCACCATCGCAGTTGGAGCTTTTTGATTTCAAACCTGAACTTATCAAATATAACAACCAACCTTGTCCGGAATCTCTTTTGGAAGGAAGGAAATTCGCATTTATCCGAGGTGTGCCAAATCTCCTTGGTCCCCAATCCAACTTTGCCCAACATGGAGAATCCGGCGCTTGGGTGTCTGATTACCTTCCTCATTTTTCAAAAGTGGTAGATGAAGTCGCTTTTTTAAAAGCCGTCCACACCGATCAATTTAACCATGGTCCTGCCCAACTCTTCATGCAAACAGGAAGTCCGAGATTGGGAAGACCGAGTTTAGGGAGTTGGGTTACCTATGGCCTCGGAACAGAAAATCAGAATTTACCGGGTTTTGTTGTCCTGACATCGGGCGGAAAAACCCCTGATGCCGGGAAAAGCGTTTGGGGCAGCGGGTTCCTTCCTTCTGTTTACCAAGGTGTCCAATGTCGGTCCAAAGGCGATCCGGTGCTCTATCTTGAAGACCCAAAAGGAATCAACCGCGACCTCAAAAAAACATTGATCTCCTCCATCAACGAAGTGAACAAAGCCGAATTTGAAGCATTTGGGGACCCGGAAACTTTGGCACGGATCAACCAATACGAGATGGCCTACAGGATGCAGATCGAGGTTCCCAATGTGATGAACATCAACGACGAACCTGAATCTATCCATCAACTGTATGGCACAAAACCTGGAGAAGAAGCCTTTGCAAATAACTGCCTACTCGCCAGAAAATTGGTAGAGAAAGGGGTTCGCTTTGTTCAGTTGTATGATTGGGGATGGGACAGTCATGGCACCGACCATGACACGGCGATTGATTTGGGATTAAGAAACAAATGCAACGAAATAGACCGCCCGATTGCCGCGCTTTTACTCGACCTCAAGCAAAGAGGATTATTGGAGGATACTTTGGTGGTGTGGGGAGGTGAATTCGGGAGGACGCCGATGCAGGAAAACAGAGAAGGAAAGACCATGGGATTCAAAGGAAGAGACCACCACGTAGACGCTTTTACGATGTGGATGGCCGGTGCAGGGATCAAAAACGGATCAAGTTTTGGCCAAACGGATGATTTTGGGTTTTCGGGTGTAGAAGGAAAAGTTTCGGTCCATGATGTCCACGCCACGATATTGCAGGTTTTGGGATTTGACCACGAAAAATTCACATACGATTTTCAGGGAAGGCCTTTTCGACTGACAGATGTGGAAGGTGAAATCATCAGAGACATTTTAGCCTAAAAGAGAACAATGGCGCTATTCATTCTCCCACTGATCGGACGCTTCCACCCCTTGATTGTCCATTTGCCGATTGGGTTTATTTTGTTTGCCCTGATCCTGATGTATTATCCCAGAAAGGACAAAAACCTGCTTTTTCCCACTGTGCAGTTTGCCTTGCTTTTAAGCACCTTGATGTCATTTTTTGCGTGTATCACCGGAATTATTCTCTACAATCAGGAAGGTTATGCTTTTGACACGGTTCAAAACCATTTGATTTTGGGCATTCTCACAGCCCTGACTTGCTTATCCCTTTTTCTACTTGTCAAAAAACATCAAACCCTATCGGATCCGAAAATCCATGTTGGTTCAGCAATACTTTTTCTTTGCCTGATAATTACCGGGCATCTCGGAGGCAATCTGACACACGGAGAAACTTACCTGACGGAGGTTTTGCCGGAAGGGATTCAGGAAACTTTCGGATGGAAAATGGAGGAGCAGTTTGAGCCACTTTCCCTTGATGGGGAAGCATGGGAGGAGGCTTTGTTCTATGAAGATGTAGTCCAACCAATTTTGAATCAAAACTGTCGCAGTTGCCATAATGAGAAGAACAGCAAGGGGGATTTGATCCTGACTTCCAAAGAAAGCTTGTTGAAAGGTGGGAAAAATGGAGAAGTGATCTTCCATAAAACACCTCTGAAAAGCGAACTTCTTGAAAGGATCTTGCTCCCTTTGGATCATGAAGACCATATGCCACCAAAGGAGAAAAGGCAGCCCGTAGAAGCCGAGGTTGAATTGGTAAAAGCTTGGCTGAATGCCGGAGCTTCTTTTGAGGAAACACTCGGCCAATCGGGAATTTCGGTGGATTTGGTTTCTTCTTTTTTTGTGAAAAATGAAACCTCTATTTATCCTGAAGTCCAACTCGAGCCACTGGAGGAGGATGTTTTGAAGGAATTGAAAGGTGAAGGTTTTTTTATCGAAAAGTTGAGCGTAACATCTCACTTACTCAAAGTCAGTACCATCAATTTCCCTGAGGCCGATAATCAGGACTTGGAATCTTTGGAGCCTATTCTTGCCTATATCACCATCCTTGATTTAAGTCTTTCGAATGTTACCGATGATGTTATTCCTCTTATTGGAAAAATGGAAAACCTCACAGTTCTCAAACTGAATGAGACAAAAATTGAAGGTCAAAGTTTTGAAATGCTGAAGGGAAATACCCACTTGATTCAGTTGCATTTGACCAAATCAATGGTCAGTGGGGACAATCTAGAGAAGCTGGATCCCCATCCGAGCCTTCAAAAAGTTTTTGCCTTTGAAACCCCTTTGGCCAAAGAGATCAACGTTGAAAAATTAAAGGTATTGAGTTTTAAGGTGGAGTTGGGAAATTTTGAATTGCCTTCCCTGCCAACAGATCAAGTGAAATATTAGCAGGAAAGGCAAATTTTATATTTTTTTCAAGATAGCTTCCGGTTCAAAACCCAAAATCAAATCTCCGTTGGGAAATTCAACGATTGGTCTTTTGATCATGCTGCTTTTTGAACCTAACAATGCCAAAGCATCCGATTCTTTTTCAAGTAAGGATTTTTCTTCGTCAGTAAGTTTCCTGTAAGTTGTTCCTTTTTTATTGACCAATGCTTCAAAACCTACTTTGGAAGCAAATCTCACCAACAACCCCGCATCAGGCGCCTGTTTTTTGTAATCAATGAATTCGTAACCAATCCCTTTCTCCTCCAAAAAATTGAAGGTCTTTTTCATGGTGTCGCAGTTTTTGATCCCGTATATTTTTAAGGTCATTTTGGTAGATTATTTTATCTTGATGTACGCTTCTTTGCCAGTAACTTAAAATTCTAATACAAACGGGTAGGAAGTCGGAAGACCGATGTTACAGACATACCTGAATCCTGCCGGGAATTATTATTTATAATATTTCCCTACAAGCTTTCCTTGAGGGATTCCTCATTGGCTCGAATGACCCTTTTGATCAGTTCATCATTCAAAGCAGTAGAAAGAAATAGACTTTCATATTGAGAAGGAGCGAGGTAAATCCCTCTTTTGAGCATGCCTTGAAAGTACTTTCCGAACCGAACAGTGTCAGATTTTTTGGCAGATTCAAAATCGAAAACCTCCTGATCGGTAAAAAACAGGCTATACATGCTCCCTATGTGGTTGATCCGATAATTCAGTCCTAGTTTGTCCAGGGAGGTTTGAAATCCTTTTACCAATTTATCCCCGATATTGTTTAACGTGGTATAAACCTCAGGATTTTGATTTAGGTGTTTCAGCATCGTAAGACCCGCCGCCATGGCAATGGGATTGCCGGAAAGTGTTCCTGCCTGATAGACAGGACCTGCCGGAGAGACAAACTCCATGATTTCCTTCTTCCCACCATAAGCCCCGACAGGAAGACCTCCCCCTATGATCTTTCCGAGAGTAGTCATATCAGGAATTACCCCAAAAAGTTCTTGGGCACCGCCTTTTGCAAGCCTGAATCCGGTCATGACTTCGTCAAATATCAGGACAATTCCTTCCCTATTACAGATTTTTCTTATTCCTTGGAGATAACCATCTTTTGGTAGGACAAGTCCCATATTGCCTGGAACAGGCTCCAAAATCAAAGCAGCAATTTCACCTTTATTGGCGGCAACAAGCTTTTCGATGGCTTCGAGGTCATTGTATGGGGCAAGGAGGGTGTCTTTTGCTGTACCTTTGGTCACTCCCGGTGAATCCGGATTGCCCATTGTAATCGCTCCTGAGCCTGCAGAAATCAAAAAAGAATCTCCATGACCATGGTAATGGCCTTCCATTTTGATGAACTTGTCTCTTCCCGTGTATCCTCTTGCTACCCTGATAGCGGACATGGTGGCTTCCGTGCCGGAATTCACCATTCTGACCTTTTCGACAGAGGGTACCATACTTGCAATCAACTCCGCAATTTCAACTTCTTTTGCTGTAGGCGCCCCATAAGATGTCCCAAATTCCAAAGCCCTGATGATGGCTTCTTTGATCATCGGGTGATTATGTCCAAGAATCATCGGGCCCCAGCTATTGATGAGCTCAATGTAGGCATTATCATCTTCGTCATAGATATAAGCTCCGTCAGCTCTTTTGATAAAAATCGGATCTCCCCCTACCGCCCTGAACGCACGAACGGGAGAATTGACTCCTCCCGGTATATATATTTTAGCCTTTTCAAACAAAGCTTTACTATGGGTAATCTTCATGTATTTGTTCTTTAATTAACTTCTAATTTTCCATTATTCAATCTTAACACAGGAACGTATCGGTTGTTATTGGAATCTCTAAAATCAAAACCATAAGTAATTTTCCCTTGACTAAAGCCGTTATTATTCAAGTTACTTCTAAAATCAAAACCTTCTACCGGGCTTATTGTCTGCGCTATCCAATTTGCAAGTTCATAGCCCAAATGCATATTTAGAGAGGGGAATTTCCCATATTCCTCATTGAAACCGGTTCTGAAACTTTCGAGGTTAGCGTTACTAAAATCAATGGAATTATTTCCCAAAAAGACAAAATTCTGAGTTTCCAGCATTTCATAACTGGCAAAATTGAAATAAAGCCAACTGTCCATAACAATAACCGGAACCTGAAGGTTTTTGGATTCCATATACCCAAATGTAGCTTGCGCAATATTGGGATCATCTGAAAGAATTATGACAGCATCTGTTTTAGAAAGAAGGTCTCTATCAAGTTGGATATTGTCAAAAAACTGGTTGATATTTTTTGGAGAAATCAGCGTTTTGGAAACTATTTTATAGCCTTGGCTATCGCTTTCCTCTACAATTTTATTTGCAAGTTGCTCATCACGGGAAGCAGCGGAATAGGCTATGGCAACCCTTTTTCCCTGAATGTTGGTTTTCAAATATTTCATCAGGCCAATACTTAAAGATGAAATGGCTGGCCTGAATAAATATGCAAAATCATAGCCTTGGATTTTATCATCCAAATTGGAAAGAGGATTGATAAACGGGATGTTGTTTTTTTGTGAAAACTGTAAAACGATTTCAGTTTCTTCAGGGTAAATTGGTCCGATTATAACATCTGCCTTAAGCAGGAATTCATCCCCCAAAATATTTTGAAGCCTGGCATTGTCCCTTTGCGTGTCGTAAGACCTCACATTGATGCTATGCCCATTGGCAATCAATTCATCTAGGGCAAAATGGATTCCCTGATACAATTCCAAGACAAAATTCCCTTGGGAAATGGCTTTGACATCATTGCCTCCTGAATAATTGAAGGGCAACAAAATGGCTATATCAAGTACCTGAAGATTTTTATTACCTTGACTTGAGGAATTGACTGGATTATCTATAGTACTCAACTGCTGCAGGACGGCCTTTTCATCTGCAGACATGATGGATTGCTTTTCAAGCTGTTCTCTCAATGCTATCAGATAACCCTTGTTGTTTTGGAATTTGCTCAAGTTAGCAAGCAAAAAACTGACAGAAGCACTTTTCAAATATTTCAGGCTGGCACGCTCGCCAAGAGCAAAGATTTCAGGATTTTTGATTAAGGATAGTTCCTGTAAGGCTTCTGTATTTTTTGATTCTTCAAAATAGATCAATGCAAGGAGGTATTTGGCCTCGTCTTGTTTTTCCCATGCTTTATTATCTGCCAAGGGCTTTATGACAGATTTGGCGAGCTCACCTTGTTTGTTTTGAAAAGCAGCTTTACCAAAATAATATTGGGCATAAAAAGCCAATTTACCATATTTAGATTCCTCCATATATGGACGCATCAGCTCCATGGCTTCAGCATAATTCCCATATCCGATTAAAGTTTTACCTCTTTTATAGGCTGCTAAATTATCTTGGGGAAATGCATTAGAAGAAAAAGTTAACATTAAAACCAATAAAAAGATATACGTTCTCATAGGGGGATAATCTTAATTCGGCGATATTTTTATTCTCAAATCAAAGGCTAAGTTAATCCATTTCCTAGCAAAAGAAAAGTAAAAAATGGTTTCAGGGATGGTTATAAAAGGATATTGATAAAAGTCTTCTCAAAAGTGTTTTTTATATTCATTTTCATTTGAATTGGTTGGAATGCAATTACCTTAAAACGCAAAAAGACCCTCAGGATTGAATCTGAGGGTCTGAATAATGTAGCGGCGGCCTACTCTCCCGTGCGCCGCGGCGTACCTGTACCCCGCCACGCCTGCCCGCCCTTGCGTATCGGGGCAGGAAGAGGTGGATTGATATCATTACAGTAAAGGAAACCTCCAAAAACGCCAAAAGCCAGCTTTATGGGCTGGCTTTTTGAATAATGTGGCGGCGGCCTACTCTCCCGGGTGTAACCCCAGTACCATCGGCGCTGCAGGGCTTAACTTCTCTGTT
>NZ_JAKZAL010000032.1 GCF_022538115.1 Cognataquiflexum rubidum | reverse complement strand
TTTGGGTCAAATGCTAAAAAATTATCGATCAAAGCGTCTGAAATCTGATCAGCGACTTTGTCAGGATGACCTTCAGAGACTGATTCTGATGTAAATAAATATGGCATATGGGAAAGTTTTTAATGCGTTTTCAATTGGGTCGTAAAAATAAGGTTTCAAAGGGAAATAAAAAATTGGATATCGAGGTTGAGTCCATTGCATTAGAACTTTATCTATTTGAATCAAATTAAACCCCTTTTCCGCTTTGATAATTATATCGACTGAGTAGGATGGGAGTTTAAATCAAGTTTTCTTTTTGGTAGACAAATAAATATAAAAAAAGGAAGGGGCAGTACCGAATCCCAAGAGTATAAAATTGAATGATCGATTTTGCCAATCTTCCTGTTTTTCCATCCTTCAATCCCGTTGGAATCCTTAACTTTGCCCTATACAACCAATCCCCAAATTCTCAATGAACGAAAGGTATATGCAGCGGGGCGTATCTGCCTCCAAAGAAGATGTACATCAGGCCATTTCCAAATTGGACAAAGGACTTTTTCCAAAGGCATTCTGCAAAATAGTGGAAGATACGCTTGGCAATGATCCTGATTACTGCAACATCATGCATGCTGACGGGGCCGGTACAAAATCCTCTTTGGCTTACATGTATTGGAAAGAAACCGGGGATCTGAGTGTATGGAAAGGTATCGCCCAAGATGCCATCATCATGAATACCGACGACCTGCTTTGTGTAGGTGCTGTCAACAATATTCTTGTTTCATCAACCATTGGAAGAAACAAAAACCTGATCCCCGGCGAAGTTATCTCCGCTATCATCAACGGAACCGAGGAAGTCTTGCAGATGCTTCGCGACCATGGTGTCAATGTCGTCCTGACAGGTGGAGAAACAGCAGACGTCGGAGATTTGGTCCGGACTGTGATTGTAGACAGTACAGTGACCTGCAGAATGAAAAAGGAGGATGTCATCTCCAATGATAAAATCAGACCGGGTGATGTGGTGGTAGGATTGGCTTCCTTTGGACAGGCAACGTATGAAGATTCCTACAATGGAGGCATGGGAAGCAATGGCCTGACTTCGGCCCGCCACGATGTTTTCAACAAACTTTTGAAAACCAAATATCCAGAAAGCTTTGATCCTGCTGTTCCTGCTGATCTGGTTTATACAGGAAAATACAACCTGAAAGACCCTGCACCGGGACTTTCGGTTGACATGGGAAAATTGGTACTTTCTCCTACCCGTACTTACGCACCGATCATGGTAGACGTATTGAAATACCTGAGACCTCAGATTCATGGTATTGTACATTGTAGCGGTGGAGCGCAGACCAAAGTCCTCCATTTTGTAGACAATGTGCATGTGGTTAAGGACAACCTGTTTGACACCCCACCACTCTTCAAAATGATCCAAGAAGAAAGCGGTACAGATTGGAAGGAGATGTACAAGGTGTTCAACATGGGCCATCGGATGGAGGTTTACCTTGAAGAAAGGTATGCCGAAGAAGTCATGGACATAGCCGAGGGATTAGGAGTCGAAGCAAAAATCATCGGAAGGGTCCTTCCACATGAAGGAAAAAAGGTGACCGTTCAGGGTGCACATGGCACATTCACCTATTAACTTGAAGAAATAAAACGACCAATTTCTAAAAAACAGGATGCCCAGATCAAAAGCCCACAGGATATTCAGAGTTTTTGGCTGGACCTTCGGTGTGGTGGTATTTTTGGCATTGACGATGCTGACGCGAATTGATTGGCGTGATTACAAAGAAATGGACTATTATCTGGAGACGGTGGCTCATCTTGATACCATGGACATCACATCCTCTTCAGGCGAAATCTGGCTGGTGGGATGGGCCTCTACCAACGCCACTCCTCCAAATCCTGCGAAATTGGTGGGATATAAACCTCGGGGAAGATATGAATTTGTGCAGGACAGCAGTTTTGTCAAAACGATGGTCATCAGCAACGGAATCTCTACGGTTGCTTTTTTGAACTATGAATTAATGATCGTCCACCCTTACCTGCAAGGAAGAATCAATCAGGCTATCAGTGAATCAGGATTGGCGTTGGATAACGTTTATTTTACAGCAACCCACACGCACAGCGGCATCGGGGGACATATTCCCGGACTTCTCGGCAAGTTGGCTTTTGGAAGCTATGACGAAAATATCGTCAAATTCCTGGAAGCCAAAACCTTAGAAGGATTGAAATCAGCCATGTCTAGCAGAGACACAGCAGAAGTATTTTTTAGAAAAACCAAAGCCGACACCCTTGTTGCGAACAGGTTGATCGCTGAAGACCCCATAGATCCTTACATCAGGCAATTGATATTTGAAAAGCGGAATGGAAAAAAAGGAACAATACTGACATACAGTGCCCATCCGACTATTTTAAATTCAAAATTTATGGGCTTGTCAGGAGATTATCCCAACTACCTGACCAAATTGATGGAGCAGGAGGAATATGACTTTTCCCTTTTTGCAGCAGGTACAGTCGGCAGCCATCGCCCTGTGGCTACCGGAAATCAACCCAATGATGTCGAATCTTATGCTATTGCCCTAAACAGGAATCTTTCTGAAAATATCCACGAGGTATTTCCTGTGGAAGAGCCAAACGTCAAGTTTGGGAAGTTACCGCTTGGCCTTAGAAAAGCGCATTTCAGGATCAGTGAAAAAGTCCGCATCCGGCCTTGGATTTTCAATTCAATTTTCGGGGACACAAATGCCCATTTTGACATGGTCCAAATCGGAAAAACATTGTTTATCAGTTCAAGCGGTGAAATTTCAGGGGTTTTTATGAAAGAATGGGAAGCCTATGCAGCAGAAAAAGGCCTCCATCTCATCATCACTTGCTTTAACGGGGGCTACATCGGATATATTACCCCTGACAATTATTATAATTATCCACTTTATGAAGCCCGGGACATGAATTGGTTTGGTCCGTATAACGGTGATTACTTTGATGAAATGATCAGGAAAATGATCGATAAAGCTGCCGGGCAAGAATAATTTTTAAAATAATAGCAAAACAAAAGGCAATAGGAAAGAGGCTTCAGATTTTCTTCTCACCTGGTCTTTGTCTTGGTTTTTGGAAAAAAATAATATCAGATGATAGCCAAGAATCAACCCCAAAATCACAGAATGGACATGGTAGAAAGAGGGAAGAAAAATGGCTAGGATTACAAGCATTCCGATTCCAACCACTCCCAATAGGGTAATTATATTCTTCAATCCGGCCTTTGGAATCAAAACCAAGACAGACCCGAAGCCATCTTTTTGATCCTCTTCCGCATCGAGGTAGGAGAGCATCAGGAGATTGACCAAGGCAGCCAAAAAGTAAATGAAAGCAAAAATGTAGAAGTTTTGGTCCACCAAGTCAAAATCCAATCTGGCAAACGGGGCCAGTGAAATACCCAAAACATAAATCAGGGCTGTGGATATTTCTTTTAACCAGGAAACCTTCGCTCCGGCAATTTTCAAGGATCCCATCCAAACCACAATAACAGCTCCCAATACTATTCCCGGAGTAAGGAGAAACTTTAATTCCACAGAAATAAATAAAAGCACACACCCGATCAAAATACAGGAGAAGACCAGAGGAAGCAGGAACCGGAAATATTTCTGATGAAATTGATGTCTAAGGGATTGAGGCATATCCAAAGCACTTCGGGCATCCATCAAATGATCCCAGGTATAAATACTCCACACCGCCATTCCCAACAGAAAATAGGCTAAACTAGGTATATCCACATCCAATAAATCAGAGAAAAACAACATCCCCGCCATTGCTCCTAAAACCACATCCAAAGACAAGAGGTTGAAATAATGCAGTATTTTCCTGATAATCCCCATTTGACATTAAAGATATCCCCTTAGAATAATTTTAGCTTCAAAAGATTTTAAAGAATCAAAACTTTTTAAATTGAAAGAAAAAAATCAACCTATGAAAAACCTTCTTATTCTCTTTGTTTTAACCATTGCCTTCAGCTTTACAGCTGTTGCCCAATCAAAAATAAAAGTCTCCTGCGTAGGCAATAGCATTACCCAAGGACCGGGAAGGGACAATCCTGACAGCTACCCACTTCAGATGCAGAAAATTCTTGGTGACAAATATGATGTTAAAAACTTTGGAGTAAGTGGTAGGACTTTGCTCAAAAAAGGAGATTATCCCTTTTGGAAAGAACCCCAATTTGAAGAGACCAAATCCTTTGCCCCCGATATCCTTATCATCAAGTTGGGAACCAATGATTCAAAACCCCAAAACTGGAAATACAAAGAAGAGTTTACCGCTGACTACATCGAAATGATTGAGACTTTCAAGAAATCCATGCCTAAAAAAGGAAAGGTGTACATCTGTCTTCCTGTTCCTGTATTCCAGGGAAACTTTGATATCAATGGTGAGGTAATTCTCAACGAAATGCGCCCGATGCTGATGGAAATTGCTAAAAAGACAAAATCTGAGATTATAGATTTGTATACTCCATTGTTAGACAAATCGGCGCTACTGCCTGATGGCATCCATCCCAACAAAGAAGGCCTTGGCATCATGGCTGCCGAAATCGCAAAAGCCATAAAGTAACCTTGTCTGGAATTTGTTTTGACACAAAAAAACCTCCCTCTAATAAAAAAGGGAGGTTTTTAAATTCAATATTCTTTAAAATGATTTGGGAATTTTTGAAAATCAATCCATTCCAAGAAATTCCACCTCAAACATTAAGACTGAATTGGCCGGAACTCCGGGAATCGTACTGCTGTCACGGTAAGCCCAAGGGGAAGGAATGATCAGAACGCCTTTAGAACCACTTTTCATCTGCCTAAACCCAATGTTAAAACCCTGAATCGTCTCAGAAGTACCGAGTGTGAACTGGAAAATCCTGTAAGTTCGAGAAGGGTCATACACATTGTTTTCTCTTGCAACATCTTCCCTGTTGGTATCAAATACCACCCCATTCAATAATTTCCCTGTATAGTTGGAATAAACCAACATACCTGAAGCGGGTTTTCCTCCGGTTCCTTCTTCCTGAACGATAATGACAACACCGCTAGGATCATGTACACGGTACAGACTGTCTATCTGGGCAGTCCTCAAGAAGTCGTCAATTTTAACCCGATCAATGGCGAGGTTACCATCAAAATCATAGACGGGCCCACCAAAAGGACTTTGCGTTTCACAGGCCGCCATCAAAAGAATCCCTAAAAGAGACGTAATAAATATTTTAAAATTTCTCATTTATCAGTCGTCTGCCAAAGGATTGTCCTTGATGTTTACAAGTTCAAGTTCAAACAGCAAAGGTGAATTTGGTGGAATGCCCCCATTTCCCTGAGATCCATAAGCATATAATGAAGGCATAATCACTGTAGCTTTATCTCCCTTTTCCATATTGAAAACAGCAAATTCAAAACCGGGGATAACCATTCCTCTACCGACTATAAACTCCAAAGGCTCATAATCACGATTTGCGTTGAAAAGGTTATTTGCCTTGGCCGTGGCTTCGATTGAAGTATCGAAAACGATGTTATTCAATAGTTTTCCTGTATAATTTACAAATACAGTATCTCCCAATGCCACTTTGTGTCCGCTACCTGAGAGTTGGGTCCAATACATCCTGATTCCTGTACCACCGTCGATTACATCTTTGACGGAGGCTATGGGGTTTTGCGTTACATACGTTTCAATCTTTTGAATATCCTTTTCCAAAAGAATCTGAGCATTTTCTTCGTCAGAAACACATCCGGAAAACACCCAAACAACTGATAATAATAACGCGCTTAATCTTTTCATATTTTTATTTTTGTACGTCTGTGATTTCTACGTCGAAAATCAGTACAGAGTTTGCTTTGATCGGTCCTCCTGAGTCTCTATCTCCGTAAGCCAAAGTAGATGGGATGAAGAATTTGGCTTTGTCACCTTTTTTCAAGAGTGCAAGACCTTCGTCCCATCCTTGGATAACTCTTCCCTGACCGACAGAAACTTCCAATGGACCATATCCTCCTTGGGCATCTCTCTGCTCATCATAGGTATTATTAGCCTGAGCGATTTCTTTGATACTGGAATCAAATAGCGTCCCATCCAATAAATAACCTGCATAATGAACAAAAGCCAAGTCACCTGATTCAATCTCCGGTCCTGTTCCTTCTTGTTCAATGACGTAATAAAGACCTGATTCTGTCTTGGTAGCTTTGATATTTTTTTCAGAAAGGTAATCCTCGATGATTTTTGTATCTACTTCCAATTGTTTAACGGCATTTTCAGCCTGCTTCTTCATTTGTGCTTCCTGAAGGGAATTGAAATAAGCTTCCACTCCTTGTTGGTCAGTGATGTCCACAACGCCGATCTGGATTTTCACATTCTTTTCTTTATCCAAGAAGAAAGGCATGTTCTGTTCACCAAAGACTTTCATCGAATTGGCTTCGAAGGCAATGCTGTCCCCTTTTTTCAAACTCAAGAAAATTTCATCCATGCCGCTTTCCCTTGGTAAGGAATCATTGAAAAGGATATATCCCGGCATGTTTTGGTCGTAAGTTGAGATAAAGGTGGAATCCTTATCCGTTTTTACGATGAGGTGATAAAGGATATATTCTCCGTTTTTGGGAGCTACATCACCTTCTTTGATATAGGTATATTCAATACCGTCAGAGGTAGTCTGTTTTTTCTTACAAGACATAAGGCCGGAAGTCAACACGATTAAGATGGCCGGCAACAAATAGAATTTAATTTTTTTCATGAAGTAGTTCAGATTGAATAAATAGGGAATTATAGTTTTCTTTTATAAGTATTTCAAATTTTTCTGTGGTCTCTTGGAGTGTCATCTGAGACTTTCCTCCTGAGGCATTTTTGTGACCTCCGCCATCAAAGTAAGACGCTGCAAATTTGTTGACGGCTATATCTTCTGTGGACCTGAATGATATTTTGACACCATCTTCGCGTTCAGTAAACAGCGCTGCAATCTTGATGCCATCCAATGACAAAGCATAATTGACCAATCCTTCAGTGTCACCGGTTTGGGAAGAATATTTTCGAAGGTCTTTTTTGCTGATCGCAAAGTAAGCAGTCTGCAGATCCTGCATGATGGTCAGCCTCCTTGTAATGGCAAAACCTATAAATTTCAGCCTGTTGACACTGTTGGTATCGTAGATCAGCCTTGATATCTTGGAATTGTCAGCGCCTATTCCTATCAGTTCGGCAGTGATGAGGTGAACATTCTTGGTGGTATTCGGGTGCCTAAATCCCCCGGTATCAGTCATGATCCCGGCATAAAGACATTCGGCAATATCCTTGTCTATCAAATCTTTATGGCCGATAGCCTCTATCAATTCGAAAATCAATTCGCAGGTAGCCGCAGCAGCAGTGCTCCAATACTTGAAGTTAGCAAAGTCCTTTGGGTCCTGATGGTGGTCAATGTTTACTTTATAAGCATCTGACCTCTCCACCCATTTTTCCATATCCTGCATCCTTTTGGGACAGGAGAAATCCAAACAAAAAATCATGGTAGCCCTTTGGATGATCCCGATGGCTTCCTGCCTTTTTGAGACATCCTCAAAGTTAATCACGTCCTCATTCCCCTTCATCCAATGGAGAAAGGAAGGATAGTCGGAAGGAGTGATCACCTGCACCTCATGACCCAGTTTCATTAGGAAGTTTGACATCGCCAGACAAGATCCCAATGCATCAGCATCAGGCTTATGGTGGGTGGTGATGACAACTTTCTGGGGTGAGGAAATGATATGTTTAAATGACTCTAATTCTTGCATTTGATTGCCTTTGTACACTCCCCTTGAGGAACACAGTCCGCAAAGGTCAGGATAATTTTTGAAAAATCCCAATGCCACTAAATGTCTAAATCTGAATCGGATAACACAGATTTTACATTCAATATTCGGAGATTCGATGAATTACTGTATTTTTGCACCCACATTTAAACCTACAAAAATAATTACAATGGCAGGTAAAAGAACTTTCACGATGATCAAGCCGGACGCATTTGGTGCCGGCAATTCCGGAGCAATATTAAAAATGATTGAAGGTGCAGGATTCAAAATCGTAGCGCTAAAAGCGACACAACTGACACCAGAATTGGCTGGAAAATTTTACGAAGTGCACAAAGAAAGACCGTTTTACGCGGATCTTTGCAAGTATATGTCTTCAGGACCTATCATTGCCGCAATATTGGAAAAAGACAATGCGGTAGAAGATTTCAGAACTTTGATTGGTGCTACCAATCCTGCCAATGCCGCAGAAGGAACCATCAGAAAAATGTTTGCAACTTCCATTGAGGCCAATGCTGTACACGGTTCTGACTCAGATGAAAATGCCCAGATTGAAGGGAATTTTTATTTCAGCCAGTTCGAGAGGGTATTGTAATTTCAAGGATTTTAGGAAGTACAAAAAAACCCTCAAATTAAAAAAGGCAGTCAGGAAAATCTGATTGCCTTTTTTTTGGATGTATTTTTTAAGAAAATAACCGAAAGGTACTAGGGCCACAATCAACAATTCTCCAAAAAACAAAGGCTACCAGAGATCTGATAGCCTTTTTATTTAAGCATTGATGAATTACGGTTTTTTTACCACTCCCAAAGTCCGTTCTCAAAATCAAGCAGCTTGTATTCAAACTCCAAGGAATTCAAAAACGCCTGCAATTCAGGATTGGGATGACTTGAATTGACCAAATCTGCCACATAAGCATTGTCTGGATTGGTGTATCTTCTGACAACTGACCTGAACAACCTCTGATCGAAAACCTGATCGTAAGTTAAGTTCTTGGCGGTATTTTGGAAAATCAGCCATTTTGCTTCCGGATGGTCTTTGAAGTGGAAATAAAAATCCTTGAACCTCACATAGCCGATAGTCTTTTGACCTGCATTGGCATTGGTTTGGGATGGCATGACCAACTCTATATATTTCACATCAAACTTGATTTGTGAATGGTGTTTGTCAAACACAAAATCTTCCATGAAATCAAGGTAATAAAGCTGCTTTACAAAAATACTATCACCGTTGGCTGCCAACCAAAAATTAGATTGGAAGTCAGATATCGAAAGAGGCTGGGTGAATTTATCATCAGCAAATACCTCCAGCGCATTATCCTCTACAATGGCCTTGTATATCTGATTGATAACCCCATCATTCTTGGTGTCACCAGACCCATAAAGAGGCTGATTGTATTTTTCCCTAAGATCAATTCTCCTCCACACGGAGATTTGATACATCTTATCGTCTTCACGAATTGGATGAGCCGAAAAAACAGTGTCCATTTTGAACTGTCTATCGCCAGTTCCGGACGGATTCACGCTTGTCGCCACTTGGGCATAGCTACCTATGCTGACAAGGGAAAGACCAAGGGAAAAAAGGCCAAAGATTTTTGAATAAAGCTTCATATTCATTTTTGTTTATGATCATGCCAATTAGGCATCATCGATCATTTATTTAATCGCCATCCTGATAATCTCAGGCTGATTATTCGTTATTTTATTGCCTCTGAAATTGGTTCTGGTTACTTGTGTGACACGTATAACCAAAGCATCTCCACTTTTTGCAGAAGCTAAGAGGTTTCTAATTGCTACGTTTTTACCGTTGATGGCAACTTTCTCTCTTGGAACCTCATTTCTAAGAAGGATTACTTCTCCTCCTGTTACTTCGAATTTGGCATCTTTAGCCATGGTTCTTCCAAAGTTTGCCTCAGGAATCGCCTCAACTATCAATGAAGACGGTCCCGGTGCAGGATAAGCCTGACTCAAATCAATAGGGCCTCTGCCATCAAACAACCTGACAGTTGGTGCAGGAACCGGCTTGATATCATACGATACATCCCCAATTTTATTGCCTCCACTGCTTACTCCGATCAAGACCTTACCGGAATTTCCTGGAATTACAGTCAATTGACCCGGCTTGCTTCCTTGGATAGAAGAACCATTAGATACTGTGAAGCTTGGCGCATAGCTGTTTCCCAAAGCAGGAACATCAATCAACAATTCGTTGGCGCAATCCGCATAAAGCTGATTTACTACTTCTGAAGTGACTTTGATGACCGGTTGGGCAACGAAATACTCATATTCTACAGGAAGTATTTTGTCTTCTCCACCTACATTCGTCACGATTTCTCCTTTTAGGATTCTCTTTGAAAGTCCTCTATCGTCATACTGAGAAGCTGGAGTAGCGGTAAATTCAATTTTACCGAATCCGTTTTCTACTGTGACAGGTCTTCCATCAATAGTCATCTGAGGAGCATCTGAAGAAGAGGAAGAAGCGATAAACATATCTGCCTGGAACTTGGTCCCTGCTGCTACCACATTGGATTGTGCTGCAATTCTCGCTTCCACAATATCTGCTTTGTAATAAAAAGATCCGATGGAAGCAGTAATTGCTCCCAGTGATTCGCTTTCTATATTCAATACTTCATTTTGATACTGCGAAATCAAAGCCATAACCGCACCTACAGGTGACTTGACAAAATTCAAGAACACGAAATTTTTATTTCTGACTTCTTTGTCATTCTGAAATATTTCAATGTCCTTGGCGTCTTTTGCTATGTCACCAAACGTCATTTCAATCCCGGCTTTTTTCAGAATTTCGCTGATTTGCTTTGGATAGGCATTTAACCTTTCCTGCATTACAAATCCCTTCTTGTTGTTATTGAAGATATTGCCCGGGATATCAGTGTTTTTCAAAGCAGAATTGCTAAACTGCCCTTGTTCATCCTTTGCATTGGAAACAGTTAACAATTCCTGTTTCAATTCTTCCAAATATGCATAAACCTCAGAAGTAGCTTTTCTAACTTCTTTGGCTGCATCTACCTTGGGTACGTCCTTTGCGT
The DNA here is from genome assembly GCF_022538115.1 of Cognataquiflexum rubidum. Lineage (GTDB taxonomy): Bacteria > Bacteroidota > Bacteroidia > Cytophagales > Cyclobacteriaceae > Cognataquiflexum > Cognataquiflexum rubidum. Next base: position 27,204 of record NZ_JAKZAL010000032.1, on the reverse strand, counting down.
TATTTCCCTGATTCTCTACTGTGGATGCAATAGAAGTAACAGTGAATTCATTTTTATTGATGAAATTTTTGGAAGTCCTTTCCAATCCATCGTTCAACAGCACAAACTTTTGGAGAATCTGGTTGCTTACCTGCAATGCCAGCAATGCTGTCAATACAAGGTACATCATACCTATCATCCGCTGCCTTGGTGTTTCTTTTCCGCCTGCCATATTATTTTTCTAAAAGATTAAATATAAATATGAACAAGGCTTAACCTTTCATGGCAGAAAGCATTCCACCATATACTTTATTCAGTGAGCTAACATTGGAATTGAGTTTTGCCAACTCTGTTTTGAACTGTTCTGTTTCTTTTCCTGCTTCGTTCAGACCTTCCATCGCTGTAGAGATATTAGAATAGAACTTGTTCAGGGTTTTGAGGTGTGACTGGGCATCCAATAATTCCATTTCATACACATTGTTCAATGCAGAAAGGTTTTTGGTAACAGTGACCACCTGACTATGGTATTCTTTTGCATCTGCTGAAGCAGAAGAAAGTTCGGTGAGTGCCATGGCAGTTTTTCCATAAGACTGGTTGATGTCAACCAAAGTCTTGGAGGCTGTTTTTACGTTGCTTGCGTATTCATTGGTCGCTACAGCAGCATCAGCGATGGTTCCCATTTTTTCTGCAGAGGTAGCAAGGTTTTGGATTCCTTTACCTAAGCTGTCAAACAATTCGGGGCCGATTTTGGCATTTGCCAACATTTCGTCAAACTTTTGGCTAAGATTGTCTTTTGGCTCTTTTTTGGTGGATTTACGCTCAGCTGGCTCTTCACCTGCTAATTCAGGATAAACTTTGGACCAATCTACATCTTCATGCTTAGGCTCAAATGCGGATAAGAAAAATATTGCGGCTTCCGTAGAAAGACCGACACCGATCATTAAGCTTGCGAAAGGCCAATCGAGGATTTTGAACATAGCTCCTAGGATAACTACGGCAGCACCGATACCATATATTTTTGGCATGATATCCCCGTAAAATACGTTCATGAATGATTTGTTTTTTGTTGCCATTTTTTTTAAAAATTTAGAGGTGAGTGAGTGATTAAGATGTTATTCGATTTACTTTTTTCTTCTTCTGTTGTTACTGATATCCATTGAACCTGATCTACCCAAATAGGTCATCGCAGTTCTGAATCCGATATGTGCTGTTTTCACATCCTGGAATTCATAAGTTCTTGTACTTGTTTCGAGGTAATGAGCGATATCTTTCCAAGAACCGCCACGTACTACTTTCCTTTTTTCGTTAGGATCATCGTATCTAGGATCCAAATCCCAAGTCACTGATCCACTGACTGCATTGTATGAATCCAATACCCATTCTGCTACGTTGCCTGACATATTGTACAATCCAAATCCGTTTGGAGCAAAAACGTCCACCGGAGCGGTGTAGGCAAATCCATCATCAATGTAATTTCCTCTACCTGGTTTGAAGTTTGCCATCAGACAGCCTCTTTTGTTTTTCAAGTAAGGACCACCCCAAGGGTATTTCGCTACTTCTTTTCCACCTTTGGCTGCATATTCCCATTCTGCTTCAGAAGGTAACCTGAAAGGAGGGTAGTCAAAATCCGCCTTGTCATTTGCATTTAGGTGATAGGTTCTCCATTGACAGTACATATTTGCTTGTTCCCAGCTGACACCTACTACAGGATAATTGTCAAAAGCAGGGTGGTCAAAATAAAACTCCATCAAAGGATCTCCATAATGATAGGTAAAACTGGTATTCCAAACAGTTGTATCGGGAAGAACAGTGTTGATATCAAAAGTCGGAGCATCTTTTAAAGTTGTCGGAGTACTGTAAGTGTACTCACCTAACCTTACAGCTTCGATGAACTGTCTGTACTTGTTGTTGGATACTTCATACTTATCCATATAAAATTCGGAGATAGTAATCTGCTTGTTCAAAGAGGACTGGGAGAAGGCGATATCCTCATCCGCTTGCCCCATCCAAAAAGTCCCGGCTTTGATCGGTACCATTTCTTGAGGAAGGATTTGTTGCCAGATTACCCTCTTGGGAACACCCGTAACTTCACCCCTTCTATTGTCTTTTTCACTGGCAGATCCTTTCTTGCCCAAAAGTCCGCAACCCGGTAGCACTACCACTACCAAAACCGCTAAAATTATGCTCAAAACGCGTGTCTTCATTTTTTTAGACATAAATTACATTAAACCATTTATCAAATTCATGCCACTTTTTGGATAAGCAACAAGAGCGAAAATTAAAGTAAATTCTTAGAAATACACAAATTTAATTGCTGAATTTCCAATATTTATTTTTTAGAACCTAAATCTAGGAGTACGTTGGATTGTTCTTTGGAACTGTTTGTTCACGTCGGGAAGTACGTAGGATAACATAAATTCATGGCTTGTCGGAGCTTTGGCTTCTATGCCTCCAACAACCAAATCGAATGCATATCCTATTCTTAGAGATTTGTCTTTGAGAATACTATAACCCATCAATAATGACACGGATTCTTCGCCTCTGAAAGCCAATCCTCCGCTTACTTTTTGATTGTATGTGGCTATAACGCTGATGTCATAAGAAAAATTATCAAATGATACTGTTTTCAATAAAACACTTGGTTCGAAATTCCATTGGGCAAAAGTTTTTATTCTATACCCTGCCAATATATAGGTGTGGTTTCTGAGTTGGTTTTCGAGGGAACCTTCTCCAAAATCAAAACCTGGTTCATTCATGTGTCTGCTGCTTATTCCTACGTAGTACTTGGTACGATCATAGATGGCGCCGGCACCAATATTGAAATTCATCTGTGTTTCACTACCTGTATCCGGTAAATTGGGATCCGGATTTACAAATTCCAGCTCATCAAACCGTATCGTTGTAGAAAAAACACCTCCCATCAATCCTAAACTCAAAACACCGCGTCTTAGTTTTTTGTGGTATCCCACCGATAAGTTAATTTCTTGGTTGGTGGTGGGGCCGATGTTGTCATTGACGATATTTAAGCCAACTCCCAATTTGAGTTTATCAATAGAGCCTGAAGCAGTCACCAATTGGGTAATCGGTGCGGGTCCATTGGTCCCGGTATAACTTAGCCATTGTGACCGGTGAAGGGCCGAAAACCTATAACCTGATTCTTTACCGGCAAAGGCAGGATTGAAGTATCCGCCATTATACATGTATTGGGTAAACTGTGCGTCTTGTTGGCCATGGGCATTTGAAGAAAAAAAACTTCCTATCCATATCAGCAGGAGGCATTTCAATATCGCAAAATCATGTTTAACCATGTACCAATAAACTAATGATGTAAACTCTATTTTACACAATTAAACTCAATTTCACCAAAAAAGATTGGAAACATCACAAATTATTTGCCTTTTTAATGTAAAGCTCCAGGGCTCCAGTCATACTTGGTGCATTTGGCATCGGTGCTTCTATGTCCAAAATAAGATCCTGCTCCCTTACTTCCTTGGCTGTGGTCGGTCCAAAAGCGGCAATTCGTGTATTGTTTTGCTTGAAATCGGGGAAATTTTGTTTCAAAGATTTGATTCCCGAAGGTGAGAAAAAAGCCAAGATGTCATATTTGATATCCCTCAAGTCCGAAAGGTCTGCGGCTACAGTGTGGTAAATGATGGCCTCAGTATAAGAAATATTGTTTTTTGCCATGTACTCCGGGATTTCATCCTTACGGATATCGGAGCATGGGAAAAGGTATTTCTCGGATTTATGTTTTTTGAAGTAGTCAAAAAGATCAGCTGCCGTTTTTTGTCCAACGTAAAGTTTTCTCTTTCTGATCACAATGTATTTTTGAAGATAATGTGCTGTCTGGTCTGAGATGCAAAAGTATTTCATATCTGCAGGCATCTCTACCTTTAATTCCTTACAGATCGTAAAAAAATGGTCAATGGCATTGCGGCTTGTAAAGATGATGGCAGTATGCTTGAGGATGTCAATCTTTTGCCTTCTAAAATCCTTGACGGACACCGGCTCCACCTGAATGAAAGGCCTGAAATCTATTTTTAAATTGTACTTTTCAGCTAGTTGAAAATATGGTGATTTCTCATCTGTTGGCTTTGGCTGAGAAACTAAGATACTTTTTACCTGGTTTAATCTGTCTTTGGTAGATTTAGTCGTCATATTTCACTTCAGCATTTGAACTTTTTCACTTGAATTCACCCGATGATTACCTTCGAAAGGAATAAAAGGGGGACTATTTCTGCGCTGCAAATGTAAACAAATAAATGGTAATTTTTAAAGGACACCCTATTTGACATGATCAGAAAAAGCATAAGGACCCCGACCATATAAATCCAGAAAAAGCTATAAAGCAAATATTTAATTGTTATTTCCAATTCTACGAACCCGTTCAATACAATAATGCTTACAATGAAGGCCATAACAAATATTGTAATGGAAATAATCCTGAGCATATAAAAAAAGTGGGGGATGACAATTTTTTTCAAATCGAACACAAACCCCAAAAATCTCAACAGAGCAAATTTCAACACGGCAAAAATAATTAGCAGCGTTGAACCCAAAAGCCAACTCAGGAAATGTTGGTTCACATCTCCGCTGACAATGAACTGTAGACTTTCATTGCCCAATGTCTTTACAAAAAGCATCAGCAGCAAAAAAGCCATCATATTCATCAGCAACAAGTAAAAGATAACATCAAGGGAAAAGAACTTTTGAACAGAATTAGACTCCGAAAAATCCTCCGCAGAAAAAACGGAGGTCGGCATCAGGATCAATTTTAGCACCAATGGAAAAATCAGCTTGTACACAGCAATCAAAAACAGGATGCTGACAATGGCAAAAAAGAAGAAGTCATTGAAACTATCCACCTCCCGCTTTTCAGGCATCAGTTTTTCAGGACCTGTTGCTACAATTGGGGCAATGTAATTTTCAAAGAAACCTTTTTCAACTGAGACATTACTTCCATTGATCCCTTTCTTGATTATAGTCATCAATGATCCTGTAGAATCGTACTTGGAAACAAATCCCTGAAATTCCGCCAAAGGCATTACAAACGTGGTATCTCCCGTGGTTTGGAACCACAGCTTATCCTCTAAAAATAAGGTGGATTGACCGGGAAACTCAAATCTGTAGGAGCTGTTCGGAAAGGTCTTCAAATCCAATTTTACCTCAATTTTGAAATTCGATTTACGAATGGTTTCAGGATACATTTCCCGTATTTCCGGATTATAATTTTCCAAGACCTGAGAGAAACCCATAAAAGAAGTGCCCCACAAAACCAAAAAAAGTAAGAAGCTGAAATAGGATGTTTTCATCTGTTAGAATCTACCGGTATATCCAAAGTGGACTTTGGAAAGGTTGAAAGAAAAATCCTGCGTGTTTGAACGTCCGAGACCATAAATGAAATTGAAAACCCCATTACCTGTTTCAAGGCTGAATCCCATCCCTGCGGAGAAGGTTTGATCTAGGCCAAAACCTTGAACGCTGTTTTCTAGTCTTCCCATATCGGCAAAAATCATAAAATAAGAGTAGGTATCAAAATAAAACCTTGGCTCAAAATTGAGATAGAGGTATTTGTCAGCAAAAAAGAAATTCTCATTGAATCCCCGGATGCTCTGAAGTCCACCAATTCTGTACAAATCATTCAACAGCAAATTTTTGTTTTCTACCGTTCCACCTGCCAATCTGGTGAAAATTCCCCAACGGGGAGAGAGATAAAAATGCTTCTCCAACTTTGCCTCCATATAATACTGCAGGGTTTTGGGTTCAATGCCTTCGTACAGCTCAGGCGGAAGGCCCGTATTCTGCAATATATTTTTGTTGCCAATGGCAAATTCAACTTGGGCCAAAGCTCCTCGTCTCGGGAAAAAAACATCATCCAACCAGATATGTCGGTAGTTGAGCCCGTAGTTATTGAACCTGAAATCACCTGCATCCGGCAGTTGGGTGATTTCTTCAAGTCCATTGACTGCAAGCAAGTCTCCCGCCTGACGTCTTGTAAAAAAACTGAGATACCCGTCTGAACTAAATCTATACCCAAAATTGAGTCTAAAATCCCGGTTCAGAAAAGTGGTGTCTTCCTTCAACAGCGAAAAAGAAAGGCTGGCATCGATGTTTGAACCCAACAGCATAGGCTCAAACCCGGCAATCTTGAGGGTCTGTGAAAGTTGGTTGAACCGCTGCCAATGCAGTTCATAATTCCGCCCTGTTCCGGCTACATTATATAATGCAATATCAAACTGACCTGTAACCAACAGTTTTCCCCCTTCATTTTCATTGGGTAAAAAACCGATGATGCCATCAATAGAATTGATTCTTCGGTCTTCAATCGGAAGGTACACCGTCGCTTGCTCATTCTGAAAACTGAGTTCCGGTTCTCCGGACCAACGGAGATAAGGCAGTCCGCGTATTTGTCGGATTCCCTCATCGATTTTTTTCTGCGAAAAAACCTGTCCCGGTTTGATCTGTAAAAAACGGGAAAGAAACTCCGGCTTGGTTTTGGTCCCTCCGGTGATTTTAAGGGAATCAAAAGTTATCATTGGACCGGAATCCAGATCCAAAGCACCGGAAAAACCTTTACCGCTTCTTTCCAGACTGTCTATCCTGACCGCCGCAAAAGGATAGCCCCTATTTTCCGATTCCTTTAATAAGGATTCAAAAAGTCTTGAGATTTGCCGGTAATCAAAAGGCCTTCGTGAAAACCTTCTCAGGTCCACACCCGCCTTGACCATCAGGACAGGGTCAACATTGCCGGGCCTCAGCACTACCCATTCAAACCTTTCACCTGTATCCACTTTGATCCAAAGTGAATCCGGTGTGGATTTTACCAAGGTTTCCAAAGGCGCCAGGTATCCCAAGCCATATAACTCTTGGTATTTTCCTCTGATAAAATTAGAAACCTCCACAGAATCCCTAAAAACCTGCTCTTCCTGAACTGCCAAAGCTCCCGACAATTCCCAACGGAACCATTTTCCTCCCTGGGAATATCCGGGAGAAGCAAATGCGCAAAATAATGGAATCAGGAAAATGAGGATTCTTTTCACCTTTGACCGGCTAGGTTTAAGTATCTTTGAAGGCTAAAAGTAAATAAATTGTCCGGTATCTACATCCATATCCCCTTTTGTAAGCAGGCCTGTCACTATTGTGATTTTCACTTTAGTACCAACAAAGACCTGATCGAGGAAATGGTAGACGCTATCTGCGTGGAATTAGAGGGAAGAAAAGATTTCCTTCCTCAAGGAAATCCGATCAGGACAATATATTTTGGCGGTGGTACGCCTTCTTTACTTTCTAAATCCCATTTGGAAAAAATCTTGGATACAGTCACCAAATGGTATCCTTTGGATTTGGAAGAAGTGACGCTGGAGGCAAATCCCGACGACCTCAGTACTTCAAACCTCCAAAACTGGAAAGCTCTGGGAATCGACAGGTTGAGCATAGGTATACAGACCTTCAACCCCGAGATCCTGAAATTTTATAACCGTGCACATACAGCGGAGGAATCATTGAAAGCCATCGAATCCGCCAAGTCAACAGGATTTGAAAAGTTATCTGTGGATTTGATCTATGGGTTTCCCTCCGCCAACCATGATATCTGGAAAAAAGACCTCGAGATCGCATTGTCCCAAAATCCTGGACATATCAGCAGCTATTGCCTGACTGTCGAGCCGAAGACAGCGCTTGGAAATTGGCACAAAAAAGGAAAATACATCGCCGCCTCGGAGGATTTTGCAGCCGAACAGTTTGAAATCCTCATGCATTCCATGGAAGATGCCGGCTATGTCCAATACGAGATTTCTAACTTTGGGAAGCCCGGACAGTTTGCCCTCCACAATACCAATTATTGGCTTGGCGTCCCCTATCTGGGAATCGGCCCAAGTGCGCATTCTTTTGACGGCAAAAGCCGGGGATCGAATATTGCCCACAATGTCCAATACATCAAAAAGCTGAAAACCGGGGAAAGCATATACGCCAAAGAAATCCTGAGTAATGAAGATGCTGCCAACGATTACATTCTCACGTCATTGAGAACCATTTGGGGAACGGACCTGACTTATCTAAAGGACAATTCGGGGTATGATCTGACAGATTTGAAAAAAGATACCTTCAAGATGTTAAGGCAAGAAAAACTCATTCTGGAAGAAACCAACAAAATTATCCTGACCAAAAAAGGAAGATTGTTGGCAGACAGCATTGCTGAATCTCTTTTTTTACCTTAAATAAAATTACCTTTGGACATGATGGAAAAGTATGGCAACAACGGAGGAAGAAAGAAAGAAGCGACACCGCTGAAGGAGGCTTTTGATGATTTGCTGAAAGCTTACCGGCTCAAAGACAAGTTTGACGAAAGGTTGCTTTTGCAGGCCTGGCCGGAACTGATGGGCAAAATGGTAGCCTCCCGCACCACCGGCCTGTATATCAAGGAAAAGAAACTTTTTGTAAAAATCAGCTCCGGACCTGTCAAGAACGAACTGAAAATGAACCGGACCAAAGTCATGGAACTGATCGAATCCAAGTTTGGCAAAGGGGTGATTGAAGATGTTGTTTTCCTCTAAATCAATCCTGCTGCGCAAAAACCTTTTTCATCAGGTCTGAAGTCCTTCCCAAGGGATTCTCGCGGATATTTTTTTCTTCCTCGGCAATCAGCACAAACAAACCGTCAATGGCCTTTTGGGTCACATAGGCATTCAGGTCAGGATTGACTTTTTGCTTGGTAAGCGGGATTTTATTGTAGGAATTGGCTAGGTCTCCATAATACTTGGTGGCACCGACTTCATCCAAAGATGCCTGGATTTTAGGTTTGAAGAGCTCCACCAATTGGGCATTGGTCGTCCTTTTCAAAAAGTCCGTGGCCGCAGTGGGTTCTCCTTTCAATATTCCGAGCGCATCCTGGATATTCATCTGCTTGATGGCATTCACAAAAATCGGCTTTGCCTCGATGGCTGCGCTTTCCGCACCGCGGTTGATGGCAAGCAAGGCCCTGTCCACTTCGCTGCCCAAACCCATATTCCGGAGGGTTTTTTCTACTTTTTGGGCATCCTCAGGAAGCATTATTTTGATCAATTCGTTTTTGAAGTAGCCATCGGTCTTTGAGGCAAGGTCAGTCCCTTTCACTATTCCCTGCTCGAGCGCCTCTTTCAATCCCGCAGCAACTTCATCCTGAGACAAAGGAATCTGTCCGGAGGTGACATCTTTGATCAGTTTATTGATTTGGGCGGAGGAGCAACTGTATAGAAAAACAAAAAATATCAGAAAAGAAATCTTGTAAAATCGCATAGGGTTTTTAACATTTATTTAGACTTATGGCATTTAACGCTGTCAGGAAAATTAAGTTTGTTTCAGTATTATTGTATTCAAATTCCAAGAATGCTTAAACTCCCTACTCCAAATATCGGTAAAATAAGTATTTTGGTGGCCATCCTTACTTGGTTGGCTTTGCTTTTTGTAGACATCACGAGGATTTTCCAATCAGTAAATCAGATGGAAAATACCCTCGCTCCCGAGATATCCTACATTCTTGAAATCCTGTTCTTTATTCTTGTCTATATTTTTTACAACTATTCGATCAATAAAAACGAAAACATTGATTTTCTCAACCTTATCTGGCGGGGAGTTTCGACAGGGCTTTTGGCGACACTCATTTCATTTGGAATCAGCATTTTTTACTTGATGTTAGGAGAAAGCAAATTGGGTTCGGATCCATTACTGAGTAATTTCTTCTACCATGTCAATTTCGCTTTTATTACACTTTTTCTGATCTCTACCTCTTTGCTTTGGAAGCACCTGATCCTGTATCAAAAATCCAAAAAGGTGGTGCAGCAATGGCAAGCTTTTGAGGTTTTGATGCTGATGAGTATGTTTTTTGTATTCATCAACAAAAACGACTTCGACTACAGCTTCATTTTTGGATTGGTTTTCCTCTCGATATTTTCTGCTTCACTCTCTGTCAACCTGAAGTGGATTCCTTACCTGACTTTCAAGGAAAAATGGAAATCCATTCTTTTTCTGGTTATAATCTTAGTCTGTACCACATTTCTGTTTTCCAGTTTATCGTCATACAGCGACATCGGTGTCACTTCTTTTGTCAACCTGACTGACAATTTATTTTTGATTGGGCTTTTTGCCTTTGTATTTATCTATGCGCTGTTCAGTTTTCTAGTAACGCTTTTCAATCTGCCGACTTCTTCTGTTTTTGAACAAAAGCTGGTGGAGGCCATCAATTTTCAGCGGCTCAGCCAATCCATCAAACCCGGACAGGACGAAAGCCAGGTTTTGGATATATTGATTGACTCTAGCATGAGTGCTTCCTATGCCGACGGGGGTTGGCTGGAGATTTTGGACAAAGACAATATTCCCCAAATGATCCAGAAGAGGTTTATTGATGAAGAAATCCGTGAGGAGATTGTGGCTTTGTTCCAAACCATCAAGCCATTTTCGGAGTTTGATTGGTCTCTGGAGGACAATGATACCAAGAAATTTTACGGAAAAATCCCCCATAACATTTACAAATCGGCATTTTTGATTCCATTGGTAGTCAATAAAAAAACAATCGGAAGGATGTATCTGGTCAAAGAAGTGCGGGATGGGTTCAACAAAGAAATGATCAATATCATCACCACATTTGTCGGACAGGCCTCCATATCAGTGGAAAATTACAGGCTGCTGAATGAAGCCATCAAAACAGAAAGGTACAAAGAGGAGTTAAAAATTGCGCAGCGGGTACAGCAGAGTTTATTGCCCAAGGAGCTTCACCACAATGAGAAATTTGAGATTTGCGGATTTTCTGTCGCAGCAGACGAAGTCGGCGGAGATTTTTATGAAACCAAAGACCTGGATGAAGGTGTATTTGCCATTATTATCGGAGACGTTTCCGGCAAAGGTACTTCGGCGGCATTCAACATGTCACAGATGAAAGGCATATTCCACAGTCTGGTGCAGCTTAAACCAAACCCGGGGGAATTTTTGTACAAAGCAAATATTGCCTTGAGCCAATGTCTGGAAAGGAACCACTTTATCACCACTTCTTACTTTCTGTTGGATACCAGCCAACAAACGATCAGATACAGCCGTGCAGGACATTGTCCAACCTTGTTTTATGACCACAGTCAGGACAAGGCCGCATACCTGAGTGCTGATGGATTGGGATTGGGAATAGTAAGGAATGCCAATTACAGGAATTACATCCACGAGTCAGAGTTCAGTTTTGAAAAAGAGGATATTCTTGTTTTGTATACCGACGGCATCATTGAAGCGACCAATAAAAAAGGAGAGGAGTTTGGCTATGATAAACTCAAATCGACTTTTGAGAAATACAAAAATCTAAGTGCAGACAAAATCCAAGAAAGGATAATCAACCAAGTATACCAGTTTGTGGGTGAGGGAGGGATACCTGATGATGACTTTTCGATCATGGTGATCAAGTTTAACCCATAACCAATCATTGACAAAACCGTAATTACGAAGATGCTTAACATAGAAAAACGTTTAGAAAATGACATTTGGACTCTCATTCTGACAGGAGAGATAGATGCAAGCAACTCTGTCGAATTGGATGCTGCCATCAGCGAGGTGGTTCAGGAAGGGGCAAAAAGCATTTTGATTGACTGTGCAGCACTGGATTATATCTCCTCGGCGGGATTGGGCGTATTCATGTCCTACCTCGATGAGTTTGAAGAAAACAATGTCAAAATGGTCATTTTCGCCCTGAAGGATAAGGTTTTCCAAGTGTTTCATATCCTTGGACTGGACCAACTGATCATTATTAGGCCCACTAAAGAAGAAGCCCTGGAGGGTTAAATTATGAATTCCCAATTAAGATTATATTGCGATACTGCCCAATTGTCTGAGTTGAGACAGTTTTTAGAAGCAATTCTAAAACAGACTCCGCTGTCAGAAATTGAGCAGCATCAGGTGATCTTGGCCGTGGAAGAAGTGTGTGCCAATCTGATCATCCATTCCCATGACTGCAATTCCAATGAATTTATTGACCTCAATGTGATTTCTTCCAAAGCACTGATTGTTTTTGAAATCCTGGATTTTGGCAAAGGTTTTAATATCCTGGAATATCGGGAACCTGAGATATCCCAGGTCATCAAATCCAAAAGAAAAGGTGGCCTCGGCATCATTCTGGTGAAAAGGATTATGGATAAAATCGAGTTTGAATCCTTTGAAAACAAAAATATCTGCAGGTTGTATAAAATTCTCAATTCCAAATAATTGTTAATTCAGGCATCTTATTAGTCAGAGCCGTCCAAATTTTTCAATTTAATTTGTAACATTGCACTTGTTTTCCGGCATTTCATTTATGATTAATATAAGTCGATTTCTTTATTTACTCCTGATTTTAGCATTTTCATGCAGCCCGAAATCAACAGTTGCGCCGGTAGAAATACAGGATGACGCACCTTCGCCACTATTGGCCATTGGTGACAATGCGGTATTCGGCGATGAATTTTTGCATATGTTGTCCAAAAACAGGGAATTCAAAAATTCTGAGAACAAGATTTCTGAAGAGGAATTTTTTGAAAACCTTGACCTCTTCATCAATTACAAACTCAAAGTCAAAGAGGCGGAAAGCCTTGGATTGGACAAAACAGTAGAGTTTGAAAGGGAATTTGAAGTATTCAAAGACGACCTGACACAGCCATTTTTGATTAAAAACTCCCTTCAGGAAGGTGAGCTCATGAAAGCTTACAGCCGGATGAAGGAAGTAGTCAAAGCCAGTCACATCCTGTTGCAGTTTCCTCCCAATGCCAGTCAGGCAGATACGATTTCTGTATTGAGAATGGCATTGAAACTCAAAGAGGAAGCTGAAAACGGTGCTGACTTCAATGAATTGGCATTTGAGCATTCCGATGACCCTTCGGCAAAGGACAATAAGGGAAGCCTAGGTTATTTTACCGCTTTACAAATGGTTTCCTCTTTTGAGGACGCCGCTTATTCCATGCAGATAGGTCAGATTTCAGATCCTATTTTGACCAATTTCGGGTATCATATCATCAAATTGGAAGACCGACAGCCTAATCCCGGCGAAGTGAAAGTTTCCCATATATTGGTCCGCTCTCAAGGAAATGATCCTGTCACAGAGGAAAGGATTTTAAGAAAAGTAAGTGAAATCTACACCGAACTACAAAAACCAGAGAGCTCTTGGGAAGAAATATGTCAGCTATATTCTGAAGATTCAGGCACCAAAAATACAGGAGGTTCCTTGCCTTGGATAGGCTTGGGTTCAGTCATTCCCGAATTTGAAAGAACCGCCTTTTCCCTACAGGAAGAAGGTGAAATCTCATCTCCCGTCAAAACGCCTTTTGGATACCATATCATCAGATTGGAAGGCAAGAAGCCCCTTGCAAGCTATGAGGAAATGGAATCTTCCATCAAATCCAGGATTCTGAGAGACAGCAGGTCCACCCTGATCCAATCACAGGTAGTGGCTATCCAAAAATCAAAATATGGATTTGTTGAAAATGAAGTGTTGGTAGATTCGGTCAATGGCCTGTTTACAACAACTTCAAGGCAGGAGATAGCAGAAATCCTTGAATCAAAAAATCTGTTGGATTCGGTTTTGTTCAGCATCAATAAAAATCCAAAAACAGTGAAAGGTCTATTGGATTTCATTGCAGAAGACAAGCAAGTCGTTCGGACCAATCCCCAGAATTATTTCAAAACCTGGTTTGACAAGTATGTTGAAATCAAGCTTCAGGAAGCCGAGATCAATGACCTGATGACCAATAATGAGGAATACAGGCTTATGATTCAGGAATACAGAGACGGAATCCTGCTTTTCTCCCTGATGAATGAGCAAGTTTGGCAAAAAGCCATCGAAGACAGCTTGGGTCAGGTAAACTTCTATCAGGAGAATATTTCAAGATACCAATGGAATGAAAGAATTCAGGCCTTGATACTTACGATGGCCAAAGAAGAAAGCATTCCTTCAGTCCGTAAATTTTTGTCAGACAAAAAATACCAGCCCAATTTGGTTGACCGTTTGGAAAATACCTTCCTGATCAACAATCCTTTGGCCTTTACAGTATCCGAGGGCATCTTTGAATGGCAGCAGCATCCTATCCTGAAAAATGCAAATATCGCGCTTAATTTTCAAGAGCTGAGGCTGGAAAACAAAACCTACATGGTGGTATTGGGGGAAAAGGTATTGCCCGGACCAAAGAAATTTGAAGAAACCCGTGGCAAGGTGATACAGAACTATCAGGAATTTCTGGACAAGCAACTGATCTCCACCCTGAAGGAGAAATACGCTGTCAAGATCAATGAAACAGAAAAACAGAAAATATTTGACCTTGCAGTGGCGAAGTAGTCTTTTGGTTATCCTCCTTTTGGCAACCATCGGAGCATGTGATTTCTTCAGGTTCAAATCCGAAGGAAATGCCGAAGAAGACCAAATAATCGCTTCGGTAGGCAACCAAAATTTGCACCTCTCAGAACTTTCATTCATCAAGTCCGAAAGCAAATCCAAGGAGGACAGTGCAAATATCGCTGAAAGGTATGTTCAGTCTTGGGTAAGAAAGCAACTCCTTATCAAAGAAGCGGGCAAATCAATGGCTTTTGACGAAGCTGAAATCAACAGGAAACTTCTGGACTATAAGTATGCCCTGATGGTCTATGAATTTGAAAAAAAGTATGTGACGGAAAACCTGAACAACGAAGTCAGTCAACAGGAAATCGAAGATTACTATCAGATCAATAAAGTAAATTTCAGCCTGAAGGAAATTATTGTCAGGGTGAATTTTGTGAAAATCGAAAAAGAGTCCCCGCAAAACCGACAGATTGAAAGGTTGATCCGGTCACAGAATCAAAAAGACCAAGATGCATTTAAAGCCTTGGCAGTCAGTTCCGGTGCAAACCATTTTCTTGAAGATTCCACTTGGGTCAAGTTGGATGACATCATTATCAATACGCCTTTGTCCAACCATCCCAACAAGGTGGAACTGGTCCGAAACAACAAGCATGTAATTACTGATGACGACCGGTACAGGTATTATTTCAGGATATTGGAATACAAATTGCAGGAACAGGTTCCACCACTCGAATTTGTCAGGGATGAAATAACCAAAATCCTGATCAACAAAAGAAGGGTTGAACTCGTCGATCAATTACAGAAAGAAGTTTATAACCGAGCACTTGAAAAAAATGAATTCAAAATATATGAGTAGATTAAATTATTTACTGGCTGTTTGTTTACTGAACCTGATCACCATTCAGGTAATAGCACAGACGGAAGTAAAAACAGAAACTCCCCCACCCTCGGGTCAGGTATTGGATAAAATAGTAGCCAAAGTAAACAATTACATTCTGTTGGAGTCCGATGTACAAAAAACCTACATTGAAGCCCTTGCCCAATCCCAACAGGACATACAGCCTCCCACGAGGTGCGAAGTGTTTGAGTCATTGCTCATCAATAAAATGATGATAGCCAAGGCGGAGATCGACTCCGTCATGGTCACAGATGCAGAGGTGATGTTCTCTGCTGACCAAAGGTTCTCCATGGTGATGCAGCAGTTTGGCGGAGACGAAGCCATGCTTGCCGAAGTTTACGGAAAGACTGCCGAACAATTGAAAACGGAGATACATGACATGCTGAAGGAGCAGCTCATTGTCCAAAAAATGCAGGCAAAAATCACTGAGGGGCTATCTATCTCTCCTGCTGACGTCCGCAAATTTTTCAATGATATTCCGAGAGATTCGCTTCCCTTCTTTTCAGCCGAGGTAATAGTGGGACAGATCGTCAAAAAACCCCAAGTAAACCAAAAGGTAAAAAACGATATTACTGCCCAACTCCGGGAGCTCAAAAATCAGATCATGGAGGGGAAAGCTGATTTTCAGACCCTTGCAAAGCAATATTCGCAAGACCCCGGATCAGCACCTTTGGGTGGTGAGTTGGGATTTTTCAGAAGAGGTGAACTTGCACCCGAGTACGAAGCAACAGCACTTGGCATGAATGTACTTGAAATCAGCGATCCCGTGGAAACCACTTTTGGTTTTCACATGATACAGCTTCTGGAAAAAAGAGGAAATACTTTCAATACCCGACATATCCTAATAAGACCTGAACCTTCCGAACAGGATATTGCCGATGCCGAAAGGTTCCTTGACAGCCTCAGGACAGCTATCGTTTCAGGAAAAATAGATTTTGCAAAAGCTGCAAAAGAAAACTCCGAAGACAGGGCAACCTCTGACAATGGCGGGTTTTTTGTGGATCCCAACAACAATTCAAGCAGGCTTACACTTAGGACGCTTGATGATCCTGTTTTATACTTCACCTTGGACAGTATGAAAGTCGGCACTATCACGCCACCAATCCGATTTGAAACCGAAAGGGAAGGACCACAGGTCAGGATACTCTTCTACAAAGAAAGGTTTCCGGCACACAGGGCTAATCTGGAGGACGATTATGAAAAAATGAAGGCCGCCACCAAAAGAAAGAAAGAAGAGGGTATCCTGAGCCGATGGTTTGTCACCGCAAAAGAAGATGTTTTCATGGATATAGATCCCGCCTATGACAGGTGCGATGTGTTGGGGAAAAAGTAATCAATAGTCCACAGTCCATAGTCCACGGCCACGGCCACGGCAATTGCAAATCAACTGACGCTGTCTCGTCACTCTGAGTGTAGCGAAGAGTCTCAAAGATTAATGAGATTCTTCTCCCGTACGGCTGTCGGGATCCGCAAGCTGCGGTTCAGAATGACGACCCCGACAATTTCGGCATCGGTAGTTTAGTTTAGGCACTGGCAGAATAGTCTGAATTCAAAGATTCATACCAATCTTGAAATTAAAAGAGAAGAGCTCCCCGATTTGGGAAGCTCTTTTTTTTTTATACTTTTTCCAATGCCTGTTGGATATCCCAAATGATATCCGAGTGGTGCTCCACACCAATAGAAAGCCTGACCAACTTTTCACTGATGCCGAGAAGTTTGCGGTCGTCTTCGGATACATCACTGTGCGTCATAGTAGCCGGATGCTCCGCAAGGGATTCTGTGCTGCCCAAGGATACGGCAAGCTTCATAAGCTTGAGGTTGTTCAAAAACAAAAACGCTTCCTTTTCTCCTCCTTTGATATCAAATGAGAGCATCGCGCCGGCACAGGTCTGTTGTTTTTTGAAGATGTCATACTGTGGGTCTCCCGGCTCAAGGTGTCCGAGGTAATATACCTTTTCGACTTTTGGATGTGATTTTAGAAAATCCGCCACCTCCACGGCATTGCTTGCCTGCTTGGTCATCCTGACTTTGAGTGTCTCGAGACTCCTCATCAACAGCCATCCTGTCCAAGGGCCCGCCATATTCCCAAGAAATGTCCTTAGCGTCCTCACCCGCTTCATATGCTTGGAATTGCCCAAAACAGCTCCGGCGATCAGGTCAGAATGCCCGCCGATATATTTGGTCGCGGAATACACTATCAAATCCACACCATGCTTCAGCGGATGCTGCCAAAGCGGTCCCATATAGGTATTGTCCACACAGACCACCACTTCTTTTTCAGCGGAGCTAAGGCTGTCGGCAACTTCCCTGCAGACAGATAGGTCAAAAAGTGCGTTGGTCGGATTGGCAGGGGTTTCGACGTAGACCATTTTTACATTTGCCGCCAATCCCATATTTGTAACCTTCTCGAGTATTTCGGCAGAAGATTGGTCTGCGGTAAATCCAACACCATTGATGCCATATTGGGGAAGTACCTTGTTGATAAAGTGGTCCGTGCCGCCATAGACAGGTTTGCTGTATAGCAATACATCCCCGGGCCTCAAAAACTCCAACATGACCGTGGAAATAGCAGACATCCCACTCTCAAACACCGCACATTCCTCTACCTGATCCCAAAGGCATAAGCGCTCTTCCAAAATCTGCAAATCGGGGTTATTGAGTCGGCTGTAGATCAATCCCAACTCCTCGTTGGGTTCTTTTTCTCTTTTGCCATAGGCCACCTGGAAAAAGGCTTTGCCTTCTTCGGCTGTTTTAAAAACAAAAGTACTGGTTTGGAAAATAGGGCACTTTACAGCCCCCTCGGACAATTCAGGCTTATACCCGTGAGTCATCATCAAACTCTCAGGCTGGAAATATCTCTCTTGCATTTCATTTGGGTTTATGCAGGCAAATGACAATAAATTATTGAATATTGTCAATAGAGATAAAAAAATATTATTCTGATTTTATAGTCAAAACTTTATAATCATTCCTTAAAAACAGAAGATAAAATTGCCATTTCTTAAATTGAGAAATTTAATTTCAATTACTTCATTTTTGGGACGCCCCCAGTTCCTTAAAATAAGGAAAAAATTATCTTACCAAAAGTTTGTGTTTGTACTCTTTTTCCCTGCTTCTGATGGTGATGATATACAATCCTTTGGGAAGTGCCCTGAAGACTATGGTTTCCACTCCCATCTCCGGTTTGGTTTCCTGGATTTCCTTGCCCATGATGTCAGCAATTTTTATCAGGCTGACCCCATAGATACCTTCAAAAGAAACCCAAACATCCCCTTGGGATGGATTCGGGTAGATCTTGGTTTTGGAACCGGAAGGCTCAGGCTGCACGCTGGTGATGAAATTGACATTCACCTCCAAAGTAGTTTCTGGGCCTGAATTACAGCTGTTCATTGCCTTTACGGATATGGTAAAGTCCCCCTGCTTTTTCCATAAAACAGTGATCTTGTTGGTTCCCTGTCCTGAAATTATTTCTGCAGCATTGTCACTGATAAGCCATTGGAAATTGACGTCCGCAATATTGGTCACTTCGTAAACTTCCTCTGTCAAGCCCACTCTCTCAGGACCGGTGATATCGGAAGTTTTACTTGGCGGCGCAATTACCTGAATGCTTTTTGAGAAAAATGTGCCTTCCCCACATGGATTGGTTGGTTTGATCTTTAACTCCTTCAATCCTCCTTCCGTCCATTGAACCTTAACTTTGGCAGTTCCCTGCCCTTCTGTGATATTTCCACCGGTGAGTTCCCAAATGAAAATTGTGCCGGGGACATCGTTGACCATGTATTCCACAGAACCTTGGATACATACCACTCCCTCACCCTGGATTTCGGTAATATTTTTTGGTGTGGTAGAAACCAAGACTTCAAGGCCTTTGGTCCCGCCGTTGCCGCAGTTGTTTACCCCTCTTACCAAAACCGCATTTCTTCCCGGTGCATCCCACCTTACTACAATCCTACTCGTGCCCTGTCCTTCCAAAATAGTACCGCCATCGACACGCCATTCAAAAATAGCATCGGCATCGGTGTTTTGAACCTGATAGACTTGTTGGCTGATACAGATATTGTTTTCCCCAAAAATAACCGTCGGCATTTCAGGGACCTGACAGCTATAGTTGAATAAGGACCCGTTTTCCCCCACGGCAAAGCCACTGCTCAAACTGCCGAAACTGATCCCCGCAAAGTCCTGGAATGTTCCGGTAGGCATGTTGGTCCAAGTGAGTCCCCCATCCCGGGTCATCATCATTAGCCCCTTTTCCCCGGCAATAAAACCTATAGACTCGTCCAAAAATTCTACAGCTGCAAGGTTTCTCGTCTCAGTCAAATTGATTTTGGACCAAGAAACTCCCCGGTCAACGGTTTTTAAAATGGTACCGTTGTTTCCTACCACTACAGCAGAATTGAGGTCCAGGGTATCCAAATCAAACAGGTCTTCTGTAGTAGGGACATTTATCTTCTGCCACTGCGACCCGTCTACTGTTCTAGCCAAAAATCCATTTTTTCCGATGACCAGACCTGTGAGATTATCAAAAAATACCAGGTCTCGGAGTCGCTCTGTAGTTCCGCCGACGGATAGCTTTTCCCAAATCACACCGGAGTCTATGGTTTTGGCCATAAATCCGTTTTCGCCCACCGCATAGCCGGAGGCATTGTTAAAAAAGTGTAATCCGTAAATGGTATTATCTGCAGGGGGATTCAGGGAAGTCCAGTTTGCGCCGGAGTTTGCAGTCCTAAGAGCAACGCCATTATCTCCCACGATATAGCCAAAAGCATTGGTCGTGAAAGCCAAGTCGTGAAATGCACCGGATACAGGCCTAGACCTGTTGGTAAGGGTGGTGCCACCGTTGGAGGTGACCAAAAACAAACCCCTGTCCCCCACGATATACCCAAGCGTCGCGGTCCTAAACTGTGTCGCTCTATAATTGACATCCAATCCTGTCTGCCTGACTACCCAATTCGCACCGGAGTTGACAGATGAAATGATGGTGCCGTTGGTTCCTACGGTAAAAATCACATTGGAGGTTTTTCTGAAACTGGCCCCAAAATAGGTTTGTGTATTGGAGATATTGACGCCATCAAAAGTCGTCCCTGCATTGGTTGTTCTCAGTACAGTTCCATTTTCCCCCAAGATTACTCCGAAGTTTACATTGGTTTTGTTGAATGACATGGCCGTCAGGTTGCGCTCCGTTCCGCTTGTCACTTGACTCCAAGTCGTTCCCGCATCTATTGTTTTGACGATTGTCCCACTTTGGCCTACGGCAAAACCGGTTTTCCCTGAGGTGAAATAAATATCATTCAGTGGAATGGATTGTCCGGTATTTTGGATAGACCAATTGTTCCCTGAATTGAATGTCCTGACGACTTTTCCGTCTGCGGTGGCCACATAACCCGTGTCCTGATTGGCAAAAAACACCCGCTTTAGATCGACTGTTGTTCCCACAGATTGCTTTGCCCAGCTTTGTCCGCTGTTGGTAGAGCGGTACACTTCTCCACCATCACCCACGGCATAGGCCCGGGTTTGGGTTAAGAATTTCACGCTCCGCAATGTCTTGTCTGTACCCACATTGATCAGCTGCCAATTGGTCCCTCCGTCTGTCGTGCGGAAGATTTCTCCCCTTTCACCTGCCATCAAGCCGAGGTTTTCATCAAAAAAATCAACTGCCCACATTCTGGTTTTGGTGGGAGCTTCCTGTTCGGTCCAACTCAATCCACCGTCTATGGTTTTTAAAATAACCTGGTTGCCGGACACATAGCCCGTTTCCTCTGTTGCCCAGGAAATATCAGTCAATTGGTTTCCGCGACCACCTACTCTTTTCCAGGTTTGGGAATAGCCAAAAGAGTGTATAAGGATAAAAATCAGAAGAGTTATGAAGCGTTTTGTCATCAATAATGGGGATTCAACAAACACAAAAATAGGACTTAAAACCAAAAATGAAAGGTTTCGGAATCGTCAGCAAGGCTTGAAAACTTCGTGATTAGTAGGTTCGGGACACAAACAGCAATAAACTTTTTATTAACTCATCTTTTAGCCTTATTTTTATCCATATTAAATGAAAAAAAAATGAAAAAAATATTCGAGTTTTTGTTGATGGCTTCCCTTTTATCTTCCTGTGGATCAAATGAAAGGGTGAGCAAGGAGGTTTTTGAGGAGGTAAACAAAAGCATGGAAGTCAAAAAACTCAATGAGGCAGACATCCTTCAGGCAGGCATGAAGTGGGGGGATGAAATGAGCACCGAAGCGCAGCAGCAATTGGTCAGCGCCTTACAAAAAGCGATCGAAGAAAAAGGGGTTCCAGGTGCCATCCAATTTTGTAATGTACAGGCCCTTCCGATCTTGGCAGAAGTAAGCCAAAAATACGGGGTCAGCATCCGCAGGGTATCCAACCAATACCGCAACCCAGAAGACCAACCGACTGAAGAGGAAAAGGGCATATTGGAAGCCTATGAATACAATGCCGAAAACGAACTTCCCCTTGATCCAAGTATCCAAAAGTTTGAAAACGGGGAAGTTTATTTGTATACCAAAGCCATCAAAATCCCCAATGGCATGTGTCTCAATTGCCATGGCAAACCCGGAACTGACATCAGTGCCGAAACACAAAAAGCCCTTGCCGAACTCTATCCCGAAGACAAGGCCACAGGACACAAAATCGGTGACTTGAGAGGGATGTGGAGCATCCGGATTCCAAAGAAAGAGGTGGTTAAGAAAATGTAGTAATCTAATGGATAGGGGCTTCTTTGGCAATTGGCCAAGATTCTGCTTCAGGCGGGACGGGAGACGGAAGACGGGAGACGGAAGTGGAAGTGGAATTGCGAGGTGACACCATGTGATTTATTGAAAGGTAAAAGGTAAGTGGTGAGAGGTGACATGAGTACGAAGTACCATGTGCCAAGTACAAAGTAGCCCATAGGAAAAGGGAAATTAGTGAAAAAAACTTCTCCTTGTCATATCGACCAGGGGGAGATATCTTGAAGGAAGAATGTGTTTATTTAAAGACTTCTCCTTCGTCCCTGTCTGCCGACAGGCAGGGAAGTGACAAGGCAAAGCTTCCTATTATAATTGACATTAATCCAAATGGGTCGGTTATAGGATCTTGGTAAAAAGTGAAAGAAACCTGTCATTGCACATCCATATTAGCCTCCTACATCATGAAAAAATCCCTAAATCCTTCATTTTTTAAAAAATTGACTGTGCTATTTTTCTTGACTTTCATTCTTGGCTTCCAAAATCTATTTGCTGAGACAGAAAAGCAACATGTCCTGATCATCTTGGCGCATCCCAATCTTGAAAGTTTCAACCACGCCATTTCCAAAACCGTGGAAGAAAGGTTGATCCAAAAAGGTCACCTTGTCCGAGTCCGGGATTTATACACGATGGGTTTTGATCCCATTCTTTCTCTGGAAGAGTGGAAGAGGTACGAATCCCAAGCCGGAGAAACTCCCGCAGATGTGGTTGCTGAACAGGCCGAAATCCAATGGGCGAATCACCTGATCCTGATTTATCCGACTTGGTGGTGGTCACCGCCGGCGATGATGAAAGGATATTTGGACAGGGTATTTACGCCTGTATTTGCATTTGAAGCCGATGTAGCAGGAATAAGGGGAAAGCTCCAAGACAAGAAAGTCAGTATCATTCAGACCACCGATGCGGATGAATCATTTATCCAAGAAAACGGCATGGATGAATCCGTCAGGAAATTGATGGGGATTGGGATTTTTGGGTTCTGCGGCATGCAGGTCGCGAATCATGAGTTTTTGATGGGGATATCGGGGAAATCTTACGAGGAATTGAAGGTCGTACTGACGGAGGTTGATGCGATGGTGAGTGAGTGGTTTTAACTAGTCCATAGTCGACAGTCCACGGTCAACGGTCGATAGTCAACAGCTGTTAGTCCACGATTAGAGGCATTTTTTTTGATGTTTGATATTTCAATTCAAGAACCTGAAGATTAATGGTCTTTTCTTGCGTCACTTTTTGTCTTACCACAAAAAGTAACCATCCCGATAGCTATCGGGAGGCAAGAAATTTTAATCCTCCCTCCCATTTGGCCACCGCCGGCCCGGTAAAATTTCTTCCCACCCACTAGTTTTTCATTGAAGGATTTCCTTAAGAGTAAGATTCCGGATTTTCATGTCTTTGATATATATTTCATGGTTCGAAAGACCACGGTCAACAGCAAATGGCCCGTTCAATTGAGACACTCTCAATTGGGTGGAGAAGCCATGGTGGTGATGTACTATTCCCTTCCCTATTTTTTAACAGGGAGATACAACTAATCCGGCATTTGTATATATTTAACTCTTAAGGGATAGAACTAGGATTCCTCTCCAACACGGTGAAAACACGGTATAAACACGGTCAAAGTGTAGGGGGACTAGTACGGAGGGGTAAGGGAAGGTATACTTTGATATAAAGGAGCTATGGCTAAACTGACAAGTTGGACCAAGTTTGTAGGCACTCTTGGGGGGATTACATTTTACCTGATGAATGGGAAGCATTTTGCCCGGCAGGCAAGACAAAAAAACAAGAAAAGGTATTGGTTGAGCAGGTTTTTTGTGGGAACCAAAAAGATGAATGATGAATTTGGAAGGGCTTCTACGCTCAGCTCATCATTCAGATACCTGGCCCATACTCTTTTGTATCAAATGGATACAGGTTATTTACATTCCAAACTCAGTGGGGCGTTTAGAAAAATTATGCTGACTGACAGCAGTCGTGGGCCGGGAAAAAGAACCCTTCTTGGCGGAGATGTCAGCCTACTTCGAGGGAAGGAATTTGCCAAGCAAGCCAAACTTCAAAACCTGTTGGGGCAAATGCCGACGATCGAAATAGACCAAGAAGCGGGTATGGTGAAAGTGGATTTCTCTCAGGTAGGCTTTCTCAATCCCAAGGCCATACCTGTAGGGGCAAGTCATTTTCAAGTCAAGATTGGGATTGTCCAAGTCCCCGAGAGCCCAAAAGCCAAGGGAAAGTTTTTTATCTCCGGTGAGGAAAGCCATTTCAAAAAGGATGAATCCTTAACTCTGCTAGGAGAAGTTCCGATGTCCTATGACCCCGTACTCAAAGACTATTTGGGGACGGTGATGGTAGGCATCTACTTTTTCCAAGAAAGCAATGGACAATATTATCCCCTTAAAAGCGGAGGGGCGGTGAGGGTTTTGGAGGTTTGGAAAGGGTAGGGAATTATAAATGAGAAATTAGGAATGAGAAATGAAGAATTAAGAATTCTTGGAAACGGGAAGGTGGAATTTTAAAATACGCCTAGGCGGTGATAAGGAAAATGGTTTAGAAGAGATTTTATCCAATTTCGAATTTTCTCATTGTCTTGTGGATGGTGACGGATATAGTGTTGAATTTCTATACTTCAATAAAAACATTTCGGTTTATTATTACCATCGGCAAAAGAATGAAGGCTATATCTCGATTCTCGGAATCGTTGATTGGAAATTGGAAATGATGAGATTTTTAGCCAGAATTAATCAATTTTTTGGAATAGATCTTTTTGAGTTTGAGAATAGGATTATGAATGATGTAGATATTGTTCAAAGAGAGCATAAATTATAATAATGTTTCTATTCCCCTTGAAATAATGAAATTATCCCGGATAAACAGCTCAGAAATTTTTTAAGCCAATTTTTTGGAAAATTCCACCTATTACTTTTCTCTATTAATCTTCAAGTGACCAGAGTGCTTAGGAAAAAATTTTAATGCCTTAAGGATTAGATGATTAAATAATTATTAGCAAAACTCAAATAGCAGACACAAAAAATAAATGGCATCTAATGCTCTATGAAGGCGTAGATTCTATTGCTTATTACAGGTATTATGCATTCATTGTAACGTCATCCACTAAATTTATGAAACGAATAATAAAACTTAATATTTTATTTTTATTTTGCGCATTTTCCTGTATACCTAAAACATTAGATCCCAAAGAGATTTATGATCTATATCGTAGAAGTGTTGTTTTGATTAAGAATGAGTATTTCTTCAAATTAACTTTTAAAAATGGAATTGAGCTTTTTTTTATTATTGAGAACAATGAACCAATAATTATGGCCGACAAAGAGGAGGCGATCCAAAAATCAATGGTATCATTTGGAACTGGATTCTTTATTGATGGAAATGGTAAAATAGCAACAAATAGTCATGTTGTTTTTCCAACAGCAAATCAGATAGATATTGGTCAAAATATAAGTACCCACTTTGCAGAAGCAAGAAACAAAATTAGAGGAGAAATTATAGAGGCCAAATCTCTTCTAACAAAAATAGCCGAGTATTATCAAGAATATCAAAATGTACTCGGTTATGAAGAAAAGGAAGAATTGATTGAAAAGCATGAAGTAACTGAAAAAAAATTAATGGAATTAGAGATTGTTTACAATCTATTAAATTTTCAAGAAAACGAATACACATTAACAATTGAGCGGGTTTCCCTTGGTATAGTATATGATGACACTTTTATTGAAAATGATTTAGATTTTCAAGGATGTATGCCATTGGAAAATTCAAGGTCGGAAGATATTGACCTTGCCATTATTCAACTTAAAAATAAAAAAACTCCATCGGATATTAAATTCTTTGATATAAATACCCTATCAGAAAAACATGATCTGAACTTGAATGATGATGTACATATGATTGGATATAATAGAGGTTTGGGCCTTGCCCTTACCGAAGAAGGAATAAAATCTCAGTTTAATTCTGGGAAGATCACTCAAGATATAACCAGAACCCAAGTCCTATATTCAATTCCATCTTTACCAGGATCAAGTGGAAGTCCCATTTTTAATAGTTTGGGAAGGTTGGTTGCTATTAATTTTGCAAGTGTGACAAATAGTCAAGGATTTAACTTTGGCGTACCAGCCTCCCATTTATTAAGTCTTTATAATGAGAAACCGGGTTTCTCGAATGAATTAAAAAAATCAACATCCACATCGGAAACCGGAGTGCCTAAGTCTTCATTTAATGATGACAAGGTTCCAGTTGATTTTACCACAACAATTAAGGAATTTATTGAATCAGAAGATGATCAGAATTTTTCCAAAATAATAAATTTCTTTTCAGACGATGTAATTAAATACTGGGAATTAAGATATCCCACTGGTGATGAAATCTATGAACATTATCAAAAATCTTGGTCTCTCATTGAGGAACCAATAAACAATATTGAGAAAATTGAAAAATTGGATGATTACAATTATTTGGTGTTTACCATCTTTTCCTTTTACCATATTGAAAAGAAAGAGTACCGAAAAATTCAGAGTAAGCTTAGGTTTAGATTTGATGAAACAGGAAAAATTATTGAAATTTTTGGAGAATAAGTTTTGATTGTAATAGTTCACCTTTAAACAGGTTTTTGAAATGGAGAATAGAATTTTAACTCTTTGTCTGATGTTTTTGATGGTCAATTTGTCAAAAGCTCAAACTTTTAATTATCCTTCAGTAAATAAAAGCACAGCTTCTGAACTAAAGATCAAATCTGTAATTCAAGGCGCTTCATTCACACAAATAGATTTTGTTTACCAGAACAACACAGACGAAGATGTTAGTATTTATCTGCTGCCACCCGGGAATGAGGATGCATTTTTTATTAAGGCAAATGGAAAAATATATAATTTATTATTTTTTCAAAATATAAACCTAAAAGATAGGTCCACCATTGTTGGGTCCCGAAAAGAACATTCTTTTTTTGCAAGGTTTGAAAGGTTGGCGGAGGATGTTTCTATTTTTGATCTTATAGAAGGGAAAAATGGACCATGGGATTTTTATGGAGTTAGAATTAAAGGGTCACCAGCTACCAATCAGGAAATAAAGCGTGTAAAATTTAGGAAAGATTATAATCATGTTGCTTTTTTTGACCCAGAAAAAAACTCTTGGGGTGAATGGGATTTGGCTGATCATACATTTATTTTCAACCACAATGATCGTGGAGACATCATGTTTCCTGTTTTGTGCGATGGGACACCCAAGCTAATTTTTCATGATAGCTGATATTAGTTCCTGTTGTTCCTGAGTTGGT